>DATBAI010000058.1:0-223031 GCA_036271595.1 Usitatibacter sp.
GCCTGCACGGAGGCGACCTGGGATGAGTCGAGGAAATTTTCCGGTGCGGGCCGCAAGCGCCGGGGCGGGTTCGCGATCGTCATGGCAGTATTTCCGCCACATTCTGCGAATGCCAACTATATTAGTCAATACTAATATTGACGCCGGCTGATCCAGCCGCTTACATTCGCGCCATGCCCACCACGACGCGCGCGCGGCCCCGGACGAACCGCAAGGTCTCCAACGACATCTTCGAGCTCATCGGCAAGGGTGAGTACATCAAGGAGGCGAGCGCCGCGATGCAGGCCATGGCGCATCCGCTGCGGCTGAAGATCCTCTGCCTCGTGGGCAACCAGGAGCTCTCGGTCCTCGAGATCGTCGACGCGGTGGGCACCTCGCAGAGCAACGTCTCCCAGCACCTGGCGGTGCTGCGCGACACGGGGGTGCTCAAGGCACGCAAGGAATCCAACAAGGTCTTCTACCGCATCAACGATCCGCGCGTGCTCGAGATGATCTCTCTCACGCGCCGGATCTTCTGCAGCTTCTAGCCCTTCCAGCGCGCCGCGGCCTCGTCGTCTCGCGCGCGCGCCTCGACCCAACGGGCTCCGGCGGGAGTCTCTTCCCGCTTCCAGAAGGGGGCACGGGTCTTGAGGAAATCCATCATGAACTCGCACGCCGCGAAGGCGTCGCCGCGATGGGCGCTCGTCACCCCCACGAGCACGATGCGATCGCCCGGGATGAGGCGGCCCACGCGGTGGACCACCAGCGTGTCGATCACCTTCCAGCGCGCCGCGGCCTCCGCGCAGATTTCCTCGAGGGCCTTCTGCGTCATGGCGGGATAATGTTCGAGGGTCATCGCGCTCACCGCATCGCCCTCGTTGGACGCACGTACCAGCCCCACGAAGCTCGCCACGGCGCCCACGTCGTCGTGGCCGCGGGTCATCGCATCCAGCTCGCGCCCGGTGTCGAAGTCGTCCTCCTGCACGCGCACGATCGCCGCCACCCTAGCCTCCCGTGACCGGCGGGAAGAACGCGACTTCGTCGCCCGGGTTCACCGGCGTGGCGAGGCTCGCCATCTGCTGGTTCACGGCGACCCGCCATGTCTTGCCGGGCGCCAGCGCGTCGGCCCAGCGCACGCTTCGCGCCCGAAGAAAGTCCACTACGGTGCCGATCGTCGCCCCCGCCTCGAACGCAAGCTCCTCGCGCGAGAGGCCCACGGCCTCGCGCAGGCTGGCGAAGTAGAGGAGCGTGACCGCCACGGGCTAGCGCACCAGCCGCGCGCGGTCGAGCGCGAGGTGCTTCACGATGAAGCGCGCCACGTCCTGCGGCGAATCGAGGTCGAGCTGCGGAAGCGTCGTGTCGAGGGGCTCGTCGGTGGCCACGGCAACCACGTGGGGGTCGTCGGGGAAGAGCAGCGGCACGCCCGAATCGCGGCGGTGGACCTCGAGCTTGGCGATGGGTGCCGCCTTGTAGCCCTCCACGATGACCACGTCGCAGGGCGAGAGGCGTTTCAGATGGTCCTCCAGCGTCGCCTCGGGCGCCTCGCGAAGCTCGTGCACGAGCGCCCAGCGGCGCGACGAGCTCACCAGCACCTCGGTGCAGCCGGCATGGCGATGGCGGTATGAGTCCTTGCCGGGCTGGTCGACGTCGAATTCGTGATGGGCATGCTTCACGAGCGAGACGCGCAACCCCTCGCCCACGAGCAGCGGAACCACCTTCTCGATGAGCGTCGTCTTGCCGCTGCCGCTGTAGCCCGCGATCCCGATCACTTTCATGGGGAAAATGATACGGCATCCACCAAGGAAAAAGCCCCCGGGGTCGCCGGGGGCTCGAGGCAGTTGCTTTACCGCTTTCGATTACTTCCTGGCGGAGCGCTTGGCGGTCTTGGTGGCGGCGGCCTGGACGGTCGCGACGTTCTGCTCGACGGTGTCGTAGAGCTGCTTGTTGATCGCCGTGAAGTTGTCGTAGGCGCTCTGGGCCGCGGCCATCGCGGTCTTCATGTTGCCGACGACGCCTTCGCTGCCGGCCGGCGCGTACTTGAGGGCTTCTTCGAGGGCGGTCACCGCGGCCTTGTTGAACTGGGCGGCGTTGGCTTCGAGGATGCGCTTCACTTCTTCGCCGGAGTTGGCGGCGGTTTCGTACGCGGTGCGCGAGTACGAGTAGGCGCGCTTGATGGCGGGCTCGACGGCGGCCGCGTTGATCGCGATCGCCTCGTTGATGTCGCGCGCGTTGGCGAGCGTCTGCGCGTGGCGCGTGGCCTGGGCCACGGACTCGCGGGCGACGCCGAGGCCGATTTCGGTGAACTTCTCGATGTTGCCGAGGGAGAGCTTCGCGAGGAACGCGAACTGCTCGATCGCAGCCTCGTTGGCCGCGGTGAACTGGTCGATCTTGAACATGGGTCGTGTCCTTTTAGGATTGGCTTTGGCGGCTGAATTGCTGCGCTGCACAAATTCAATCTTACGCCGCCCTGCAGCGAAGTCAATAGGAATGGGGCTATTATTTGCTGCACCGCGGCATCAAATTGCCGCGGTGCAGCAAAAGGCCTTTCCCGACAAGGACTTGGCATACCTCGCCCTAGCGCACCGGCAGGCGCATCCCGGGGATCGTGACCCGCTGGTCGAGGCACGAGATCTTGCCCTTCGGCTCGCCCGGCCCCCCGATCTCTCCCGCCGTCGAGGGCGAGTTGTCGCGCCGGTTGCTGTCGGAATTGGCGGTGCACATCCGGTGGCCGACCACGACGGGGCTGGTGGGGGTCTCCAGCGGACCGGCGTTGCGCAGCAACGTCACGGCGTCCACCGGGTTGCGGAAGACGTCGATCGCCTGGCGGGTCTGGAAGACATAGACGACCGCGTTTCGCTCGTTCGCATCGGCCCAGACATTGCCGGCCTCGTCGAGGAAGATGCCGTCCACGCCTTCCAGCATCGGATTGGCGAACCAGACGTGGGAGAGGCAGAGGGTATCGGCAGGAAAGGTATCGTCGCAGCCCGTGCTGATGTCGGGCGTGCCGTCATGCTCGACGTGCACGCGCCAGAGCGCTCCCCGTGCCGTATCCGCGATGTAGAGGTTGTGCGCCTGGTCGAAGGCGACCCCATTGGCCACGAGGGGTTGGCTTCCGGCTGTGTTGGACGCATTGCGCGAGGTCGGCGTCACGGTGATCGTGCCCGGTGGGAGCGAGCGCACGTCGCGGCCCACGTTGGTCACCCCGCTGGGCGTCGTGACCTCGTTCGCCATGGGCTGGATGCGGAACACTTCCGTCACCGTGGCCCCATCGGGCGATATCCTCCAGACGCGCCCCTGCCCCGTCGTGCCGTCGCCGGTCCACAGGTTGCCGTTCCAGTCGAACGCGAGCCCGTTGGTGCCGGGCACGTTCGAGGCGAACAAGGTAGCCGTCGGCGGGGACGATGCGCTCGGCTTGAAGCGGTAGATCCGGTCGGTCTGCGTCACGTAGACCTGGCCGTCGGGACCGAACGTGAGGCCGCTGGGCGAGCAGCTTCCGGTGGTGCTGGGCGCGGGCACGAGCCCGACGACGGTGAGCGCCGGATTGTCGAGCGGGATGCGCCAGACCGGGCACGGATCGCCAGGATTCAGCGCGCGCCCTGGCGCGTAGAGGTTTCCCTGGTCGTCGTTGGCGAGCCCTTCGATCACGAGCGGCGTCGTGATGAGCGTGCTCATCGACGAAGTGACGGAATGATTGTCGGCGTTTGCTGCTCCGACCGATGCGAGCACGAATGGCGCGAGCCACGATGCGAACTTCATCGCGCTTTCTCCTCAAGTGTTGTTGGGATGACGGCTGCGAACATCGTGCGCGCAGCGCTATTCCCACGCAACCGGAAGCGCGATTTTTCCGCATGGAGGAAAGGAGCCGAAGCTACTCTTCGCCGGGCTTGTCGTGCGACTGGATGCGCCGCGCCCCGCCTTCCACCGCGCGCAACTCGATGATCTCGGCTTCCTGCGACGTGGCGCCCAGTTCCTTGAACTTGCGAGCCGAGACGAAGACACGACTCTCGAACGAGGCGACCGCGGAGTTGTAGCTTTCCAGGGCCGTTCCGAGCCCCTTGCCAAGGCGGCCGAGGTGCTCGGCCATGACTCCGAGACGCTGGTGCAGCTCCTGGCCGAGCTGGCTGATCTCGCGCGCATTGTCGGCGATGCTTTCCTGGCGCCAGCCGTAGGCGGCCGCCTTCAACAACGCCATCAGCGACGCCGGCGAGGCGATGATCACGTTCTGGCCGAACGCGCTGTCGAGGAGCTCCGGATCGGCTTCGAGGGCGGCGCTGTAGAAGGCTTCGCCGGGGATGAACATCACCACGACTTCCGGCGTCGGCTGGAACTGCTCCCAGTAGCTTTTCTTCGCGAGCGATTCGAGGTGGCGGCGCATGAGCTGGGCATGCAGCTGGATCTTCGTCTTGCGAAGCTCATCGCTCGCGGCCTCGTGGGCCTCCATGTAGGCCGTGATCGGAGCCTTCGAATCCACCACGATGTGGCGATTGCCGGGAAGCTTCACGATGAGGTCGGGGCGCAGCTTGCCGTCCTCGCCCGTTTCCTGCTCGACGAAGTCGCAATGCAGCATCATGCCCGCCATCTCGACCACGCGGCGCAGCTGGATCTCGCCCCAGCGCCCGCGCACATGCGATTGGCGCAATGCGCGCGTGAGATTGCTGGTCTCGTCGCTCAGCCTCGAGTGCGCCGAGGTGATCTGCGCGAACTGCTGCCGCAGCTCGCCGTAAGCGAGCTCGCGCGCCTTTTCGAGCACCTGGATCTTCTCGTCCACCTTGTCGAGCGAGGCCTTGACCGGGCCCACCAGCGCGTCGATGGCCTGCTGGCGCTTCTCGAGGTCGCCCTTGGCGACCTGCTGGAACTCGCCCAGCGAAGCCCGCGCGAGATCGAGGAAGGCCGCGTTGTTTTGCTTCAGCGCCTCGGCCGAGAGCGACTTGAACGCGTTCTCGAGGGCCTGCTTCGCATCGCCGAGGAGGCGCGCTCGCTCCTCGTACACGGCACTGCGCTGGGCGGTTTCGAGGAGCTGGTCGCGAAGCGTCGTCGCCTCGCGCTCGAGCCCGGCGGCCTGCACCGAGGAGCGCATGCCGGCTTCCCGGGATGCCGTGAGCTGCGCTTCCAGCTCGGCGACGCGCTTCTCATCCTGCGTGGGGCGGGTGCGATTCCAGAAGTGCGCGACCGCGAATCCCCCCGCCGCGCAGGCGAGGGCGACCACGACCCAGGCGATGCTCGATTCCATGCGGCCATTCTACGCAGCCGGGCAGCTCATAGGGTGAGCCTGGCGGCGCTAAGATGGGTCATGCCCGAGCTGCCGGACGTGACCGTTTATATCGAGGCGTTGGAGCGGCGCGTCGCGGGCCAGGCCCTCGAGGCGGTGAAGCTTTCGAGCCCCTTCGTGCTGCGCTCCTTCGATCCGCCGCTCGCCGCGACCTTCGGGCAAACGGTGCGAGGCGTGCGGCGCATCGGCAAGCGCATCGTGCTGGACCTGGGCAATGAGCTCTTCATCGTGGTCCACCTCATGATCGCCGGGCGCCTGCATTGGCGCGGCCCCGGCGAAAAGAAGAAGCCCCAGGGCGTCATCGCCACTTTCGAATTCTCCGCGGGAACGCTCTACTTCACCGAGGCCGGCACGCGCAAGCGCGCATCCCTCACCGTCGTGCGCGGGGAAAGTGCGCTCGCCGCGCTCGATCCCGGCGGCATCGACGTCATGGTTGCGCCCTTCGAGCGCTTCCACGAGGCGCTCGTGAGCGGCAACCACACGCTCAAGCGCGCGCTCACCGACCCGCACAAGTTCAGCGGCATCGGCAACGCCTATTCCGACGAGATCCTGCATGCGGCGCAGCTCTCGCCCCTCAAGCTCACGCGCTCGCTCACCGACGAAGAGGCGCGCCGACTGCACAAGGCGGTGAAGACGACGCTGGCGAGCTGGACCGACATCCTGAGGGCCGAGGCGGGGACGAAGTTTCCCCAAAAGGTCACGGCGTTCCGCGAAGGAATGGCGGTCCACGGGCGCTACAAGCAACCCTGCCCCGCCTGCGGCGCTCCCGTGCAGCGCATCGTGTACGCGGAGAACGAGGCGAATTACTGCGCCCGTTGCCAGACGAGCGGAAAGCTGCTGGCGGACCGATCGCTTTCGAGGCTGCTGAAGGACGACTGGCCCAAGTCCATCGACGACCTCTGATTCCGGCTGCCGATGTAACAACCGGTTCCGCCGCGAATGTGTGGAAAGTCACATTTCCCGCCGCCCGAATGCCTTAGTCTCGCGCGATGCCCTAGGGGAGGCGCATGGCCGGCACTTACAACAGTTGGGTCGTACTGCTTTCGTTCCTGGTCGCGGCCCTCGCTTCCTACACGGCGCTCGACCTCGCCTCGCGGATCACGGCCTCGACGGGCGCCGCGGCGGTCTCCTGGCTCATGGGCGGCGCTTTCGCGATGGGCATGGGCATCTGGTCGATGCACTTCATCGGCATGCTCGCCTTCAGCCTGCCGATTCCCATGGCCTACGACGTAGGCATCACGGTCGCCTCGATGCTGATCGCGATCATCGTGTCCGGCTTCGCCCTCCTCACCGTGACCCGGCGTTCGCTCAGCCTGCGCCGGCTCGCGGCGGGAGGCGTGATCATGGGCCTGGGCATCTGCGGGATGCACTACACCGGGATGGCGGCGATGGATGTGAGGCCGGCGATCCGCTACGACGCCCTGCTCTTCGCGGCGTCGGTGGCCATCGCGATCGCCGCCGCCACCGCCGCGCTCTGGATCTCCTTCACGCTCCGGTCGAATACCACGCATCGCCACCTCGCCCGGCTGGGCGCCGCGATCATCATGGGCACGGCCATCGCGGGGATGCACTACACGGGCATGGCTGCGGCCAATTTCGGGCCGGATACGATCTGCACCAGCGGCAACATCGCCAACAATTCCTGGATGGCGGCGACCATCGCGGTCATCACGTTCCTCATCCTTTGCGGCACGCTGTCGCTCTCGGTGCTCGACGCCCGCATGGAGTCGAAGACGGCACAGATGGCCTCGTCGCTGCGCGATGCCAACGCGGAGCTGCAACGGCTCGTGCTGCACGACTCCCTCACCAAGCTGCCCAACCGCCTGCTGCTGGAAGATCGCCTCCAGCAAGCCGTCACGGAGTCGGCGCGCGCCGGCGAGCGGGGCGCCGTGCTCTTCGTGGACCTGGACCGGTTCAAGACGCTCAACGATTCCCTCGGGCATTTCGCGGGCGATACCGTGCTGCGCACCGTGGCAGAGCGGCTGCGCTCCGCGGTTCGCCTCGAGGACACGGTCTCGCGCCTGGGCGGCGACGAGTTCGTGGTCCTGCTGAGGCACGTCGCGAGCGTGGAAGACGCCGGCGAGGTCGCCCGGAAGGTGATCGAATCGGTGGCTCGCCCGATCATGCTCGACGAGCACGAGCTGCGCATCGGCGCGAGCATCGGCGTCAGCATCTTTCCCGACCACGGCAGCGAACCGGACCGGTTGATCGCCAACGCCGACTCCGCGATGTACCACGTGAAGAAGACCGGCCGGTCCAACCATGCGTTCTTCGCGCCCGAGATGAGCACCTATTTCCCGAAGCGCCTCGCGCTCGAGAACGAGCTGCGCGCGGCGATCGAGAAAAACCAGTTCGTGCTGCACTACCAGCCCAAGGTCGACATGCGCACTTCGCGGATCACGGGCATGGAGGCGCTCGTGCGCTGGCGCCATCCGCAGCGCGGGCTGGTCGCCCCATCCGATTTCATTCCCTTTGCCGAGGAAACGGGGCTCATCGTTCCCCTGGGCAACTGGGTGCTTCAGGAGGCCTGCCGCCAGACGCGGGCCTGGCAGCAGCGCGGCATCCAGGACCTGGCGATCGCCGTGAACATCTCCGGAGTGCAGTTTCAGCAGCGCGACCTGGTGGAGAACGTCTCCGACGCGCTCGCCGCCGCGGGCCTGGAGGCGCGCTTCCTCGAGCTGGAGATCACCGAGAGCGTCGTCATGCAGAACGCCCCGGAAGCGATCGTCATGCTGGAGCAGCTCCACAAGATGGGGGTCGGGCTGTCGATCGACGACTTCGGCACCGGCTACTCGAGCCTGAACTACCTGAAGCGCTTCCCGATCGACAAGCTGAAGATCGACCAGTCGTTCATCCGCGACATCTCGGCCGACGTCGACGACGCCGCGATCGTGCAGGCGATCATCGCCATGGCGCACAGCCTGCGCCTGCGCGTGGTGGCCGAGGGCGTGGAGAACGAGGGCCAGCTGGACTTCCTGCGGGCCCTCGACAACGACGAGTACCAGGGCTTCCTCTACAGCAAGCCGCTGTCGGCCGCCGAGGTCGAGCGCCGGCTGCTCCTGAAAGCCGAAGCCTAGGCGGCCTTGTCCTCGCGCGCGGCGCGCTTGCGGTCGTGCTCGGAGAGGAAGCGTTTGCGCAGGCGGATCGACTTGGGCGTCACTTCCACCAGCTCGTCGTCCTCGATGAACTCGATGGCGCTTTCGAGCGTGAGCTGGATCGGGGGCGTGAGCGTCACCGCTTCGTCCTTGCCCGCCGCGCGCACGTTGGTGAGCTTCTTGCCCTTGATCGGGTTCACGATGAGGTCGTTGTCGCGCGAATGGATGCCGATCACCATGCCTTCGTAGACTCGCTCGCCGGGCGTCACGAACATGCGGCCGCGCTCTTCGAGGTTCCATAGCGCGAAGGCGACGGCGTCTCCCTGCTCCGAGGAGATGAGCACGCCGTTGCGGCGCGCGGGCAGCTCGCCCTTCACGGGCGCGTAGGTGTCGAACACGTGGCTCTTGATGCCGGTACCGCGCGTGAGCGTCATGAACTCCATCTGGAAGCCGATGAGTCCACGCGACGGGATGTTGTAGTCCAGGCGCACGCGGCCCTTGCCATCCGGGACCATGTCCTGCAGCTCGCCGCCGCGGCGCCCGAGCTCCTCCATGATCTTGCCCTGGCTTTCGGTCTCGACATCGACGGTGAGCTGCTCCCAAGGCTCCATGCGCATGCCGTCGATCTCCTTCACCACGACGCGCGGCTTGCCCACAGCGACCTCGTAGCCCTCGCGGCGCATGTTCTCGATGAGGATCGTGAGGTGCAGCTCGCCGCGGCCGGAGACGCGGAACACGTCCGCATCGGCGGTCTCTTCGACGCGCAGGGCGACGTTGGCGAGCAGCTCGCGGTCAAGCCGCTCGCGAATCTGCCGGCTCGTGACGTACTTCCCCTCCTGGCCGGCGAGCGGCGACTTGTTCACCATGAAGTTCATGGTGAGCGTCGGCTCGTCCACTCCGACCATCGCGAGCGCCTCGGGCTTCTCCGGGTCCGCGAACGTGGTGCCGATGATGAAATCCTCGATGCCCGTCACCGACACGATCTCTCCGGCGGTCGCGACATCGGTCTCGACCTTCTCGAGTCCCTGGAAGGTATGCAGGACGCCGATCTTCGCGATGCGCATGGGCTTGCCGCTCGCGAGGATCGCGACCTGCTGCGCCTTGCGAATCGTGCCGCGGCGGATGCGGCCGATGGCGATGCGGCCCAGGAAGCTGGAGTAGTCGACCGCGGCGATCTGGAGCTGCAGCGGCGCCTCGGGATCGCCTTTGGGCTCCGGAACGTATTTCAGCACCGCATCGAAGAGCGGGCGCATGTCGGTCCCGACCTTGCCGACCTCGGTCGAAGCCCAGCCGTTGATGGCCGAGGCGTAGATCACGGGGAAATCGAGCTGGTCCTCGGTCGCGCCCAGCTTGTCCATCAGGTCGAACGTCTGGTCGACGACCCAGCCGGGACGTGCCGCATCGCGATCGACCTTGTTCACCACGACGATGGGCTTCAACCCCTGGGCGAGCGCCTTGCGCGTCACGAAACGGGTCTGCGGCATGGGGCCTTCGACGGCATCCACGAGCAGCAGCACTCCGTCCACCATCGAGAGCACGCGCTCCACCTCGCCGCCGAAGTCGGCGTGGCCGGGCGTGTCGACGATGTTGATGTGCACGCCGTGATAGTCGACGGCGGTGTTCTTGGCGAGGATCGTGATGCCGCGCTCACGCTCGATGTCGTTGGAATCCATGACGCGCTCGGCGATATGCTGGTGCGCGGCAAAGGTGCCCGCCTGGTGCAGGAGCTTGTCGACGAGGGTGGTCTTCCCGTGGTCGACGTGGGCGATGATGGCGATGTTGCGAAGCGATCTGCTCATACCAGGTTCGATTAGGCTAAAAGTTGAAAAATTTCAACATTTTAGCAGGGTTTATTGCGCCGCATCAATTATTTTCGCGGCTAGAATCCTGCATTGGACATGAAGCTCGCCCTCAAGATCGACGTCGACACCTACCGCGGCACCCGTGAGGGCGTTCCCGCGCTGGTGGAGATGCTGAAGCGCCACGGCGCCGGCGCCACCTTCCTTTTCAGCCTGGGGCCCGACCACACCGGCCGCGCCATCAAGCGGGCTTTGCGCCCCGGCTTCATGCAGAAGGTGAATCGCACCTCGGTAGTGGAGCATTACGGCATCCGCACCCTCCTCTACGGCACGCTCCTGCCCGGCCCCGACATCGGCAAGCGCTGTGCCCCGATCCTGCGCAAGGTTCGCGACGAGGGCTTCGAGGTCGGCATCCACACGTGGGACCACGTGAAATGGCAGGACGGGGTGATGCACGCGGACGAAGGATGGACCGCCGCCCAGATGGAGCTCGCCTGTGCGCGCTTCCGCGAGGTCTTCGCCGACGAGCCGCGCGTCCACGGGGCCGCGGGCTGGCAAATGAATGCGCACGCCTACCGACGCACCCAGTCGCTCGGCTTCCGATACGCATCCGACACGCGGGGAACGCATCCCTTCCTGCCGGTAGTCCGCGGCGAGCTGGTCTCCTGCCCCCAGTACCCCACGACGCTTCCCACGTTGGACGAGCTGATCGGCCTGGACGGCGTCACCGAGGCGAACGTGGCCGGCGCCCTTCTGGAACGGACCCGGGAGCCAACCGACCATGTCTTCACGCTGCATGCCGAGTTGGAGGGCATGAAGCTCGCGCCCGCCCTCGAGAAGCTGCTCGAAGGCTGGAAGGCGCAGGGTTACGAGCTGGTCGCGATGCGCGAGCTCGTGGCGGCGTCGGATCCCTCGAGCCTGCCGCTGCACGCGGTCGTGGACGCGCCCCGGACGGGGCGTTCCGGCACCCTCGCCTCCCAGGGGCCCGCCTTCCTTCCCGAGGAAATTACGGAATAGCTTGCGTTTTCCGTGGTGCGCATTAGCATCGAATTCCGCGGTCCCCTTCACTTCGCCAACGCCTCGCAAACCACACACCATGAGCGACCGTAAATCGCTGCCCGACTTCGAGCTTCCCGCCACCGGCAGCCAGCGCTTCCAGCTTTCGGCGTTCAAGGGACATCCCTTCGTCCTCTACTTCTATCCGCGCGACGACACTCCGGGCTGCACGGACGAGGGCCGCCAGTTCCGCGACTTGCACGCCAAGTTCGTGAACGCGCGCGTCCCGGTGTTCGGCGTGTCGCGCGACCCCATCGCGTCGCACGAGAAATTCAAGAAGAAGATGTCGTTTCCTTTCGAGCTGCTTTCGGACGCCGACGAGACCGTGTGCAACATCTTCGGCGTGATGAAGATGAAGAACATGTACGGCCGCCAGGTGCGCGGCGTCGAGCGCAGCACGTTCGTGATCGACCGCGAAGGCCGCATCGCCCGGGAGTGGCGCGGGGTCAAGGTCCCCGGCCACGCCCAGGAAGTGCTCGACTTCCTGCGCGCCACGCCCCTCTGAGACCAGGGGAATAATCCCCATAGCTTGCGTTTTTCAGGCAAGTTGTTCACTATGGGTTGTGGCAATGAGATTCCCGAGCACTTGAACGCCGGATGATCGTACCGAGCCTCCTCGATCGATCCCCTCCGCCCCCGGCGCTTGCAGCACCCCTTCCCGGTTTCCACGCCCCGCGCCGCTTCCAGCCGCGCGCGGCGGACGCTTTTCCAACCGCCCGAGTTTCCGACCGATGCCCAACGATCCGCTGAGAGAGTCCTCCGCCAAGCAAGATCGCGCGGAGGACGACGCGTCCGGCTACACCCCGAATGCGGAGGTCCCCATGCAACGCAGGCGTGAACGCGAGTCCCCGCGCGGCCACAAGGCCACGGCGGCGGCGAAACTCTTCGTCCTCGACACGAACGTGCTCATGCACGATCCCACGAGCCTCTTCCGGTTCGAGGAGCACGACGTTTTCCTGCCGATGGTGACGCTCGAGGAGCTGGACGACAACAAGAAAGGCATGAGCGAGGTCGCGAGGAACGCGCGCCAGGCGAGCCGCTTCCTGGACGAGATCGTCTCCCAGGTGGGCGACATCGAGGCGGGCTGCTCCCTCAAGGGCAGGAGCGGCGGCGAGGCGAGCGGCTCCCTCTTCCTGCAGACGCATTCCGTGAACGTCCAGATCCCCGAGTCGGTCGCCTCGCAGAAGGCCGACAACGTGATCCTGGGCGTGGCACTGCACCTCAAGCAGAAATTCCCGAAGCGTGAAGTGGTGCTGGTGTCCAAGGACATCAACATGCGCATCAAGGCGCATGCGATCGGGCTGCCTGCCGAGGACTACTTCAACGACAAGGTCCTCGAGGACACCGACCTCCTCTACTCCGGGATCCTGCCGTTGCCCGAGGATTTCTGGGACAAGCACGGCAAGGACGTCGAGAGCTGGCAGGAGCATGGCCGCACGCTCTACCGCGTGAAGGGCCCGCTCGTGCCCTCGATGATGGTGAACCAGTTCGTCTTCCACGAGGGCGACCGGCCTTTCCTCGCGATCGTGAAGGAGGCGCGCGGCAAGGTCGCGGTGCTGCAGACGCTGAAGGACTTCTCGCACCACAAGAACAACGTCTGGGGGATCACGGCGAGGAATCGCGAGCAGAACTTCGCGCTGAACCTGTTGATGGACCCGGAGATCGACTTCGTGACGCTGCTGGGCCAGGCGGGCACGGGCAAGACGCTCCTCACGCTCGCGGCCGGCCTCATGCAGACGCTCGACTTCAAGGTCTACAGCGAGATCATCATGACGCGGGTCACGGTCCCCGTGGGCGAGGACATCGGCTTCCTGCCCGGCACCGAGGAGGAGAAGATGACGCCGTGGATGGGCGCGCTGGAGGACAACCTGGACGTTCTCATGCGCACCGACGACGAGGCGGGCGACTGGGGGCGTGCGGCGACGGCAGACCTGATCCGCAACCGCATCAAGGTGAAGTCGCTCAACTTCATGCGCGGGCGCACCTTCATCAACAAGTACCTCATCATCGACGAGGCGCAGAACCTCACGCCCAAGCAGATGAAGACCCTCATCACGCGAGCAGGCCCCGGAACGAAGGTCGTTTGCCTGGGCAACATCGCCCAGATCGACACGCCCTACCTTACCGAGGGCTCTTCGGGCCTCACCTACGTGGTCGATCGCTTCAAGGGCTGGGACCACTCCGGCCACGTGACGCTCATGCGCGGCGAGCGCTCCCGCCTCGCGGACCGCGCCGGGGAAGTCCTCTAAAAGGGGTCAGACCCCTTTTCCCGCGGAGCGGAACGTCAGGGGCGAATGAGCGCGATGCCGCTCTCGGGATCGTAGCGGCGGCGCAAGTACGCCGGCGATTCGGTCAGCACCAGCTCGAGGGTCGGCCCCACCTTCGCGGCGAGGAGGTGGCCGCCGAGCGTGGACTAGCCGCGGCGCCCCAGCACGGCATGCGCATACCGCGGCGGGCCCCAAGGTTCCCGCCGCGATGGCCTGCCCTACTTCGGTTGCGGAACGATGCGCAGGTAGGGACGCAGCGCCTTCCAGCCCTGGGGATACTGCTTCTTCGCGTCCTCGTCGGAGACCGACGGCACGATCACCACGTCCTCGCCCACCTTCCAGTTCACGGGCGTCGCCACCTTGTGCTTCGCCGTGAGCTGCACCGAATCCAGCAGGCGCACGATCTCGTCGAAGTTGCGGCCGGTGCTCATGGGATAGGCGAGCATCGCTTTCACTTTCTTGTCCGGCCCGATCACGAACACCGTTCGCACCGTGGCGTTGTCCGCGGCGGTGCGGCCCTTGGACGATTCGCCCGCGTTCGGATGCAGCATGCCGTAGAGCTTGGCGACCTTGAGGTCGGTGTCGCCGATGATCGGGTAGTCCACCTTCGAGCCCTGCGTCTCCTCGATGTCCTTCACCCAATGCTCGTGGTCGCCCACCGGGTCGATGCTCACGGCGAGGATCTTGGTGTTGCGCTTGTCGAATTCGGGCTTCAGCTTCGCCATGTAACCCAGCTCGGTGGTGCAGATCGGCGTGAAGTCCTTCGGGTGCGAGAAGAGGATCGCGTAGCCGTTGCCGATCCACTCGTGGAAATTGATCTTGCCCTTCGTGCTGTCGGCGGTGAAGTCGGGTGCGGTATCGCCGATGCCCAATCCCATCATGATGTTCTCCTTGGCGTGTAATTGCGGTGTTGCGTGAAATCGACGTTCATGCCGTAGAGCTGCAGCGTGACAGCCACGGCGTCGGAATCGTTGTGCATGCTGTGGATGGTATCCGAAGGGAGTGCGACCACCGTGGCCGCGTCGACGCGCAGTTCGCTGCGCAAATCGACGAGCCCGTCCCCGGCCTTTGTCCACAACCTCTGCGTCTCCCCTCCCTCGAGCCCCGCGATCACGGCCCAGGTTCCGTGATCATGCGGCGGTCCATCGCGGCCGGGGCCCGCCGTGATCACGAAAAGCGCAAGCGAATGGTCGGGCTCCTCGTGCAGGACGTGGCGGGTTGCCGCCTTCCCTTCGCCCGGCGCCGTCATGTAGCCGCGCAGCCAGTTGTGCTTCATGAGCACGAGGCGCCTCACGAGCTCGCTCGCGTCCCGCAGCATGGCGGCCTCGTCGAGGCCACGCGCCTTGAGGTCGTTGAGGTCGGCCGCCAGGTCGCGGACGGTGTAGCCGGTGTCGCACATGGGATTCGGGTTTGGAACCGGTAATCCTAGGCGCGAGCGGCGCCGGGAGCAACCCGGCTGGCGAAGCTCAGATCTCGATGCGCGTGCCCAGCTCCACGACCCGATTCGTGGGAATGCGGAAGTAATCGGTGATGCTGCCGGCGTTGCGCGCCATGGCGGCGAAGAGGCGGTCGCGCCAGGGCCTCATTGCGCCATCGGAGCTCGGGACGAGCTTCTCGCGCGAAAGGAAGTACGAGAGTTCCATGGGCTCGAGCTGCAGGCCCGCCGGCCCGCAAAGCTCGAGCGCGAGCGGGACGTCGGGATGGTCCATGAAGCCGTAGCGCACGGTCACTCGCCAGCAATCCTCCCGGAGCGCCGCGCACACGACCCGCGAGCCCTCGGGCACTTGCGGCACATCGAGGAACTCGACCGTGAGGAATACATTGCGCTCATGCAGGACCTTGTAGTGCTTGAGGCTGTGCAGCAGCGCGTGGGGCGTGGCGTCCGGCGTGGAGGTGAGGAACACGGCCGTTCCGGTCACGCGCTGCGGCGGCGAGGCGAAGAGCGAGGCGAGGAACGAGGCGAGCGGCCAGGATGAGGCGCGCAACTGGGCGGCGAGCATGCCGCGGCCACGCCGCCAGGTGGCCATCACGAAGAAGATGGCCACGCCCAGCAGCAGGGGGAACCATCCACCCTCGAGCACCTTGTGCATCGCCGCGGCGAAGAGCGTGACGTCCACGAGCCCGAAGAACCCGGTGGCCATGACGCAAAGCCACAGCGGGTAGCGCCAGTCGTAGCGGACCACGAAGAAGGTGAGGATCGTCGTCGCCAGCATGGTGCCCATCACCGCCACGCCGTAAGCGCTGGCGAGCCGCGTGGACGACCCGAACCCCACGACCGCCGCAGACACGGCGGCGAGCAGGATCCAGTTCACCGCCGGGACGTAGATCTGGCCCTGCGCCATGGCCGAGGTGTGGCGGATGGCCATGCGAGGCAGGTACCCGAGCTGGATCGCCTGCTGCGTCATCGAATAGGCGCCCGAGATCGTGGCCTGCGATGCAATCACGGTCGCCGCCGTCGCGAGGCCGACCATCGGATAGAGCGCCCACTGCGGGTAAGCAAGGTAGAACGGGTTATCGAGGGCCTTCGCATCGACGAGCAGCAGCGCGCCCTGGCCGAAGTAGTTGAGGACGAGCGCCGGGCCGGCGACGGTGAACCAGGCGACCCGCACCGCCCGCGCGCCGAAGTGGCCCATGTCCGCGTAGAGCGCCTCGGCTCCCGTGATGGCGAGGAGCACCGATCCCAGGACGAGGAATGAGGCTACGCCATGCACGCTCAGGAAGTGCAGCGCATAGGACGGGTCCAGCGCCTTCAATACTTGCGGCGCGCGCGCGATGTTCCAGATGCCGCCGGCGGCGAGAGCCGCGAACCACACGGCGCAGATGGGCCCGAAAAGCAGGCCCACGACGCTCGTGCCGAAGCGCTGGAGCATGAAAAGCGCCACGAGGATGCCCGCGGAGAGCGGCACGACGTACGCCTTGAGCGCCTCGGTGCCCACCTCCAGGCCTTCGACCGCCGAAAGCACCGAGATCGCCGGCGTGAGCACCGCGTCGCCATAGAAGAGCGCCGCCCCGAACACGCCGATCCCGAGAAGGATCGAGGCGACTCGCGGCCGGTCGCGCACCGCTTGGATGGCGAGCGAGAGGAGCGCCATGATTCCGCCTTCGCCGCGGTTGCTCGCGCGCAGCACGAGCGTCACGTACTTGAGGGAGACCACGATCATCAGCGCCCAGAAGATCGCCGAGATTCCCCCCAGGATGTTGGCCGCGCTGAGCCCGATGCCGTACTGGGGGTTGAAGGTTTCCTTCACGGCATAGAGCGGGCTCGTGCCGATGTCCCCGTAGACCACGCCGAGCGCAAGGAGCGCGAGCGCCGCCGTGCCGTGGCGCCGTGCGGGGGGAATCGCGAGGGCGTCATCTCGCGCGAGCGGTGCGGTCGTGGACATGGCGCGCAGCATGGGGCCGCGAATGCCGCCGGCAGCGCCGCGGGGGCCGATTCTTTATGCGCCCTTTACGCGCCGCTGCGCTACATTAGCCGCATGTCCGCGACCCGGCAGTGGATCGGATATGCGTGGGCGGCAGGCGCGAGCACCGCGTGCACTCTGGCGGGATTCGCGATGGCGCCTCGCTTCGACCTGGTGAACATCGCCATGGTCTACCTGCTCGCGGTGGTGGTGATCGCGCTGCGGTTCACGCGCGGCGCCGCCGTCTTCACCTCGGTGGCGAGCGTGGCGCTCTTCGACTTCCTTTTCGTGCCGCCGCAGGGCACCTTCACGGTCGACGACGTCCAGTACCTCCTCACCTTCGCCATCATGCTCGCCGTCGCGGTCGTGATTTCCGGCCTCACGCGCAACGTGCGCGAGCAGGCGCGAGCGCAGGCCGTGCTCGAGGTCGAGGCGGAGACCGAGCGCATCCGCAGCGTCCTCCTCGCCTCCATCTCGCACGACCTGCGCACGCCCCTCGCGGTGATGTCGGGCGCTTCCTCGAGCCTCGCGGAACGTGGTGAGCTGCTGGGCGAGAAGGAGCGGCGCGAGCTCGCGCGCAGCCTCTACGAGCAATCGCGTGACATGGGCGAACGGGTCGCCAAGGTGCTGCAGATGACTCGCCTGGAAACCGGTGCGATGTCGCTCGACCGCGACTGGGTTTCACTGCCCGAGCTTGCCGCGACCGTCCTGGACCGCCTCGCGGAGCGGCTGGCGGGCCACCGGGCGATGGTCGAATGGCCCGCGGATCTCCCCCTGGTGCACGTCGATGCCGTGCTGCTCGAGCAGGTGCTGGCGAATCTCCTCGACAACGCCGCCCGCCACACCGCGTCCGGAACCGTCGTGCGCCTGCGCGCCCAGGTTCGCGATGCCGATATCGTCGTTTCGGTCGAGGATTTCGGGCATGGCATCCCCGAAGCCGACGTGGAGCGCGTGTTCGCGAAGTTCCATCACGCGGGCACGGCCCCGGGCGGGATGGGGTTGGGCCTTTCGATCGCACGCTCGATCGTGCGCCTGCACCACGGCGAGGCGTGGGCGGAAAGAATCCCGGGGGGCGGCACGGCGTTTCGCTTCACGCTGCCCCGCGAGACCGCGCCGGCGATGCCCGCGGAGCCGCCGGAGGCGCCGCGATGAACGTGGGGCGCGGCACGATCCTGGTGGTCGAGGACGAGCCCGAAATCCGCCGCTTCCTGCGCTCATCCCTGGGCGCAGAGGGTTACCGCGTGGTCGAGTCGGCCACGGGAAGGCGCGGTGCGATCGACGCGGGCAGCCACAAGCCCGACCTCGCCATCATCGACCTGGGGTTGCCCGACATGGATGGCGTCGA
Source organism: Usitatibacter sp. (assembly GCA_036271595.1). Classification (GTDB taxonomy): domain Bacteria; phylum Pseudomonadota; class Gammaproteobacteria; order Burkholderiales; family Usitatibacteraceae; genus Usitatibacter. Next base: position 18,212 of record DATBAI010000058.1, read on the forward strand.
GATCATCCGCCGCATCCGCGAGTGGTCCTCCATGCCGATCCTCGTACTGTCGGCGCGGACCCACGAGCGCTCCAAGATCGAGGCGCTCGATGCGGGGGCCGACGACTACGTGACGAAGCCTTTCGGGATTGGAGAGCTCTTCGCGCGGGTGAGGGCTGCGATGCGGCACCGCGTGCGACCCATGCAAGGCGGGATGCAAGTGCGGCTGGGCAATACCCTGGTCGACCTCGAGGCACGACGCGCCATCCGCGACGGCACCGAGGTGCGCCTTACGGCGATCGAGCTGAAGCTCCTCGGCTGTCTCGCGCGCCATCTGGGGATGGTCGTGACGCATCGCACGCTGCTCGCGGAGGTCTGGGGCCCCGGCCACGCATCGGACACCCACTATCTGCGCATCTACATGAAGCAGCTGCGCGAGAAACTCGAGGATGACCCGGCGCGTCCCACGCACATCCTCACCGAAACGGGCATCGGCTACCGGATGGTCGCCGACGACTGAAGGCTCAGGCGCTCACGCGACGCGCGCCGCTCGCCTCTCGCTGGAAGAACTCCGCGAACACCGCGACCGCGCGGTCGATCGCCGCCGCATCGACGTCGAGGTGCGTGACCAACCGAAGCTTCGGCGACACGAGGGCCACCACGCCGTTTTTCTCGAGATGCGCCTTGAGGCCCGCGACGGATTCCTTCGGCACCGCGGCGAAAACCATGTTCGTCTGCACGGGATCGATCTTGAGCCCCAGCGCCGCGAGGCCCTTCGCGAGGCGCTCGGCGTTGGCGTGGTCCTCGGCCAGGCGATCGACGTTGTGCTCGAAGGCGTAGAGGCCCGCCGCGGCGAGAATGCCGACTTGCCGCATCGTTCCGCCCAGCATCTTGCGCACGCGACGCGCACGGTCGATCAAGTCCTTGCGGCCCACTAGCACCGTGCCGGCAGGCGTGCCCAGTCCCTTCGAAAGGCAAACGGACACGGTGTCGAAGCCCGCGCAGAGCTCCTTCACGGGCATGCCCAGCTTCACGGAAGCGTTGAAGATGCGGGCGCCGTCCAGGTGCGTCGAAAGGCCGCGGCGGCGTGCTAGCGCGATCGCGTCGGCGAGATACGCGCGCGCGATCACCTTGCCCCCGATCGTGTTCTCGAGCGCAAGGAGGCGCGTGATCGCGAAGTGCGCGTCGTCGGGCTTGATCGCCGCTTCCACTTCCGCGAGGTCGAGCGTGCCGTCGGCGCGGTTATTGAGCGGCTGCGGCTGGATCGACCCCAGCACCGCCATGCCCCCTGCCTCGTAGTGATAGGTGTGCGCGTCCTGGCCGACGATCACTTCCTCGCCCCTCTGGCAATGCGACATCAACGCCGCGAGGTTCGATTGCGTGCCCGACGCAAAGAAGAGCCCCGCCTGCATGCCGAAGCGCGCGGCCGCAACCTCTTGCAGTTGGTTGACGGTGGGGTCGTCGCCGAAGACGTCGTCGCCGACGGCGGCTTGCGCCATGGCGGCGCGCATCGCGGGGGACGGCTGGGTGACGGTGTCGCTACGCAGGTCGATCATCTGAGGCTTTCGTTGAATTTCTCGAGCGCGGCCGAGCCGGGGCAGAGCTCGCGCTCGCCCAGCTGGTTCAGCGGCTGGGCGATGGTGTTGAGCGCCCCGTGCAGGTCGCGCGGCGCGTGGTTCACGTAGAGGAGCCCCGTCACGATCTCGCCCACGGCATAGCGCTGCTGCACGTAGGTCATGGCGGCAATGCGGTCGGCGGGGTCGTAGCTCTCGTGGAGCTTGCGCAGCACGATCGTGGACCCGTCGTGCTGCTCGATCGCCTGCACGCTGCCCGGTTCGTACTGCGTCGTGATTTCCTTGTGGAACGTCATCACGTCGAGCGAATTCACCGCCTCGTTGTGCTCGCGAACGTAGTCGTAGCTCTTGGTGGATCCGTCGTGGTTGTTGAAGGCCACGCAGGGCGAGATCACGTCGATGAAGGCCGCACCCTCGTGCGTGAGCGCGCCCTTGATGAGGGGAACCAGCTGCTCCTTGTCGCCCGAGAAGCTGCGCGCCACGTAGCTCGCGCCCAATTGGAGCGCCATCAGCACGAGGTCGATGCCCTCGTCGGTGTTGATGGCGCCGCGCTTGGCCTTCGAGCCGCGGTCCGCGGTCGCCGAAAACTGGCCCTTGGTGAGGCCGTAGACGCCGTTGTTCTCGACGATGTAGGTCATGTTCACGCCGCGGCGCATGATGTGGGCGAATTGCCCCAGCCCGATGGAAGCGGAGTCGCCGTCGCCGGAAACCCCGAGGTAGATCAGGTCGCGATTCGCGAGGTTCGCGCCCGTGAGCACCGAGGGCATGCGCCCGTGCACGCTGTTGAAGCCGTGCGACTTGTCGAGGAAGTACGTGGGCGTCTTCGAGGAGCAGCCGATGCCCGAGAGCTTCGCCACGCGATGCGGCTGGATCGCGAGGTCCCAGCAGGCCTGGATGATCGCGGCGCTGATCGAATCGTGCCCGCAGCCGGCGCAGAGCGTGGACACCGTGCCCTCGTAGTCGCGGTGCGTGAGCCCGAGCGCGTTCTTCGGCAGCTCCGGGTGGTGCAGCTTGGGTTTCGCGAGATAGGTCACGCGTGGCCTCGGGTTGGGTGGTCGGGGCTCATTCCCCGGTTGCGGCCGTGCGCTTGATCGGCGTCACGTTGAAGGTGGAAAGGCGCTGCGCGATCGCCTTGTGGATGAAGCGTGCGGTGATCGGCGTGCCGTCGTAATGCAGCACGGGAGTGAGCTTCTCGCCGGGCAGCATCGCCTCGGATACGAGGAGCGTGCGCAACTGGCCGTCGCGGTTCTGCTCGACCACGAAGACATGGTCGTGGCCGTTCACGAAGTCGAGCACCTCGTCCTGGAAGGGGAAGGCGCGCACCCGCAGCGCATCCACGTGCATGGCTTCGTCGCCCAGGAACTGCAGCGCCTCGTCCATCGCGGCCGCCGTCGAGCCGTAGTAGATGACGCCGAAGCGCGAGCCCTTGCCGGCCCTGCGATGCACCGGCTTCGGGACGAAGTCCTTGGCGGTCTCGAACTTCTTCAACAGCCGCTGCATGTTGTCCACGTAGGCGCTGCCCTCCTCCGTGTAGCGGGCGTACCGGTCCCTGCTGGTGCCGCGAGTGAAGAACGAGCCGCGCTTGGGGTGCGTGCCGGGATAGGTGCGCCAGGTGATGCCGTCGGCGTCCACGTCGAGGTAGCGCCCGAACCGCTTGCCCGCCTCCAGGTCCGCGTACGACAGGACCTTGCCGCGGTCGTAGCGCTGCGCGTCGTCCCACTTGAGCGGCTCGCACAGGCGCTCGTTCATGCCGATGTCGAGGTCGAGCAGGACGAACACCGGGGTCTGCAGCCGGTCGGCGAGATCGAAGGCCTGGGCGGCCATCTCGAAGCCTTCCCGGGGATCCTCGGGGAATAGCAGCACGTGCTTGGTATCGCCGTGCGAGGCGAAGGCGCACGAGAGCACGTCCGACTGTTGCGTGCGGGTCGGCATGCCCGTCGAGGGCCCCGCGCGCTGCACATCGAAGATGACCGCCGGAATCTCGGCGAAATAGGCGAGGCCGATGAACTCCTGCATGAGCGAGATCCCGGGGCCCGAGGTGCAGGTGAAGGCACGTGCGCCGTTCCATGCCGCGCCGATCACCATGCCGATGGAAGCGAGCTCGTCCTCGGCCTGCACGATGGCATAGCGGGCCTTGCCGGTGTCGGGGTCGGACCTGAACTTGCGGCAATGCCGCGCGAATGCCTCGGCCATCGACGAGGACGGCGTGATCGGGTACCACGCGGCCACGCTGGCGCCCCCGTACACGCAGCCCAGGGCGGCGGCGCTATTGCCTTCGAGGAAGATGCGGTTCCCCACGGCGGAGGAACGCTGGACCGCGAGGCCGATCGCCGGCAGGTGGTCGCGGGCGTAGTCGCGGCCCATGTGCAGGGCCTTCACGTTGGGCTCGAGGAGCTTCTCCTTGCCCTTGTACTGCTCGCCCACCAGCCGCTCGACTTCCGCGATGTCGATGCCGAGCATGTGCGCGAGCGCGCCCACGTAGATGATGTTCTTGAAGAGCTGGCGTTGCCGCGGATCGGCGTACACGGCATTGCAGATCTCCATGAGCGGCATGCCGATCACGTTCACGTCGTCGCGGAACTTGTCCGGCGCAAGCGCCTTGGTGGAATCGTAGAAGAGATAGCCGCCGGCCTCGATCTCGGCCACGTCCTTGTCCCAGGTCTGGGGATTCATGGCGACCATGAAATCCACGCCGCCGCGGCGCCCGAGCCAGCCCTTCTCGGAGACGCGCACCTCGTACCACGTGGGCAGGCCCTGGATGTTCGACGGGAAGATGTTGCGCGGGCTCACCGGAACGCCCATGCGCAGGATCGACTTGGCGAAGAGGGTGTTGGCCGAGGCCGAGCCAGACCCGTTGACGTTCGCGAACTTGATGACAAAATCGTTGACCGCCGCGATGGGCTTCATCGGTCCAATTCTATCCCTGGAGGAGCCCACGGGGCGAGCCGGAGCGGCGCGGCAGGGCACGCACGGGCCGCGGGGCCGGAGCCGCCGCCGCGACCTCGTCCACCTGGAAGCGCGCGACCAGCTCGAGGAGCCGCGCCGCCTCCTCCTTGAGTCGCATGGCGGCATGCGCGGCGTCCTGCACCACGGCGGCATTGTCCTGCGTGGAGCCCTGCATCTGCGCGAGCGCCCCGTTCACGCTTTCCACGCCGCTCGACTGCTCGCGCGAGGCGATCGCGATCACGCCGATCATCTCGTTCACCTGCTCCACGTTGCGGGTGATTTCGTCGATCGCCGCGCCCGATTGGTGCACGAGCGCGGCGCCCGCGCTCACGCTCGCGACCGACTCGCCGATGAGCGCCTTGATCTGGCGCGCCGCATCCGCGCTGCGATGCGCGAGGCTTCTCACCTCCTCGGCCACCACGGCGAAGCCACGGCCGGCTTCGCCCGCGCGCGCCGCCTCGACCGCGGCGTTCAGCGCGAGGATGTTGGTCTGGAACGAGATGCCCTCGATCACCGAGATGATGTCCACGATCCGGCGCGAGCTGGCCTCGATCCCGTCCATCGTGGCGCTCACGTCGCCCGCGATGCGCCCGCCCTTGCGTGCTACCACCGTGGCGTCGCCCGCCGACTTGCTGGCCGAGCGGCAGCTCTCGGCGTTCTGCTTCACGGTGGCCGAAAGCTCTTCCATCGCGGCGGCGGTTTCCTCCAGCGTGGCGGCCTGGTCCTCGGTGCGCTGCTGCAGGCGTACGTTCCCTCCGGCCACCCGCTCGGCCGTGGCGTTGGCCACCTCGGCGCTGGACCGCGCCTGGCCCACCAGCTCCCGCAGCCCCTGGTGCGTGTCGGAAAGCGTCCTGAAGAGCTTGGTGAACTGCCCCTCGCCCAGCCGGAGCAGCGCCTCCTCGCGCGAGATGATGTCCCTGGAGCTTCGCAGGTCGCGGGCGCGCAGCCGCGAGGCGACGCTGTTCACGACTTTCCATGCCTCGCCCGCGCTGTAGTAATGCGCGGCCCCCACATACCAGGCGACGGCGTAGGTGATCGCGATCGCCATGTTAGCGGTGCTCCAGAGCGGCAGCGGGCTCAGCCACACCGCGATCGCGAGCGGTACGGTGAAGAGCACGGCGATCAACGGCAGCTTCACGCTGTTGGGCCACTTGATCACCACGTTCATCGCCGGGGCGAGGAGCCATTTCATCGCTAGAAGATCTCGACTTTCTTGTCGTCGTCGGAGGCGGCCCCGTCATCGCGCTTGTCGCTACCGAGGTGGTCGAGGCTCTTCGCCGAGATGTCGGAGGCGTCGCGTTCCGGCAACTTGGGGCGCACCGCGCTCTGCGAATAGGCGCGCACCGCGCGATAGAGGTCGCGCTGCAGGAGCGCCCGGGTCTCGTGCGAGAGGAGCGAAAGCGATTGCGCCGCGGCGCCCAGCGCCGGCTTGTGCACGCGCTCGAGCTTCTGGCGCGTGATGTCCTGGAACTGCATGGCCACGATGATCTGGTTGATGTCCTTCTGGATCTCCACCGAGAGGTCGTTGATGCGCTTCAGCGCCTTCTCGATCTGGCGCGTCTGCTCGATGGTCGCCTCGTTCAGCGTATCGATCTCGGCGCGCGCGGTCTCCACGGCGCGCCGCGCCGCTTCGGCCACCTGCGTGGTGCGCTTGTTGCCGGTGCGCACCTCGTCGCCGATCGCGTCCAGGCCCTGGCGCGTCTTGCGCGTGAGCTCGTGGGCCTCGCCGCTGATGCCGCGGATGCGATCGGTCATCTCGACGAAGTCGCGCGGCGAGAGGGTCTGGGAAGTCATCGCGACGGAGCTGTCCAGGGCGATGCGCGAGATCTGCGAAGCCATGTTGCGCAGCCCGTCGATGGTGGTCTCCATCACCTGGGCATGCTCGGTCACCCGCTTCTGGTGGCTCGCCATCTCGTCGGCGGCGGTGGAGAACCCCTTCATGTGCTCGGTCACGTTCACGAGCTGCGAGTCGTAGGCCTTTATGAAGTCGGGGAGCGAGAGGACGCCCGACTTGGCTCCATCGCCCTGGAGGAGCGCCATCGCCGCCTCGGTCTGCTCGTGGGCCTTGGCCACCACCACGCGGAAGTTGCGGCTGATCTCGTTCACCGCGCTTTCGGTGAGGCGGATCACCTCCTCCACGCTCTCCGAGAGCATCTCCAGCTTCTTGCGGTTCGCTTCGGCGGCCGAATCCCAGCGCTCCAGCATCGTGTCCAGGCCGACCACGACCTGCTGGAAAAGGCGCGTGCGCTTTCGCCACTTGAGGAAGGGCTCGTCGCCGCCCGAGCCGATGTTGTCCTCCTCGGCGTTCACGTCGCGCACGACGAGGGCCATCGCGACCAGCGCCGCGATGGGCACCATGGCGAGCGAGATCACGAGCGCCCAGGCCGGGATCAGGAAGGACATCCACACCCACGGCAGGAAGAGGACTACCACCAGCGCGGAGAGCAGGTAGGGGTGGCGCAGCGCGAAGGAGAAGTACTTCATGGGGCTAGGCCCGCGTCTCCCGCGAGACGCTGTCCAGGAGGTCCAGCTCGCCGCTGGAGAGGAATTTCTCGATATCCAGCAGCAGGATCATGCGATCGCCCTGGGTCGCCACGCCCGTGAGGAACGCCCCGTCGATGGCACCGCCCAGGCGCGGGGCCTCCTTCACGTCGGAGGCGGCGAGCTGCACCACGTCCGACACGCCGTCCACGACGATGCCGATCACGCGCGAGGCCAGCTTGAGGATCACGACCACGGTGAAGGAATCGTAGCGCGGATCGGGCATGCCGAACTTGAGGCGCATGTCGACGACCGGGACGATCACCCCGCGCAGGTTCACCACGCCCTTCAGGTATGCGGGCGCGGAAGGGATCGGGGTCACCTTCTCGTAGCCGCGGATCTCCTGGACCTTGAGGATGTCGACGGCGTACTCCTCCTTGCCGATCACGAAAACCAGCACCTCGCGGGTCGCCTCTCGGACTGCGGTGCGCCGGTCCATCCTAGAACTCTTTCCAGTCGTCGCCCGCCGCGGCCTTCGCGGCGGCGAGCTTCGGCACCGCGGCACGCGAAGCGCGATCCTCGACGCCCCGGCCCGCGCGGTGCGCGATCGCCGGTTCCTGGCGTGCCTGATATGACGAATGCGACGCCGCGGCGCTTTCCAGGACGAAGGCGCTCACGGCCTCCACCAGGAGCTCGGCCTGCTGGCGCATGCCCTGCGCGGCCGCCGCCGATTCCTGCACGGCGCTCGCGTTCTCCTGCACGACCTTGTCCATCTGCGTGACGGTCTTGTTCACCTGCTGCACGCCCCGGCTCTGCTCGGCGGAGGCCTCGGCGATGGATTCCATGAGGCCGCTCACGCGCTTCACGTCGCCCACGAGCGCCTGGATGGTGCCGCCCGCCTGCTCCACCTGCGCGGTTCCGCTCTTCACCTCGCTCACGGAGTGGCCGATGAGGTCCTTGATCTCCTTGGCGGCCTGGGCGCTTCTTTGCGCGAGCGAGCGCACCTCGGCGGCAACGACCGCGAAGCCACGGCCCTGCTCGCCCGCGCGCGCCGCTTCCACCGCGGCGTTGAGCGCCAGGATGTTGGTCTGGAAGGCGATGGCGTCGATCACCGAGGTGATGTCGGAGATGCGCTGCGCGCTTCGGCTGATCTCGCTCATGGTCGCCACCGCCCGGCCCACCTCGGTGCCGCCCTGCTCGGCGCGGCGTGCGGCGTTGCGTGCGAGCTCGTCGGCCTCCTTGGCGTTGTCGGCGTTCTGGCGCACCGTGCTCGCCAGTTCCTCCATGCTCGCGGCGGTCTCCTCGAGGGCCGATGCCTGCTCCTCGGTGCGCTGCGAAAGGTCCGTGGTCCCGGCGGCCACCTGGCTGGAAGCGGTCGCCACGGCGTTCGCCGCGACGCGAACCTTCGAGACGACCTCCGCGAGCGATGCGTTCATGCGTGCGAGTGCCGAGACGAGCTGGCCCGCCTCGTCCTCGCTGCGCGCCCTGATGTTGCCGGAAAGATCGCCCTTGGCGACGCGCTCGGCGAATCGCGCAGCCGAGCCGATGGGACCGAGCACGGAGCGCCGGAAGAAGACCCAGAGCGCGACCAGCGTGCCCACCAGTGCAACGACGGTGCCCACGATCGCCCAGCGGTAGCCGGCCTCGGCGCGCTTCACGGCCTCGGCGGTGGCTTTCGCCCCGAACTCCGTGGCGGTGTTCTCGATGTCGTTCAGCGCCTCGGAGAGCGGCCGCTCGAGTCCGCTCACCGCCTTGTCGGCGACGCGCGGATCGAACTTGCTCGACTTGAAGGCCTCGAGCGCCTCGCGATACCTCGCACCCGCCGCCTTGTGGCCGGCGATGAACTTCACGAGCGCGCCGCTCACCTCCTCGTGCCGGGTGGAGGTGCGTGCCTCCTGCGCGGATTCGCCTACGTCCTTCTCGCGCTCGATGAACTGCTTCCAGTGCTTGTCGAGCTCGGTTGGGTCGCTCCCCCGCAATAGCGTGTCCTTCCATTCCTGGACCTGCTGCTTGAACGAGAGCGCGGTGCGCAGCACCGCTTGCTGGGTCTCGAAATCCTCGCGGCTGATGCGGTCGAGCTCCTGGATCGAGCCGTATACCCGCGACAGCGCGGCGAGCGACACCGCGAGGACCACGGCGAGGCCGCAGGCCATGAGGAGGAGGACTTTGAACTGCAGGCTTCGGATCTTCATTGTCGTCGTGGGGCGCGCGATTTTCTTGTCGTGGAATTGTCTAGAACAACGTGACGTTCTTGGCGGCGAGGAGCTCGGACAAGGCTCCTTCGGCGGCGACCAGGCGGTCGGCGAGTATCCGCAGGAACGCCTGGTGAAAATGGCTGGTGCACTCGGGAGAGGCGACCCAGAGCACGTCGGGATCGAACTCGACCACCGTGCAATCGGTGACGGCGGTCGCGGTGGTGAAGCGCTGGCCCGAGCGCCGGAGGAACGAGACCTCGGCGATGCTCTCGCCGGCGCCGCGAATCGCGAGCAGCGTCCCGCGCCGGGTCATGCGCATCTGGCCGCGCACCACGATGAAAAAGGTGTAGCCCGGATCGTTCTCGCCCACGAGCTGCGTGCCGGCGCGCACGTTGAAGCAGCGCGCCATCGAGGAGACCTCGACCAGGGCGGCATCGTCGAACTCGCGGAAGAAAGGCAGCGCGCGCAGCATCGCGAGGCGTTCGGCCTGGTCGCCGCCGTCGCCTTCGGGCTGCGTCACGGTGCGAAGGTCGGAGGCGAACTCTTCGTACGTGTGGTAGCGCACGGCCGCGTCGCGCGCGGTGGCGCGGCGGAAGATCGCGTCGAAGACCGGGGCGAGGCCCGGACGCGCCGCCGACGGGGGCGCGAGGTTGCCCAGCATGATGCGCGTGGCCAAGGCCGCGGGCGAGTCGATGGGGAACGGCAACGCCCCCACCAGGAGCTTGTACATCATGATCCCCACCGCGTAGACATCGCTCTTCAGCGTCGCGGGCTTGCCCTCGAGCTGCTCCGGCGCCATGTAGGCCGGCGAGCCCACCCGCATGTTGCGCGTCGAGTCGAAGGCGAGGTTGGTGAAGGCCACGCCGAAGTCGGCCACCTTCGCCTCGCCCTCGGCGTCCATGAGGATGTTCTGCGGCTTGAGGTCGCGGTGGATGATGCCGTGCGCGTGGGCGTAGGAGAGCGCATCGCAGACGCGCTCCAGCAGGTGCGCGACGCGCTCGGGCTTGAGGAGCGTGGTGGGGGTGCAGTAGCGGTCGAGGCATCCGCCCTGCATGTACTCCATCACGATGTAGGCGCGTTCGTCGTCGGCGGCCGCGTCGTAGATCTGGGTGATGCCCGGGTGCGTGAGCTTCTTGGCGAGCAGCGTTTCCTTCAAGAAGAGCGAGCGGAAGAGCTTCGTGTCCTCGCCGAACTGGTGCGGGTCGTAGACCTTGATCGCGACCTCGCGCGCCGGGAAGAGCTCGCGCCCCAGGTAGATGGTCGCCGACTGGCCGCGCCCCAGGATCCCCTGGATCTCGTAGTTGCCGATCCGGGTGGGTGCGGGGATGCCCGCGCCCGGGAGGGTTTCCGAGAGGTCGGTCTTGAAGCTCATTCTCGTTCCTCGCGAATGCGTTTCATGATGTGCGCCACGTCGAGGAGGAGCACCGTGTCGGCGCCCGCGCCCTCGCCGGCCTTGCGCGCACCGATGCCGGAGATCGCGCCGGCGATCCGCTTCGCACCGATCTCCGGGGCCGGCAGGATCTCGTCCTCGGCGAGCGCGAGCACATCGGAGACGCTCGACACGACGAGCCCCACCAGGCGGTGGTCCACGTTCAGCACGATGGCGCTCGCGTCCTCGATCGCGATGGGCTCGGCGAAGCCGAACATGAGGCCCAGGTCCACCACCGGCACGATCGCCCCGCGCAGGTTGATCACGCCGCGCACATAGTGGGCGACGTGGGGCACGCGGGTCACGTGCTTCACCTCGCGGATCTCCTGGACCTGGAGGATGTCGATGCCGTAGCTCTCGTCGCCCAGCCGGCAGGTGAGGAACTCGCGGCGCGCGGCTTCGGTATCGACGCTCACTTCGCCGTCTCCTTGCGCGTGGCCGAGGCGAGCGCGCGCTCGCGAAGCTTGGGCAGCCCCACCACCTCGTTCACGGCATCCAGCTCGATCGCTTCGCGCGGCATGCCGAAGATGACGCTGGTCGCCTCGTCCTGCGCGATGTTCCAGGCGCCCTTCTTCTTCATCTCGAGCATGCCGGCCGCCCCGTCCCGCCCCATGCCGGTCATGAGCACGCCGGTCGCGTCCGTGCCGATGAACTTCGCCACGGACATGAAGAGGAAATCGACCGAGGGCCGGTGCAGGTTCATCGGCGGCTCGGTGGAGAGCTTGGCGAGCGTCTGCCCGCCCTCGCGCTTCACCCAGAGGTGCTTCCCGCCCGGCGCTATGTAGGCGTGGCCGGGGAGGATCGGGTCGTTGTGCTCGGCTTCCTTCACGTTGATCCGGGTGAGGCCGTTCAGGCGCTCGGCGAACATGCGCGTGAAATTCTCCGGCATGTGCTGCACGATCACGATGCCGGGGCAATCGACCGGCATGCCGACCAGGAACTCGCGGATCGCCTCGGTCCCGCCAGTGGAGGCGCCCACGGCGATCAGCTTCTCGGTGGTCTTCACGCCGACCGGCACCGGGCGCTTCATGACCGGCGGCATGGTCGCTTCCACCGAGGGGTTGTCGGTCATTCGGCGCGGGCCCTTCAGTCGCGCGCTCTTCGCCGCGCGGATCTTCTCGGCGATCTGCTGGCCGTAGTCGTCGGGCGCCTGCTCGTTCAGCTTCGGCTTGGTCACGAAATCCACGGCGCCCAGCTCGAGCGCGCGGAAGGTCACTTCCGAGCCGCGCTCGGTCGCCGCCGAGATCATCACCACCGGCATCGGCTTCGCCCGCATCAGCTTGTCGAGGAACTCGAGCCCGTTCATCTTCGGCATCTCGATGTCGAGCGTGATCACGTCGGGCGAGAGCGACTTGATCATGTCGCGAGCCTCGAAGGCGTCCGCGGCGGCCCCGACCACGATCATGTCGTCCTGGTCGTTCACGATCTCGGTCAGGATCTCGCGGATCATCCGCGAATCGTCGACGATGAGGACCTTGATCTTCGCGTTCATTTGAAGAGCTCCGCGCCGCCTTCGACGGGCGCATGGAAGAGGCGCGCCCCGTAGTCGCGCTCACGCAGCACGATGGTGTCGTTGTTCACCTTGCGCAGGCGCTTCACCATCACCTTGCCGCTCCTCGGGAAGAAGTAGATCTTGCGCGGCCAGACGTCGAGCAGGTCCCGCGCCGCGATCGGGATGCGCTCCAGGTTCAGGTACTCCACGATGAATTCCGCGTTCTGCTGGCCGACGTTGGACAGCATGAAGCCCTGCAGGACGTTGCCGCCGCCGAACACCTTGGCCTCGAGCCGGTCGCGCCGCCCGCCGAGCTTCAGGATCTGGTTGATGAGGAGCTCCATCGCGTGCACGCCGTAGCGCCCGCCCGCGCTCACGTTGCCGTGGGAGCCGACCAGCTTTCCCTCGTCGGGAAGCATGAAGTGGTTCATTCCCCCCACGCCGGCCTCGCGGTCGCGCAGGCACGCCGAGACGCAGGAGCCCAGCACGGTGACGAGCGCCATGTCCTTGTTGGTCGCGTAGTACTCCCCCGGCAGGATCTTCGCCGTCTCGATCTTGAAGTGCGGATCGAAGTAGCGGTTCGGCTGGTCGTCGCGCAGCGGATCGTCGTCACGCATCACGCGCCGGCTCCCTTCGCGAGCTCGTACACGGTCTGCCCGCGCAGGCGAAAGTACCGCCCCTGGTCGAGGAGGCTCTCGGCGTGTCCGGCGAAGAAGAGGCCCTCGGGCCTCAGCAGCGCCGCGAAGCGCTCCACCAGGCGGCGCTGGGTGGGCTTGTCGAAATAGATCATCACGTTGCGGCAGAAGATCGCGTCCAGGCCCGGCTCCACGGGCCACTCGGCGTCCATGAGGTTCACGCGCGTGAATTCCACGTGTCGCGCGACCGCGGGGCGCACGCGCGCGCGGCCCTCGTGGCGGCCCGTCCCGCGAAGGAAGAAGCGCTTCTGGCGCTCGGGCGCGAGCTTCGTCACCGACTGCATCGGATAGACCGCCTCGCGGGCCGTCGCGAGCACCTGGGTGTCGAGGTCGCTCGCGAGGACGGTGAAGTCGCCCTCGGGGCGAGCCTCCGAGAGGCACATGGCGATGGTGTACGGCTCCTCGCCGGTCGAGCACCCCGCGCTCCAGACACGCATCGCGCGCGAAGCGGGAAGCGTGCGCGCGTACGCGGCGAGCGACTCGAAGTGATGCTCCTCGCGGTAGAACGAAGTCACGTTGGTGGTGAGCGCGTTGGTGCAGTGCTCCCACTCGGCGGGCTCCAGGTCGAGGTAGCGGACGTAGTCGTCGAACGAATGCAGTCCGAGCGAGCGCAGGCGCCGTGTGAGCCTCGCATACACCATCTCGCGCTTCGCCTCCGGCAGGCGGATCCCGGAGAAGCGGTAGATGCGGTCGCTGATCAGGCGGAACTGCTCCGCGCTGAAGGGGAATTCGCGCGAGGAGGCCAGCGGGTTCTCGTGCATGGCGGCGATCATGCGGCGCTGCGCGCGAGGTTGCGCGTGGCGCTCACGCGCGTGACCGCGCTCACGTCGAGGATGAGCGCCACGCGCCCGTCGCCCAGGATGGTCGCGCCCGCGACCCCGCGCACGCCGTGCAGGTTCGCGTCCAGCGACTTCACCACCAGCTGCTGCTGGCCGACGAGATGGTCGACGACGAGCGCCGCACGCCGGTTATCCACCTCGACCACGAGGCAGATGGGATCGGGCCGGGGGGCGCCTGCCGCGCGCGGCAGCCCCACCACCTCCTCCAGCTTCAGGATCGGCAAATGCTCGCCGCGCACCGCCACGAGCGATGCCTGGCCCACGACCGTGCGGATGTCGCCGGGCGCGGGCTTGAAGGCTTCGGCCACGAATTCGAGCGGGACGATGTACTGCTCGTCGCCCACGCCCACGATCATCCCGTCCAGCACCGCCAGGGTGAGCGGCACCTGGATGGTGATGGCCGTTCCCTCACCCTTGTCGGACGAGATCGAGACGCTCCCGCCCAGCGAGGCGATGTTGCGCCGGACCACGTCCATCCCCACCCCGCGCCCGGAAAGGCTCGTCACTTCCTTGGCGGTGGAGAAGCCCGCCTCGAAGATGAGCCCCCAGGCTTCCTGGTCGCTCCAGTTCTCGTCCACCGGCATCGCCAGCTCGCGCGCCTTGGCGAGGATGCGCTCGCGGTCGAGCCCGCGGCCGTCGTCGCTCACCTCGATGATGACGCTCCCGCCGCGGTGGGTGGCGCGCATGGAGACCGTGCCCTGCTCGGGCTTGCCGGCCTTCACTCGGTCCTCCGGCGTCTCGATGCCGTGGTCGATGGCGTTGCGCACGACGTGGGTGAGCGGATCGACCAGGAGCTCGATCAGCTCCTTGTCCAGCTCGGTGTCGTGGCCCTGCGTACGCAGGTGGACCTTCTTCCCGAGCCGCGACGACACGTCGTACACCAGCCGCGGGAAGCGGCTGAACACGAACTCCATCGGCATCATGCGGATCGACATCACGGCCTGCTGCAGGTCGCGCGTGTTGCGGTCGAGGGTGGCGAGACTGTGGGCGAGGTGCTCGTCCTGGGCCGCGGCGATCGTCCCGGCGGCCTGCTGCATCATCGCCTGCGCGATCACGAGCTCGCCCACGAGGTTCACGATGCGGTCGATCTTCTCGACGCTCACGCGGATCGACGACTGGTCGCCGCGCCGGCGGTTGTGCTCGAGGGATCCCTCGGGCTCGAAGAGGCCGTACTTCTCGTTTTTCTCGGGCGCGACAGCCGCCGGCTCCTCGAAAAGGCCGTAGGCGCTCCCCTTGGCGGGCGCGGGCGCGCTCGCCGCGGGCGCCTCGTCCGCGAAGAATGCCTCTTCGGTCGCGGCGGCCGCGGGAATGACGCTCGCCTCGGCCCGGATCACGGTTGTTTCCGCCTTGTCGCGCGCGCGGTAGCCCGCGAGCTGGCGGCGCACTTCGATCATCTCCGAATCCGTGCCGCGCTCGCCCGCCTTCAGGCGCACGAGGTGTGCCTTGAAGACGTCGCATGCATCCAGCAACAGTCGCACGGTGCTCTCGTCGGCGACGCCCCGCCCCTTGCGGAGGTCGTCGAAGAGCGTCTCCATCTCGTGCGTGGCTTCCGAGAGCTGCGTGAAGCCGAACGTGCCGCTGCCGCCCTTGATCGAGTGCGCGGCGCGGAAGATCGCGTTCAGCGTCTCCGGATCCTTGCTGGATGCGCCAAGCGCCATCGCGTGGTCCTCGATCGACTCCAGGTGCTCCTGGGCCTCGTCGAAGAACGTCGCGATGAACCGATTCAGGTCGATGGCCATGGTCGAGGGCTTAGCGCAAGACCTTCTGCACGACTTCGAGGAGCGTCGCCGGGTCGAAGGGCTTTACCAGCCAGCCGGTGGCGCCCGCCGCCCGGCCCTGCGCCTTCATGGCGTCGGACGACTCGGTGGTGAGCAGCAGGATGGGGACGGTCTTGTAGTCGCGCAGCTCCCGCAGGCTACGAACCAGCGTGAGGCCGTCCATGTTCGGCATGTTCTGGTCGGTGATGACGAGGTCGCAGGAGGTGGTGGTGGCGCGGTCCAGGCCCTGGGCGCCGTCCTCGGCCTCGATCACCCGGTAGCCCGCGCTCTCGAGCACGAAGGCGACCATCTCGCGCATGGTGGCCGAATCGTCGACCGCAAGTATCGTTTTCATTGTCGTCACCCGCTTCTCAGAATAGGTCCACGCTGCCCGCGTGCTCTTTGTCGGCCCTGGGGCCGCGCGCATCCTCGTCCATCTGCCGGATGCCCGCGACGATGCAGTCGAGCATCGCACGGGAGCGCTCGACCCATTGGTGCGCCTCGCCCGGCTGCGGCGCGGGCCCGGCGAGCGAGATCGCTTCGCCCAGCTTCTCGCGCATCTTCTCCACGCGCAGCTTCTGCGCGTCGATCAGCTGGTTCACCAGGTCGTGGGACTGGAGATGCTGGACGGCGTTGTAGAGGTGGTCGAGCACCAGGCCATAATCGGTGCCGCCGGCGGGCGCGGCGCCGCTTTTCGCGTCGCGCTGGGCCACGACCAGCCGGTCGGCGGCGCCCCGGAAAGCGGTCATGAGCTCTCCGGAGGCCTCGCGCAGCAGCGTCTGGCTGCGGGCGAGCTCCGTGGCCGTGAGGGCGAGGCGCTCGTTCAGCTGCGCGGCCACCTTCACGAGCAGGTCCGCCGCCTGGGCCGCGTCGCTTGCGGCCGTCGACGGGTTCGCTTTGTCTTCCATCCGGTCCCTCTCCCCTAGTGCGGCCCGCGCATTCGCGCTGTCACCGCGTCACGCTGATCACTTCGAACTTCGCGCTCCCCACCTCGATCACGTCGCGCGGCGACAGCCGGTGCGTCCCGGGACCGAGGTCCTTGCGATTCAACCGCGGCGGCTGGTTGCCGCCGAAGCGCGCCAGGAAAAATCCATTGTTGCGGCGCACGACGAGCGCCGTCTCGGCGCCGGCCGTGCCGAGCATCGTGTTGGGCTGCTCGAGGTCGATGGTCTCGCCGGCGCGGTGTCCGGCGAGAACGCGCAGCGCGAGCCCCGCCGCGCCCTGCGTTGCCACCTCGTCGGTGCGGACCACTTCCTGCGCGGGACCCAGGCGCAGCCCTTCACGCGGAATCGCCATGGTACGGGAAAGATCTTCCTTTTCCGAACCGGGCGCGGGCTGCGGCCTCGCCGGCGCCGGGGGTGCCACGTGCGCCGCGAGCATGGTGCGCTCGAAGTCGGTGTGTACCGTGCTCTCGAGGTTGTCCACGCCGCCGGCGAGCAGCGCATCGTCGAAGAAGTGCAGCTTGTGCTTGCCGATCTCGATCATGTCGAGGTGGTGCACGACCTGGTGCTGGATCGTGAGGCCGTTCACCTTCGTGCCGTTGGTGCTCGCGAGGTCCTCGACGTAGATCGTGCGCCCCACGACTCGGAACAGCATGTGCCGCGCGGAGACCGCCGGGTGGTCCACGCAGATTTCGCAGGCGGGATGGCGGCCGACGACCATGACCGGCTTCGAGAGCTCGACCTCGGTGACGATCGCCCCATCGAGGCTCAGGACGACGCGTGCTCCCACTTACCCCTCGCGTCGGAAGCGCGAGTTAGCGGAATTCGCGGCCTTGAGCTGGTTGTCGACGTGCTTCACGCCCTCGATACTCTTCGCCACCTCGGCGGCGGCGTTGGCCTCGGTCTGCGTGTCCACCACGCCCAGGAGGCGCAGCGTCCCGTTGTCGGATTCGATGGTGATGTGGGTGCGCGCCGTGCGCTCGTCGCGGCGCAGGGCCGAGCGAACCGCCCACTCGTTGGCGAGGTTCTCGACCATGCGGCGTGAATCGGTGGTCTCTTGGAAGCACTTGCGCTGCATCATGCCGTCGATCTCGTCCACGCATTCCTCGACGGAAAGGCGTTCGGTGCACAGCACCAGGTCGTAGAGCTCCGGGTCGCGCCAGTTCACGCCGAAATGGCGCTTGGTGATGGCGCTGTGGGCTTCCTCGGACATCTGGATCTCGCTTTCGACCGTTTCGCGGTTGTCCGTCGCAAGCCGCTCCATCATCCGCTGGACTCGGGTTTCGAGGGGCGCGCAGATACGAACACGGACCACGTGCGGAATGTTCCGCAGCAGGTGCACGGCGCCCCATCCCCGGATCACCCCGGTCTGGCCGTCGCGCAGGAATCGGAAAGTCTCGTCGGCGGTGAAGATCGAGAGCGCCGTCCTGTCCGTCGTGAGCTTCTCCCACAAGCCCGCACGGCCATCGAGGAAGCGCTCCACGTGGCTTTTGCGAAGGCGCATCTTGCTCGCGATCGGCTCGATGATCTCGTGGTAGACGACCTTGCGCCCCGAGCGGGCCGCCACGCCCGCGGCGACGTCCTTGCCGAGGGAACCCATTTCACGAGTCATTGCGACGAGAGGCATGCGCATTCCTTTATTGTCAGAATTCTTTCCAGTCCTCGTCGGCGGCGGCCGTGGCGGTCGTTGCCGTGAGGAGCGGCTCGCGCCGCGGGGGAAGCGTGCTCGAGGGACGTTCGGAGTCGGCCGGGCGCGCGAGCGGCATCGGGGCCGCGGCATGCGGGCTCGCGTGGATGGAGCTCGATTCGTCCACGCGGAACTGCGCGACCGCCCGGGCGAGGCCCGTGGCCTGGGAGGCCATGCTGGTCGCGGCCGCGGTGGCCTCCTCGACAAGCGACGCGTTCATCTGGACTACCGTATCCATCTGCGTGATCGCCCGGTTGATCTGTTCGATGCCCGAGCTCTGCTCGTGGCTCGCGGAGGCGATCTCGGTCATGATCTCGGCCACCTTCTTCACCGAGCCCACCAGCTCGTCCATGGTCCTGCCGGCCTGCTCGACCAGCTTCGCGCCCGCCTCGACGCGGCCCACGGAGCTCTCGATCAGCCGGCGAATCTCCTTGGCCGATTCCGCCGAGCGCTGCGCGAGGCTGCGGACTTCAGAAGCCACGACCGCGAAGCCGCGGCCCTGCTCGCCCGCTCGCGCCGCTTCCACCGCGGCATTGAGCGCGAGGATGTTGGTCTGGAACGAGATGCCGTCGATCACGCCGATGATGTCGCCGATGCGCTTGGACGAATCGGTCACTTCCTGGAAGGTAGTCACCACGCGCGTCACGACTTCGCCGCCCTTCTGCGCGGTGGTGGAAGCCGTGGCGGCGAGCGAGCTCGCCTGCTTCGCGTGCTCGGCGTTCTGTTTCACGGTGGTCGTGAATTCCTCGAGCGTGGAGGCGGTCTCCTCGAGGGAGCTCGCATGCTCCTCGGTGCGGCTGGAGAGCTGCTGGTTGCCGGCGGCCACCTCTCCGGCGCCCACGGCGATCGAATCGGCGCCGGTGCGGATCTGGGCGACCATCCGGCCCAGGCCATCGTTCATCTCGCGAAGCGCCGAGAGGAGCTCCGCGGCTTCGTCACGGCCTTCCGGGGTGATGTTGGACGTGAGGTCGCCCGAAGCCACGCGCCGCGCCACGGCCACCGCATCGCGCAGCGGCCCCACGATGCTGCGGGTGATGGTCCATGCCACCAGCACGGCGAGGATGAGCGCCACCACCTCCACGATGTAGACGGTGCGCGCGAGGCGATCGCCGGTCACGATGGCGGCCGCGTTCGCCTCCTCGGCGGCCTTCTTCTGCAGCTCGATCAGGCGATTGAGGAGCGTGAGCGTCTTCTGGACGATCGGGTCGACTTCGGTGATGAGGACCTTGGCCGCCTCGTCGTTGCGAAAGCTCGTGGATAGGCCGAGCGCCTGCAGGAACGGGGCATCCAGGTCGTGGTCGGCCTTCTTGAGGGAGTCGATCACTTCGCGCTCGGGCCCGGAGAGCGGCAGCGCGGCCATGTGGTCGCGCGCCTCGTCGAGCTCCTTGCCGAGCGCGCGCGCCTTGTCTTCGTCGGACTGCATGGCCTTGATGTCGGAGTGCAGGCCGATGTTGCGCATCACGGCCGATTGCTCGAGGGCGAGCGCCTTCATGTCGGATGCGAGGGCGAGTTTCGCGCCGGTGCCGGCGTGCACGGCGGCGAGGTCGTCGCGCGACTTCTGGCCGAGCCACGTCGCGGCCACGGACACGGCAAGGACGATGGCGAGCACCAAGCCGAAGCCGAGGGCGAGGCGCGTGCCGATGCGTAGTGAGCGAAGCATTTTGTCTTCTTCTTTCCGGATCAACCCTTGTAGATACCGCAGCCGACGATGAGGTCCTCGTAGCGCTGCAGGAACATCGTCTTGGGCTCGATCGCGCGCGAAACGGGGTTCATGAACTTGTAGTCCTGCCAGCCCTTCGCCTCCGGGCCCTTGCCCATCATCTCGACGCGCTCCTTCACGAAGTACTTGCCGTCGTTGTCGCGCAGGTCGATCAGGTCCTTGCCGATCATCTTGGGGTTGGCGCCGTGGGCGAGCACCTTGCCCTTCATGTCGTAGACGACCACGTAGAGGTCGCGGTCCACGAAGGGGCCCTTCGGGTCGTCGATCTGGGCGAACGCCTTGTCGCGGCCTTCCTTCTTGATGGCGGCGATGGCTTTCGCCACCATGGCCTGGGCCTCCGCGGCGCTGCCCTTGCTGCGTTCGGCGGCGTGGCTGGAGAATCCCGCGAACGCGAAGCAGAGCGCGGCGAAGGCGAAAGCGAAGCGCGTCATGTTGTTTTCCTCCTGGCTCGTTGTCGGTGCATGCATTGTCTTGCTCCGCACTGAAAACGCCTGTGGCTCCCGTCACATAGCGCGCCTTCGCGCGGTTACCTATGTAATTGCATTCCTATCCCGGCGCGCGCTCCCTAGCGATGGAAATTCACGTCGATTTCCATCGAGCGGTCGGCGCTCCCGGGTGAGAATTTCCATTGCGACAGCGTCTTCACGACGGCGCGGTCGAAGACGCGGCGCGGGTTGGCCTCGATGATCTCGACGCGCGATACCTCCCCCGCGGCATCGATGGTCATCTTTGCGCGAACCTTGCCCGAATCCGCGCCCGCCGAGATCGCCTCGCGCGGGAATTCGGGCTCGATGCGGCTCACGGGAACGAGATCGCTCGCGCGCGCGCAGAACGCGGCGGCCAGCAGCGCGGCGATGGCAATGCGATTGGCTTTCGGCATGGTCTGGTTCCCCTGTTTTGAGTCGTCGTAGACCTTGATGCCGGCGATTCTAGTAGCAGGAACCGTCTCTCCCCGGTTTTCCGGAATTACACTCGTAATCGTTTCAATTCAGGCAGTTACCTTCTCCGCAACAGGCCGGCGGCAACGCGGCCCGGCCTGTGCCGGTTCCAGGAGGAATTTCTGCATGTCCCAGGCTCCCGTGGGACAGCGCTCGGCGCAAAGCCCGCAGTGCAGGCACACGTCCTCGTCCTTGGCCATGATCCGGCCGGTCTTCAGCGTGGCGGAAACGTAGAGCGCCTGGGTGAGGTTCGCCGCCGGGGCATTGAGGCGCGCCCGCAGCTCTGCCTCTTCGCCGTTTCCTGTGAACGTGATGCAGTCCACCGGGCAGATATCCACGCAGGCATCGCATTCGATGCAGAGCTTCGGCGCGAACACGGTCTGCACGTCGCAATTGAGGCAGCGCTGCGCCTCCTTCCAGGCGAGCTCCGGGTCGAAGCCGAGCTCCACCTCCTCGCGGATGTTCTTCAGCGCGAGGGTGAGGTCCTTCAGCGGTACCTTGAAGCGCGCTTCCGGGGCGACCTGGTTGTCGTAGCTCCACTCGTGGATGCCCATCTTCTGCGAGGACAGGGCGACCTTCGCCGCGGGGCGCTCGTGCACGTCCTCGCCGTGGCAGAGGCGATCGATGGAGATGGCGGCGTCGTGCCCGTGCGCCACCGCCCAGATGATGTTCTTGGGCCCGAGCGCCGCGTCGCCGCCGAAGAAGACTTCCTTGCGCGACGACTGGAGCGTCACCGGATCGAGCGCCGGCATGCCCCACTTGTCGAACTCGATTCCGATGTCGCGCTCGATCCACGGGAAGGCGTTTTCCTGCCCCACCGCGACCAGCACGTCGTCGCACTCGTGGACCTCGTCGGCCTCGCCCGTGGGCACCAGCGAGCGGCGACCCTTCTCGTCATACACCGCCTTCACCTTCTCGAACTGCACGCCGGTAAGCCGCCCCTCGTCGTGCAGGAAGGCCCGCGGCACGAGGTAGTTGAGGATCGGGATGCCCTCATGCATCGCGTCTTCCTTCTCCCACGGGCTCGCCTTCATCTCCTCGAAGCCGGAGCGCACGATGACCTTCACCTCGTCGCCTCCCAGC
Organism: Usitatibacter sp.; assembly: GCA_036271595.1. Lineage (GTDB taxonomy): Bacteria > Pseudomonadota > Gammaproteobacteria > Burkholderiales > Usitatibacteraceae > Usitatibacter. The sequence goes on from DATBAI010000058.1 coordinate 39,968, forward strand.
CGGCGCGAGGAGCGGCAGCAATCCATGGCGGTATTTCCCCCGCCCAGCACGACCACGCGACGCCCGATCTTCGAGATGTGCTCGAAGGCCACCGACGAGAGCCAGTCGATCCCGATGTGGATGTGGGCGGCGGCTTCCTTGCGGCCCGGAATGTCGAGATCCCGCCCGCGCGGCGCACCGGTGCCCACGAAGAGAGCGTCGAATCCCTCGCCCAGGAGCGCCTTCAGCGAATCGATGCGGTGGCCGGCGCGAAATTCGATGCCGAGGCCGAGGATGTAGCCCACTTCTTCGTCGATCACGCGCTCGGGCAGGCGGAACTTGGGAATCTGCGAGCGGATCATGCCGCCCGCCTGGCGGTCCGAATCGAAGATCGCGACGTGGTAGCCCAGCACGGCGAGGTCGCGCGCCACCGTGAGCGATGCGGGCCCGGCGCCCACGCAGGCCACGCGCTTGCCGTTGCGCCGCGCGGGGGCGGTGGGAAGCCGCGAGCGGATGTCTTCCTTGTAGTCGGCGGCGACCCGTTTCAGGCGGCAGATCGCGACCGGCTCGGGCTTTTCGCCCGCGGCGCCCTTCTCGGAACCGGACTGCCCCTCCTCGACACGGCCGCGGCGGCATGCGGGCTCGCACGGACGATCGCACGTGCGCCCGAGGATGCCGGGGAACACGTTGGACTTCCAGTTGACCATGTACGCATCGCCGTAGCGGCCCTGGGCGATGAGGCGGATGTATTCGGGCACGGGCGTATGCGCGGGGCACGCCCATTGGCAGTCGACAACCTTGTGGAAGTATTCGGGCTGCGCGGTATCCGTCGGCTGCAAAGTGCTCCTCCTTGAAGTCGCTCTTCGCTGAGCGTCCCAGGGTCGATCCCTCTATCGGGGATCGCTAATGGAGTCTAGCCCACAACCCCTTGAACGACAACTACTTTTGACCCGAACCGAGGGGGTTTTCGGCGGCCACGGCGCAAAGGTACTCCCATGCGCGGCGGCCCACGTTGCCGCTCACCTGGTCGCGCAACCGCTCGGCTTCCTCGCGTGTGAACACGCGAAGGCGCGAGGCGTCCCCGCCAGCCGCCGAGAGCATGCGCAATTGCAGCGCCGCGCTCTCCTCGAGGTAGCACGCGGCGACGGTCGCGGCACGCAGGTCGGCGAACGCCGTGGTGATGCCATGGCCGCGCATCATCACCGCATTGCCAGGACCCAGCGTGTTGGCGAGGAGCTCGCCCAGATCGCGGCTGCGGATGAGCCCCACGAGCGAATATTCGGGAACGCCCGCGGCGAAGATGCCCCCCTGGTTGTGCACCACGCGATGCGGCTCGCCGATCTGCGTGAGGCATACGCACGCGGGCGCGTGCGCGTGCACGATGCCGCCCACGTCAGGGCGCGCGGCGTAGATGCGGGCATGGATCCAGAACTCGCTGTTGGGCTCGCCCTCGCCCTCGAGGATGCGTCCCTCGGTATCGAGCGTGAGGAGCTCCGAGGCCTGCGCGAGGCCGGGGCTGCGGCGCGTCGGAATGTGGAACGTGTTGGTTTCGGGCACGCGCGCGCTCGCATGCCCGAACGCGTGTGAGAGCCCCATGCGCTCGATGATGCGATTGGCGGCCGCGACGTCCTCGCGCAATGTGTCCACGCTAGACCACTCCCTTGTCGCGCAGGCGATCGATCTCGGTCTCGGTCATGCCGAGCACGCCGGCAAGCACTTCACGCGTGTGCTCGCCCAGGAGCGGCGGCGGCACGTCGTGCGGGATCGGCGTCTCCGAGAACTTGATCGGATTGGCGACCATGCGTACCTCACCCGCGGGATGGGGCACCGTGACCTGCATCCGCCGATGCCTCACCTGCGGATCGTCGAAGACCTGCGCGAGGTCGTTGATCGGTCCGCATGGCACGCCCGCGGGCTCGAGGAGCGCCAGCCACTCGCGCGCCTTGCGCGCGAGCATGCGTTCCGCGATGAGCCCCACCAGCAGGTCGCGATGTCGAACGCGCTCCGGATTGGTGGCGAAGCGTTCGTCGTGCGGCCATGCGCGCTCGCCGATGACCTCGCAGAACTTCGCGAACTGGCCATCGTTTCCGACCGCGACCACGAGGAACTCGTCGGCCGCGCGGAACACGTGGTACGGGACGATGGCCTGGTGCGCGTTGCCCATGCGGCGCGGCGCCTCGCCGCTCGCGAAATAGGCCGAGCTCAGGTTCGCGAGCATCGCCACCTGCACGTCCAGGAGTGCCATGTCGATATGCTGGCCCCGCCCGCTCGAGGCGCGATGCAGCAACGCCGCGAGGATCGCGCTCGTCGCGTACATCCCGGTGAAGAGGTCCGCCACCGCCACGCCGACCTTCTGCGGACCACCGCCCGGGAGGTCGTCGCGTTCGCCCGTGACGCTCATGAGGCCGCCCAGCCCCTGCACCATGAAATCGTAGCCGGGGCGATCGCGATAGGGCCCGTCCTGGCCGAAGCCGGTGATCGAGCAATACACGAGGCGCGGGTTGTCGCGCGAGAGGCTCGCATGGTCCAGGCCGTGGCGTGCCAGGTCTCCCACCTTGAAATTCTCGACGAGGACGTCGCTCGTACGCGCAAGCGCGCGCGCCACCTCGCGCCCCTCGGGATGCGCGAGGTCGAGGGTCATGGATTTCTTGCCGCGATTGCACGCGAGGTAGTACGCCGCGTCGCGCGTGTCGCGGCCCGCGCGGTCCTTCAGGAACGGTGGGCCCCAGCGTCGCGTGTCGTCGCCCTGCCCCGGCCGCTCGACCTTGATCACCTCGGCGCCCAGGTCGGCAAGGTTCTGCGTGGCCCAGGGACCGGCCAGCACGCGGGTGAGATCGAGGACGCGGATCCCTTCGAGGATTCGGGGCATGGAGGGGTTGCGAAAAACGCGAGGATTATAGCGTAAGGCCCCGTTTTTCCTCTGCAAATCCGCTTAGAATGCGCCTCTAGCATGGCCTCCAAGATCTACGCCAACGACCTGAAGGTCGGCATGTTCGTCGCCGAACTCGATCGCCCGTGGGTGGACACGCCGTTCCTCCTGCAGGGCTTCCTGATCGAGAACGACGAGCAGCTCCTCGCGCTGCGCACGCACTGCGAATGGGTGATCGTGGACCGCGCGCGCTCGACCGGCGCCGAGTACGAGGCCGTGGCGGGTGTGGGCCCCGTCGCGCCGAACCTGTTGCGTATGCCGCCACGCGTCCCGGCGAACGCGCAGCACATCGATCCCGACGCGGCCACGCCGCTCTCCTCGCCGTCGCCGGTCACGAAGGAACCCGCGCGACCTTCCAAGCCGCGCACCGCGCCACGCGGCTCGGCGCAAGCGCCGGCGCACGCGGCGGCGGTTTCGACAGCCGAGGTCGATACCTCCGGCTATGGTTCGACGGCCACCGCGCGCGGGCCCGGCTTCCTTTCGCGACTCTTCTCGGGCCTGAAGGGCCGCAGGAAGGCGCCAGGCGAAGCATCCTCCACGCCGGCCGCGCCCGAGGTGTTTCGCGAAACGCCGCAGGAATTCGCCGCGCGCGCGGAGCTGATTCCGGCCGGCCTCGAGGTGCAGACCTACCAGGACCAGGTCACGGTCGAGGAGGAAGTGCCGCTCGCCCAGGCCGCGGTCACGCGTGCATCGGGCCTGCTCGAGAAGCTCGTCGCCGACATCAAGCTCGGGGCGAGCTTCGAGATCGAGCGCGTCGAGGAAATCGTCGAGGAGATGGTGGAGAGCGTCGTGAGGAATCCCGACGCGGCGATGTGGATCGCGCGCCTTCGCGAGGAGGACATCTCCACTTACGGCCATGGCCTGCAGGTCTCCGTCTATCTCACCGCGTTCGGGCGCCACCTGGGCTTTCCGAAGCCGCAGCTGGAGCAGCTCGCGCAGATCGGGCTGCTGCTGGACATCGGCAAGATCAAGCTGCCGCGCTACCTGCTGGAGAAGCAAGGCCGCCTCACTGCCGAGGAATACGAGGAGGCGAAGCGCCACGTGCAGCACGGCATCGACATCCTCTCGGAGACCGCGAACATCGATCCCGAGGTGATCGAGGGAATCGAGCAGCACCACGAACGCATGAACGGAAGCGGCTATCCCAACGCCTGCATGGGCGACGAGATCGGCATCTACGGGCGCATGGCGGGCATCGTCGATACCTTCGCCGCGCTCACGAATCACCGCCCGTATGCCGCCGCCGCTTCCTCGTACGAGGCGCTGCGCAGCATCAACGGCTGGGCGGGCGAGTTCTTCCACGAGCCCCTGGTGCAGCAGTTCGTGTCATCCATCGGCGTGTTCCCGGTGGGTTCGTTGATCGAGCTGTCCAGCGGCGAGGTCGCGATCGTGGTGGCGCACAACAAGGTGCGGCGCCTGAAGCCGCGCGTGCTCGTGGTGACGGGTCCCGACAAGACACGCTCCCCGCACCCGGCGATGCTCGACCTGCTCTACGACAACAAGTCGGGCGGCGACGAGCCCGTCTACATCAAGCGGGGGCTTCCAGCGGGAGCCTATGGCCTCGACCTGAAGGACTTCTACCTCGCGTGAGCACGTGACGGCCTCCCAGACTCCGGCTTCCGCGACCGTACCCGACGCGGCCCTCGCGCCGTCGCGCGAAGACCTGCTGAGGCTCCTCGACCGCGAGACCGCGATCGCGCGCGCCACCGGCGGCAGGCTCGCCGTGCTGATCCTCGAGTTGCGCCGCGTCGATCGCCTGCAGGCGTTGCTGCGCGGGCCGGCGCCCGCGACCACCATGGCGCTGGTACTGGAGCACCTGGGGAAGGCGCTGCGTTCCGAGGACCGGATGGCCGCGATCAACGACGAGGAGGTGTGCGTGATCCTGCCACGCCTCGCGCATCCCAGCCAGGCGGTGCTCGCGGCGGTGAAGGTGCTGCGCGTGCTCGACCGGCCCATCGTCCACGAAGGCGGCTCCGCCGTGCTGCGCCCCTGCGTGGGCGTCGCCACGGTGCCCGAGCATGGCTACGACCCCGCGGGGCTGCTCATGGCGGCCGATGTCGCCCGACACATCGCCGCCACCCGCGAGGAGGGCTACCACGTCTTCCAGGGCGACGAGGCCGTGGAGACCGAGGTGTATCGCGGGCTCGACCTGGATCTCGAGCGCGCATTGCGCGCGAACGAGCTTCAGCTGCACTACCAGCCGCAGGTCGAGCTCGCCACCGGCCGCGGCGTGGGCGTGGAGGCATTGCTGCGCTGGCGGCATGCACAGGCGGGCGACATCCCGCCCGCCACCATCGTCGGAATCGCCGAGCGCACCGGGCTCATGACCAATCTCACGCTCTGGGTGCTGAACGCGGCGTTGCGCCAGGCGCAGCAATGGCGCGCGGCCCGGATCGAGCCGCGCGTCGCGGTGAACCTGCCCGCGGGCTTGCTGGGCGAGGAGGAGCTCCCCGGGCTCGTGCAGCAGGCGCTTCGCACCTGGGGCATGGACGCCACGCGCTTCACGCTGGAAGTGACGGAAGGCCAGGGGCTCGCCGAGGCCGAGCGCTCCATCGCGAGCCTCACGCGCCTGAAGGCGCTGGGCCTGCAGATCGCCATCGACGACTTCGGATCCGGTTTCACCTCGCTCGCGCAGCTGCGCAGGCTTCCCGTCGACGAAGTGAAGATCGACCGCCCCTTCGTGGCGGGCTTCCTCGACGACACCGGTGACGCCGCGGTGGTGCGCACCGCGATCGACCTCGCACGCAACTTCTCGCTGCGGATCGTGGCCGAAGGCGTCGAGCGAAAGGAGACCGCCGATGCGCTGGCCTCGCTCGGTTGCGCGTTCGCGCAGGGCTTCCTCTTCGCCAAGCCCCTTCCGGAGGTCGCGCTGCGCGACTGGTGGAGCACGCACGGGGCATGAAGCGCGGGTTCTACACGATCATGGCGGCGCAGTTCTTCTCGTCGCTCGCCGACAACGCGTTGCTCATCGCCGCGATCGCGATGCTGGTCCAGCTGAACGGGCCCCCGTGGCTCACGCCGCTCCTCAAGTTCTTCTTCACCATCTCCTACGTGGTGCTCGCGTTCCTGGTCGGGGCCTTCGCCGACTCGATGCCCAAGGGCCGCGTGATGTTCGTGACCAACATGGTGAAAGTCGTCGGATGCGGGTTGATCCTCTTCAACGAATATCTCGCGGTGGGGAACATCCCGGCGTACTGGCTGGTGCTTCTCGCCTACGCCGTGGTGGGTCTCGGCGCGGCGGCCTACTCGCCGGCCAAGTACGGCATCCTCACGGAGCTGCTGCCGGCCGAGCGGCTCGTGGTCGCCAACGCATGGATCGAGGGCCTCACCGTCGGCTCCATCGTGCTCGGCAACGTCGTGGGCGGGATGCTGATCGGGCCCAAGGTCTCCACGGTGCTGCTGCGCTTCGATTTTCCCTTCGTCGACACCACCGTGGACACCCCGCCCGAGGCGGCGATCGTGGTGATCGCGATCATCTACGGGATCGCCGCCATCTTCAACCTCGCCATCCCCGACACGGGGGCGCGCTACCCGCACCAGGAGCGCAATCCCGGCCGGCTCCTCATGGATTTCTCGCGCTGCTTCGTGACGCTCTGGAAGGACAAGCTGGGGCAGATCTCGCTTGCCGTGACCACGCTCTTCTGGGGCGCGGGCGCGTGCCTGCAATTCATCGTGATCAGGTGGGCCGAGCGCCAGCTGCACATGCCCCTCGAGCAGGGGGCGATGCTCTCGGGGGTGTCGGCGATCGGCATCGCCATCGGCGCCGCGCTGGCCGCGCGCCTGGTGCCGCTCAAGCGCGCGGTCCACGTGCTGCCGGCGGGAATCATCATGGGCGTCGCGGTGATCTGCATGGTGTCGCTCAAGTGGATGCCGGCGATCTACGTGACGCTGATCCTGATCGGCGCGACGGCGGGATTCTTCGTGGTGCCCATGAACGCCCTGCTGCAGCACCGCGGCCACGTGCTGATGTCGGCCGGGCACTCCATCGCGGTGCAGAACTTCAACGAGAACGTGAGCATCCTCGTGATGCTCGCCATCTACTCGCTCATGATCCGGCTCGACATGCGCATCCAGTCGGTCGTGGTGATCTTCGGCCTCTTCATCGCGGGCGCCATGTACGGCGTGATTCGCTGGAACGCCGCCAACCACCGCGCGGACCCCGGGCTCGACCGCCTCATCGGCGAGGTGAAGCACTAGGCGCGCGGCGCGGGCTCGATCGTGTCGTGCTCACCCGGGACGAGCGGCAGGCGCACGGTGAATTCGCTTCCCTTGCCGGATCCCTCGCTGTCGGCCTGGACGCTGCCGCCGTGCAGCTCCACGATCTCCTTCACTACCGATAGCCCGATTCCCATGCCGCCCCGGGACATCGCGCGGGTCGCATCGACCTGCGTGAAAAGCTCGAAGATCGCGGGAAGAACCTCGCGGGGAATGCCGACCCCGTTATCCGTAACCCGGACAACCGCCTCCTCCCCTTCGGTCGTGAGGAGCGCGAGGATGCGTCCGCCGGGATGCGTGTACTTCGCGGCATTGGTGAGGAGGTTCACGAAGACCTGTTGCAGCCGGGCCGGGTCCGCCTTCACGTCGATCGGCGGCCCGGGCGTGAGGAGCTGGAATTCGTGGCGCTTCTCCCGCATCAGCGGGCGGCAGTCGTCGGCCGCCGCGCCCAGCACCTCCTGCATGGAGCAGCGGCGCGGATCGAGGACGACCTTGCCCATGCCGATCCTCGAAAACTCGAGAAGGTCGTGCACGAGCTTGCGCAGCAGCTCCGCCTGGCGATCGATCACGCGCAGCGCGAACTCCACATCGCCCGTGGGCCGCAAGGCGTTGCGAATCAGCGCCGCGGCGTTGACGATCGGCGCCACCGGGTTTGCGAGCTCGTGGGCCGCCGTCGAGAGGAACCTCTCCTGGCGCTGGAGCCGCTCGTCGAGGGCCGCCGCCTGGTTGCGGAGCGTCTCGATCTGCTCCTTCAGGTCCGTGCGGTTGCGCAGGAGCTTCACGAAGCCGATCGGCTCGCCGTCCTCGCCACGCAGCGCGACCAGCAGCCCCGAGGCCCAGAACCGCGAGCCATCCGCGCGCTGCTGCCAGCGGTCGTCGGGCGCGGGACCGTCGGCGCGCGCCACTTCCATCTCGTGCTCCGGCGCACCGCGCTGCGCGTCGAGGTCGGTGAAGAGATGGTCGAGGCTGCGCCCGAGAATCGCCTCGGAGGGATAGCCGAAGATGTCTTCGGCTCCCGGGCTCCACCATGTGACGCGCCCGCCCGCGTCCAGGAGTATGAACGCGTGCTCGCGAGACTGGATGGCCAACCGGTAAAAGTGTCCGGCGACTTCGGACGGGCTTACCTGCACGGGGGATGGCGGCCTGGAAATTCACGGCGAGGCGCTTCCCATGCAAGAAGCGTGACCGGGCGGCTCAATGCCGCAGGGCCTCCTCCAGCGGCGGCGCCGATCGCGCCTTCCTGCCCGCGCGTTCGTACTCGGCGATCACCTGCGCCCCGAAAAGAAGGAGCGTGGCCCCCAGCTCCAGCGAGAGCAGCACCACGATCGCGGTGGCGAGGTTCCCGTATACGACGTTCACCTGCGAAAGCGTGGCGAAATACCAGACGAGGATGTGGCGCGTGACTTCCCAGAGGAGCGCCGCGGTGACACCGCCGATCAACGCGTGGCTGAACTTGAGGCGTCCGACCGGCATGACGAGGTAGATCGACGTGAGCACGAAGACCTCGCCCGCGAAGCCGAGCAGGTAGAGCAGGACCCCGGAAAAGCCGTTCAGCGACCACTCGCGTCCGAGAAACTGGATGTCGCGTTCACCGATCGCTTGCAGGCTTGCCGATACCAGGGTGACCAGGAGCGTGCCCACCCCGAGCAGCAGGATGTAGCAATACGGCAGGAGCGCCGAGACGACGAAACGCCGCCGGCGTACCGACGCGCGATGCGAGAAGATCACCGACATCGACTTCTCCAGCACCGTGAAGGCGAGCGAGCTGAAGAAGAGCATCGTCGCGAGCAGCACCCAGCCGATGAAGCCGCGGTGCGCGAGGAAGTTGGCGAGCTCGTCCACCAGCGACCGGGACTGCCCCGGCACGAGCCACTCGAGGTAGCGCCCGAGCGCCTGCAGCAGCTCGCCTTGGTCGATCACGTGCGAAAGCGCGATCACGATGAGGATGAGGAGCGGCACGATGGAAAGCAGCGCGTAGTACGCCACGGCGCCGGCCAGCAGCAGGCCCTGGTTGTCCCTGAAGCCCTTCAGGACGCACAGGGTGAAGGCGCGGGGAGCGCGCAGGATCTCGCGTGCCTGCGGTGAGAGGAGCGCCATGTCGCCTCAGTCGACGGCGTCGGCGTAGCGCAGGAACTGCTCCGGGCTCACGCGGATGGCCGCCCCCGTCGGGCATGCGCGCACGCAAGCCGCCCCGCCGTCCAGCCCCTTGCACATGTCGCACTTCACCGCTTTCTTCGGCACGTCCTTCGCCTTCACCTTGGGCTCGCGCCCAGGTTCCGGGCCGATGCCGGCGACGAGCCACGACCACAGGCTCGGCCGGCGCCGCTGCGGGTCCACGGAGGCGAGCTGGATCACGCCGTACGGGCAGTTGCGCTCGCAGTTGCCGCAGCCGATGCAGGTGTCCGCGATGAACACCTCGCCTTCGGCCGAGCGGTGGATCGCGTCCGGCGGGCAGTCCTTCATGCAATGGGGATGCTCGCAATGGCGGCACGAAGTGGGCACGTGCAGTTGCGCGAAGGTGGGGCCCGCCTCGCGGTTCAGGCGTGAGTTGCCGTCGTGCGTATCGGCGCACGCCTTCTCGCAGTTGTTGCAGCGCACGCAGAGCGACTCGTCGATGAGGAGCACGTCGGTCGCCTCGCCAACGCCCTGTTGCAGCAGGAAGCCGATGATGTTGCCGGGATCGGGCCTTGCCTCCATGGCGGCGTTCTCGCGCAGGCGATCGTGGAGCTCCACCTCCATCTGCGTGCGCCAGCGCGGGTTTCGCGCCGCCACGCGCCGGAAGGCGGCCGCGCCCAGCACCAGCGCCTCGGTGCCCACTGCCGCCTTCACCGTGGCCGTGCGCGGCGTGCTCGAAAGGAGCGCCATCTCGCCCACATAGTTGCCCGCCGCGAGGTACGAGAGCACCACCTCGCGCCCCGCGATGTCGCGGGTCACCATCACCGAGCCTCGCCGGATGAGGTAGAGGCCGTCGGGCTCGTCGCCCTCCCGAAAGAGCGGCTCGCCCGCGGCGAACGACTTCACCTGCACGCCGTCGGCCACGAGATCGTCCAGGTCGGCCTCGGGGATCTCGGGCGCGAGGTAGGCGCGCACCGCGCGCTTGACGAATGTCTCGTCCACCTTGCGGCGCACGGATTCCACCGAAGCGATGAGCTTCAGCATCGCGCGCCGCGGCGCCTCGATCAGCACGCAATCCGCGCCCGCCTTCACCGTGCTCGAGCGTCGCCGTCCCGAGATGAGGCCCAGCTCGCCGAAGAACTGTCCCGCGGCGAGCGCGAACCACGCGGAAGGCTCGCCCTCGCGGCGCATCTCGACGTGGACCTCGCCCGAGACGATCATGAAGAACGAGTCGGTGTAGTCGTTGCGCTCGAAGATGACCTCGCCCGGCGCCGGCGAGAGCAGCTCGCTTTCCAGCATGAACTCGCGCAGCTGCAGCCGGTTCACGTCGCCCAGCAGCGGCGCATTGGCCTGGATCTCGTCCAGCGCCTCGGAGACGCTCATGCGCCGCGAGAAATTCGCGAAACGCTTCTCGAGGAGCGGCTCGTCGGCCGGCTCGACGTTGCGCCCAAGGGCGAACTCCACCGCCTCGTAGCCCTGGTTCATGGCCTGCTTGATGAGCGGGTAGCCGCCGAGCGCGCCGATGACATACAGGCCCTTCACGCTCGATTCGTAGCGGTCGGAGAGCTCCGGCAGCGCGTCGGCGCGGGACTGCGCGAAGCGAACGCCGAAGCCCTCCACGAGCTTGCGGGGCGGCGTGGCGCCCAGCCGCGCGATGATCCGGTTGCATTCGATGGTGTCCGGCCCGTCCGGAGTCTTCACGTCGAACGCGAGTTGCGGCTCGCCGGCCGACTCGCGCACGGCAAGCGCGGTCGTGCCGTAGCGGCAGTCGATCCGCCCGTCCTTGATCGCCTTCAGCACCAGCGCGAGGTTGCCTTCCTTGCAGCGCGCGAACTCCTCGTTGCGGTTGATGAGCACCACACGGTTGCGCCGGGCGAGGGCGAGCGCGTTCTCGATCGCCGCATCGCCCGCTCCCACCACGACGATGGTCTCGTCGATGAACTCCTCCGGGTCGTCCAGCTGGTATTGGACGCGCTCGAGCGAGTCGCCCGCCACGCCGAGCTTGCGAAGGTTGCCCTGAACCCCGATGGCGAGGATCACCTTGCGGCAGCGGAAGGTTTCACCGGAGCGGCTCGCGACTTCGAAAGCGCCGTCGCTGCCGGTGAGCGATACGACCTCGCAGCCGTGCCGGACGTCCAGGTTCTTCTCGAGGGCCTGCCGCGACCACGCATCCAGCACCTCCTCCCGGGTGGCGGCCGCGAAGTGAAGCGAGCTTCGCAGCGGGAGGATGCGCGGCTCGGCCATCACGTGCTTGCCCTTCTGGTACTTGTGGATCGTGTTGGACACGTGCGCTTCGGATTCCAGCAGCACGTGCGCGATCCCCAGCTCGGCGGCGCGAGCCGCGGCCGAGAGCCCCGCGGGGCCCGAGCCGATGATCCCGATGTCGTAGACCCGGGCCTCGGTATGTTGCTCGGATGTCATCTCGTATTCACCGTCTTCGCCAGCGCCTCCACCGCGGCGCCGAAGCGCTCGGGGCGGTAGGCCTCGTCGTCCTTCACCGCGTCGTAGAGGCGGTCGAGCGCCGCGTTCGCGGCGCGCACGTTCTGAAGCTCGCCCCGGCGCGCCAGGTATCCCAGCAGCCCCGCCATCGCCATTGTCGCCTGTTCCGCGCCCGCGTAGTCGCGGTATTCGCCGCGCGCCCCATCCTCGGCCAGGCCCGCCAGCATCGCGCGCAGGTCCGCATCCGTGAAGGCGTGGGCCGCGATGGCGCGGGTCAACGCCTCCAGGCTCGAACGCAGGGCCTGCGCCGCCTCGGCCGGATCGCCGCCGTCGCCCGCGACGGCGCGATGCAGGTCGGATACGCGCTGGGCGAAGGCATTGGCCTCGTCGGGCGTGCCGGTGCGGCGCGCGATCTGCCGCAGCATGAGGAAGTTGGCGTCGTTCAGGCGGATGCGCCCGGGGCTCGCGCCCGGGCGCGGCGTCCAGCGCGCCTGCGACATGGGGTGGTGGCATGCGTGGCAATCGAATACGACGAGCTCCGGGAAGAGCCCGTCGCGGCTGCGCTTCGGGTCCACGAGCACGTCGAGCAGCTCGCGCGCGGCGAGCGCCTGGCCCACCGCCCAGACGCGCGCCGCGTCCCACGTCCCTTTGCGGCGCTGCCAATCGGCGTCGATCACGAAGTGCGCGGGCTCGGTGAGCGCGAAGGTCTCGAGCTCGAAGCTGAGGCGCGGGTGCCCCGCCCCCATCATGCGATGGGTCACGAACTTGTCCTTGTTGCCGAAATGGCACGAGAGGCACAGGCGCGCCTGCGCGAGCGGCTCGTTGGTGGGGTACAACCCGTGGGCGACGTTGCCCGCGTGCGTCGCGCCCGGTGCGACATGCGATTCGATCCACGGTCCCGCGGGGCCGTGGCAGGCCTCGCAGCTCACGCCGTCCGACAACTTGAAGCGCTCGCCGCGCCATTGCACCGGGGGCGCATAGGTGTGGCATTCGATGCAGACCCTGGTTTCGTGGGCCGTTTGCTTGAGACCGAGGTTGCGCACGATCCGCTCCGAGCGTTCCTCGAAGAGGACCTGGTAGGCGCGCGTCGCATGCTTGTCCACGCGGGACCAGGTGATGTACTCGTTCTGGAGGATGTTGGAATCCTTCCACTGCGACGGCGATCCGTGGCAGAGGCTGCTCGCGCAATTCACGACGCCCAGGTTCATGGCCTTCGTCTCGTACGGCAGCGCCTGCGCGGAAGAACACGCGGGAGCCGCGGCGAGCAGGGAGGCCACGAAGGAAAAGCAAAGCCGTGAGGCGTGCCAGGGATTCAACGCTCTAGTCCTTTACCTTCCAGACGGTGCCATCGGGATTCATGTAGAGCTTACGCATCTCCTCGAGGTTGAAGGGCCGCGAGCCCAGGCGCCCGAAGACCGCGATCTGTCCGCCGGTCTCGTCCACCGCACGGTCGCGGTCGAGGCCGCGTGCGAGCGCGGTGGCGGGTGAAGACGTCTCGCGCCACGCGATCACCTTCGGCCGCGGCTCGGGGCTGTAGCCGTAGAAGCGCGGCTGGGTGTCGGGGGCCGTGAGCTGGATCACGGCGAGGCCCTTCGCGCCGTTGGCGACGTATGCGAAAAGCGAAGCGTTGGTCGATCCCACGACCACGTCGCGCGCATCGGCGATTCGACCGCCGCCGTCGAAGAGCGTGAAAAGCCGCGGCGACTCGGGGCGCTCCACGTCCACGATCGCGAGGCCCTGGCTTGCCGCGGCCACGTAGGCGTAGGTGCGTGCGACATAGACGCGGCGCGCATCGCGAAGCGCCACCGTGGCGCCCTCGACGCGGTGCGCGCGCTCGGGAAGCGTCACGTCGACGACCTCGAGCCCCGCATCGTCGACCACGTAGAGATAGCGGAACTGCAACGCGCTCGCACGCACGCCGGCCACCCCGACCGTCGCGGCAAGGCGTGGCTTCATCGGATCGTCGAGGTCCACCACCACCAGCCCGCGGGCGGCCGCGACGTAGGCATAGTGTCCGCCGAGGCTCACGTGGCGCGCGCCATCGAGGATCCCACCCGGGTTCCACGTGAGCGCACGGGAGAGGAAATTGTTGCGCGGCTCGCCGTCGGCGAGCGTATCCACGTTGACGAGGATCAAGCCCTCCGCCGCATCGGTCACCACCGCGTAGTGGTAGATCGGGTGCATGCGTTGCTCCTGGTTCTCGGTTCGCATGCGCTCGGAATCGTTGCGCGCGGGGTTGATCGGCTGGTTGGTCGGCAGCGCGACGCAGGTCGCATCGCGCGACTCCACGTGGGTGTCCTGCCCCAGCGGCGAAAAGGGCGCGGTGACGATGCGCTGCGAGACGCCCTTGTTTCCGATCGAAGCCACGTCGTAGACGCGCAATCCCCCGCGCCCTTCGGCCGCATAGAGATACTCGCCGCGCAACGCCACGCAGCCCACCGGGCCGCCCGATCCGTGGTCGTGCGCCTCCTCGAGCCGCAGCTCCTTCTTCTCGTGGGCGGCGAAATCGTCGGGGTAGGCATAGCGCTGCAGGTAGCTCCCGATCACCGCCTGCGGCTCGCTCCACTCGGTCACGGTCACCGCCTGCACGTGCCGCTCCTCGCCCACCCACGCGTTCAGCCCCACGAAGTTCACGAAGCCCGTGCCCTGCAGCAGCAGCTGCGCCATGAGGGCGTTGTTGTCGTTGGCCTGCCCGACGTGGCAGTCGTCGCAGCCCTTGGTCTCGGTCTTTCGTTCCGTGTGCGGGTAATGCGGCGCGAAGGCCTGGGACGAGAACCCGCTCGCCGAGACCGGCGCCTGCTGCACGTAGATGTGTTCGCGGTTGATGTTGGTCGAGGACAGCACCAAAGCCGAAGAGGAGCGCACCGGCGAGATGCGCCCACCCTTCACGCTCGAATGCCTGCCCAGCTGGAACATGTCGTCGCGCGCCACCTGCGGGTTGTAGGTCGCGTAGTTGCGCGTCTCGCCGCCCTCGTAGTGGTTGCGCTCGGTCTTCCAGTTCGCCTGGATCGGCAGGTGGCAGCCGGCGCAGCTCGTGGTCCACGAGATGTGGCACGAGAAGCAGGTCATCTTGTCGTTGCCGTGAGCGTAGCCCGTGCCGGCCGCACCGGCACCCCATTCGCCCGCGCGGCCCGACGCCCCGGCATGCATGAGCTTCGCGCGTGCCGCCTTCTCGTTGTAGCGCGGATTGCCGGGAGTGACCGTATCCTTCACCAGCGTCATCTCCCACTCTCGATCGGGATCGAGCGCGCTTCGCTGGTAGAGCCTGCCCTCCCGCCACTCGAAGCGGCGCCGGCCATCCTGCGTGCGTAGCAGCGTCATGTCCATGCCCGTGGGCGCCGCCGCCGGCCCGGAGGTACGAAGCGTCGGATACCGGTCCGCGGTGCCGTGGCAATCGGCGCAATCGATCTCGATTGCCGCGGCCACCTCGCCGTAGATATGGCCGTTGCCGTGCGCGTCCTGGGCGAAGTGGCAGTCCACGCAGTGGAACCCCATGTCCAGGTGGATGCTGGTGAGCTGCTTCGCCTTGTGGAACTTGTCCGGATCGTCATCGCCGACGGCTTGCCCATCCTTGTCGAGGAGCGCCCCATGCCGGTCGCGTTTGAACACGGCGCGGAAGTTCCAGCCGTGGCCATGGTAGTCGGCGAACTGCGTGTCCTTCAGCCGCGGGTTCAGCTTCGACACGTCCTTCAGGAACGCGGGATCGCCCCACTTGCCGCGAATCGCGGCCTCCTCGGGATTGCGGTCGAGGATGCGGCGCGCCTCTTCGTCCGTCGGGTACTTCTGCTTCTCGGGCCACATGGCCGGCGCGTCCGACTCGTAGTCCCACATGATGGAACCGTAGAAGCTGTTGAGGAAGATGTTGGGCTGGTGCATGTGGCAAACCATGCACTGCGACGAGGGTATGGCGCGCGTGAACGCATGGCGCAACGGGTGCCCGGGTTCGTTCCTCGGAATCGTCGGGTCCTCGGTGACGGTTTCCCCCGCGTTGCCGAAGCGCGCGTAGGAGCCCGAATGCGACGGATCGCGGTCGTTCGCGTAGACGACGTGGCAGGCGCTGCACCCGGAAGAACGGTAGTCGCCCGGCTGGTCGTCGGTCCCGAGGAACCAGAGGTGCGGGTCGTTCAACCGGGTCTTGGTGATGTTGATGGCGGGCACGGCGATGCGGCTTCCGGTGCCCGGGCCACGGCTCGACTGGCGGATGTCCGGGCGTCCCGGCTCGTCGAGCTTCTGCAATGTCCCCGAGACGTTGGGGAGCCCGATCTCGGGAAACTGCGTGGATGCGATGCGGCCGCCGCGCTCGAAGACGCGAAACACATCCGCCGGCGGGATCGTTTCCCACGCGGGCATCGCGGTGAGGGAAGGCAGCACGCCCTTGGCGAGAAGGAACGCGTCGGGCGCCACCGGATTCACCAGCGATGCGGCCTTGCCCTCGCGCGTGTAGGCCTCGCCCAGGATGGAGCGCTTGAACGGGAGGATGCCGTTGTTGTACGTGGCGCCCTCCCAGAACATGGCGGTGGTGGACATGAGGCTTCGCTCGGAGGCCTGGATGATCGAGAGGTGGCAGGCGCCGCACGCTTCGCGCGCCACGCGCAAATCGCCGGGGTTCGTGAAGCGCACGAACTCCGGGCTCTCGCGATTGAGCAGCGTGTAGGTTCGTTCCGGAGTGGCGCTCGAGGGCCAGTGCCAGGCCTTCTCGTCCCTCGGCAGCACATGCGCCTGCCGCATGAGCTCGACGTACTCTCGCGTCTCGCGCCTGGCCTCGCGCCTCTCGATCCTCGCGTTGCCGCCGTGGCAATCCGTGCAGCCCAGGATCACCGCCGGGTTCTGGTGCATCGTGGCGCGGTCGCTCGCGGTGTGGCAGCTCATGCAGCCCACGCTCTTCGCGTGCGCTTCCTCGACCGTCTGCGAGGCGGGAGCCGCGGCGAACGAGTGGACCGGAAAGGCAATCACCGCGCACACCAGGGCGGCACAGAGGAAATGAACGCTACGTCGCCTTTCCAATATCGCCATTTCCATCCCGCTCAGAAAGTGAGCACGAGGTTACCCAGCACGGAGTATTGCGGTCCACGCTGGCCCTCGTCGTAGAGCTGCTTCAGGCCCTTGCCGGGAAGGAGCGCCGCCGCGGAGAAGTTGAAGACCAGGTTCTGCGACATGAAGGGGCGCCACTGCACGCCGGCCGATACGTCCCAGCCAATCTCGCGCGAGGGCGGCGCCTGGTTGCGCAGCACGCCGAGCACCGTCGTGTCGCCGAAGCGCAGGTAGGAGAGGTTCCCGATCACGCGCACCTGGGGAGTGAGGTCGAGGTCCGCGCCGCCTCCCACGAGGACGAGACCCGGATTCACGAAGTTCGATTGGCCCTCGTCCTTCGAGGAGCGCAGGCTCGCGAGCACGCCGTTGCGTCCGGAAAGGGCCACGCCGCCCCCGCCGACCAGCGGCACCGCCTGGCGGATCCAGAAGCTCGTGCCGGCGCCGGCGAACTGCGGGTTCTCGAAGATCGCGTCGAACCCGGTGGCGCGTCCATCGAAGGGATTGCGGTCGGCCGACTGCACGAGCCCCTGCAACCGCAGCCGCACCCAGCTGAAATCGCGCGAGAGCTCCGCGGCGGCGAGCCCCGCACGCACGGACACGGGCCGCTGCGCGATCGGATCGTGGTCCACGCGGCCCAGCGCGGCGTAGAGGCTTCCCGACAAGTTCCAGCGTCCCCAGTGCCCGTCGCCGCTGTAGCCGAGGTAGGTCACCGTATAGTCGTGCGGACGCGAATCGCCGACCACGGCGGGGCGCACGAGGAACCCGTTGGTATCGTAGTGCTGGCCGTCGCCCTCGCGGTTCACGTTGACCGCGACCGTTGCCTGCGAGGTGAACCCCAGCCACGGAAGATCCTGCCGGTACAGGTTGGCGACGAAGGTGTCGTCGCGCCGCAGGCGCGTCTCGTTCAGGCCCGAGTTGGTGTCCTTCTCCAGGCGCCGGAACCATGCGACGTTGTACTGCCATTTGTCGTCGTCGCGGGTGCCGAAGAGCCGCACGCCCAGGGGCACGTCCTGGAAGAGGAACCCGCGGAAATCGGCGTTGAACGGCTGGATGCCCACCCGCAGCGAGTCGAAGTCGTAGCGTGGGCCCACGTTTCGCAGGTGCACGTCGGCGAAGAGCTCCTGGATCGCGGCATGGGCATCGTTGCGGGTCACGCCGTCGCGTGGATCGACGGAAAGCGCC
Organism: Usitatibacter sp.; assembly: GCA_036271595.1. GTDB lineage: Bacteria > Pseudomonadota > Gammaproteobacteria > Burkholderiales > Usitatibacteraceae > Usitatibacter. The sequence goes on from DATBAI010000058.1 coordinate 57,858, forward strand.
CTCACCTCCTGGACCTGCGAGCGGTTCACGTTGAACGCCGGCGTGAAGCGCACCTCGTAGTCGGGCGGGCGAAAGGTCGTATCGCCCTTGATGAGCGACATCGAGACCACCAGCGTCTGCGCGAGCGTCGATTGGGTCCCGCGGCCGAATACGTCGTAGCTGCCCGGGCGTTGGGTCGATTGCGGTCCGACGGGGGTCGGCAAGCGGCGCAGCTCCACGAGCGAATCGGATACGGCGCCCAAGTCCAGGAACCAGTCGGGCTCCAGGCGCCGCGCGAGGTCGGGAAAGTGCTCGCGAAGCCACGGCTCGCCCGCCACGGGGAGGTCGCCCTTCAACACGTTCTGGTTGTAGGGATCGAACCACGGCGATTTCACGCCGAGGGCCTGCATGATCCGCCAGCGATCGCGCACCGGAAGGCTCTCGCGCGGTGCGAGGGGGTCGGGCGGTTCGGCTTGCCCCGGATTCGGCCGCGGCGGCACATAGCGCTGCGGCTCGGCCGGGCCCGGCCGGCGCGGGACGATCTCGGCCCCGGGATCCATGGCCGGAGGATACGGACGATCCTCCTGCGCGAGCGCGGGAAGCGCCGCGAGGAAGGCCACGCTAAATACCCGCGCAGACATTTTCCTCGCTCGATCCGTTGAAGGGCGCCTGCGGGCACTGGATGTAGCGAAGGCGCACGCCCTGCGGGGTGAGCATGTCGGCGCGCATCGCCGCGGGCGCATGGCCGAAGCCCGTCGCCATCTCCGTCGCGGCGTTGGCGAGGCCCAGCGAGGCGATCATGTCGTCCTGGTCCACGCCGTCGCCCGAAACGCCAATCGCCCCGACGAGCCGGGTGCCCCGGTAGATCGGCACGCCGCCCGGAAAGATCTGTACGCCGTTGCGAAGCCTGGCGAGACCCGTATCGGTCGCGGTGCCGCCCGCCGCGGCACGTCCGGCGCAGCCCTCGGAGTCGTCGCCCAGCACGCCCTTCACGAGCTGGTTGTAGACGAGATCGAGCTGGAAGCCGTCGTTGAACGGGCTCCATTGGGCGATCGGCGTGGAAAGAGGCCCCGGGGACGTGCCGTCGATGCCGTCGGGAAAGGTCGGGCGGTGGATGTTGCTTACGGCCCGCGCGCTCCACGCGATGTCGCCGGTGAGCGCCGCGGGGTCCGCGAGAAATGCGCGAAGGGCATCCACGTATCGCGCGATCGACGAGCCGCCGCCGCCCAGGTATCGCGCATCGGGCGCCGCGGCGAGCTCGGACGCGGCCGACGGATTCGAGAAGAACATCGCCGTGCGTGCCTTCTGCACCGCGACGTCGATGCCGAAGATGGGCGCATCGCCGGTGCGCACCAGGCCCAGGATGTCGCCGTCCAGCCCCACCACCGCCGCGCTCACCTCCGCGATCGAGCCCAGCGGGCGGCGGATCTGTCCCCGCGCCCGCCTCGCAACCGCGATCGCATCGGAGAGGATCGTGCGGGTCTCGGCTTGCGAGAGCGATGCGTCGCTCGAGGGGCGAACCGGGAATCGCGGGGCGTTGGTCCCGTCGACCAGGATCCAGCCGCCCACCGGTGCGAATGCTCCGTCATCGGCCCGCACACCCGAGGCGGCCGAGCCGAATGAGGTTCCCGCGACGATCGTCGCATCCACGTAGCCCGGCACCGCGGCGAGCGATCCCGGAAGCGACGCGAACGCGGGCGCATGCGTCGGATCGGACGCGATCGACTCCGAGTCCACGTAGCGGAAGGTGCGGCCGTCGGCGGTGATGCGGTCGCCGCGAATGTCGGCGGGCGCGGCGAAGCCGTTCGACGCGGCCACCGCGATCAGCTCCTCGGGGTCCTGGTCCACGTCGAAGATGTCGCGGTCCAGGCCATAGAGGCCGTCGGCTTCGATTCCCACGCCGCCCACGAGGATGCCGCCCTTGTAGAGAGGAAGCCCGCCGGGATCGGCCGCGAGCCCGAGCGGCGAGCGCTTCGGCCCCACGCTGCCCTGCGCGCGGCTGCGGTTCACGTCCGAGCACGCGAGCTGCGAGAACTGCACGCCGTAGAGCGGCCCCGAAGGCTGCTCGTCCTCGCCCGGATTGAAATGCTCCTGGATGATCTGGCTCGCCGTGCGCGTGGAGAAGGCGTTGCCCGCCGAGGACAAGTACGCGCCGGTGAGCGCCTTGGCGATCGCCGCGTCCGCCGCCGGGATCGTTCCCGAAGCGATGCCGTCGAGCCCAGCCATGACCCCAAGCCCGCTCGAAATCGCGACCGTCGCGGGCGCACCGTCCATGCGGAACACCGCGAGCACGTTGCCGACCCGGTCGACCACCGCCACCTGCGCGCGAACGTTGCGGGCCTGTGCCTCGCCCACGGCTTGCGCAACGATGCGCTGCACGTCGGCCACGCCGAGGAAGTCCTGCACCATCGGGCAATCCGCGGCGCATCCCGAGACCGGCGGCGACGACGAGCCGCCGCCTCCGCCGCCGCAGGCCGCCGCGAAGAGGGCGAGCGCCAGCAGGGCCGCGCGCCTCATCTCGCTGGCGCCTTCTGCCGCGGATCCCACGGGTAGCGGCTGTCGTGGAAGCCATGGCAGAGCAGGCAGCTCGACGTGATCCTGCCTTCGCGCGGGCTCGACCCCGCGTGGCAGCGCCGGCAGGAATCGATGTCCGGCATCGCCACGTCGTGCGAGCTCTTCGAATGTGCGACGTCGTGGCATTCCGCGCACGGCGTTCGCTCGTGAACGCGATGGTCGAAGCGGGCCTGGGGCATCCAGCGATTCGTGGTCTGCACCGGGACCACGCTCCATTCGGGGGTCTTCGCGCCCGGGGCCGATTCGCGTTTCACCTCGTGGCAGGTCTTGCAGCTGCGAGCCTCGAAGAGGTCGGTCGCGACCGCGGCCGCCTTGCGCGTGGCAAGCCGCAGCGCATCCTCCCGCTCCGCGGTGGACGGGGTGCCCACGCGCCGCAGCAGCCCCTCGCCCGGAACGCCGAACGCCTTGGTGAAGCTGTCGGGCACGCCATTCAGCGCGAGCGCGGCATAGAACTCCTCGATCATCGCGACCGCCGCGCGCGGGTCGCCATGGGGTACCTCGCGCGTGGTCATCGCGGGCTCGATGTCGAGGCGATGGCATTCCTGGCAGGCGCGCGCCATCGAGATCGGCTCGAACATGCGCTTCGAGGCGTCGGGCACGTGGCAGCTCGCGCAGTCGAGGCGAACCCGCCCGCGCGTGGGCGAACGAACGCCGTGCGGATCGAGATGCTTGTCGTGGGGAAACGCGAGGTGCGGGTCGCGAACGGCGAGCGCGAAGGCCGGATGGGCGTTCGCGAAGTCGGCCACGTCCTTCACACGGGCATCGGGTTCCTTCGCGTGGACGTCGCGGTGGCAATCGACGCAGAAGCGGTCGTCGTCGCGCTGCACGGGCTTCACGCCCTTGTGCTCGCGGTGGCAACTCGCGCAGCGCACCCCCTCGAAGAGCGCTCCGGTGCGCATCGCCACGGAAACGTGATGGCCGACGGCGGCGTGGCATGCGAGGCACGCGTGGTCGGAGACATGCTCGAAGGCGCTCTCGTGGCACGCCCCGCAGCGCTCGCCGATGGGCTGGTGGGCGAGCATCACCGGCCCCGGATTCCACATGCGGTCGCTTCCGCCGCCGCTCCACGGCAAATGCAGGACGCGGCCCGCCGGAATGACGAGGCACGCAACCAGCACGGCGAGGAGCCCGATCCATGCCGCGCCGCGCTTGGAGAAGCCGAGCGAGGCGAGCGTCTTGCGCGCGCTGCGGCTTCCGAGGTCGGCCACCGCGTCGCGCGGGCGCGTGAGCGAGATCGATACCGCGGCGTCATAACCCGGCGGCGCCGGAAGCAGCTGCATCCGGTAGGGCCCGATATCGAGCGGCTCGCCGGGCACCATGCGCACGGAGCGGACGGTCTTGCGCGAAATGTCCTGCGCTCCCGCCTCGCCTTCGAGGTACACGGGGCCATCGCGGTTCACGATCATGCCCTGCTGGAGGGCGATGCGCGGATCGGCGAGGTGTATCTCGCAGCTAGCGTCGCGCCCGATGCGCACCCACTCGGCGCTCACGGTCTTGCGCAGAGCCGCCGAACGCCCGCCGGCGCGCGTGACGTTGTAGACCACGAGCAGCTTCACGCGGCCGGCCTCACCAGTAGATGAACACCGAGACGACGTGGGCGACCAGCGCGGCGAGGAGCATGAACGCGAGCGGCACGTGGAAATAGAGCCAGAGGTCGAGGATCGCCTGGTAGCGCAGGTCGCGGCGCGCACGCACCAGGAGCTGCTCCTTGTGCAGCAGCAGCCCGAACACCTCCTTGCTGAGCGCGGCCGCCTCGCCCTTCAGCACGCTCGCCTGGCGCGGCCAATCGCGCACCGCGCCGGCCGTCGCGCAGGCGTCGTCGCGCCCCGACAAAAGGCGCCGCGCATTGCCCCCCAATCGCGTGCCGGCCACGGACCGGTCGACCAGCGCGAAGAGCGTGTCGGGCAGCGACAGCGCCCTTTCGCGCATCTCGCGATCGAGGTCGGCGATGTGCATCACCAGCGAGTCGATCGAATCTTCGCCCAGGTTCGCGGTCATGACGCGCGGCACGCGAAGGTAAGCGAATACGCCGTAGAACCCGCTCGCCACGACCAGGAGCATCAGGATGTACGCGAGGGAGTGGATGTTCCACGCGAGCTGGAACCCGGTGTGAAGCGTCACGATCACGACGAGCGCGGTGCCCAGGTACACGTGCGCCGAGAGCCAGCCCTGCAGGTTTCCGGCCGCCGCGTAGCGGCGCTTGCGTACGCCGTACCAGAGGAGCCACGCGATGAGGACCGCGCCCAGGCTGCCGAGGGCATACCCGAGCCAGGTGCCGCCATAGGGATGCGGCACCGGATCGTGCCAGAGGTAGGCCACGGTGGCGACCGCGCAGAGGGCGAGCGATGCCTTGAACCAGCGGAACCGCGCGTACTCGAGGATCGAGTAATGCCTCACGTGGGAACCGGAGCCGTTGCGGGTGGCGGCCATTGTAGCCGGTATAATTTCGTTCAATGGCGGTTTTCGTGACGGTCGCGGTCCTCATGACGCTGGTGGCGCTGGCCTTCGTGCTGGTGCCGCTCGCGCGTGCGCCGCGCATTGCCGGCCCCGGTATCGCGGAAGCCAACCTCGAGGTGTTGCGCAGCCAGCGCCGCGAGATCGAGGCCGACGCCGCGAGCGGCCTCCTCGCCCCCGGCGAACGCGATACGGCGCTCGCGGAGCTCGTGGAACGCGCACGGGGCGAGCTGGCGCTGCCGGGAGAAAACGCTCCGGCGCCCACGGCGCGCAAGCCCTGGGCGGTGATCGCGACCTTCGCCGCGGCGCTTCCCGCCTGTGCGATCGGGATCTACCTCGCGTTCGGCGATCCGTCGTCGCTGCGTGTTCGCCCTGCGGCGGCGAAGCTGGACGATGCGCAGATCGTCGCGATGGTCGAGAACCTCGCGGCGAAAGTGCGCGAACGCCCCGACGATGCGCGCGGCTGGGCGCTCCTCGCACGCTCCATGGCGGCTCTGGGCCGCTTCGACGAGTCCGCCCAGGCATACGATCACCTCGTGGGGCTGGTTCCGAACGACGCGCAGGCTTTCGCCGACTATGCCGACGCACTCGCCATGGCGCGGGGCCGATCGCTCGGCGGCAAGCCCCAGGAGCTGCTGCGCCGTGCGCTTGCCATCGATCCCCGCAACGCAAAGGCGCTCGCGCTCGCCGGCACCGCCGCCATGGACGCGGGCGACTTTCCCGCGGCCGCCGGCTACTGGCGCAGCCTCGCCGCTGAGATGCCGCCGGGATCCGACGACGAGCACCAGGTGCTCTCGATCCTCGACGAGGTGAACGCGCGCGCCGCGGCTGCGGGACGACCGCTGCCCACTTCGCCCCCGCTCGCCAGGGCCGCCGCGAGCCCGGCCGCGGCGAAAGTCGCGGGGTCGGTGCGCATCGCTCCCGCGCTCGCCGGGAAGGCCTCCGCCGGCGACACGCTTTTCGTCTTCGCGCGTGCCGAGGGCGGATCGCGCATGCCGCTCGCCGTGCTGCGCACCAACGCCGGCGCGCTGCCCCTCGATTTCTCGCTCGACGACAGCATGGCGATGTCGCCCATGGCGAAGCTCTCCCTCGCCTCGGCCGTGCGCATCGAGGCGCGCGTATCGCGCTCCGGGGGCGCCACGCCGCAGGCGGGCGATCTCGTCGGCACGAGCGATGTGGTGAAGCCCGGCGCCTCCGGCGTGAAGATCGTGATCGACAAGGTGTTGCCGTGAGCGCGCTCGAGGTGCGCGGGCTCGCGTGCGCTCGCGGCGACGTGCGGCTCTTCCGCGACGTTTCGTTCGCCGCCGTGCCGGGCGAATGGATCGCGCTCACCGGAGCCAACGGCAGCGGCAAGACCACCTTGCTTCGGTGCGTGGCCGGGCTCGTGCGGCCGGAAGCCGGAGAGCTCCTTTGGGACGGCCGGCCTGCCCACGCGCGGGACGCGCCGCTGCGCGAGCGCGCCATTTTCGTGGGTCATGCGCCCGGGGTGAAGGATGACCTCACGGCGGGCGAAAACCTTCGCGATGCGCTCACGCTTCGTGGCGTCGTGTGCGGGGCGAACGCCATGGACGAAGCGCTCGCGCACGTTGGGCTCTCGACCCGGCGGCGCCTGGCTGCGCGGCGCCTTTCCGCGGGCCAGCGACGACGCATCGCGCTCGCCCGCCTCTGGCTCGATCCCGCGCCCGTGTGGCTCCTCGACGAGCCCCTCGCCGCGCTCGACGCCGGCGGCGAGAAGCTCTTCACCGCCCTGCTCGAGCGCCACCTCGCACGCGGAGGGCTCGCCATCATCGCGACGCACCACGCGCTGGTACCGGGGGCCGATCGCGAGGTGAGGCTTGGCTCATGAAGGGCTTCCGGTGGGCGTACGCGCGCGACTTGCGGCTCGCCTGGCGCCACCCGGGCGAATCGCTCCTGGTCGTCGTCTTCTTCGCCATCGTGGCGTCGCTCTTCCCGCTGGGGGTGGGCGCCGAGCCCCAGGTGCTCGCGCGCATCGGGCCGGGCGTGATCTGGGTGTGCGCGCTGTTGGCGGCCCTGCTCTCGCTCCCCTCGATGCTCTTCGCCGACTATCTCGACGGCTCGCTCGAGCAGATGGCGCTCTCGCCGTATCCCATGGCCTCGTGGCTGGCAGGCAAGGTCGCGGCCCATTGGACGGTCACGGGGCTTCCGCTCACGCTCCTCTCGCCCCTGCTCGGGCTCGAGTATGGCCTGGAGACGGACACCGAAGCGGTGCTCGCCGCGGGGCTCCTGCTGGGCACGCCGATGCTCTCGCTCCTGGGCGCTGCCTGCAGCGCGCTCACGCTGGGTGCCCGCGGCGCCGGCACCCTGCTGGCACTGCTCGCCCTGCCCCTGTTCGTGCCGGTGCTGATCTTCGGCGCGGGCGCAGCCGAAGCGCAGGCCTCCGGGCTTTCGCCGCAGGCCGCCCTTTCGCTCCTGGGCGCGGGGCTCATCTTCGCGGGGCTCGCGGTGCCGCCCGCGGCGTGCGAGGCGATCCGCATTGCGCTCGACTGACATGAACTGGTTCTACTTCGCCTCGCCCGCGACCTTCTATCGCCTCGCCGGAACGCTCGTTCCGGTCTTCTTCGCGCTCGCGGCGCTGCTCGCCCTGGCCGGGCTCTACGAGGGGTTCTGGGTCGCGCCCACCGACGCGCAGCAAGGCGAGGTGTACCGCGTGATCTTCATCCACGTCCCCGCGGCGTGGATGTCGATGTTCCTGTACTTCGTGATGGCGTGCTACTCGGGGCTTTCGCTCACCTTCAACACCCGCCTGGGTGCGATGATGGCGCGCGCCGTGGCGCCCACGGGCGCTCTCTTCACCTTCATCGCGCTCTGGACCGGCGCCTTCTGGGGACGGCCCACGTGGGGCACCTACTGGGCCTGGGACGCGCGCATGGTCTCGGAGCTGGTGCTCCTCTTCCTCTATTTCGGCTACGTCGCGCTCGCCAACTCGTTCGAGGATCCGCGCCGCGGCGACCGCGCCGCCTCGCTCCTCGCCCTGGTGGGGATCGTGAACCTGCCCATCATCTACTTCTCGGTGCAATGGTGGAACACATTGCACCAGGGCTCGAGCGTGAAGCTCACCGGCTCGTCGATGCACGTCGCCATGCTCACCGCGATGCTGCTCATGACCTTCGCCGCCTGGATGTATTCGATCGGCGCCATTCTCTGGCGGGCGCGTAGCATCATCCTGGAGCGCGAGCGGCGTACGCGCTGGGTGAGGGCCCTGTGAGCCACGCCTTTTACCTGTGGGCTTCGTATGCGATGGCGGCACTCGCCCTGGCCGCCGAGCTGATCGCGCTTTTCGCACGGCGAGCTCGCGCGGAGCGCCTGATCGAGGAGGAAAGAGAACTTGAAGCCCAGGACTAAGCGAGCGATGTGGATCGTGGCGGGAATCGCCGCGTTGGGGGTGGCCGTGGGCCTGGTCCTGAACGCCTTCCGCTCCAACCTCGTGTTCTTCTTCACGCCGAGCCAGGTAGCGGCGCACGAGGCGCCCCGCGATCGCGCCTTCCGCATCGGGGGGCTGGTCGTGGCGGGCAGCGTGGTGCACGGCAACGATGCGCTCACCGTCAACTTCCGCGTGACCGACATGGCACAGACGATCCCCGTGGTCTTCACCGGGATCCTTCCCGACCTCTTCCGCGAGGGCAAGGGCGTGGTCGCGCAGGGCAAGCTCGGGCCCGATGGCGTCTTCCATGCGAACGAGGTGCTCGCCAAGCACGACGAGAACTACATGCCGCCCGAGGCGGCCGAGGCGCTTCGCAAGGCCGGCCACCCCATCGACAAGGCCGCCTTCGCGGGCCAGAAGGCGTCGCGATGATCCCCGAGCTCGGCCACTTCGCGCTCGCCATCGCGCTCGCGCTCTCGCTCGCCCAGGTCGTGATCTCGTTCGCCGGCGCGGCCACCGGCAGGGCCGCATACCTCGCCGCCGCGCGCCCGGTCGCCGTGGGGCAGTTCGTGTTCGTGGCGGGCGCCTTCGCGGCGCTCGCGTGGTCGTTCGTGACGAGCGACTTCTCGGTGCTGAATGTCGCCCAGCACTCCAACTCGCAGCTCCCGGCCCACTACCGATTCGCCGCGACGTGGGGATCGCACGAAGGCTCGATCCTCCTCTGGGCGCTGATGCTGGCATCGTGGACCTTCGCCGTGGCGGTGTTCAGCCGCACGCTCCCCGAGCGGTTCGTCGCGCGCGTGCTGGGAGTGATGGGCCTCGTGAGCGCGGGCTTCCTCCTCTTCATCCTCGTCACCTCGAATCCCTTCGAGCGCCTCTTCCCGGCCGCGGCCGAGGGCCAGGACCTGAACCCCCTGCTGCAGGACCCCGGGATGGTGATCCATCCACCGATGCTCTACATGGGCTACGTGGGGTTCTCGGTCGCCTTCGCGTTCGCGCTCGCCGCGCTCCTCGAAGGGCGCCTGGATGCCGGGTGGGCGCGGTGGTCACGGCCATGGACCGTGGCGGCGTGGTGCTTCCTCACGGTGGGCATCGCGCTCGGCAGCGCCTGGGCCTACTACGAGCTGGGCTGGGGCGGCTGGTGGTTCTGGGACCCGGTCGAGAACGCTTCCTTCATGCCGTGGCTCGCCGGCACCGCGCTCATCCACTCGCTCGCCGTCACCGAGAAGCGCGGCACGTTCCGCAGCTGGACGGTGCTGCTCGCGATCGTGGCGTTCTCGCTGTCGCTGGTGGGAACGTTCCTGGTGCGCTCGGGCGTGCTCACGTCGGTCCACGCGTTCGCGACGGACCCGCGGCGAGGCGTCTTCATCCTGCTCTTCCTCGTGCTCGTCGTGGGCGGCTCGCTCGCGCTCTTCGCGTGGCGCGCGCCGCGCGTGGGCCTGGGCGCGGGCTTCGCCGCGCTCTCGCGCGAATCGCTGCTCCTCGCGAACAACGTGCTCCTCGCCGTGGCGCTCGCCGCCGTGCTGCTGGGGACGCTCTATCCGCTCTTCCTCGACGCATTGGGCATGGGAAAGCTCTCCGTGGGTCCGCCCTACTTCGACACGGTATTCGTGCCGCTGATGGCGCCCGCGATCTTCCTCATGGCCGTGGGGCCCATGGCCGCCTGGCGCGCGGCCCCGCTTCCCGGCCTCTGGACGCGCCTTCGCTGGGCGCTGGCCGTATCGGTCCTCGCCGCGATCGCCGTCCCGTTTGCGCTGGGGGGCTCGACCCCGATGATCGCATTCGGACTATGGCTCGCTTTCTGGGTCGCCTCGGCCACGCTCCTGCAAGTGGGGCAGAGGCTCGCCGCTTCGCCGCAAGCCACATGGCGCGGCCGGGTGGCGGCGCAGTCGCGCGCCTGGTTCGGCATGAACGTGGCCCACTTCGGCATCGCCGTCTTCATCGTGGGAGTGACGCTGGTGAAGGGCTACGAGGCGCAGCTCGACGTTCGCATGTCCCCCGGGGACCAGGTGGCGCTCGCGGGCTACGACTTCACGTTCCGCGGCACGCACGAGGTGCCGGGCCCGAACTATACGGCGGTCGCGGGCGACGTCGAGGTGCGCCGGGCCGGAAAGGTCGTTCGCGTGCTCCATCCCGAGAAGCGCTCGTACCATGCCTCCGGCCAGACCATGACGGAAGCCGCCATCGACACGGGCATCGTGCGCGACCTCTACGTCTCGCTCGGCGAGCCGGTCGGCGACGGGGCGTGGGGCGTGCGCGTGTACTACAAGCCCTTCGTGGACTGGATCTGGGGCGGCTGCTTCGTGATGGCCCTGGGCGGGCTGCTCGCGCTCTCCGACCGGCGTTATCGCGCGAGCCGCGTTGCGTCCGCCGCGCCCGCGGTGGCCGAGGGAGCCCGCGCGTGAAGTCGTTGAAGTACGTGATCCCGCTCGTCGTGTTCGCGGCGCTCGCGATCTTCCTCGCGATCGGCCTCACGCGCGATCCACGCGAGGTCCCCTCGCCCTTCATCGGCCGCGCCGCGCCGGCGTTCAGGCTGGAGCGCCTGCACGAGGCGCAGGCGAGCTTCGGCCCCGAGGAGATGCGCGGAAAGGTCTGGCTCCTCAACGTGTGGGCCTCGTGGTGCGTCTCGTGCAAGGTCGAGCACCCGCTCCTCGTGGAGCTCTCGCGCTCGAGCGCCGTGCCCATCGTGGGCCTCGACTACAAGGACAAGCGCGACGAGGGCCTGCGTTGGCTGGAGCGCATGGGGAACCCGTATGCGCTCTCGGCGTTCGATATCGACGGGCGGGTCGGCATCGACTATGGCGTCTATGGCGTGCCCGAGACCTTCGTGATCGACAAGCAAGGCGTGATCCGCTACAAGCAGATCGGGCCGATCACGCCGGAAGCGCTCGAGCGCACCATCCTGCCGCTCGTGCGCAAGCTGAGCGCGTGAAGCGCATCCTCGCCGCCTTCCTCGTCCTGGCGGCCTTCGCCGCGGCGGCGGCGCTCGCACAGTCCTCCGAGGAGGTCGCAAGGCCGGATCCCGCGGTCGAGGCGCGGCTGAGGGCCCTGGGCGAGGAGCTGCGCTGCCTCGTCTGCCAGAACCAGACGCTCGCGGATTCCAGCGCGCCCCTCGCGCAGGACCTGCGCAACGAGATCCGCCGGATGATTTCCCAGGGACGCAGCGACGCGGAGATCCGCGACTACCTGGTGCAGCGCTACGGCGACTTCGTGCTCTATCGCCCGCCCTGGAAGCCCACCACGCTCGTGCTCTGGCTGGGGCCTTTCCTGCTGCTCGGCGTAGGCGCGGTCGTCTTCGCCCGCATCGTGGGAAGCCGGCGCAAGCGCTCGGGGGAAACGCAGGCGTCGCCCGCCGATCGCGACCGCGTCGAAGCGCTGCTCGCGAAGGACGACTAGGCGGAAGCCGGCTCGGCCGAGCGCACGGCGCCGGCTTCGGCTCGCTCGACGAACCCCATTTCGCGCGAGATGTCGCGCGCCGCGGCAACCGCCAGGTGCGCGAGCTCCTCGCGCCGCGCGCCCAGGATGTTCTTCTCCGATCCCCACACGCCCACCGCCGCCACCACGTTGCCGGTGCGGTCGCGCACGGGGGCGGCCACGCCGCAAACACCCGCCCGGAACTCGCCGCGATTCACGGCATAGCCGCGCTCGCGCGTCTCCTCGAGGTCGCGATCGATGTCCTTGCGCCGGGTGATCGTGATCGGGGTGTAGCGCTTCACGTGCTCGAAGGCGCGGTCGAGCGCCTCGGGCCCCAGCCACGCGAGGATCGCCTTCCCGGTGGATACCACCGTCGCCGGCACCCGCGATCCGATGCTGGTGGTGGCTTTCAGGGGCTGCGGGCTATCCACCTTGTCGACATAGACCACGTATCCGGAATCGAAGACCGCGAGCTGGACCGACTCGCGGGTCTCGTCGCAGAGCCGGCGCAGGCGCGGGCCGGCCACGGCCTGCAGGTCCACGTCGCGCACGAGCATGGAGCCCATCTCCCAGAGCTTGAGCGTCGGCGAGTACAGGGTCGTCGCCTGGTCCTTCTTCACGTAGCCCAGGATGGAAAGGGTCGAGAGGAGCCGGTAGACGTTGGGCTTGGTGAGGCCGAGCTCCCGGGAAAGCTCGGTCAACCGGCGTGGCTGCCCCGATCGCACCAGGGCTTCGAGCAGGTTCAGCGCCTTCTGGACCGTCTGTTCCATGGGCCTCGCCGCAAGCACGGATATATCGCATCCATCCTAGCACCACGAAACGGAACGCGTTTTTCGGCTAGATCAGGGCGGGCCGGTCGGGAAGCTCGTTGGCGTGACGGGCGCCGGGATATTCGCGCTCGAGGAGGGCGGCCACGCCGCGCACTCCGGCCACCGCGCCTTCCTCGAAACGCCCATCGGCGAAGGCCCGCTCCATGCCGGCGCACACCTCGCGCCACTGCGACTCGGCCACGCGCTTCGCGATGCCTCGGTCGGCCACGATCTCGACCACGCGCTCGGCGAGCAGCACGTAGATCAGGATGCCGTTGTTGTCCTCGGTGTTCCAGGCTCCGCGCAGCGCGAATACCTCGCGCGCCCGCTCGCGCGGCCGCAGGTCATGCCATAGCTGCCACGTGGAAAGCTCGGCTTCCACCACGAAAAGGATCTCGCCGCTGTGGGTCGCTTCCTGGGCGCGGATCTCGGCCTGGATCGCATCCATCACGGCGGGCGGGAAGGCACTCGTGGCACGGGCCGGATGCATCACGATGTGGCGAAGGAAGCGGCCGAGCTCCATCACCACGATCCCGACGCGCCACCGCCGTCGAACGAGCCTCCGCCGCCGCTGAAGCCTCCGCCTCCACCGCCGAGGCCCCCGCCTCCAAAGCCCCCGCCGCCCCAGCCGCCGGGCACATAGCCGCCGAAACCGGACCCCCGGAGGCCTCGCCCGAAGCCGGACATGAGCGTGAAGAGGAAGGCGACGAGCACGGCACCCACGGCGAGGCCCACGCTGCCGATCAGGAACCATACCGCGGCCCCGGTGAGGCCGGAAGTGACGGTCGCACCGAATAGCCGGCCGAAGATGCCGCGCAGGACCATTCCGATGATCGGCACGAGGACGAAGGCGATCATCGCGATCTGCGGAATCGAGGCCGCTGCACCATGGGAGCCGCCGGCTTGCGCGTTACGGGCGGGCAGCGGCAGCTTCTCGCCCTCGATCGCCTTCACGATCGCGTCGGTGCCCGCCTCGATGCCTCCCGAGAAATCGCCAGCGCGGAAATGGGGCGCCACGAGGTCGGAGACGATGCGCTTGGAGAGGGCGTCCGTCAGGGTGCCCTGAACGCCGCGCCCGGCCTGGATACGCATCTTGTGGTCCTGCATCGCCGCCACGAAGAGCACGCCGTCGTCCACGCCCTTGCGGCCGAGCTTCCAATCGTCGGTGACCCGGCCCGCGAACTCCTCGATCGTCTCGGAGCCGATGGTAGGCACGAGGAGCACCGCGACCTGCGAGCCGTGATCGGCCTCGAAGGCCGCGAGCTTCGCCTCGAGCCCCGCGCGCTGGGGAGAGCTCAGCGTCGTGGTGAGGTCCACGACGTGGCCGGTGAGCTTGGGCACCGGGACCTCCTGCGGCCACGCGAGGGTCGCGGCCGCGAGGAGCGCCAGCGTTGCGAGGAAACGGCGCACGTTACTTCTGCGCCGGTGCCGGCACCACGGCCGGTGGCGCGGAGGGCGGAGGAAGCGGATTGGACGGCCGCGAGAAATCGACCTTCGGCGGCCTGGCGATGGCCTTCTCGTCCTCGACCGTGAAGGACGCCTTCTGCTTGTAGCCGAACATCATCGCGGTGAGGTTTTCGGGGAACTGGCGCGTGAGCACGTTGTATTCCTGCACCGCCTTGATGAAGCGATTGCGCGCGGTGGTGATGCGGTTTTCCGTGCCCTCGAGCTGCGCCTGGAGGTCCCGGAAGTTCTGGTCGCTCTTCAGCTGCGGATAGTTCTCGGAGACCACGAGGAGGCGCCCGAGCGCCCCGGAGAGCTGGGCCTGCGCCTGCTGGAATTTCTGCATCGCCGCCGGGTCGCTGATCTGCTCGGGCGTTACCGTGACCGCCGTAGCCTTGGCGCGCGCCTCGGTCACGCCGATGAAGACGTCGCGCTCCTGCTGCGCGTAGCCCTTCACGGCCTCGACGAGGTTCGGGACGAGGTCGGCACGGCGCTGGTACTGGTTCAGCACCTCGGCCCAGGCGGCCTTCACCTGCTCGTCCTTCGTCTGGAACTCGTTGTAGCCGCAGCCGGACAGCAGCAACGCCGCCAGCAGTGAAACGGCCCACAGGAGCTTTGTCATCGTTCTTCTCTCCACGAAAGGGCTCGCGATCGAGCCGGCGTTAGATGCGGGGTGGTCCGGGTGATTTCAAGACGCCGCGGCGAGGGCATGCCGGGCGAAGAGGAGATCCTCCCAGGCGCGCGCCTTTTCGGGCAGGGTGCGCAGGAGGTAGGCCGGATGGTAGGTCACGACCACCGGGATGCCCTTGTACGCGTGCATCCGCCCGCGAAGGCTGGCGAGGCTCGCCTCGGTGCCGAGCAACCGGATCGCCGCGGTCTTGCCCAGGGCCACGATGAGGCGCGGGGCGACGAGCTCGACCTGCCGGTCGAGATATCCCGCGCAGGCGGCCATTTCCCCGGGGGTGGGAGTGCGGTTTCCGGGCGGCCGGCACTTCACGACGTTCGCGATGTACACGTCGCGCCCGCGCTTCAGGCCCGCGGCGGCGAGCATCCCGTCCAGCAGCTTGCCGGCCTGGCCCACGAAGGGATCGCCCAGCTCGTCTTCGTCGGCGCCCGGGCCCTCGCCGATGAACATCCATGGCCCCGAGCGCGCGCCGACGCCGAACACCGCTTGCTTACGCTTCGCGCAGAGGCCGCACTGCGCGCAGTCGCGCACCGCCAGCTCGAGCGCTTCCCAATCGAGCGACGACACGTCGCGAAGCACGGCCGGGGCCGCCTCTTCCACGACGGGCGCGAGCGCCTCTCGCGTGACCTGCGCCACCGCCCGCTCGGCCCAGCCGTAGAGCTTCGCCACCTCGGCGAGCTCGAGCTCGCGCAGCGTGCGTTCGTCCATCAGAGCGATAACCCCAGGAAGAGCGCGTCCTCGCGCCCGTGAATCGCCGGATAGTACTCGGGGCGGATCGCGATCTGCTGGAAGCCGAGCGCGCGATACAGGTGGCGCGCGGGAAGGTTCGACGGGCGCACCTCGAGGTAGACGATCTGGCAGGCGGCGTTGCGCGCCTCGCCCACCATGTGCCGCAGGAACGCGCGCCCGATGCCCTGGTTCTGCCACTCGGCGGACACCGCGAAATTGAGCAGGTGCGCCTCATCCAGCGCGACCATGAGGACCGCATAGGCGATCACGGCCTCGGCGTTGGCGACCACCCAGCAGTCGTAGCCGGCGTTGACCGAATCCCGGAAATTACCCGCACTCCACGGGAATTCGTAGAGGGATTTCTCGAAGCGCGCCACCTCGGCCACATCGGTCAAGCGCATGGGCCGGTAATGGACCTGCGGGATCGGGACCGCGCTCACCGCTTCGCCTGGCGCCTTTCCTCGCTCGTGAGAGCCACCTTGTCCCGCAAGTATAGTGGGGCGGCGCGCTCGGCGGGCACGGCTTGCGCAACGCGGTGAGCGGCGATGCGCGCCACCGCACCGGCACGCGGAAGGTCGCCTTCCACGCGCATCGCGACCGATTCCCGGTAGCCGTCACGAAGCCACGGGTGCGCATCGAAACCGCTGCCGGTCGCCGTCCAGCTCCGGCCGGGCAAGGGCGGCAGCGCGCCCGCCCCGACCAGCCGCGGCGCGATCACCTCGTCCCAATCGTCGCCGTTTCGCGCGTACGCCGCGAGGTACGCCTCGCCCATGCGCGCGTCGACCGCGGCGACCACGCGCGCTTCGTTCGATTGCCGGGCAAGCGCCAGGAGCGACGGTACCGGCACCACGGGACGGCGCACCGCGAACGCCATGCCTTGCACCAACCCGCACGCGATTCGAATGCCGGTGAACGAGCCCGGCCCCTGGCCGAACGCGAAGAGATCCATGCCGGAGGCCGAAAGGCGCGCGCGATCGAGCACCTTGCGCACCATGGGCACCAGCATCTCGGAGTGGCGGTTTTCGGCCAGGGCTTCCTCCACGAAAAGCTCGCGGTCGCGCAGCAGCGCGACCGAGCACAACTCGGTGGAGGTTTCGACGGCGAGGAGGTTCACGGGCGGCCCGGCGGCGGCGACGAGCCATTATACCCGAGGACAATGTAACCTAAATATCCATTGTTACAGATACTTGTAGCATTAATCTCAAGTAAGTTATATGAACTCCACGGGCTCGTATCGTGCGCCGAGCACCGCACGCGAATCCATGCCCCACCAACGCTCGAGGAAGGTCGCGTAGTAACCCCGGAAGTCGATCGCATGAGGGGGGTTGCCATTGGCGTCCAGCCGGTCGAGCGCGGGTGCGGCGCCGTACAGGCCCCCTTTCACCGCACCCCCGAGCACGAGGTGCGCGGACGCCGTGCCATGGTCGGTTCCCCCGCTCTGGTTCTCGCGCGGCCGGCGCCCGAATTCAGCGTACGTGGCGATCACGGTACGGTCCTAACGCCCCACTTCGACCAGTGCCGCACGCAGCGCCGCCACGCCTTCGGCGAGCTGCTTCAGCAGGTTGGCGTGGGTCCCGAGCTGGTTCGCATGCGTGTCGAAGCTGCCCAGCGAGACACGAACGACCGCAATGCCCGCCTCGTTGGCGGCGAGCTGCGCCGCGGTGCTCGCGGAGTTGCCGAACGCGGTGCGTGGGAATTCCGCCGCGAAGGTGCGCCCTGCGCGTAGCCGCTGCGCGGAGAGCGTCACGTCATGTTCGACGCGCAGGATGTGGGCGAGCGCGGCATTCGACGTATCGCCCTCGTCGTGGGCGAGGCGCGCATTGCGCAGGAACTGCTCCGGATTGGAGAGCGCGATGGCTCGGGCGCCCTTGCCCGAGAGCGGCCCCATGGCGTTGGGGCCCACGACCACGCCGTCGGCGGCGAAGTCCGCGGGCGACGGCGACAGCGCGAAAGCGCGCGCGAGCCAGCCCTGCTCGAGGTACTCGTCGCTACGGGAGGCGGTGTCCCAGATCTCGATGGACCGGAAGTGCGAGAGGTTGGGCTGCGGATACCCGACGCCCTGCACGACCGCGAGCTCCTTTCGGTCCCACAGTGCCTTGAGGGGCGCCAGCGCCGGGTGCAGCCCCGTGTCCGGTGAGAGCTGCACCACCTGGTCGCGCGCGATCGCGAGGCGCGGGCGAAGCGCGGCGTACTGGCGATCGGCATACGGAATGACGGTGTTCAGCCCGTCGTTGCCCCCCTTCAGCTCCACGAGCACGAGGAGCTTGCGGCGCGGCTCGGCGGCGAACGCGATGCGCGCCGTCGCGGCGAGCGCCGTGAGCGAGGCGGCCTTGAGGAAGGTGCGGCGGTCGAAGGTCATTGGAGTTGGTAGGCCGGATCGGAGACGAGCGCACGCACGAGCTCGGCGCCTTCCAGGCCTTCGGTGGAATTCACGGGAGCGGTGGCGAGCGCGAGCGTTCTCAGGCGCGTCGGGTCGCGCGGCAGGCGCGACGGGTCGAACGCATAGTCGGACATGCCGCGCTCGAGCATGCGGGCGAGCCGTTGCTCGCCGGGTGTCGCGCCCGGCGCGCTGGGCTGCGGCGAATCGGTCGAGACCATCAACATGGCGGGCTCGGCCCCGCGAAAGACGCGGTCGATCCATTGCTTTCGCGCGAGGAGCGTGGCCGAGGTGATCCAGGCGTCGCCTCCAGGCCAGCCTTTCACGTTCGGCGGGGTGAGGAGATTCTGGCCCAGCGCGGCGCACGCGAGGACCGCGGGGCGCAGGTCGAACGGGCGGATGTCGAAGGTTCGAAGCGTGCCCACCACGAGCACGACGGGCGACTTCACCAGCGACGCGCGGTTGGACGGCGACCAGAACGCGTCGGACGTGAGCATCGCGCGAAGGAGCGGCTTCACTTCGTAGCGCGAATCCCGGAGCAACGCGGCCCAGCGCGCGACCTGCGCGGGCTGCGGATCCGGCGAGACGAACTCGCGCCATAGCTTCGCAACGACGAACTGCGCGGTTTCGGGGCGTGCAAGGAGGACATCGATCACGTCGTCGCCGTCCAGGCGCCCGCTGCGACCGAGCACGCTCTTCTCGCCGAAATCGTGGAAGGCCGGCCGGAAACGGTAGGTGCCGTTGTCGCGGTCGAGGCTCCAGCCCGTGAAGGCGCGCGCGGCCTCCTTCACGTCCGTCTCGCCGTAATGACCCTCGCCCAGGGTGAAGAGCTCCATCACCTCGCGCGCGAAGTTCTCGTTGGGCGCCTTGCGCCGGTTGCCCGCGTTGTCCAGCCAGACCAGCATCGCGGGATCCTTGCCGATCGCGTGCAGCAGCGTGCCGAAGTTGCCGAGGGCTTCGCTGCGCAGCAGCACGTTCTGCCGGTACATGAGCTGCGGCGAGCGCACCTTCTGCTCGCTGGTCGCGAAGTGGTTGTGCCAGAAGAGGGTCATGCGCTCCGAGAGCGGGCTCGGCGTATCGAGCATCTCGCGAAGCCACCAGCCGCGCAGCTCGAAGGCCTCCTCGGTCCGCCGGCGCTGGTACGCCTTGCGATCGTCCGCGGAAAGCGCGCGCAGCTTCGGGAAGGGCGTGAAGTCGTCGTCGACGAACGCGGGCGGCTTGTGGACCGGCTCGGTGCGTGCCGCGCCCAGCAACCGATCGACCGCGGTGTCGCGATCGAGTGGGGCGAATTGCGCGACCTCGGCATCGGTCGCGCCGAAGCCGGTGCGATTCAGGAGATGTCGAGCACCTTCGTATCCGATCGCGGCGGCGTGTGCGGCGAAAGCGCACGCGGCGAGCGCGACAAGTGCCACGATGCTCTTCGTCGGAATCACCATTGAAGGATAGCCACGCGAACGGGGGGGAGCGCCCGATGGGGGCGCTCCCCGCGTTACAGCTGCTATTGAGCGGGGCGGTGCCCTCGCGCCGCCTTCAGCTCGTCGGCCGAGAGGAAGCCGTCCTTGTTGGTGTCCAGCTCGTCGAAGTGCGCGGCGAGCCTCGGGGCGGCCTGGGCCTCGGCGCGGCTGATGCGCCCGTCGCCGTCGGTGTCGAGCTTCTTGAAGCGCTCCGCGCCCTTCTCCTTGCGAGCCTCGCGCGCCGCATGCTGGTAGGCGCGCAGCTCGTCGGCGGTGATCTGTCCGTCGTGGTTGGCGTCGATCTCGTCGAAGTGCTTGGCGATCATCGGAAGCGCCTTCGCTTCGTCGCGGCTGATCATGCCATCGCCGTTGGTGTCGGCCTGCTTGAAGCGCCCCATCGGGTCGGGCCCTCCGGGGCCGGCGGCGCCGGCGAGGGTCGTGGCGCCGGCAAGGCCGAGCGCGCAAAGCAGTGCGGCGTATCTCATTCGATCTTCCTTTCGTGAAGGAGTCAGTTGCGGAGCCGGGGCAATGGCCCGAGCGTAAAGGGAATCAACGCGCGCGCCGGTTTCACGCCGACCGCAAACCGTAACAACATGTAAGCGGTTTCGCCCGTCGCCGCGGGCCGCTGCTAACATCGATCGACCCATGCAGACCCAACGCCAGAAGATCCTCGTGGTCGACGACGACCTGCGCCTGCGCGACCTGCTCAAGCGCTACCTCGGCGAGCAGGGCTTCGCCGTGGATACGGTCGCCGACAGCGCTTCCATGGATCGCCAGCTGCAGCGCATCCGCTACGACTTGATGGTCCTCGATCTCATGCTCCCGGGCGAGGACGGCCTCGCCATTTGCCGGCGCCTGCGCTCGACTGGGAATAGCCTCGCCATCATCATGCTAACCGCGAAGGGCGACGACGTGGATCGCATCGTGGGGCTCGAGATGGGCGCCGACGACTACCTCGCCAAGCCGTTCAACCCGCGGGAGCTGGTAGCGCGCATCCACGCGGTGATGCGCCGCCAGGGCCCGGCCTCGACGCCCGGTGCGCCCACCGCGGAGCCCAAGGTCGTGGAGTTCGGCCCCTTCGCGTTGCACCTGTCCAGCCGCGCGCTCACCCGCGACAGCGCGCCCATCCCACTCACCACGGGCGAGTTCTCGTTGCTCAAGGTGCTCGCCACGCATCCGCGCGAGCCGATGTCGCGCGACAAGCTGATGGACCTCGCGCGCGGGCGCGAGCACGAGAGCTACGACCGCTCCATCGACGTGCAGGTCTCGCGGCTGCGCAAGCTCCTGGGCGAGGATCCGCAGCAGCCGCGCTTCATCCAGACCGTGTGGGGCTTCGGCTACGTCTTCATCCCGGACGGGTTGCCCCAGAAATGAAGCTCTGGCCGGCCACCCTCCTGGGACGCACGCTGATCGTGCTGGTGGCCGCGCTCATCCTCTCGCAGGCCGCGGCCCTGTGGCTTCTCCATTCCTACGTGACGCAGCCGCGCGGCGGCCCCCGCATGGGCCTTTTCGTGAGCCACCTGAAGACCATCAATGCGGCGCTGCAGACGATGACGGCGCCGCAACAGCAGGAGTTCATCGCGCGCATCGCGGAGAAGGAAGGCATCCGCATCACGCCGGTGCGCGGCAACGACGAGGCGATGCACCCGGCGGCCGAGGCGCCCCAGGTGCAGCTCTTCCGCGACGACATCCGCGAGCTCTTCGGGGCGCAGGCGAACGTGTACGTGCGTGGGCCCGACGTGGCGGACGACAAGCAGCGCACGCGGCCGCAGACGCTCTGGGTGCGCCTGCCCGCCGGCGAGCGCGACTTCTGGGTCGCCTTCCCGCGCGGGCGCATCGAGCGCGATCCTTCCACCGCCTTCGTCGAATGGGGGATCACGGGTCTCGCCATCGCCGTGCTCGCCTCGTTCTTCATCGTCTGGAAGCTGAACCGCCCGCTGGGCGAGCTCGCGCGCTCGGCGGCGAAGCTGGGCCAGGGCGGCAGCCCCGCTCCCATGGCCGAGACCGGCCCCTCGGAAATCCGGGCCGTGACGCGCGCGTTCAACCAGATGACCGAGGACCTGCGCCGCAACGAGCGCGACCGGGCCACCTTCCTCGCGGGCGTATCCCACGATCTTCGCACCCCGCTCTCGCGCCTGCGGCTCGAGGTGGAGATGCTCGAGGGAAAGGTCGATCCCGCCGCCCAGGGCGCGATGGTCGAGGACGTGGCCGACATGAACGCGATCATCGACCAGTTCATCGACTTCATGCGCAGCGAGGCCGCCGAGCCGCTCTCGCCGGTGAACGTCTCGGAGCTCGCGCGAAGCTGCGCCGAGCGCTTCGCGCGCGCCGGCCTCGCCGTGCGCTGCGACCTCGCGGAAGTGCCGCTCCTCATGCTGAGGCCGCTCGCCATGCAGCGCCTCGCGAGCAACCTGCTGGCGAACGCCGAACGCCACGGCGGCGGCGACGTGCAGGTCACCACGGCGGCGGGCGAGGGCTGGGTGCGGCTTTCCGTGCTCGACCGGGGTCCCGGGATCCCCCATGCCATGGTCGAGCGGCTGAAGGAGCCCTTCACGCGGCGCGACGAGGCCCGCAGCGGTTCGTCGGGCGCGGGCCTGGGCCTCGCGATCGCCAACCGCGTGGCGAGCCTGCACGGAGGCAAGCTGGAGCTTCTCGCCCGGGTGGGCGGAGGGCTGGACGCGAGGGTTACCCTTCCGGCGGGCTAGGAAGGGAATATTTGCCCGAAGGCGCTGTCATCCGGATAGGCGCCTCGCACGTTGGAAGTAGGCGGCCCGAGGATTCGAGGGCAAAGCACGATACTTGCAAGACCGTACTCGAGTCCCTGCGAAGCGGGGACAGGACCAAACGGAGGGATGCGAGATGAATGCGACGAAATCGCTGGTGTTGGCGGCCTTCGCGGCCACGGGCCTCGCCGTAGGCGGCGCAGCGCAGGCGGCGAACCACATGAGTGGCCACATGGGCGGCGGTGGCGGCTGGCATGGTGGTGGCGGCAACTGGCATGGAGGTGGCGCATGGCACGGGGGCGGCGGTGCCTGGCACGGCGGGTGGCACAACCACGTATTCTTCGGCGGCCCGCGCGCGAGCTTCTGGTGGGGCTGGCCGCTCGCCTTCGGCCCCTGGTACTGGTGGGGCTATCCGTACGACTATTACTACGGCTCGTATTACTACCCGTCCTACCCGGCCGGCGATCAGTATCCCCAGGGAGTGATGCCGCCCGATGCCCAGTCGGAATCGGCGCCACCGGTTGGGGCACCGGGCACGCCCACCCAGGGCCCGACCTACATGAACTACTGCGAGTCGGCCAAGGCGTACTTCCCCAAGGTCACGACGTGCCCTGAGGGATGGAAGTTCGTTCCCGCGCAGCCGCGCTAGGGGCGGCAGGCGTTCCCGCGCGTCCGGCGAAGAACGCCTGCACGTCGGCGAGCTGGCGCGTGCGCCGGAATGGCGGCAGCGCGCGCCAGATGCGCTTGCCATAGGGCTTCTCGACAAGACGCGGATCGCAGATCACGAGCGCGCCGCGGTCGGTTTCGTCGCGGATGAGGCGCCCGGCGCCCTGCTTGAGCGAGATCACCGCGCGCGGCAGCTGGTAGTCCATGAAGGCGTTGCCGCCCGCGCGGTTGATGCGTTCGATGCACGCGGCGAGTACCGGGTCGTCGGGCGGGTTGAACGGCAGCCGGTCGATCACCACGACCGAAAGCTGCTCGCCCTTCACGTCCACGCCCTCCCAGAACGACTGCGACCCCACCAGCACCGCGTTGGGTGAGCGCCGAAAGCGCTCGAGAAGCTCGCTCTTGGCGGCGCGTCCCTGCTGCAGCAACGGCCACGCGAGGCCTTCCGCGGCGAGGCGCTGCGCGAGCAGGGCGTGGCCCCGCTCCATCGCGCGCAGGCTCGTGAAAAGAAGGAAGGCGTGCCCCGCGCTCGCCCGCACCACGGGCCACGCCGCCTCGATCACCGCGTTCACGTAGCCCTCGGAATTGGGATCGGGCAGGCCTTCGGGCACGTACAGCAGCGCCTGGTTGGCGAAATCGTATGGGCTGGGCCACGAGCGCGTCTGCGCCTGCGCGAGGCCCATCTCGCCCTGGAAGTGGCGGAAGTCGCCGTCCACCGAGAGCGTCGCCGAAGTGAAGATCCAGGCCCGCTCGCCGGCCGCGATCTGCGCGTTGAAGATGCGCCCCACGTCCAGCGGCGTGGCGTAGAGCACCGCCGATTGCGCGTAGGCCTCGATCCAGCGCACGACGTCCGGCCCTTCTGCCTCGTCCTGCGAGTCTTCCCGCGGCCGCGCGTCGGCTTCGCGCCATTCGGTCACGCGCTGGAGGCACTGGTCGGCGCGCGCATGGCACGAGCGGATTTCCTCGGCCCGCTCCTCCTGCGCCGCGAGGCGCACGCTCAGCTCCCGCAGCGCGTGCCCGAGCTGGTCCAGCGCGGTGTCGAACTGCGCGCGGTCGCGCAGCATCGCGAGCGCCGTGCGCCCCGAAGCCGTCCCGAGGGCGAGGCGCACGTCGCGGGCCGATTTCTCGAGCGCGATGGCGGCATCGCCCATGAGGCTCGATTCGGGCGCGTGCTGTGCCTCGGCGAGGCGCACGTCGCGCGCGAGCTCGAGGAGCTGCGAGGTGGAGAGCGACTCGCCGAAGAAGAGCCGCGCGAGGTCCGGAAGATGGTGGGCCTCGTCGAAGATCACGGTGTGGGCGGCGGGCAGGAGATCCGCGGCGCCCTCGTCCCGCAGCACGACGTCGGCGAAGAAAAGGTGGTGGTTCACGACGACCACGTCGGCCTCGGCCGCGCGCTTGCGGGCCTTCATCACGAAGCAGTCGTGGTAGTGCTTGCAGGCGCTCCCCAGGCAGTTTTCGCGCGTGGAGGTGGCTTGCGCCCAGGCCCCGGACGACTCCGCGACATCGGAGCAATCGTTGCGATCGCCCGTCATGGTGGTCGCGGCGAAGCGGCGGATCTTCTGCAGGTCGAGCGCCTCGTCGCGTGCGGCGAAGGTGCCTTGCGCCGCCGCGGCCTCGAGGTGATGCAGGCATACGTAGTTGGCGCGTCCCTTGAGGAGCGCGAGATCCACCGTCGATCCCAGCGCTTCGCGAACGCGCGGGAGGTCGCGATGATAGAGCTGGTCCTGGAGGGTCTTGGTGCCGGTGGACACGATCACGCGGCCGCCCGAGAGGAGCGCGGGAACGAGGTAGGCGAAGGTCTTGCCCGTGCCGGTCCCGGCCTCGGCGATGAGCACGCCGTGCGCGGCGATCGCCTCTCGCACCGCCTCGGCGAACTCGGCCTGCTGCGGGCGATGGCGAAAGCCCGGGACAGCGCGCTCGAGCACGCCGCCGGGGCCGAAAATCGAGGCGGCGTCCATGCGGTGTCGGGAAATCGAAGACCTATTATCGCCGTTAACGCATTGCCCTGCGCGCGCGCCGACCGCCTTTTTCAGCGTCCGAAGACGATGCGCTCCTGGCGCAGCAGGTGCGAGACCGCCGCGAGGCACGCGGCCGCGATGGCAGCCGCGATCGCCGCGGGCACGAGATAGTCGGCAAGGCCCAGCGCATCGCCGCGCATCACCCGCGCAAGCACCATCTGCTGCCCCAGCACCGGCACCATGAGCTGCCAGAACGCATCCTTCAAGCCCGAGAAGAGCACGATCATCGGCACGAACGACACCACGGTGAATACGTAGCTGGAGTAGGTCTGCGCCTCGCGGTATGTGCGGCCGTACGTGCAGATGAGGAGCTGCAGCGCCGAGGTCATCGCGGCGAACGGAACGATCATCGCGAAGAACTGCAGCAGCTCGAAGGCGCCGAACGCCGCCAGCGCCTCGAGCTTCCTTTGCGCATAGGCGAGCGCCGCCACGACGAAGCCCGAGAGCGTGAGGGCCGCCACCACCGAAGCGAGCGTCCAGGCGGCGAGCCACTTGCCCGCGGCGAATCGCGAGGCGCGGACCGGATTGGCGAGGAGCGGCTCGAGCGAGCCGCGCTCGCGCTCCCCCGCGGTCGAGTCGATCGCCACCGTCATCCCGCCCAGGAGCGGCGCGAGGATCGCGAACATCGGGATGAGGAAGAGCACGAGCGCACCCTTCTGCCGGGGCGTGGCGGTGTTCACGCGCTCGACCTTCACGGGCTCGGCGAGGTCCGGGCTCACGCCCCGCGCCACCATGCGAAGCGTCCCGGTCTCGCGGCTGAACGCGCGCAGCAGGCGCTCGGCCTGCCGGATCGCGGGCCCGGCCTCGGTACGGGAGTCGTCGTAGACGATCTCGACCGTCGCGCTATCCCCGGCGAGCATCCGTTCGTCGAAATCGTCCGGGACCACGATCACCGCGTCCATGCGCCCCTCGCGCACACGCGCCTCGTAGTCGGCGGGTGCGGCCTCGATGTCGATGTCGTTGCGGCGCAGGAAGTTCACGAGCTGCGGCGCGTGCTCCTCGCCCGCCATGCGCACCTTGAGCACCGCGGCCTTCTCCTCCAGCCCGGCCACGAACTGCGCGAGCAGCACCAGCGTGAGCGGGCCGGTGATGATCGAGGCCACCAGGATCATGAGGGCCGTGCGACGATCGCGAAGGGCGTCGCGAAGCTCCTTCACGAACACGACGCCGATCGCTCCCCTCACGCGCCCTCCCCGCCGGCGAGGCTCACGAACGCATCCTCCAGCGTGGCCCCGCCGCTCGCGGCAAGCAGCTCCTGGGCGCTCCCCTGCGCGACCACGGCTCCGCGCGCCATGATGACGATGGTGTCGCAGAGCGCGGACACTTCCTGCATCACGTGGCTGGAGAAGAGGACGCACTTGCCCTCGCCTCGAAGCCGGCGAATCACCTCGCGCAGGTTGCGCGTGGTCATCACGTCCAGGCCGTTGGTCGGCTCGTCGAGGAGCACGTTGGGCGGGTCGTGGACGAGCGCGCGCGCGATGGCGACCTTCATGCGCTCGCCCTGGGAAAAGCCGTCCGTGCGGCGATCGAGGATCGCGCCCAGGTCGAGAAGATCGGCGAGGCGCGCGATGGCCGCGGCGATCGCCGGGCGCGCGAGCCCCCGCAGCTCGCCGTAGTAGGCGATGTTCTCGCGCGCGGTGAGGCGCGCATAGAGGCCGCGTGCGTCGGAGAGGACGCCCAGGCGCTCGCGCGCGGCGAGCGGCGCGGCCGCGCAATCGACGCCATCGACCCTCGCGTCCCCGCCCGTGGGCGCGACCAGCGCGGCGATCATGCGAAGCGTCGTGGTCTTGCCCGCGCCATTCGGTCCGAGCAGGCCGGTGATCGCGCCATCGGCCGCCGTGAAGGAAACGTCGCGCACGGCCACGACCTCGCCGAAACGCTTGGCGAGGCTGCGCGTCTCAATCAATCGCGTCGCCCAGCGGAAGCAGAAAGAGCGGGCGCGGGATGCGCTCGAGGCATCGGCCATCGAGCCCCTTGGCGCTGCCGGCGCGGATGAAGCTCGCGATGAGGCGCGGCGCGCAGCCGTGCAGGCTCACCCCATGGCCGAGCTGCGGCGCGATGAAATGGCGCGAGCGGCTGAGCGTTTTCGCCACTTCCTCGGCATGCCGCGGCGGCGTGGCGGGATCGATGCCGCCCGACAGGATCAGCACGGGCACGTCCGAGCGCACCGGGTCGTAGAAATCGGCCGGCACGTCGCCGCGCGGCCAGGATTTGCAGGCGCGGATGAAATCGTCCACGAGCGCGCGCCCGAAGAACGAATCGTCGAGGCTCGCGAGGTCGGCCTGCGTGATGCGCGGCACGTCCTCGGCGCAGATCACCGAGAGGTGCATGCCGATGGAGAGGTTCTCCGATACGTCGTCGGCGAACTCGAGGTTCTGGGCGAGGAGCGGGTTGAAGTTGCCGTCGGCCGCGGCGTCGATGCCATAGGGCAGGAGGCTCGCGAGCTCGGCCACGTAGAGCGGGCGGAACACCCCGGACAGGAAGACGTTCTCGTTCACGTCGATGGTCTCGCGCTCGCCGGTGCGCGGGTCCTGGATCGCGGCACGCACCGGGCGGCGCGCGAGCTGCGCCTTCATCGCCGCGATCGTATTGCGCAACCGCGGATAGCTTTTCCTGCAGCGCGGCTCGGCCTCGCACGAGTCGACCAGCTTCACGAGCGCCGCGTCCCCATCGGCCACGAACGAGAACGGCAGCTTCATGGTGGCGGGGGCGACGCCGTCCAGCACCACGGAGCGGACCTTGTCGCCATGGCGCCGCAGGTACTCGAGCGCAACGCGCGTGCCGTAGGAGCCGCCCCAGAGGTTCACGCTCGGATAGCCCAGCGCGGCGCGCACCTCGTCCAGGTCCTCGACCGCGATCGACGTGAGGTACATGCGCGGATCGGCGTCGAGGCCCCGCAGGCAATCCCGCACCAGCTTCTCGGGGAGGGTGTCCTCGAAAAGCGACTGCAGCGAAGTGTCGCCCTCCTCGTCGCAGTCGAGCGGGTGGGAATTGCCCGTGCCTCGCTGGTCGACGAGGACCACGTCGCGCGCGTCGTTCAGCTTCGCGAAGAGCGGCATCACCTCGTCGGCGAGCGAAACGGCGCCCTGCCCC
The DNA here is from genome assembly GCA_036271595.1 of Usitatibacter sp. GTDB lineage: Bacteria > Pseudomonadota > Gammaproteobacteria > Burkholderiales > Usitatibacteraceae > Usitatibacter. The sequence continues at coordinate 85,658 of DATBAI010000058.1, forward strand.
GGGCCGCCCGCGAGCACGACGATCGGGTCGGCCTCGTGGTTGCGCAGCCGTGCCGGGATCACCGCGATGTCGAGCTTGATGCGCCGACCCGAGCGTGCGGCGCGGTTCTCCCAGACCTCGTAGGAGCCGCATCGCGCCGGCTCCTCGACGCCGGGCAGGCGGCAGTCCTCGAGCGCGATCGTGCCGTGCGTCGCATCGTGAGGGGCGTTGCAGGCGGCGGCAAGGACGGCGGCGGCCGCTACGGCGAGGAGGTGCTTCATCGAAAGGACGCGGGAGGTGCGCGGAAGTATAGCGGTTCGGCGCTACCATCTCACCCGTGGCCACCCCCGAATTCCCGAAGCGCGATCCGGCGACGCCCGAATTCTGGGACCTGCGCTACTCCACGGCCTTCGCGCCGTGGGACGCGGGGAAAGTGCCGCGGCGCCTCACCGAGTTCGTTGCCTCGCGTCCCGCGAGCCGCGTGCTCGTGCCCGGATGCGGAATCGCCCACGACGTGGCGTTCCTCGCCGCGGCCGGCTGGGACGTGACCGGCATCGATTTCAGCCCCGAAGCCGTGAAGGCCGCGCGCTCGGTGCTCGGGCCTTTCGCCTCCCGGGTGCACGAAGCCGACTTCTTCGCGCCCATCGCCGGCGAGCCCTTCGATCTCGTCTACGAGCGCGCATTCCTCTGCGCGTTGCCGCGCCGCCTTTGGCCGCGATGGGCCGAGCGGGTCGCGGCACTCGTGCGTCCCGGCGGGCTCCTCGCCGGGTTCTTCTTCCTGGCCGAGGGCGAGCGCGGGCCGCCCTTCCCGCTCCATTCGCACGAGGAGTTACGCGGTTTGCTCGATCCTCGCTTCGAGCCCATCGAGGAGCGCGACGTCCCCGACTCCATTCCCGTCTTCGCCGGCAAGGAGCGCTGGCATATCTGGCGGAAAAAGGGGTCAGAGCCCTTTATTGGCTGAAAAGGGGACAGGTCAACGTTTCACGGAAGTGCCCTGTCCCCTTTTTTCCCGAAAATGGGCTCTGACCCCTTTAAGCGTTAAGCGTCGTCGTCGAAGAGAAGCGATTGGGGGTAGGCGTTGCCGTGCTCGTGGTCGACGTGGATCGCGCTCGCGGTCTGGGCGCGCGCTTTCTCCGCCGCGCGCTTGGCCACGGCGACCACCTCGTGGCGCGATTCGAAGACGCCCGGCAGCACGGGCAGGATGCCGATGGCGAGCTTGGGCAGCGGGCGCACGTAGTCGCGGCCGTCGCGACGCTTCACCGTGAAGTAACCACGCTCGCGCGCCTGGGGCGGGAGGTGCGCCTCTAGCGATGCGGCGAAGCGTTCGAGCAGGCGCTCGGCACGCGGCATCCAGTCCTCGCTCTGCACCAGCATCACGAAGCGCGCACCTGCGATATGGCCGGCGAAATCCACGCCGTGCTGGCAGGCCGCTTCGAGGAGCCGCGCCGTCGCGTGGATCAGCGCATCGCCGGCCGCGAAGCCCTCGCCGTCGTTCAGGCCCCGCAGGTGGTCCAGCTCCACGAGCCATGCGCTAAAGGCGACCTTGCCGGCCAACAGCCGGTCGAGGTGCTCGTTGATCGGCACCTGGCCCGGCAGCAGCGTGAGCGGGTTGGTGTATCGCGCCGCGAGCACCCGCGAGCTCTGCAACGACCGCATGACGTCGCCGGAGCTTCCCATGCCGAGGTAGCGGCCGCCCGCGACGATCACGAAGCCGTCGGCCAGGCGCCGCGCATCCGACTCCATGAGGATCGCGGTGAGGGAAGTGAGGTCGAGGGAAGCCTCGACCTTGATGGGCGCCCGGTCGGCGAGCTCGATGCACGCGCGAACGCGTAGCCCTTGCGCGGCCGGGGTCGCCCGCGCCACGTCGAGCCAGGAGCGCGACACGACGCCCTCGATGCCGGCCGCGCCCATGAGCGGTATCGACGCGAGCGAAGGCGCGCGCGCGAATTCGTCGAGGAGCTCGCCCAGCGGCGCCTGTGGCGCCATGGGCGCGACCGTGCGAACGAAATCGTGAGCCGTCGGCTCGGTTCCCGCGCGCAGCCGCGCCGAGGGTGCGACCGGCACCCGGTGGTCCACGTTGGCGAGCTCGGCCTCGGGAGCGATGCCCCCGCCAGGCGTTTCCGACGGGCGCCCGATGAACCAGCCCTGCCCGCAGGCGATGCCGATTTCCTTCACCATCTTGAAGTCGGCGGCGTTCTCGATGCCCTCCGCGATCACGAGCGAGCCGCTGTTCTCGGCGATGTGCTGGATCGCGCGCAGGAACTGCATCTTCACCGGGTCCTCGGAGATGCCCGTGACGAAGTGCTTGTCGGCCTTCACGAACTCGGGACGCAGCTCCGACCAGAGGCGCAGGCTCGCGAATCCCTCGCCCAGGTCGTCGATCGCCACGCGCAGCCCCATGGCCCGGTACGCCATGAGCGCCTCGTGCACCTCGCGGAAATCGAGCGTCGGATAGTCTTCGGTCAGCTCGATCACGACCCGCGCGGGCTCCAGCCCCAGGCCGCGAAGGAAACGCGCGGCGCGCTCCTGGTCGAAGCCGCCGCGTGCGATCAGCCGCGGCGATACGTTGAGGAAGAGGCTCCCGCCGAGGCCTCGCGCCGAGAAGGCGCGCAGGATCTCCTGGATGCAAAGGATGTTGAGCTCGATGGCCACGCCCTGCTCGACCGCGGCACCGAAGAGGTTGGCCGGCGCCTGGAGGTCGGTGCCCTCGGGGCCGCGCACCAGCGCCTCGTAGCCGATCACCCGGCCCTCGCGGAAGCTGAAGATCGGCTGGAACACGGCGCGCAGGCTGCGTTCCTCGAGCACCCGCGCGAGCGGGCCGCTCAAGTCGCGCCGCGCTGCCGATGTCGTGTCGGTCATTTCCGCCCCGGGGCGAAGCCCGCGTTCCTAACCCACCCCGTGGCCGCGGAACCAGTCCAGCATGCGCCGCCAGCCGTCCTCGGCGGGGCCCTGGCGGTAGCTCGGGCGGTAGTCCGCGTGGAATGCGTGAGGCGCGTCCGGATACGTGTGGATCTCGGAGGGCTTGCCGGCGGACGCGAGCGCCGCGCGCATGCGATCGACGCCGTCATTGGGAATGCCCGCATCGGCGCCGCCGTAGAGGCCCAGCACCGGCGCCCGCAACTCGCGCGCGACCTCCAGGGGATGGCGCGGCTTCATCTCGTCCGGCGCGCCCTCGACCTTGCCGTACCAGGCGACCGCGGCCTTCAAGTTCGCGCTATGCGCGGCATAGAGCCACGTGATGCGGCCGCCCCAGCAGAAGCCCGTCATGGCGAGTCGATTCGCGTCGCCGCCGTGCGAAGCGGCCCAGGCTGCCGCGGCATCGAGGTCGGACATCACCTGCGCGTCGGGCACGCGCGAGACGATCTTGAAGATGTCGTCGCGCTCGAGGTTCGTGACGTCGCCCTGCCGGGCGAACAAATCGGGCGCCACCGCGAGGTAGCCCAGCTTGGCGAGGCGCCGGCAGAGGTCCCTGAAGTATTCGTGGACGCTCCAGATCTCGTGCGCGAGGAGCACGATCGGCAGGTTCGACTTGCCGGCCGGCTTCGCGAAATAGGCGGCGATGGTGCCGTCCTTCGATGGGATGCGGACGTCCGTGGCCTCGAGGCCGTCGGCGTCGGTGTGGATGGCGGTTTGGGCGATGGGCTCGACCGCCGATGCGTACGTGGGAGCGTTCATCGCACGATTATAGGTCGCGGCGGCGTACGTTCACCGCGCGGAAATCGACTGCAGGAAAACGCAAAATCCCGGCGGGCTACTCGCCGTAGAGCTTTTGCTTCATCTCGCGGCGCTCCTGCGCCTCGATGGTGAGCGTGGCCGTGGGACGCGCGATGAGGCGCTGGATGCCGATCGGCTCCCCGGTCTCCTCGCAGTAGCCGTAGCTGCCGTCGTCGATGCGCGCGAAGGCCTGGTCGATCTTCTTCAGGAGCTTCCTCTCGCGGTCGCGGGTGCGAAGCTCCAGGGCGTGCTCTTCCTCGAGGGTGGCGCGGTCGGCGGGATCGGGCGCGAACGAGAGCTCGCGAAGGTGCTCGGTGGTGGCGCCGGCATTCTCGCGAAGCTGCTTCTGGAGGTCCATGAGCCGCTCACGGAAGAACTTGAGCTGCGCGGCGTTCATGTAGTCCGACTTCGGCATCTTGACGACTTCGGCCTCGGTCAGGGCCTTCGTTTTGCTTGCCATGAATCCTCTGCTGGCGGGGCTGCGCTGGGTGCCGGTAAATGGGGTATCTGACCGCGCACCAAAGCCGGTTAGTTTAGCCCACCCGGGGGCGTCAAATCAAACAATGGACAGCGGTTGGTCTGCGGCATTCCGCCAACGCCGCAAGTTCGGATGTAACCAATTGTTTTTACGAGCGATTTAGGGTGGCGTCGCGGGCCGGCGACGCGCCTTCGTATTGCCTCTGGTCCTCGATCGCCTTGCCGTCGTCCGGAAGGGTTCCGGGAGCGGCGAAACGTGCCTCGCCGCGGACCTTGAGGATGTCGCGAAGCGCTTCCTCGACCTGCCCGGCGAACGCCGCATCCGGCGCGCCCGGGTGCTCGGCGACGAACGCCATGCGGTCCTCGCCCTGCACATTGGTCACCACGAGCCGCGAACGCACGATGCCGAAGCGCCGCGCCACTTCGGCGACCTGGTGAGGATGCACGAACTGGCCGCGCACCTTCGTCGCCTGGTCGGCGCGCCCCATCCATCCCCGGATGCGCAGATTGGTGCGCCCGCAAGCGCTCTCGCCCGGCAGGATCGCCGAAAGATCCCCCGTCGCGAAGCGCACCAGCGGGTAGTCACGATTGAAGGCCGTCACCACGACCTCGCCCACCACGCCTTCGGCCACGGGATCGCCGGTACCGGTGCGCACGATCTCGACGATCGCCTCCTCGGAGGCAACGAGCCCCTGGCGCGCCTCGCTCTCGTAGGCGATGACGCCCAAGTCCGCCGTGCCGTAGGCCTGGAACGCCGCGACGTCGCGTGCGCCGAGGAACTCGCGCACCGCCGGCAGGAACGCCTCGCCCGAAAGCGAGGCGCGCACGAGGCAGCCCGCATCCACGCCCATCTCGTCGCATTTCTCGAGGATCAGCTTCAGGAAGGAAGGGGTGCCGACATAACCCGTGGGACGCAGGTCCGCGATCGCCTGCGCCTGGAGCTGCGTCTGCCCCACGCCCCCGGGGATCACCGCGCATCCAAGGTGGTGGAGGCCCGTCTCGAACATGCTGCCGGCGGGAGTGAGATGGTAGGAGAAGCAGTTGAGCACCACGTCGCCCGCGCGGAACTCCGCCGCGTGGAGCGCACGCGCGGTATGCCAGTAGTCCTCGCCCCGCCCCTCGGGATCGTAGATGGGCCCGGGCGACATGAAGACGCGTGCCAGCCGCGAGGCGGGGGTTGCGTTGAGGCCGCCGAACGGGCGGTTTCGCGATTGCAGGTCGACCAACGCGGATTTGCGCGTGAGCGGAAGCCTCGCGAGCGCTTCGGGAGAATCGATGTGCGCGAGGTCTACCCCCTCGAGGGCCTCGCGGTAGTAGGTGGAATTCTGCCGCGCGTGCCCGAGCTGCTCCGGCAGGCGCGAGAAGATGTCTCGCGTGCGCTCGGCTCGCGAACGCGTCTCGAGCGCGTCGTAGTGCCCGGCCACGAGGCTCCCTACGCGAGCCAGCGCTTGCGGCGCCGGTAGTGCTTGGTCTCGCGGAAGCTGCGCCGCCCGCCCGAGGAGATCCCCAGGTAGAACTCCTTCACGTCCTCGTTGGAGGCGAGACCGGAGGCCGAGCCCTCGAGCACGACGCGCCCGTTCTCCAGGATGTAGCCGAAGTCGGCGAAGCGCAGCGCCACCATGGTGTTCTGCTCGGCGAGGAGGAAGCTCACCTTCTGCGATTCGTTCAGGTTCTTCACGATCTCGAAGATCTCCTCCACGATCTGCGGCGCGAGGCCCATGGATGGCTCGTCCAGCAGGATCATGCGCGGCCGCGCCATCAAAGCGCGCCCGATCGCGGTCATCTGCTGCTCCCCGCCCGAGGTGTAGCCCGCGAGCGCGGTGCGCCTCTGCTTCAGCCGCGGAAAGAAGCCATACACGCGCTCGAGGTCGGAGCGCACCTCGCCGCGGCCCGCGCTTCGCGTGTAGGCGCCCGTGAGCAGGTTCTCCTCCACGGTGAGGTGCGCGAAGCAGTGCCGGCCTTCCATCACCTGCACCACCCCGCGCTTCACCAGGTCCGAGGGGCTCAGGCGATCGACGCGCTCGCCCGAGAGCTCGATCGCCCCCTTGGTCACCTCGCCGCGCTCGGCTCGCAGCAGGTTGGAAATCGCCTTCAGCGTCGTGGTCTTGCCCGCGCCGTTGGCCCCGAGGAGGGCGACGACGCCCCCCTCGGGAACCGCGAGCGAAACCCCTTTCAGCACGAGGATCACGTGGTTGTAGATCACCTCGATGCCGTTCACCTCGAGGAGCGGCCTCGCGGTGAGGGGAATCGCCACGGCGTTCATTTTCGATCCCGCCCCCATGAACGGGGACCCCGGTCTAGCCCGACTTCCCGCAGTCTGCGATGGGAAGCTTCTTCTCCGCGGCGTACTTCTCGGCCGATGCCTTGATCATCGGGTCGAGGAGCTTCGGCTCCGACTTGTACATCTCCGAGGTGTAGCTCCAGGCGCCGCCATCCCATGTGTGGATGCGCGCCGCGTGGCTTCCGCCGTGGTCCGCGCACGACGTGTGCACGGGCTGCAGCATTCCCTCGACGCCGAGGGCCTTGATGCGCGCGGCATCGAGGCTCACGTGCTCGGCGCCCCAGCGCACCTCGTCACCCGTCACCACGCGGTTGCCGAACTTCTTCTGCGCGGAGCGGATCGACTCGACCGTGAGCATCGCCGACAGCATGCCGCGGTTATAGAGCACGCTGCCCACTTCGCCCTTGTCGTTCGCCGTGCCCTGCCCCTTGTCGTACAGGTACTTGATCATCTCCTTGTGGATCGGGCGGTCGTGCTCGGACGAGTGGCCGAGCGCGAGGCCGTTATAGCCCTTGGCGGCCGCCTCGGCGGGGACGACGTCAGGCTCGGCCGCGGACCACCACACGCCGTAGATCTGCGCGCGTGGGTAGGAGACCGCGATCGCCTCCTTCAGCGCCGTGGAATTCATCACGCCCCAGCCCCAGACGAAGACGTAGTCGGGGCGCTGCTGGCGGATCTGGAGCCACGTCGCCTTCTGCTCCACGCCGGGCGCGGTCACCGGGAGCTTCAAGAGCTCGAAGCCCTCGCGCTTGGCGAGCGCCTCCAGCACCGGGATCGGCTCCTTGCCGTAGGGCGAGTCGTGATACACGAGCGCGATCTTCTTGCCCTTCAGGCTTCCCTTCTCCTTCACGTGCTGCACCAGGATGTCCGCGCCGTCCCAGTACGTGCCCATCATCGGGAAGTTCCAGCGGAACACCGCGCCATCCACCGAGTCGGCACGCCCGTAGCCGGCCGTGATGAGCACGATGTGGTCGCCGTACACCTTGTCGGTGAGCGCGTAGGTGATGCCGGTGGAAAGCGGCGAGAACGCCACCGGGTGCTTGCTCTTCAAGCGCTCGTAGCACTCCACGCCGCGATCGGTCGCGTAGCCGGTCTCGCACTCTTCGTAGGCGATCTTCACGCCGTTCACGCCGCCATCCCGGGCATTCACGAGCTTGAGATAGTCCACGAAGCCATCGGCCCATGGCACGCCGTTGGGCGCGTAGGCTCCGGTCCGGTAGACCAGCACCGGGACGAAGATCTCCTTGGACGACTGCGCGGCGGCGTCGACCGTCGCCCCGAGCGCCCCCGCCGCGGCCAGCAGCAGCGCGGCCGCCTTGATGCGAAATTCGCGTTTCATAAGCTCCTCCTCCTTGTCGTAGTGATGCGTCGCTTCAGTGTGGAAAGGGCCAGAGGCGCAGCTTCTCCTTGCCGATCGCCCAGAGGCGCGCGAGGCCGCGCGGCTCCACGATCAGGAAGAAGACGATGAGCGCGCCGAAGACCATGAATTCGATGTCCGAGACCATCGCGGTGGAAAGCGGGATCCCGAGCATCGCGGGCAGTTGGTTCAGCACCAGCGGCAGGATCACGATGAACGCGGCGCCGAGGAACGACCCCAGGATCGAGCCCAGTCCGCCGATGATCACCATGAAGAGCAGCTGGAACGAGCGGTTCACGTCGAAGGCGAGCGGCTCCCAGGAGCCCAGGTAGACGAACGCCCAGAGGGCGCCCGAGATGCCCACGAAGAACGAGCTCACGGCGAACGCGGAAAGCTTCGCCGTGAGGGGCCGGATGCCGATCACCTCGGCGGCCACGTCCATGTCCCGGGTAGCCATCCATGAACGTCCGATGGCACCGCGCGTGAGGTTGCGTGCGACGAGGGCCGCGACCGAGACGATGGCGAGGACCAGCAGGTATTTCTGCTGCGGGCCGTGGATCCCGTAGCCCAGGATCTCCAGCGGCGGCGCGGAGACCGAGCCCGAGGGCGTGTCGTTGGTGAACCACTTGATGCGCGCGAACGCCCAGTCGATGAAGAATTGCGCGGCGAGCGTGGCCACCGCGAGGTAGAAGCCCTTGATGCGCAGGCTCGGGATGCCGAAGAGGACGCCCACCGCCGCGGCGCAGACACCCGCCAGGACGAAGATCACGAGGAGGTCCAGCTGCGGCACGCGCACCGCGAAGTTGTACGCCGCGTACGCTCCCACCGCCATGAAGCCGCCCGTGCCGAGCGAGACCTGCCCGCAATAGCCCACGAGGATGTTGAGGCCCAGGGCCGCGAGCGACAGGATGAGGAACGGCGTGAGGATCGCGCGGAAAAGGTAGTCGCTCGCGAGGAACGGCACCGCGATGAAGGCGAAGGCCAGCGCGCCGATCACGAACACGCGGTCCTGCAGGATCGGGAAGAGCTGCTGGTCCGAAGCGTAGGTAGTCTTGAATTGCCCGGTTTCGCGGTAGATCACGGCTTCATACCCTGTCGATGATCTTCTCGCCGAAGAGTCCCTCGGGCCTGAAAAGGAGGAACACGAGGGCGAGCACGTACGCGAACCACGCCTCGATCCCGCCGCCGAAGAAGGGCCCGAGGTAGACCTCGGAGAGCTTCTCTCCCAACCCGATGAGGAGCCCTCCGACGATCGCGCCCGGGATCGAGGTGAAGCCGCCCAGGATCACCACGGGAAGCGCCTTCAGCGCGACCTGCGACAGCGAGAACTGGACGCCGAGCTTCGAGCCCCACACGATGCCGGCGACCAGCGCCACGAGCCCGGCCACGCTCCACACGATCACCCAGATGCGATTCAGCGGAATGCCGATGGATTGCGCGGCCTGGTGGTCGTCGGCCACGGCGCGCAGCGCCCTGCCCGTGCTCGTCTTCTGGAAGAACAAGGTGAGCGCCGCCACCAGGACCGCGGCGATGATCGCCGCCACGAAGTCCTCCATGTCCACCAGCACGCCGCCGTCGAACACGCTCTCGAGGATGATCTTGGGCTCCTTGGGCATTCCCACGTGCAATGTGTAGATGTCGCTCCCCCACACGGCCTGGCCGAACCCGTCGAGGAAATAGGCGATCCCGAGCGTGGCCATGAAGAGCACGATGCCGTCCTGGTTCACCAGGGGCCGCAGCACCCAGCGCTCGATCGCCCACGCCAGCGCGATCATCACCAGCAGCGTGACCACGATCGCGAGCGCGAGCGGCATCTTCTCGGCGAGCCGCACGAGCGTGAGCGCCGCGAAGAGCACCATCGAGCCCTGTGCGAAATTGAAGACGCCCGAGGCCTTGAAGATCAGCACCAGGCCGATGGCCACCAGCGAGTAGAGGACGCCGGTGAGGAGCCCTCCGAGGGCCACTTCCAGCCATTGCGGGAATTTGGCCTGCCCCAGCGCGAGCGGCATCACGGCGGCGATCGCCAGCAGCACGAAGAAGGCGATGGTGGATGGGCGGCGCAACGCTTCCATCAGTGCTTCACCCCGAGGTACGCGTCGATCACGGCCTGGCTCGCGCGCACTTCCTCGGGCGTGCCGTCGGCGATCTTGCGGCCGTAGTCGAGCACCACGACGCGGTCCGAGAGGTCCATCACGACGCCCATGTCGTGCTCGATGAGGACGATCGTCGTGCCGAACTCCTCGTTCACGTCGAGGATGAAGCGGCTCATGTCCTGCTTCTCCTCCATGTTCATGCCGGCCATGGGCTCGTCCAGCAGCAGGACCCTGGGCTCGGCCGCGAGCGCCCGGCCCAGGTCCACGCGCTTTTGCAGGCCGTACGGCAGGCGTCCCACCGGCGTCTTCCTCACGTGCGGGATCTCGAGGAAGTCGATGATCTCCTCGACCCGCTTCCGGTGCTCGATCTCCTCGCGAAGCGCGGGGCCCAGCCGCAATGCCTGCAAGAGGAGGTTCGACTTCATCATGAGGCTGCGGCCCGCGAGGATGTTGTCCAGGACGCTCATGCCCTTGAAGAGCGCGAGGCTCTGGAAGGTGCGCGCGATCCCCAGCTTCGCGGAGTGGCGCGGGTCCATGTGCGTGCGTGTTTCGCCGCGAAAGGAGATCTTCCCCGCGTGCGGCCGGTACACGCCGTTGATCACGTTCAGCATCGAGCTCTTGCCGGCGCCGTTCGGGCCGATGATGGCGCGGATCTCGCCCTCGCGCACCTCGAAGCTCACGTCGGTGAGCGCCTTCACGCCACCGAAGGCGAGCGACACGCCTTCCACCGCGAGGATGGTTGCGCCCAGCTCGCGATCGGCGGTGCCGGGCTCCAGCTCGCGCAGGTTCATGCGGCGAGCGCCTGCGCGGCGTGCGTGGGCGCCGGGTGCACGGTCAGCTCCGCGCGCACGACACCGGCTCGTCCATCCTCGAAGCGCACCTGCGCCTCCACCGCGCACCGATCGACACCGGAATACAGGGCATCGACGATCGTCGCGTATTTCTCGGCGATGAAGCCGCGGCGCACCTTGCGCGTGCGCGTGAGCTCGCCGTCGTCGGCGTCGAGCTCCTTGTGCAGCACGACGAAGCGATGGATCTGGCTGCCGGCGAGCTTCGCGTCGTTCGCGAGATCCGCATTCACCCGGCCCACGCAGTCGCGCAGGAGCTCGGCGACCTGCGGCTTCGCGGCGAGGTCCGTGTAGCCCGAATACGCGATGCCGCGGCGCTCGGCCCAGTCGCCCACCGCCTCCACGTCGATGTTCACCATCGCGGTCGCCTCACCCCTGCCATGGCCGAAGGCCACGGCCTCCTTGATGTACGGGAAGAACTTGAGCTTGTTCTCGAGGTACTTTGGCGCGAACAGCGTGCCGTCGGAAAGCTTCCCCACGTCGCGGGCGCGGTCGATGATCTTGAGGTGGCCGGAGCCGTCGAAGAAGCCCGCGTCGCCGGTGTGGAACCAGCCCTCGGCATCCTTGGCCTCGCGGGTGGCGTCGTCGTTCTTGTAGTACGCGCGGAAGAGGCCCGGGCAGCGCAACACGATCTCGCCGGAATCGAGCACGCGGATCTCCACGCCCTTCATCGGCGGGCCGACGGTGTCGGGCTTCACCTCGCCGTTCGGTTGCACGCACACCATCACCGAGGTCTCGGTCGAGCCGTAGAGCTGCTTCAGGTTGATCCCGAGCGAGCGGTAGAAGACGAAGAGATCCGGCCCGATCGCCTCCCCGGCGGTGTATGCGACGCGCACGCGAGACATGCCGAGCGCGTTCTTGAGCGGTGCATAGACGAGCAACCCGCCCAGCGCGTAGAGAGCGCGGTGCGCCGCGTTCACCCGGCGCCCATCGAGGAGCCTCGCACCCACGCGCCGTGCGAGATCCATGAAGTAGCGGAACATGCGCCGCTTCACCCAGCTCGCGTCCTCCATGCGGATGGTGACCTGGGTGAGGAGCCCTTCGAGCACGCGCGGCGGGGCGAAATAGTACGTGGGCCCGATCTCGCGCATGTCCGTCATCACGGTCTCGGCCGATTCGGGGCAATTGATGCGAAAGCCCACCACCATCCACTGCGCGTAGGAAAAGAGGTTCTGCCCGATCCATGCCATGGGCAGGTACGCGAGGACCTCCTCGGCGGGCGTGAGCTGCTCGAGATCGGCGTACGCGCGGCTGGACAGGACCAGGTTGTCGTGCGAGAGGACGACTCCTTTCGGATGACCCGTGGTTCCCGAGGTGTACATCATGATCGCGGTGTCGGACGGCGCGCCGTTCGCGATGGCGGCCTCGAAGGCGCCGGGCTCGTCACGCGAGCGCGCGATGCCCGACTCGCGCAGCGCCTCGTAGGGCGCGAGCTCGGGGTGGTTGTACTTGCGCAGCCCGCGCGCCTCGTCGTACCAGATGTGCTTCAACGCGGGGCACTGCGGCAGGATCTCGAGGAGCTTGTCGGCCTGCTCCTGGTCCTCGACGATGGCGAAGGCGATCTCGGCGTCGCGGAACACGTACACCATCTCCTGCGCGATGGCGTCCTCGTAGAACGGGACCGGAATCGCGCCCAGCGACTGCGCGGCGATGATCGACCAGTAGAGGCGCGGCCGGTTCGCACCGATCACCGCGACGTGCATGCCCGGTTGAACGCCGGCGGCGGCAAGTCCCGCGGCGAGATAGCGCACCTCGTCGCGCACCTGCGACCACGTCCACGATTGCCAGATGCCGAGGTACTTCTCGCGGATGGCGGGCGCGTGGGCGAGCCGCTGCGCGTGATGCAGCAGGAGCTTCGGGAACGTATCGGGCGTCCCGTCGACCACCGGCATCGGGCGCACTCCTCCTGGTTTCGGGCTAGTGTAGCGGGAGGACTTCTCGGCCGGTTGTCTTTTGGCCGACAATTCGGCCATGGATACCCTTTCCCAGCTCCTCGACGCATCCCTCTGGACCCGCTCGCTCGCGCGCGACCAGGTGGAGCGCGTGGAAGCCGAGACCGTGGTGCGCACGCTTCCCGTCGGCGTTCCGGTTTGCCGCAAGGGCGAGCCGGTGGACACCTGGATCGGCGTGATCGACGGGTTGGTCAAGATGACGAGCATGAACAGCGAGGGCAAGACCACCACCTTCCTGGGCGTCACCAGCGGCGGCTGGTTCGGCGAGGGCTCGCTCCTCAAGGACAAGGCGCGCAAGTACGACGTGGTGACGCTGCGCGAGAGCCGCATCGCCTACATGCCGCGCGCCACTTTCGAATGGCTGCTCGACACGAGCATCGAGTTCAACCGCTTCCTGCTTCTGCAGCTGAACGAGCGCCTCGGGCAATTCATCGCGATGGTGGAGTACGAACGGCTGCTGGAACCCGATGCACGCGTGGCGCGCTCGCTCGCGAGCCTCTTCAATCCCGTGCTGTATCCGGACCAGGCGAGCGACATCCAGCTCTCCCAGGAGGAGATCGGCTACCTCACGGGCGTTTCGCGGCAGCGCGTGAACCAGGCGTTGCAGGTGCTCGAGCGCGCGGGGCTGCTGAAGGTGGAATACGGAAAGCTTCGCATCCTCGACCTGGACGGACTGCGCTCGTTCCCGCAGCCTCAGGCGGGCATCGTGGGCCGCACGACCCCGTCGGCGATCGCCACCGCGCCCGCCCTCGCGAGCTCCGCGAGGAGCCACTCGGCGAGGGCCGCGGGGCCGAGGCCGAGAAAGCGCTCGGATACCTCCCGGTAGAAGGGCACGCTTCCCAGGTAGGCGGGCACCTCGTCCACGCGCATCGATTCCTTGTCGAGGAGCGCGAAGACGAACATCACCTTCGTGCCGTGCCGCGCGTTCTTGCGGGGATCGCTCTCGAAGGCGTCGAGCTTCGCGCGCACCGTGGCGATCGAGCCGCCCACGTCGGTGAACGGCTCGCCGTGCCCGGGAATGACGACCGCGGGATCGAGGCGCTCGATCGAATCGAGCGCCTCGCGCGCCGCGTCGATATGGGGATTGCGCCCCTCGGCCGGCCACACGAATCCCATGGCGTTCTCCCACAGCGCGTCGCCCGAGACGAGGATCCGGTGGGCCGGCTCGAAGAACATGAGCGCATCCATGTCGTGGCCGGGCGCGGCGTGCGCCCGCCACTCGAAGCCGCCGCCCTCGAACGATTCGCCCGCGGCGAGCGTGTCGTCGAAATGGAACGGATCCGCGCGCTGGTCGAGCTGCTCCATCCACGCGCTCTGGGGAGTCCACGGCTGCACGTGTTTCGCTTCGCCGGCGGGAATGGTGATTCGGCAGCCGTAGGCGCTCGCGATGGCGGCGTTGCCGCCCATGTGGTCCGAGTGGCAATGGGTGTTCACGAGGCGCTCGATGGGCTGGCGGTCGAAGCCCTCGGGGCTCGCGAGGATCTCGAGCGTGCGCTCGCGGTGCGTGCAATAACCCGAATCGATGAGAACGTTGTCGCCGGGCGCAAGGAGCGCCACGTGGTTCGCGTTCAACCAGCCGCGCACGATCGGTCGCACGGTGTCGGGGAATGCAAGGCTCACGGCGGACCCTATAATTTCGATCCACCATCTTATCGCGGCGACGCCTTGGGCCTTCTCGACGGATTGCGCGTGGTTACGATCGCGTTGAACCTTCCCGGCCCCGCGGCTTGTGCGCGGCTACGCGACATGGGCGCGGCCGTTTCGAAGGTCGAGCCGCCACCGGGCGATCCGTTCGAGCAGTTCTGTCCCGCCTGGTACGCCCGCCTGCACGAGGGGATCGAGGTCGGACGCCTGGACCTGAAGAGCGAGATCGGGCGCAAGGCCATGGAGCGCCGCCTGGAGAGCGCCGACCTGCTCGTGACCGCGCAGCGCGCCGCGGCGCTCGATCGCCTCGGGCTGGGCCCCGACGCGCTCGCGCGCTTCCCCGATCTCTGCCACGTCGCGATCACCGGGCACGCGCCACCCCACGATGCCATCGCGGGGCACGACCTCACCTACCTCGCCGAGGCCGGGCTCGTGGCGCCACCTTCGCTGCCCGCCACGCTCTTCGCCGACATGGCCGGTGCCGAGCGCGCGGTGAGCACGGCGCTCGCACTCCTTCTCTCGCGCAGCCGCGGTGGAAAGGAGCGCCGCGCGGTCGCCGCCCTCGCCGAGGCCGCCGAGGCGCTCGCCGCGCCACGGCGCGAGGGCCTCACCGCGCCCGGCGCCCTGCTGGGCGGAGGCTTCGCCGGATACAATCTCTATGCGGCGAAACGCGGGTGGGTGGCGCTCGCGGTGCTCGAGCCGCACTTCGCCGAGCGCCTGCGCCAGCACTTCGCGCTGCCGCGGCTGGACAGCGCCGCCCTCGCGGAGCTTTTTTCCGGCCATGACGCCGCGTATTGGCACACGTGGGCCCGCGAACACGACGTGCCGCTCGTCGCGGTTGCCGAGACCTCCATCACCTCCAAGGACTGACATGCAGATCCAGAACCACGTGTTCCTCGTGACGGGCGCAGGCTCCGGCCTCGGCGCCGCCACCGCGGCGATGCTCGCCAGCCACGGCGCCAAGGTCGTGGTGGCCGACGTGAACGAGCCCCCTGCGGAAAGCATTCCCGCGCGCGCACGCTTCGTGAAAGCCGATGTGACCGACGAAGCCTCGACCGAGGCCGCGGTAGGCGAGTGCGTGTCGGCCTTCGGCGCGATCCACGGCCTCGTGAATTGCGCAGGGGTGGCACCGGGCGAGCGGGTCGTCGGCCGCAACGGGCCGCACGCGCTCTCCTCGTTCGAGCGCGCGGTGAAGATCAATCTCGTGGGCACCTTCAACGCGATCCGCCTCGCCGCGGCGAAGATGAGCGTGCAGCCCGCGTTGGCGTCGGGCGAGCGCGGCGTGATCGTGAATACGTCGTCGGTCGCTTCCACCGATGGCCAGGTCGGCCAGGCGGCCTACGCGGCTTCGAAGGCCGGCGTGAACGGCATGACGCTGCCCATCGCACGCGAGCTCTCGAAGTTCGGCATCCGCGTGATGACGATCGCCCCGGGCATCTTCGATACGCCGATGCTGCGCGGCATGAGCGACGAGATCCGCGCCTCGCTGGGCGCGCAGGTTCCGTTCCCCTCGCGCCTGGGCACACCCGAGGAATACGCCGCGCTCGTGCGCCACATCATCGAGAACGAGATGCTGAACGGCGAGGTGATTCGCCTCGATGGAGCGATACGGATGGCGCCGAAATAGGCGATAATTACACTCTCGATCCTCCAGAGCGTCCTTCTTGCTTTTCGATACCCACCTGAACGAGGAATTCGACGCGCTTCGTGACACCGTGAAGCGCATGTGCGACGCGGATCTCGCACCCCGGGCCGCGGAGATCGACGCGAAGAACGAGTTTCCCGCGGGCATGTGGAAGAAGCTGGGCGAGCTGGGCCTCCTCGGCATGACGCTGCCCGAGGAGTACGGCGGCACGGGCCTGGGCTACCTCGCGCACGTGGTCGCGATGGAGGAAGTCTCGCGCGCATCGGCATCGGTGGGCCTGTCCTACGGTGCGCACTCGAACCTCTGCGTCAACAATCTCTATCTCAACGGCAGCGAGGCGCAGCGGCGCAAGTACCTGCCGAAGCTCTGCTCGGGCGAGTTCGTGGGCGCGCTCGCGATGAGCGAGCCCGGCGCGGGCAGCGACGTCGTGGGCTCCATGGCATGCCGCGCGGAGAAGAAGGGCGATCGCTGGGTCGCCAACGGCTCGAAGATGTGGATCACCAACGGCCCCGACGCCGATGTCGCCATCGTCTACATGCGCACCGCGCCGAAGGACCAGGGCTCCAAGGCGATGACCGCCTTCCTCGTCGAGAAAGGCACCAAAGGCTTCACCACCGCCCAGAAGCTAGACAAGCTCGGCATGCGCGGCTCCAACACCTGCGAGCTGGTCTTCCAGGATTGCGAGATTCCCGACGCGAACGTGCTCGGCAAGGTGAACGGCGGCTCGACCGTGCTGATGAAGGGCCTCGACACGGAGCGCACCGTTCTTTCCGGCGGCCCGCTGGGCATCATGCAGGCCGCGATGGACCTCGTGCTCCCGTACATCCACGAGAGGAAGCAGTTCGGCGAGCCGATCGGCACCTTCGAGCTCATGCAGGGCAAGGTCGCCGACATGTACACGAAGCTGCAAGCCTCGCGCGCCTTCAGCTACCGCACCGCGCAGGCGCTCGACGCCGGCCGCGGGCGCGCGGCACGCAAGGACGCGGCCGCATGCCTCCTCTTCTCCTCGGAGAACGCCGTGCAGGTCGCGCTGGAAGCGATCCAGTGCCTGGGCGGCAACGGCTACATCAACGAATTCCCCGCAGGGCGCCTGCTTCGCGACGCAAAGCTCTACGACATCGGCGCCGGCACCAACGAGATCCGCCGCATGCTGATCGGGCGCGAGCTCTTCAACGAATCGGTCTAGAAACGCACCTGGAGATTCACCATGCCTGAAAACATCGTCATCGTCGGCGCGAAGCGCACGCCCATCGGCTCCATGCAGGGCAAGTTCAACAGCATGAGCGCGTCCCAGCTGGGTGCGGTCGCCATCAAGGCGGCGGTCGAGCAGGCGGGAGTGAAGCCCACCGAAGTCGAGGACCTCATCTTCGGCAACGTGCTGGGGGCGGGACAGGGCCAGGCGCCGGCGCGCCAGGCGGCGCTCGGCGCCGGGCTCGACAAGGGCACGCCCGCCACGACGGTGAACAAGATGTGCGGCTCGGGCATGAAGGCCGCGATGATGGCCTTCGACCAGCTCTCCTCGGGCCAGGCGAAGGTCGTGGTCGCCGGCGGCATGGAGTCGATGACCAACGCGCCGCATCTGCTTCCGAAAGTCCGCGCGGGATATCGCTATGGCCACCAGAAGGTGCTGGACCACATGGCGTTCGACGGCCTCGAGAACGCGTACGACGGCAAGCCCATGGGCCACTTCGCCGACAAGACCGCGGAGAAGTACGGCTTCACGCGTGAGCAGATGGACGCCTACGCGAAGGAATCGACCGAGCGCGCCGTGAGGGCCTCGAAGGGCGGCGAGTTCAAGGAAGAGATCGCGCCCGTGACGGTCGAGGGCCGCAAGGGGAGCGAGATCGTGTCCGAGGACGAGACGCCTTTCTCCGTGAACGTCGAGAAGATCCCGACGTTGCGCCCGGCCTTCAACAAGGATGGCACCGTGACGGCGGCCACCTCCTCCTCCATCTCCGACGGCGCGGCGGCGCTGGTGATGATGACCGAAACCGAAGCGAAGCGGCGCGGCGCGAAGCCGCTCGCGAGGATCGTTGCCTACGCATCCAACGCGCACGAGCCCGAGTGGTTCACGACGGCGCCCGTGGGTGCGATCAGGAAGGTCCTCGACAAGGCCGGCTGGAAAACCACGGACGTGGACCTCTTCGAGGTGAACGAGGCCTTCGCGGTGGTCGCCATGGCCGCGATGAAGGACGTGGGGATCCCCGCGGACAAGGTCAACGTGAACGGCGGCGCGGTGGCCCTCGGCCACCCGATCGGCGCCACGGGGGCCCGCATCATGACGACGCTCATATACGCTCTCAAGAAGCGAGGCTTGAAAAAGGGCGTCGCCGCACTGTGCATCGGCGGCGGCGAGGGAACGGCAATCGCACTGGAGGTCTTGTAATGATGAACACCGTAATCGCTACTCCGATCGAGCGCACGCCGAACATCGGCGCGTCGCTCGCGGCCGAGCTTCGTGGCGTGGGCATCGACTCGCTCGAGGCCCTGATGCGCGTGGGATTCTGGGACGCGTGGCTGCAGCTGCGCCGCGCCAACCCGGAACGAAACAGCGTGCCCGCATGCCTCGCCCTCGCGGGCGCCGTCGCGGGCGTGAGATGGAACCACCTTCCACCCAAGGTACGCGCCGACATCCGCCAGCGGGTGAAGGCGGTGCGCGCATGATGCCCGGGCGGCGCGCGGCGCTCCTCGCGGCGATGGCGCTCGCCGGCGTGGTTGCAGGCTGCGGCAAGAGCCCGCCGCCCGCGAAAGTGGACGCGAAGCAGGAGCAGGCGGAGGCGCTCGAGCGCGCCCGCCACGATGCGTTCGGCAGCCAGGTCCAGGCGCTCGACAAGGCCAAGGCGCTGGAAGCCGACATCAACAAGAAGGCCTCGGAGAACGTCGACCGAATCGAGAAAGACGCGAAGTAGACGGATGCTCACGCGCGCCCGCAGCGACTTCCTCACCGAAGAGCAGCGCATGATCCGCGACACCGCGCGCGGGTTCGCGCAAGCGGAGCTGGCGCCCCACGCCGCGAAATGGGAGGAAGAAGGGTGGATCCCCGACGCGGTCGTGGCCAAGCTGGGCGAGCTGGGTTTCCTCGGCATGGTGGTCCCGGAGGAATGGGGCGGCTCTTTCACCGACTACGTCGCGTACGCTCTCGCCATGGAGGAGATCGCCGCCGGCTGTGCCGCGACGGCGACGCTCATGAGCGTGCACAACTCCGTGGGGTGCGGCCCGATCCTCGCGTGGGGAAGCGACGAGCAGAAGAAGCGGTGGCTTCCGGACATGGCGAGCGGCCGCAAGATCGGTTGCTTCTGCCTCACCGAGCCGCAGGCCGGCAGCGAGGCGAATAACCTCAGGACACGCGCCGCCTCACTGGGGTCCCCGCCGACCGGGACAGGATCGAACGACGGCGGTTGGGTCCTCGACGGCAACAAGCAGTTCGTCACCAATGGCAAGCGCGCCGCGGTGGCGATCGTCTTCGCCGTGACCGATCCCGAGCTCGGCAAGAAAGGCTTGTCGGCCTTCATCGTCCCGACGGACACGCCCGGCTTCGTCCCGCAGAAGCTCGAGGACAAGCTCGGCATCCGCGCCTCGGACACCTGCGCCATCGTCTTGCAGGATTGCAAGCTGCCCGCGGGAGCGCTCCTCGGCCCGCGTGGAAAGGGACTCGCGATCGCGCTCTCGAACCTCGAGGGCGGGCGCATCGGGATCGCCGCCCAGGCCCTGGGCATCGCCCGCGCCGCGTTCGAGGCGGCGCTCGCCTACGCGAAGGAGCGCACGCAGTTCGGAAAGAAGCTCGCCGAGCACCCGCCCATCGCCAACTACCTCGCGGACATGCACACGCGCATCAACGCGGCGCGAATGCTGGTCCTGCATGCGGCCCGGCTGCGAACCGAGGGCGTGGCGTGCCTCTCGGAAGCCTCGCAGGCCAAGCTCTACGCCTCCGAGCTCGCCGAGTGGGTCTGCTCCAAGGCGATCCAGGTCCACGGCGGATATGGCTACCTGCACGACTATCCGGTCGAGCGGCACTACCGCGATGCGCGCATCACCCAGATTTACGAGGGCACCAGCGAAATCCAGCGCATGCTGATCGCGCGCAACCTCTGCGAGTAGCGTGCCGCGCATCAAGTCCCGCCTCGACACCTCCAGCCCCGCGTTCCAGGCGAACGCGGCGCACCACCGCGCGCTCGTCGATGACCTGCGCGCACAGGTCGCGCGCGTAGCCGAAGGCGGAGGCCCCGAGGCGCAGAAGAAGCATGCCGCCCGCGGCAAGCTCCCGCCGCGCGAGCGCGTGCGGGCGCTCCTCGATCCGGGCTCGCCCTTCCTCGAGCTCTCGCAGCTCGCCGCTTTCGGCATGTACGAGGGCGACGCGCCTTCGGCGGGCATCATCACCGGCATCGGCCGCATCGAGGGCCGCGAGGCGGTGATCGTCGCCAACGACGCCACCGTGAAGGGCGGCACCTATTACCCGATGACGGTGAAGAAGCACCTTCGCGCCCAGGAGATCGCGCAGCAGAACCACCTGCCCTGCGTCTACCTCGTGGATTCCGGCGGCGCGTTCCTGCCGCTGCAGGACGAGGTATTTCCGGACCGCGAGCACTTCGGGCGCATCTTCTACAACCAGGCGAATCTCTCGGCGCTCGGAATCCCGCAGGTCGCGGTCGTGATGGGCTCCTGCACCGCGGGCGGCGCGTACGTTCCGGCGATGTGCGACGAGTCGGTCATCGTGAAGAACCAGGGCACGATCTTCCTGGGCGGCCCGCCGCTGGTGAAGGCCGCGACCGGTGAAGTGGTGAGCGCGGAAGAGCTGGGCGGCGGCGATGTGCACTCGCGGACGTCGGGCGTGACGGACCACCTGGCGGATGACGACCGGCATGCGTTGGCGATCGCGCGGGAAATCATCTCGCACACGCGGCCATCCCGGCAAGGGCCGGGGCCCGATGACGAACTATCGGGCCGCGCCCGGGTGACGGAGCCTTCCTATCCCGCCGAAGACCTCTACGGCATCATTCCCGCCGATCCCCGCCACCCGTTCGATGTCCGCGAAATCATCGCGCGCCTCGTCGACGGCTCCGAGCTCCACGAGTTCAAGGCGCTCTATGGCACCACGCTCGTCACCGGCTTCGCGGCGATCCACGGCTACCCGGTCGCGATCCTCGCCAACAACGGCATCCTCTTCTCCGAATCGGCACTGAAGGGCGCCCACTTCATCGAGCTCGCCGCCCAGCGCGGCATTCCGCTCCTCTTCCTGCAGAACATCACCGGGTTCATGGTCGGGAAGAAGTACGAGAGCGGCGGCATCGCGAAGGATGGCGCCAAGATGGTGACGGCGGTCTCGTGCGCGAAGGTGCCGAAGCTCACGGTGATCGTGGGCGGCTCCTTCGGCGCGGGCAACTACGGCATGTGCGGCCGCGCGTTCAACCCGCGCTTCCTCTGGACCTGGCCCAATGCGCGCATCTCGGTGATGGGCGGCGAGCAGGCCGCCTCCGTGCTCGCCACGGTGCGCCGCGACGGCATCGAGGCGAAGGGCGGGAAGTGGTCGAAGGACGACGAGGAGGCTTTCAAGGCGCCCATCCGGGATCAGTACGAGCGCCAGGGCCATCCCTACTACGCCACCGCGCGCCTCTGGGACGACGGCGTGATCGATCCCGCGGACACGCGCCGCGTGCTCGGGCTGGCGCTCGCCGCCACCGCCAACGCGCCGCCCGAAGAGACGCGCTTCGGCGTCTTCCGGATGTGAGCCCATGAGCCAGTCGCTCGTCCTGGAACGCCAAGGCCCCGTGGCCGTGGTCTGCATGAATCGTCCCGACCGGCACAACGCGTTCGACGATGCGCTGATTGCCGAGATGACCGAGTCGCTGCGCGGCCTCGAGGCCGACGACGGCGTGCGAGTGGTGGTCCTGTCGGGCGCGGGCCGCTCGTTCTCGGCGGGCGCCGATCTCGCCTGGATGAGGCGCATGGCGGGCTTCTCGCTCGACGAGAATCGCCGCGACGCGATGGCGCTCGCCGCGCTCATGCGCACGCTCGCCCACTTGCGCAAGCCCACGATCGCGCGCGTCCACGGCGCGGCGTATGGCGGGGGCGTGGGGCTCATCGCCTGCTGCGACGTCGCGTTCGCTACGCAGAAAGCGTCGTTCGGTCTCACCGAGGCGCGCCTGGGCCTGATTCCCGCGGCCATCTCCCCTTACGTGGTCGCCGCGATCGGCGAGCGCGCATCGCGCCGCTTCTTCCTCACCGGCGAGCGGTTCGATGCCGCGGAAGCCTTCCGGCTGGGCCTCGTCCACGAGCTCGCACACGACGACGCGGACCTGGACGACAAGATCGGCGTCCTCGTGGACGCGCTGCTGGCCTGCAGCCCCGCCGCGCAGGTGGCCGCCAAGGAGCTCATCCGCGCGGTCGCGGGGAAACCCGTCACCAGCGAGCTCATCCAGGACACGGCCGAGCGCATCGCGAAGATCCGTGCGTCCCCGGAGGGACGCGAGGGCGTGGCGGCTTTCCTGGAAAAGCGCCGCGCGTCGTGGGTCCCGCCGCCCCCGCCCGAGGCCGACCTGCCGCCGGAGATGCCCGCCGAGTAAGCGGCGCTCAGGCCGTCGCGCCAGCGCGAGTCGCGGCGAGGCACGAGGGACACAGGCAAGTCGCTCCCGCTACCGGATCCACCGGCGGATAGCTCGCGCACCAACAGGGCGTGCTGCAGTCCGAAGCGCCGCAGGCGAATCCTGCGCCGCACCGCGAGCATCGCGTCCGCGGCCATTCGGCGGCGCGGTTCGCGGCTTCGGACACGCGCTGCGATTCGATGCGCGCGCGGCGTGCCGGCAACTCGGCGACGATCGCCATGCGCCGCTCATGCGTGAACTCGATCCAGCGCTCGATCTCCTCCAGCGTGCGTCCGCACCCGATGCAGGCCTGCGTCGCCGCGTCGAGCGTGCAAACGTTGTTGCAGGGCGAGTCGAGGGAACGCCGGTCCATCGCGACAGTATAATTGCGCGACCGCCATGTTCTCCAAGATCCTCATCGCCAACCGCGGCGAGATCGCCTGCCGCGTGATGCGCACCTGCGAACGCCTCGCCATCCGCACGGTGGCGGTCCATTCGAGCATCGATGCCCATGCGCTGCACGTCGAGATGGCCGGCGAGGCGTACCTCATCGGCGGCCCGCGTCCGGTGGATTCGTACCTGCGCGGCGACCGGATCATCGAGGTCGCGAAAGCCTGCGGTGCACAGGCGATCCACCCGGGGTACGGATTCCTCTCCGAGAACGAGGAGTTCGCGCGCGCCGTGGAGGCGGCCGGCATCGCATTCATCGGCCCCACGCCCGAAGCCATCGAGAAGATGGGATTGAAGGACCGCGCCAAGGCGATCATGGAGAAGGCCGGGGTCCCGGTCGTGCCCGGTTACCACGGCGAGATACAGGACGCGAAGCTGCTCCGCGGCGAAGCGAAGAAGGTCGGATTCCCGCTCCTCGTCAAGGCCGTGGCGGGCGGCGGCGGCAAGGGAATGCGGCTGGTAACGGGCGACGAGGAGTTCGAGCAGCAGCTCGAGGGCGCAAGGCGCGAGGCGCGAGGATCGTTCGGCGACGACCGCGTGCTCCTGGAGCGCTTCGTGCAGGGGCCGCACCATATCGAATTCCAGGTATTCGGCGATACGCACGGCAACTACGTGCACCTCTTCGAGCGCGAGTGCTCGATCCAGCGCCGCCACCAGAAGATCCTCGAGGAGACGCCCTCGCCGTTCCTGGACGATGCGATGCGCAGCGCCATGGGAGAGGCCGCCGTGGCCGCGGCGCGCGCCATCGCTTACCGCGGCGCAGGGACCATCGAGTTCATCGCCGGCGCCGATCGCAAGTTCTACTTCATGGAGATGAACACGCGCCTGCAGGTCGAGCACCCGGTGACCGAGATGACCACCGGCGAGGACCTCGTCGAATGGCAGCTGCGCGTGGCCGCGGGCGAGGCGCTTCCGCTACGCCAATCGGAGATCGCCACCGGGGGCCATGCGATCGAGGTCCGGCTCTGCGCCGAGAATCCGGCGAATCAGTTCCTGCCCGAGACGGGCCGCGTGGGCGTGATGCGGGCGCCTCACGAGATCGACGAGGTCGTGCGCCTGGATACCGGCATCCGCGAGGGTGACGAGGTGAGCGTCTTCTACGATCCGATGATCGCCAAGCTCGTCGTGTGGGGAAGCGACCGCGCGGAAGCGGCACGTCGGATGCACGAGGCGCTCGGCGAAACCGAGATCCTCGGCGTGAAGACCAACCTCGCGTTCCTGGAGCGCGTCGTGGCGCACCCCGCGTTCCTCGCAGGCGACACCGATACCGGCTTCATCGATCGGCACAAGTCCGACTTGTTGCCCTCCGTGCACGACGTACCGGTGGAAGCGCTGGTCGCCGTGGGGGCGCGCGCATTCCTCGACGAGCAGGAAGCGATCGCCGCCGCGACGCCCACGCCCTGGGACGACACCCACGGCTGGCGCCTCAATCAGGCGGCCGCGCGCCGCATGGAGTTGCGCTCATCCGATGGCGCGGTGACGGTGCTCACGGCCGAGGCGCACTCCGATCACGCGTTCGTGGAAATTCGCGGCAAGCGCCATCGCGTGGCGGTCGGTCCGCGCGACGGCGACCGCCTGCCGATCGCGCTCGATGAAGAAACCTATTTCTCGCGCGTGGCGCGCGTGGGGGATCGGTTTTCGGCCACCACGCCGCTGGGGCGTTATGAGCTGGAGCTGGTCGATCCCTTCCACTACGAGCCGGCCGATGCGGTGCCGGACGCGCGCCTCACCTCGCTCATGCCCGGGCGCGTCGTGAAGGTGCTTGCGAACGCCGGAGACGCGGTGAAGAAGGGGCAGGCCCTCATGATTCTCGAGGCCATGAAGATGGAGCACACCATCACGAGCCCGCGCGACGGCGTGATCGAACGGGTGGCTTTCGCCGAAAACCAGCTCGTTCCTGCCGACGCGGTGCTCGTCGCCTTCCGCGACTAGCCGGACTCAGCGATACCGATAGGCGTAGCGGTAGCCTTCAGGACGGCAGCGGGAGAAATCCAGGTCGTCCTGCCGCTCGCCGGGCCGCACCTGCTCGAAGTGACCCGCATGCGGGTTCCAGCATTCATCCCCGGAATAGGCGCGACGGTCGTAGTAGCGCGCGGGTGCCGGTGCGACCGGAACCGGGTCGTACGCGATGGCCGGCGCCATGTTGCGGCAGTTGTTCTTGTCGAGGTCATCCTGGCGCTCGCCGGGGCGGACCTGCTCGAAGTGCCGCGCGTGCGGGTTCCAGCACTCGAGGTTCGAGTTGAGCGTGGGCTCGGGGCTGTAGTAGGCGCGGTCGCCGTAATAGACGTCCGCCGACGCAGTGGCCGCGGCAGCGGCCAGCACCGCACCCATCGTGATCGCAAATGCCTTCATGGTCTCCTCCGGGAAACGTTCCAGTGGATTTGCGACAGCACTCGCGCGGGGCCGTTTCGAAGCATGGGCCGAAGCGGCCACGGGCTTCGCGTCGTCCTACGGCCAAGGGTAGCGGACGCCCACCCAGGCACCGAGCGGCGCCCCGATTCCCAGGAATGGTTCGCTCGTCGCCGTGTCGGGATCGAAGGCGTGGCCCGGGCCGTTGAAGAAATTCCGGCCGAGCGTCCCCGCGGTGGCATAGCGCCGGTCGGAGACGTTGTCGACCTGAAGGAAAAGCTCCGTGCCGCCGGGCGCCCGCCAGCTCGCATTCAGGTCGAGCACGGCAAAGCCGGCAACGGGGCCATTCGCATCGCGATTGTTCTCGTCGCCGCGCGAACGCACCGTGCTCGCCGCGCGCAACGCGAAGCCGATGGAGGCCGTGGGGGCGACCTTCACGTCGAGGCTCACCTTCAGCCCGTGGCGCGGAATGCCGGGAATCCGTGCTCCTGCCGGAACGACGATATTGCCGTCGGCATCCGCGGTCGAGTTGTCGGGGCTGGATTCCACGTACGGCGCGCGGAATGTCGCATCCACGAAGGCATATCGAAGTGCGAGCTTCCAGGCCGGTTGCGTGACGGCGGCCGAAAGCTCAACTCCCTGGCGCCGCGTGGCCCCCACGTTGCGGAAATACCCCGCGGTAGGCGCGCCCGCCCCGCTCGACACGAACAGGATGTCGTCCGAGAGCGAAGTGCGGAACGCCGCGCCGCTCCAGGTGACGGAGGGCATTAATTTGCCGCGCGCGCCTGCCTCGAACGTCCTCGCGACCACGGGGCGCAGCGGCGGGTCGCTGAGGAAGTTGTTCGGCAGCTTGCACGGCGCGGAGGGATCGGCGCAGGTGAGCTCCACCGGCGTGGGCGCGCGCATCCCTTCGCTGTACCCCGCGTACGCGGTGAGCCGCTCGGACGGCACGAAATTCACGCCCACTGCGGGGTTCACGCGGAAGAACTCGTGCCGGCCGGCGAGATCGGGGGAGTCGCCGGAGCGATCGCCGATATCCACGCCCGTGTGGTCCGCTCGCGCCGATAACGTGAGCACCCAATACTTCGCCGCGTTCAGCGTGTCGGCGACGAACGCGCCGTAGCGGGCCGTCCTGATCGCGGCGTCGGTGTCGGGCGTGAACGGGCCGGTTGCCTGCGTCCCGCGCGAGCTGTCGAAACGCGCGGGTTGGGAGGCGCGCGTGAAGCGCGAGTCGCCCCAGTCGGCGCTGAGGCCCACCGAAAGCTGGTTGTCCCGCCCGACGGCGTTGCCGCCAAAGGTGACCTGCGCACCGACGCCATAGCTCCACTGGTCGACGATGGCCTCTTCATTCGTCGCCGGCTCGCCCGAGTCGGAATCGGCATCCACGTTGCTGGAGAAATTGTCGTTGCGATACTTGCGCACGTAGGCCGTGGCGCCGGCGAGGACGCCATCGGCCACGAACCGACTGCCCTTCACGGCGACAAGCGCGGCGCGGTTCGTATTGCGGTCGGGCCACGTGTACGCCTGGCGGATGTCGTCGAGGAAGGACCGCGGCAGCGCCTGGATCCCGTCGAGGCGATTGTCGGCGAGCGTGACGCTCACGTCGAGGTCGCTCTCGTCGGTCTGGTGCCCCACCTTGGCGAAGAGCTGGTTCACGCGGCTCGCGTTGTGCTCGGCCCAGCCGTGTTCGCGCACGATGTTGCCCGTCACGAAGTAGTCCCAAGGCCCGCGGCTTCCGCCCTGCTCCGCCTCGAGGGCGCGGTGGCCGTAGGAGCCGCCATGGGCCTCCACCGAGCCGCCGGGAAACTGCGCGCCGCTCTTCGTGTATACGGCGAGCGCTCCCCCCAGCGTATTCGGGCCGAATACCGGGGCCGTGCCGGGAATGAGCTGGATCGATGCGATGGCCGAAGACGGAATGAGGTCCCAGTTCACCACGTCGCCGAACGGCTCGTTCGCGCGTACGCCGTCCTGGAAGACCGCGAGCCCCTGCGGCAGGCCGAGCAACGGCGAGGCGGTGAAGCCGCGGTAGGCGAAGTCGGGCTGGAACGCATTGCCCTGCCCCGAGGACGCGACCGCGCTCGCCGCGTCGCGATCGAGAAGGTCCGGCAGCGTCGTGGGATGGGCGCCGCGGCCCGGAGTGAAGAGCTGCACGTTCGCCGGCACCTGCCAGAGCGGCAACCCCAGGCCCGGCAACGGCGTGGTGCCGATCACCTCGACCCGGTTCGCCTCGAGCGCCTCGGCGGGATTTTCGGCCCGGACGATCCCCGCGGCGAGGAATGCCGCGACCGCCAGCAAACGCGCGTGGATGGTGCGGCCCCTAGCTCAGGTTGGCGACGTACTGCGCGAGGTTCTCGATGTCCTCGTCGGAGAGCGTGGACGCCACGCTCGTCATGTTCCCGCCGTCATTGGTGCGCTTGCGGGCCTTGAAATCCTGCAGCTGCTTGCGAATGTACTCGGGGTGCTGCCCCGCCACGCGCGGGATCTCGTTTTGCCCGACGAAGCCGCCCAGGTGGCACATCGGGCAGAGCACGGCGTCGGAAACCTTCTTCCCCGCCGCCACGCGTGCCGCGTCCACCTTGAAAGCCGGAGCCACGGGCTTCTGCGCGGCGAAATAGTTGCCCAGCGCGATCATCTGGTCGCGGGTGAGCGTCTTGGCCATCGGCGTCATCTGCGGATCCGAGCGCCGGCCTTCGTTGAAGTCCTTCAGCTCGATGTAGATATAGCGCCACGACTGGCCCGCCAGGATCGGGTACATCGGGTTCTGCGAGTTGCCCTGCGGGCCATGGCATGCGAAGCACGGCTGCGCGAGCTGCGCGGTGGCGGCTTCGTCGTCGGCGGCCCCGGCCGCCGCCGCGGCCAGCACGCAGGCCGTGGCCGCGGCGAACCGAAGGAACATGAGATGCATCGTGGTGCTTCAGCCTCCTCAATGAAAACGGCCGCATCGCTCGCGCGACGCGGCCGCGCCCGGCGACGAACCGCCTAGGGCATCGCGAACACGAACACGCTGTTGCCGCGCTTCGAGTCGATCTGGTTGTTGCCGCCGGCGGCGACTGCGACGTATTGCTTGCCGTTCACCATGTAGGAGACGGCCGGCGCATTCACCCCCGCGCCGCAGTTGAACTTCCACAGCTCCTTGCCGGAGCGCGAGTCGTAGGCCTTGAACCAGCCGTTGGCCTCGCCATTGAAGACGAGGTTGCCGGCCGTTGCGAGCACCCCGCCGATGAGCGGCTGCGGCGTCTTGTGATGCCAGGCGATCTTCCCGGTGTCGAGGTTCACCGCGACCAGGTTGCCCCATTGCTCCTCGGACGGAATCGTCTTGAAGGCGCCCCCCAGCCAGAGCTTGCCGCCGGGGTACGGCGCTTCCTCGACGTGGTAGGTCATGGGCTGGTGCAGGTTCGCGGCGAACGCCGTGTGCGTGCGAGGATCGACCGCGAGGGGCGACCATTCGACGCCGCCGTTGGCGCCCGGCAGCATGCGCGCGCCTTCCTTGGTCGGGAGGACCCACATGTTTTCCTGAGGGATCATCGCCTCGGAGAAGCGCAGCAGCTTGCCCGTGGCGCGCTCGTGCACGTACACGTGGCCCGTCTTGCCGCCGTGGATCACCACGTCCACCATCTTCCCGGAGGCGTCCTTCGCCTGCGTGAGGATCGGCGGGCTCACCGCGTCGAGATCCCACACGTCGTGCGCTATGTACTGGTAATGCCATTTGTACCGGCCGGTGTTCAGGTCGAGCGCCACCATCGAATCGGTGTACAGGTTGTCGCCCGGGCGGATGGCGCCGTAGAGATCCGGCGACGGGTTACCCACCACGAAGAAGACGGTGCTGGTCTTGCGGTCGATCGCGGGCGTCATCCACACGCCGCCGCCCAGGCTCTGGTAGAAAGAGCTGTCCTTGGCGAACGCCGCCTGCTCCGCGGCGATGTCGCGGTGCATGTCGCGCCCCGTCGCGTCGTTCTTCGCCCACACGCCCTCATGCCCCTTCTCGGGGATCGTGTGGAAAGTCCAGAGGAGCTTTCCGTCCTTGGCGTCGAAGGCCTTCACGAAGCCGCGGATGCCGTACTCGCCGCCGTTGGTGCCGATGATCACCTTGCCGTCCACCACCGTGGGCGCCATCGTCTCCGAGTAGCCTTTCTCCGGATCCGCGATGTCGGTTTGCCAGAGGAGCTTGCCGGTCTTGGCGTCGAGCGCCACGAGCTTCGAGTCGAGCGTGCCCATGAAGAGCGTTCCGCCCTCGATCGCGACACCGCGGTTGTTATTGCCGCAGCACACCGTCACGATCGGCCCGAGCTTGTGCTTGTAGTGCCAGAATTCCTCGCCGGTAGCCGCGTCGACCGCGTAAACGTGATTGAACGACGTGGTGAGAAACATGATGCCGTCGACCACGATGGGCGCGGTCTCCATGGACTCCAGCACCGCGGTCTGGAACACGAACGCGGGCTTCAGCTTCGCGACGTTGCCGGTATTCACCTGGTCGCCGCCGTAGAAGCGGGTCTGGGCGTAGCTTCCGTTCGAGTGGATCCAGTTGCGCTTCCCGGACGCCGCGCCGTCGAGCATCGACTGGCTGATGGGCGTGACCTTCGAGATGGGCTTGGTGGTGGTGGTCGCCGCGCTGCCGGCCATTTCCTGGGCGGGCACGGCGAACGCGGCGAGCACGGCCGCAGCGCAGGCGATCGATCTGAAGGGGATTGCGGTCGGCATGTTTTCCTCCGGGGGACAGTCTTGTTGGTCTTGATTCCGAGGCTGGCGTCGCCGCGGCGAGCGCGCGCACAGGCGAGCATCGGTTATATTCCCAATCGCCCGCGTTCGCAAATCCTGCGTTGTGCGCCGCAGCAGCGCGGCCCATCGATTCCCAAGGAGCGCCCATGGTCTTCAGGCACGCAATCGCCGCATCGCTCGTCGCACTCGCCGCGAACGCGCTCGCGGCCGAGAGTGATCTTTCGGTCAACGCGCGGCTCCTCATCGCGGCACGCAACGCCGACGCGGCCGGCGTCGAGCGCGCGCTCAAGGCGGGAGGATCGCCCGATGCGCGCAACCGGTTCGGCGAGACCGCCCTCCTCATCGCGCTCAAGAAGAAGGATGTGTCGCTCGCGAGCGCGATGCTCGAGGCGGGCACCGATCCGAACATCGCCGCCGTGAACGGCGTGACGCCGCTCATGGCCGCGGCCGACGCGGGGCTGGGCAGCATGGCCTCGACCCTCCTCGCCCGCCACGCCGACCCACGTGCGGTGGACCGTATAGGGAAGACGGCCATGATCTATGCCGCCGGCGAGGGCCACGCGGACGTGGTCGCGCTGCTCCTCGCGCATGGCGTGGACGCCAACGCCACCTATCGCAACGACCTGACCGCGTTGATGTGGGCCGCGGGCTATGGGCGAAGCATCGTGGTGAAGACGCTGCTCGGCGCCGGAGCCCGCACGGACTTGCGCGACAACCGGGGCAAGAGCGCCCTGGACATCGCCCGCGAAGGGGGTTTCGGGGAGACCGCGGAGCTGCTCCAGCCGCCTCGCTAAACGCGGGCGTCAGGCCCCGCGCGGGCCCATCCGGCCCAGGACGCCGCCGCGGCCGACGGCCGCATTGTGGGCCGCGCCCGCAAGGTGCAGCACCACCGCCGCCGCGAGGAGCCACGTGCAGGCGAGGTGCGTGCCGGACATGAAGTCCTTGGCGGCGGGCCACGCCGAACCCCATCGGGGCAGGACCAAGCCGAAGAATTTCACCGGATAGCCGCTGAAGACCGAGCCCAGGTAGCCGGTGGCCGGCAGCAGCACGAGGAGCCCATAGAGGAACGCATGGTTCCCCCAGGCGAGCCGGCGCTGCCACGCGGGCATCGTCGGCCATGGCGGCGGTGCATGGCGCGACCGCCACAGGATCCGCAATGCCATCAGAACGAGGATCGAGAGCCCGATGGACTTGTGCAGGTTGAAGGCGTCGGCGCGAGGACCCTGCGGCGACTTCGGAATCGATTGCATCCACCAGCCGAGCGTGAACTGCGCTGCGACGACGAGGGCGATCGCCCAATGCAGCGCCCGGGCGACCGTGGTGTAACGTAGCGGCTCCATCGCGCAAGGATAGTCGATCCCGATGACCCGTTTCGCCTCGCTCTTCATTGCAGCCCTCGCCGCATTCGCCGCCGGCGCGAGCGCTTCGCCGTTCGCATACGTGTCCAACGAAGGCTCCGGAACGATTTCCGTGGTGGACATCGCGACCGACAAGGTCACCGCGACGCTCAAGGTCGGTACCAAGCCGCGCGGCATCGCGGTGTCGCACGACGGCCGGCGTCTCTATGTGAGCGACCAGACCGGAGGCTCGCTCATCGTCCACGACCTCGACCGCGGGGCTGACGTCGCCACCATCCCGGTCGGCAAGTCGCCCGAGGCCATATACCTGTCGCCCGACGGCCGCTTCATCAGCGTGGCGGTCGAGGAGAACGACCAGGTCGCCATCGTGGATCTCGCCAAGCTGCAGGTCGCACGCACGGTGCGCATGCGCGGGAAGAATCCCGAGCACGCCGTCTGGAGCCCCGACGGCAAATGGCTCTACGCGAGCGCCGAGGAAGCCGACTCGGTGGACGTTGTCGATGTGGCGCGCGGCGAGGTGGTGAAGTCGATCACGGTCGGGCAGCGGCCGCGCGGCATCGGCTTCCTCCCCGACGGCTCGCGCGCCTACGTGGCGGCCGAGCAAGCCGATCGCGTGGTGGTGATCGACACGGCTCGCAGCGAGGTCGTGGCGACGATCGCCGCGGGGCTTCGCTCCAACGGAGTGCTGGTGCATCCCGATGGCAAGCACGTGTTCGTGACCTCCGGCGGCAAGGCGACGGTGCAGGTGATCGACACCGCCTCGCAGGCCATCGTCGCCGAGGTCGAGGTGGGCAAGCGCCCATGGAACATGGCGCTCAGCCCCGACGGGCGCAAGCTCTACGTGGCTTGCGGACGCTCCAACGCCGTCGCCGTCGTGGACGCCGTGAAATTCACCAGGATGGGCGAGATCGCGGTCGGAAACCTGCCGTGGGGCGTCGCGATTCCCGCGCGATAGCGCGGCGCATCAGCCCTTCAGCTCCTTCGGCAACGGCTTGCCGTCCAGCCACGCGAGCAGGTTCGCCACCACGCCGGGACCGAAATTGCGGAACACGGCATCGTTCACGAAGCCCAGATGCGGCGTGAGGACCACGTCGTCGCGCCGCGCGAGCGGCGAGTCCGCCGCGAGCGGCTCGTCGTCGTAGACGTCGAGCGCGGCGATCGCGGGCCGCCCGGCATCCAGTGCGGCGGGCAACGCCCCCATGTCGATCAAGGCCGACCGGGCGCTATTCACGAGGATGGAATCCTCGCGCAGGGTGGCAAGGCGCTTCGCATCGACCAGCTTGCGCGTCTCGGGGGACGGCACGAGGTGCAGGCTCACGACCTTCGAGGTCGAGAGCAGCTCCTCGAGGGCCACGGACTTCGCGCCGCCCGCCGCGGCGCGCTCCGGCGTCATGTGCGGGCTCCATGTCACGACCTCCATGCCGAAGGCCGCGCCCACCTTGCCCACGCGCGCGCCGATGCCGCCGAAGCCGATGAGGCCGAGGCGCTCGCCCGAAAGGACCGCGGGCAACGGACCCGCGTCGCGCCAGCCACCCTTTCGCACCAACGCGAGGTAAGCCTCGAGGCGCTTGGCCGCCGCGAGGATGAGCGTCCACGTGATCTCGGCGGTGCTCGCCTTCGATTCACCCATCTCGGTGTGCCCGACCGGAATACCGCGCGCCTTGAGCGCCTCGGTGTCGAGCTGCGTGTTGCGGGCGCCCGTGAAGATGAAGACTTTCAGGCTGGGAAGCTTCGCGAGGAGCTCGGCCTTGAACGGCGTGCGGTCCCGCACCACCACGATCGCCTCGGCCTCGCGCACCGCTTCCAGCAAAGCGTCGCCGCGCAGCCGGGTCGTGTGCACCACCACGTCGGCGCGCGCTTCGATGGGCGCCCAGTCGGCGGTCTTGCGAAGCGAATCCTCGTAGTCGTCGAGGACGACGATGCGCGGGCGGCTCATGGGCGTGCGCTCCTCACCAGGTGATGGACGTCCCTGGCTTGGGCGAGGTTCCAGCACGCCTCGATCGCGGCCTGGGCGCGCTCCTTGCCGATCACGGAGTCGGCCAGGGAATGGAATTTGGCTGCGAGCTGCGCATCGGAAAGCGGCCGCTCGAGCGATCCCACCGCATGGTCCACGCGAACGTGCGCCTTTCGCCCGCCTTGCAGGAAGACCGTCACGTCGGCGGCATCCTCGGCGATCGAGGGATCGACCGTCGCGACGACTTTCCGGCGCAGGGCGACGACATCCTCGCGGCGCACGAAAGCGTCGTCGTATTGGTGCTCGCCGGCCTCGCCCGCGACGAGCCCCGCCGCGAAGCCGTGATAGATGCTGAACTTCCCCTGCAGCCCGTCCTGCGGCTCCTTCTTCCCGGTAAGCTCGAGCACCAGCGGATGCACCCGAAGCTCCACGCGCTCCACCTCGGCCGCATTCACGCCCTGCGCGCGGAGCTGGATCGCGGCGTCGATCGTCGGATGGATCACGATGCCGCACGCGAAGGGCTTGTACGTGTTGAAGGAAATCTCGAAGCGCTCGCCGAGCTCGCCCGTGATCTCGTTCCAGTCGTTCTTCGTGGAAACGACCTGCGCGTAGCCGCGCGGCGCCTCGATGGCGCGCGGGCTTGCGGTGAATCCATTGGCGGCAAGGAGCGCCGCGGTAAGGCCGGCGCGCGCGGCGCCCCCGGGATGGAAAGGCTTGGTCATGGTGCCGAACTGCTCTCGCATGCCGATGGGCTGCGAAGCGGCGATGCCCAGCGCCCAGGCCGTGTGCGTTTCGTCCAGCTTCAAGAGGCGCGCGCAGGCCGCCGCCGCACCGAGGGTGCCGGTGGATCCGGTGATATGCCAGCCGCGGTCGTAGTGTTCCGGGTACATGCAGTTGCCGATGCGGCATTCGACGTCGACGCCGAGGACGAGCGCATCGATCAGCTCGCGCCCGCTCGTGCCCTTCACCTCCGCGAGGGCGAGGAGCGCAGGGACGACGGGCCCCGCCGGATGGATCACCGTCTTCAGGTGCGTGTCGTCGAAATCGAAGGTGTGCGAGGCGATGCCGTTCACGAGCGCGGCGCCCGCCATGTCGAGCTTCTCGGCGCGGCCGAGCACGCTCGCCTGCGGCGAGGGCTGGAGCATCTTCATCGCGGCAATGGCGGCTTCGGACGACTCGTGGCGTGCCGCGCCCACCGCGCACCCCACCCAGTTGAGCAGGGTGCGATGCGCCTCGTGCTCGACGGCGTCGCTCCAGCCGCGCGACGGATGGGAGGACACGAAGCGAGCGAGGATTTGGGTGACGGCAGGCGCTTTGAGGTCCGCCTGGACCTGGGTGTTGCGGGCCATTTGTTTCCTGGGGTTGCGAGAATCGGGGTTCGGCGCCGGGGGCGGCAACCGGCGGTTCATGGGGACAGTATAATTTCAGGATCCCGCAGGTAAAAGCCCATCGAGGAGATTCCATGGCCGCGACCCCCCAAGCCGTCGCCCCGTCCAAGGCGACCGTCCAGACCGTCAAGCTGCTCGTCAACGGCAAATTCGTCGAGTCCAAAGCCAAGGCGTGGCGCGACGTCGTGAATCCCGCCAACCAGGAAGTGCTCGCGCGCGTGCCCATGTGCGACGCGGCCGAGGTGGGCGAGGCCGTGAAGGCGGCGGCCGAGGCGTTCAAGACGTGGCGCAACGTCCCGATCGGCCAGCGCGCGCGGATCATGCTGAAGCTCCAGGAGCTCATCCGCCGCGACATGAAGAAGCTCGCGGCGATCCTCACCGCCGAGCAGGGCAAGACGCTTCCGGATTCCGAGGGCGACGTATTTCGCGGCCTCGAAGTGGTCGAGCACGCGTGCGGCGTGGGCACGCTCACGCTGGGCGAGATCGCCGAGAACGTCGCGACGGGCGTGGATACCTACTACATCCGCCAGCCGCTCGGCGTGTGCGTCGGCATCACGCCGTTCAACTTCCCGGCGATGATCCCGCTCTGGATGTTCCCCATGGCGATCGTGTGCGGCAACACTTTCGTGCTGAAGCCCTCGGAGCAGGACCCGATGACGCCCATGGCGCTCGCCGAGCTGGCCCTCGAGGCCGGCATTCCTCCCGGCGTGCTGAACGTCATCCACGGCGGCAAGGAATCGGTGGACGCGCTCTGCACGCATCCCGATGTGAAAGCGGTCTCCTTCGTGGGGTCCTGCCACGTGGGCGAGCACGTGTACAAGCTGTCGAGCGAGCACGGCAAGCGCGCCCAATGCATGATGGGCGCGAAGAACCACGCGGTGCTGATGCCGGACGCGAACAAGGAGCAATCGCTGAACGCGCTCGTGGGCGCGGGCTTCGGCGCGGCGGGCCAGCGCTGCATGGCGACTTCGGTCGCGGTGCTGGTGGGTGAGGCCAACAAGTGGATCCCCGACATCGTCGCCAAGGCGAAGAGCCTCAAGGTCGCGCCGGGCAACGAAAAGGGCGCGGATCTGGGCCCGGTCATCTCCAAGCAGGCCAAGGCCCGCATCGAGGGCTTCATCGAGCAGGGCGTGAAGGAAGGCGCGAAGCTCGAGCTCGACGGGCGCAACCCGAAGATCGCGGGCCACGACCAGGGCAACTTCGTCGCCCCCACGGTGTTCTCGGGCGTGAAGCCCGGCCACAAGATCTACCAGGAGGAGATCTTCGGCCCCGTGCTGGTGCTGGTGAGCGTCGAGACGCTGGACGAAGCCATCGACCTCATCAACGCCAATCCATACGGCAATGGCACGGGAATCTTCACCCAGTCGGGCGCCGCGGCGCGCAAGTTCGAGCACGAGATCGACGTGGGGCAGGTCGGCATCAACGTTCCGATCCCGGTGCCGGTTCCCTACTTCAGCTTCACGGGCTCGCGCGGCTCGAAGCTGGGCGACCTCGGGCCCTATGGCAAGCAGGTGATCCAGTTCTACACCCAGGTGAAGACCGTCACCGCGCGCTGGTTCGACGACGAGACGGTGAATCCGGGGATCCATACGACGATTTCCCTCAAGTAAGCGGGCGGACCATGAAAATAGGGTTCGTCGGGCTCGGGCACATGGGCAATCCCATGTGCCGCAACCTGCTGAAGCACGGGCACAAGCTCAAGGTCTACGACGTGGTCGCGGACCACGCGAAGAAGCTCGAGAAGGAAGGCTGCGAGGTGGCATCGAACGCCGCCGAGTGCTCCCGGGGCGTGGAAGTGGTGATCACCATGCTTCCCTCCTCGCCGCACGTGCGCAGCGTCTATCTCAGCGAGTACGGCGTCCTGAAGGGCGCGAAGTCGGGCACGCCGCTCATCGACTCGTCCACCATCGATCCGCTCACCGCGCGCGACGTCGCCATGGAAGCCAAGGCGCGCGGCTGCCGCATGGTCGACGCGCCCGTGTCCGGCGGCGTGGGCGGGGCCGAAGCGGGCACCCTCACCTTCATGGTGGGCGGCGACCCGGCGGACTACGAGGCGGCCAAGCCGATCCTCCAGGCGATGGGCAAGAACATCGTGCACTGCGGCGGCATCGGCAACGGGCAGGTCGCCAAGATCTGCAACAACATGATGCTCGCCATCGAGATGATCGCGACTTCCGAAGGCATGACGCTCGCCGCGCACCTGGGCATGGACCCGAAGGTCTTCGCGGCGATCGTGAACACCTCGAGCGGGCGCTGCTGGAGCTCCGACACGTACAACCCTTTCCCCGGCGTGCTGGAGAACGTGCCGGCCGCGCGCGGCTATTCGGGCGGTTTCGGCGCGGACCTCATGCTGAAGGACCTCACGCTCGTCACCGACGCCGCGAAGAACGCGAAGCACGCGGTCATGCTGGGGGCGATGGCGCAGCAGATCTACCAGAAGCATTCCAGCGACGGGCACGGCGCGAAGGATTTCTCGAGCGTGATCCTCCAGTACATGAAGGAAAAGGCGTGAGGCACGAGATCGAGGCGCACACCGCGTTCGTCACGATCGACAATCCGCCGGCCAATACATGGACGCCGGAGAGCCTCACGCGGATGGAAGCGCTCATCGCGCGCCTGAACGCCGACCGCTCGATCTATGCGATGGTGATCACGGGCGCGGGCGGCAAGTTCTTCTCCGCCGGCGCGGACCTGAAGACGTTCTCCGGCGACAAGGCGGTGGCGCGCCACTTCATCGCGCGCTTCGGCGCCGCGTTCGAGGCGCTCATGAATGCGCGCTTCGTGACGATCGCCGCCGTGAACGGCTACGCCATGGGCGGCGGCCTCGAGTGCGCGCTCTCCTGCGACGTTCGGATCGCCGAGGCCCACGCGCAGATGGCGCTTCCCGAGCCTGCCGTGGGCCTGCTGCCCGCCGGGTGCGGGACGCAGATGCTGCCGTGGCTCGTGGGGGAAGGCTGGGCCAAGCGCATGATCCTCACCAACGAGCGCGTCGACGCGGCCACGGCGCTTCGCATCGGGCTGGTGCAGGAGGTGGTCGAGCCCGGCAAGTCGCTCGCCGCGGCCACGGCGATGGCCGAACGGGTCGCCACGCTCTCGCCGCGCTCCGTGGAGTTCTGCAAGAAGCTGATCCACAACGCCCGCAACGGCATCCCGCGCGCCGCGGGCCTGGCGCTCGAGCGCGAGCGCTTCATCGACCTCTTCGACCACCCCGACACCGCCGAGGGAGTGAACGCCTTCCTCGCCAAGCGCAAGCCCGAATGGAAGAACGACTGAGCGCGGCCAACGGCGAGATCCTCGCGGGGATCCACGCCGGCGTCGCCACCGTGACGCTGAACCGGCCCTCGGCGCTGAACGCCCTGTCGCTCGGCATGCTCGAAGCCCTCACCCGGTGGCTCGATGCCTGGGAAGTGGACGAACGCGTGCGCCTCGTGGTCTTGCGCGGCGCGGGAGACAAGGCCTTTTGCGCGGGGGGCGACATCCGCGCGCTGCATGCCGGCATCAAGGCGAACGACCCCGGCGTCCATCGCTTCTTCGAGGTCGAATACGCGCTCGACTACCGCATCCACACCTATGCCAAGACGATCGCCGCGGTGATCGACGGCATCGTGATGGGCGGCGGCATGGGCATCTCGCAGGGCGCGGACGTGCGCATCGTGGGCGAGCGCACGCGCATGGCGATGCCCGAGACCGCCATCGGCCTCTTTCCCGACGTGGGCGGTAGCTACTTCCTCTCGCGCGTCCCGGGCGAGCTGGGCACCTACCTGGGCCTCGTCGGGCCGACGCTGCGTGCGGCCGACGCGATCTACTGCGGGCTCGCCGATATCCATGCCGGAAGCGCACCCCTGGCCGAGCCCGAGCTCGAGCCGCTTCGCCCCGCCATCGACCAGCACTTCGCGGGCGACAGCGTGGAAGCCATCGTCGAGTCGCTCGGCGGCGAGGATCGCCCGCAATATCGCGCTTGGGCGGCGAAGTCCCTCGAGGCGCTCGCGAGGCGCTCGCCCACGATGCTCTCGGTCACGCTCGAACAGCTTCGCCGCGGAGCGAGGCTCGCGCTCGGCGATTGCCTGCGCATGGAGCTGAACCTGATCCACGGCTGCTTCGAGCAGGGCGACATCCTCGAAGGCATCCGCGCGCTCCTCGTCGACAAGGACAACCAACCGCGCTGGCGGCCCCCCAAGCTCGCCGGCGTGGTCCCGGCCGCGGTCGACGCATTCTTCGCGCCGCGCTGGCAGCCCACGCAGCATCCCCTCGCTTTCCTCCAATGACCCACACCAAACGCCCATGAAGCTCGCCACCTTTTCTCCCCTGCCCTCGGGCAACCCGCGTCCCGGCCTCGTGGTCGGCGACAAGAACATCATCGACATTCCCGCGGCGCTCGGCGCGGGCGAGGATACTTCCTCGATGCTGGGACTCATCCGCGCCGGCGCACCGATGCTGCAGCGGCTGCGCGAGCTCGCGGGGAAGCCTCCTGCCGGGGCGCTCGCGATCGCCGACGTGAAGCTGCACGCACCGATCCCGCGTCCGGCGAAGAACGTGTTCTGCGTCGGCTGGAACTACCTCGAGCACTTCGAGGAGGGTGCCAAGAAGCTGCAGGAAAAACGCGAGCTTCCCGTGCACCCGGTTTTCTTCAGCAAGGTGCCCACCGCCGTCACCGGCCCGTTCGACTCGGTGCCCTTCGCCGCCAAGGTCTCGACCTCCTACGACTGGGAGGTGGAGCTGGGCGTCATCATCGGCACGGCCGGGAAGGACATCGCCGAAGGCGACGCGATGCGCCACATCTGGGGCTACACCGTGGTGAACGATGTCTCGGTGCGCGACGTGCAGCGCTACCACGGCGGCCAGTGGCACAAGGGCAAGAGCTTCGACGGCACCTGCCCCATGGGTCCCTGGATCGTGACCGCCGACAGCCTCGAGCCCGACAACCTGCGCGTGACCTGCCGCGTGAACGGCGTCACCAAGCAGGACTCGAACACGAAGTTCCTGTATTTCAAGCTGCCTCGCCTCATCGCCGAGCTCTCCGCCGGCATGACGCTGGAAGCGGGCGACGTCATCTCGACGGGGACGCCCGAGGGCGTCGGTTTCGCGCGCACGCCCCCCGAGTTCATGAAGGCCGGCGACCTGCTGGAAACCGAGATCGAGGGCATCGGGACGATGAGGAATCCCATCGGCTAGAATGCCGTCGAAGGGAGGGGATCGGGGATGGTGAACAAGGTACCCCCGGGCCGAGCGGCCCTCGGGCGCATGCCGCTCTACGGGCTGCTCGCCGACCTGGGCCCGGTGCGCGCGAGCTATGCCCGCAAGTTCGCCGTCGCCGCCTTCGTGGGCGTGCTGGTCCCGCTGGCCGTCTTCGTCCTGTACCTGCTCGTCTCGCGCTCCGACCTGCGCACCATGTACCCGGTGATCGCGGCGCTGATCCTCGCCTGCTTCGCGGGCTTCCTCGGCACCATGTGGATGCTGCGCGAGCTGCTGGTCCCGATCGACCTCACCGCCGAGGCGCTGCGCGCCTACATCGACAGCCGCAAGCTCCCCGACCTGCCGGTGCATTTTCCCGACCGCGCCGGACGCCTCATGGAGGGCACGCAGTACACGCTCTCCCAGCTCCACGAGACGATCAACCGGCTGGAGCGCGTCTCCGACACCGACGACCTCACCGGCATCTACAACCGGCGGGCGGGCGAGAAGCGCCTTTCCGAGGAGGTGGCGCGCGCCGAGCGCGACCTGCAGTCCTTCCAGATCGCCTTCTTCGACATCAACCGCTTCAAGGAGATCAACGACCAGCACGGCCACAGCGCCGGCGACGCTTGCATCTCCCATGTGGCGGCGCTGCTGCAGCTGAACACCCGCCGCGGCGACTGGGTCGCCCGCTGGGGCGGCGACGAGTTCGTGGTGGGCCTGCATCGCAACCGCGCGCTGAAGATGGTGATGGAGCGCATCATCAAGGCGATCGAGACATCGCCCTGCGAGATCGGTCCCGGCCTGGAGACCCGCGTCTCGGTGAGCTGCGGCGTGGCCGAATACCGCTTCGGCGACGGCACCTCGGGCGTCCTCGCCGACGCCGACAAGGCGATGTACGCCGCCAAGCAAATGTCCCACGCGGACGGCAAGTCGCACGTCTGCTACAGGAACGAGCTGGACATCTCCCGCACCCCCATCACCGCTTAAAAGGGGTCAGAGCCCTTTTTCCGCGTAAAAGGGGACAGGTCAAGCGGCGAGCGCGAGCACTCCCAGCACCGCAAAAGCGAACGCGGCGACCTTCCGCACGACCCCGAGCGGCAGCTTGCTTGCGATCGCTCCGCTGAAGAACACCACCGGAACGTTGGCGAGCATCATGCCGAGCGTGGTGCCGGCGACGACCGCCACGAGCGAGGGATAGCGCGCCGCGAGCGCTACCGTGGCGAGCTGCGTCTTGTCGCCCATCTCGGCCATGAAGAAAAGCACCACGGTGCTCCCGAAGACGCCGCGCTGCGTCGCCTTGGCGCCCGGCTCATCCAGCTTGTCGGGAATGAGAGACCAGAACGCCATCGCGAGGAAGGAGACGCCCGCGACCTTCGTCATGACCTCGAGGCCCACGACGCGCGCGATCCACGCGCCCAAGCCACCCGCCGCGGCGTGGTTCACGAGGGTGGACACGAGGATCCCCGCCACGATCGGCCAGGGCTTGCGAAAGCGGGTGGCGAGGACGAGGCAGAGGAGCTGGGTCTTGTCGCCGATCTCGGCGAGCGCGACCAGCCCGGTCGAGACGAGGAAAGCTTCGAGCATCTGGAGCCCGTAATTTTATCATCCGGGACATTCGCCTTGCCTACTGCGCGAGCTTGCAGCGACTTGAAGATCGGCGCCAGCCACGGCACCACCGCGACGACCACGAGGACCCGCGCTACCGCGTCGATCGCGAGGCCGGGGAAGACAACGTCAGCGCTCGGCAGGCTCATGGCGTGAGCCTGCCAACGCCCACCACTAGAGCAGCGAATCCTCCATCGCGAGCACGCTTTCCGCGCCGCGCGTGGCCGCGGAAGCGAGCCCGGGTGCCTGCGTCATCACGTGGTCGGCGAAGAAGCGCGCGGTGAGGATCTTGCCCCTCAGGAAATCGGCGTCGCCCTCGCCCTCGGCGAGCTGGTCCGAAGCGATCTGCGCCGATCGCGCGAGCATCCAGCCGCCCGCGGTAATCCCCATCAGTTTCAACACATAGACCGACGCGGCGGCCACCGCGGCGGGCTGTGTGGCGAATGTCTTCGACACCCACGTCACGGTGCTGCGCAGGCTGTCCATGGCAGTTCGCAGCGCTTCGCCCATCGCGCGCAGGTGCGCGTCGCTGGAAGCGGCGAGCTGCGGAACCGTCTTCTCCATCTCGGCGATGAGGGCGAGTGCCGTGCGGCCCTCTTCGCGGCCCATCTTGCGGCCCACCAGGTCGTTGGCCTGGATACCCGTGGTGCCCTCGTAGATCGTCGTGATGCGCGCGTCGCGAAGGTGCTGCGCGGCACCCGTCTCCTCGATGAACCCCATGCCGCCGTGCACCTGGATGCCGAGCGATGCCACCTCGATGCCCATCTCGGTGGACCAGCCCTTCACCACGGGAATGAGCAGGTCCACCAGCGCCTGGGCGCGCCGCCGCTCGGATTCCTCGGGATGCTTTCGCGCTCGGTCCAGCTGCGCCGAGGTCCAGTACGCCAGCGCGCGCATCGCTTCGGTCGTCGCCTTCATCGTGAGCAGCATCCGCTTCACGTCGGGGTGCTGGATGATGGGCGCGGTCTTCGCGCCCTGCACGCCGATGGGCTTTCCCTGCAGGCGCTCCCGCGACCAGGCGAGCGCGCGCTGGTACGCGCGCTCGGCGACCGCCACGCCCTCGAGGCCCACCGAGAGGCGCGCCGCATTCATCATGATGAACATGTACCCGAGGCCGTGGTGCGGCTCTCCCACGATATAGCCCACGGCGCCGTCCTTCTCGCCGTAGGCCATGACCGCCGTGGGGCTCGCGTGGATGCCGAGCTTGTGCTCGATGGAAACGCACTTCACGTCGTTGCGCGCGCCCAGCGAGCCATCGTCGTTCACGTTGAACTTGGGGACGGCGAAGAGCGAGATGCCCTTCACCCCCTCCGGGGCGCCGTCGATCCGCGCGAGGACGAGGTGCACGATGTTGTCGGTGTAGTCGTGCTCGCCGTACGTGATGAAGATCTTCTGGCCCTTCAGCCGGTACGTGCCGTCGGCCTGCGGCGTGGCCCTGGTGCGCACGAGCGAGAGGTCGCTTCCGGCCTGCGGCTCGGTCAAGTTCATGGTGCCGGTCCACTTCCCCGAGACCATGTTCGGCAGGAACCTGTTGCGCAGCGCATCCGGGCCCACGTGGCTGATCGCCTCGATGGCGCCTTGCGTGAGCATCGGGCAAAGCTTGAACGCGAGGTTGGCCGCGCCCCACATCTCCTCGATGGGCGTGGCGAGCAGGTGCGGCAGCTCCTGGCCTCCGAACGCCGCGGGCGACTGGATGTTGCCCCAGCCCGCGGCTGCGTATCGGGTGTACGCCTCCTTGAAGCCCTGCGGCGTCGTGACGGCGCCATCCTTCCACTTCGCGCCCTGGCGATCGCCCACCACGTTGAGGGGCGAGATCACGTCGTGGGCGAA
Source organism: Usitatibacter sp. (assembly GCA_036271595.1). Lineage (GTDB taxonomy): Bacteria > Pseudomonadota > Gammaproteobacteria > Burkholderiales > Usitatibacteraceae > Usitatibacter. Next base: position 129,051 of record DATBAI010000058.1, read on the forward strand.
CCTCGCGGCCTCCTCGAGGACGGCGTCCACGACATCGTCGGTGACCTCTTCCCAGCCGGGCAGCTTGCTCACCTGCTCCAGCCCCACCACGTGCTTCAGCACGAAGCGCATGTCCTTCAGCGGTGCGACGTATTCGGCCATCGATGCCTCCGGTCATCCCGGCCGCCGCGAGGGCGGCGCTGGGCCGGGATCCAGTTCAAAGTTTCTGCGTGAGCTCCGGGACGATCTGGAAGAGGTCTCCGACGAGCCCATAGTCGGCGACCTGGAAGATCGGAGCCTCGGGATCCTTGTTGATGGCGACGATCACCTTGCTGTCCTTCATGCCGGCGAGATGCTGGATCGCGCCGGAGATTCCGACGGCGACGTAAAGCTCGGGGGCCACGATCTTTCCCGTTTGCCCGACCTGGTAGTCGTTCGGACAGTAGCCAGAATCCACCGCGGCGCGCGAGGCACCGATGGCCGCTCCCAGCTTGTCGGCGAGGGCATCGAGCATCTTGAAGTTCTCGCCGCTCGCGAGGCCGCGCCCGCCCGATACGATGCGCCGGGCGCCCGCGAGCTCGGGGCGCGAGCTCCTGGTGAGCTCCTGGGAGACCAGCTTCGAAAGCTCGCGGTCTGGACCGGCCGCGGCGGTCTCGACGGGTGCGTTGCCGCTCGCGGCCGCGGCGTCGAAGCCCGTGGCGCGCACCGTCACGACCTTGATCGCGTCGGCCGACTGCACCGTGGCGAAAGCGTTGCCCGCATAGATCGGGCGCACGAAAGTATCCGGCGACTCGACCGCGATGATGTCCGAGACCTGGGCCACGTCCAGGAGCGCCGCCACGCGCGGCATGAAGTTCTTGCCGAAGGCCGTGGCGCTCGCGACGATGTGCGAGTAGCCCTTCGCGAGCGGAACCACGAGCGCGGCGATGTTCTCCGGAAGGCCCGCGGAATACTGGGGACCCTCGACGTAAAGGACTTTCGCCACGCCGGCGAGCTTCGCGGCCGAGTCCGCCGCCGCGCGCGCGCCCTGCCCGGCGACGAGCAAGTGGACCTCTCCACCCATCTTCGAGGCCGCGGTGACGGCGTTCGCCGTGCCGCCGCGGACGTGCGTGTTGTCGTGTTCGGCGATGACGAGCGCGGTCATGAGATCACCTTCGCTTCGTTCTTCAGCTTGTCCACCAGCTCGGCCACGTCCTTCACCATCACGCCCGCCTTGCGCTTGCCGGGCTCGGCGACCTTCAGCGTCTTCAGCCGCGGCGTCACGTCCACGCCGAGCTGCTCCGGCTTCACCACGTCGAGCGGCTTCTTCTTCGCCTTCATGATGTTGGGCAGCGTCGCGTAGCGCGGCGTGTTGAGGCGCAGGTCCGTGGTGACGATGGCGGGGAGCTTCACTTCCACGGTCTCCAGGCCGCCGTCGATCTCGCGCGTGACCTTCGCCGTGCCCTCGCCGATCTCCACCTTGCTCGCGAAGGTCGCCTGCGGCCAGTCGAGGAGCGCGGCCAGCATCTGCCCGGTCTGGTTCGCGTCGTCGTCGATCGCCTGCTTGCCCAGGATCACGAGCCCCGCCGATTGCGTCGCGACGACCGCTTTCAAGAGCTTCGCCACGGCGAGCGGCTGCAGCTCCGCATCGGTCTCCACGAGAATCGCGCGGTCGGCGCCCATGGCGAGCGCGGTGCGCAGCGTTTCCTGGCAAGCGGCGATACCCGCCGACACCGCGATCACCTCGGTGGCCTTCCCCGCTTCCTTGAGCTTCAGGGCCTCCTCGACGGCGATCTCGTCGAAGGGATTCATCGACATCTTCACGTTGGCGAGCTCGACGCCCGACTGGTCGGACTTCACGCGCACCTTCACGTTGAAGTCGACAACGCGCTTCACCGGCACCAGGATCTTCATCGGGGAATTAGGGAGGAGAATCAAACGGATGAAGAATTGTAGCCGATCCGCGCAGGCGCGTCGGCGCGAACGGCGTTGGTCGCGTCCGGTGCCGAAGACCTAGTACCCGAAGAATTCCTCGGGCCGGATATCGTCCTCGTCCAGCCCCGCCGCGACCAGGATCTCGCGCGCGGCCGCGACCATCGCGGGTGGCCCCGCGATATATGCGATGGGGTTCGCGAGGCCGGCGGCCGCCCCCTGCACCATCGCCGCATCGAGTCGCTTCGATTCGAGTACACGTGCCGCATCAGATGCGCGGCATGCCGGCGGCGTTCGGAAGCTAGAGCTCGCCGCGTACCCGCGAGAGCATGGCGGCGGTGAATTGACCCACGATCGTCATCGAAAAGAAGAGGCAGAGCAGGAGCTCCACGCGCGCGAGCCCGAGATGCCAGGCCGCCAGCGTCGTGACCACGCCCGCGGATCCGATCTCCAGGGTGATGAGCAGCTCGTCGACGTCGAGGCTCATGCCTCCAGCCCTGCCGGCGCCGCCAGGAATGCGTGCGAAGCCGAATCCAGCGTCGGGTACTGCGTCGAGTGCGCGATTTCGCCGGAAGCGTCGAGGCGCCCCACGCCGAAGCGGCGCGCGTATTCCGCGGCGAAGAGGAGATGCGGACCGCGCCGGGCGAAGACGAGCGCCACGTACCGGAAACCCCCATGCTCGCAGGCCTTCTCGAAGGGCTGCACCAGGCAGGGCACGATGTTCGGATGCTTGTGGCGTGCTTCGCGGCTCATCGCTCGTCCCTCTCGGGGTACGGGTGGCCGTACTTTCGTCCGCGGGGCCACGGGGCGCTGTGGAGTAGCGCACAAAGGCCGGCGGAGCGTCGCTACATCCGGAATATTGAGCATCACAGGCCGCGCGCCCGCTCGCGCAACACGTATTTCTGGATCTTCCCGGTGGAGGTCTTGGGCAGCTCGCCGAAGACCACGCGGCGCGGCACCTTGAAATGCGCGAGATGCTCGCGGCACCAGCCGATGATGGCTTCGGGCCCGACGTCGCGCGCGCCGGGCTTGAGCGCCACGAAGGCGCAGGGCGCCTCGCCCCACTTCTCGTCGGGGCGCGCCACCACCGCGGCCTCCATCACCTGCGGATGGCGGTACAGGCACTCCTCCACCTCGAGCGAGGAGATGTTCTCGCCTCCGGAGATGATGATGTCCTTGGAACGGTCCTTCACCTCGATGTAGCCATCCTCGTGCCATACGGCTAGGTCGCCGGTGTGGTACCAGCCGCCGCGAAAGGCCTCCTCGGTCGCGGCTGGATTCTTGAGGTAGCCCTTCATGATCGTGTTGCCGCGCAGCATCACTTCGCCCAAGGCAGTGCCGTCGCGCGGCACGGGCTCCCCCGTCCGCGGATCGGCGACCTGGAGGCCGGCCATCGTGGGATAGCGCACTCCCTGGCGTGCCATGAGGCGTGAACGCGTGGCGAGGTCGAGACCGTCCCAGTCGTCCTGCCAGGCGCAGAGCGTGGCCGGGCCGTAGCTCTCGGTGAGGCCATAGAGGTGGGTCACGCGAAAGCCCATGGACTCCATGGCCTCGATGATGGCCGAGGGCGGAGCGGCGCCTCCGGTGGCCACCTCGATCACGCGGTCGAAGCGTTTCTTCACCGAATCGGGGGCGTGCACGAGCAGGTTGAGGACGATCGGCGCCCCGCAGAGATGCGTCACGCCGTGCTTTTCGATCGCGGCGAAGACGAGGGCGGGATCGACCTTGCGCAGGCAGACGTGGGTCGCACCCGCCGCGGTCACCGCCCACGTATACGTCCAGCCGCTGCAATGGAACATCGGCAGCGTCCACAGGTACACCGATGCCGGAGTGATGCCGAAGGCGAGCGCGTTGCCCAACGCATTGAGATACGCGCCGCGATGGTGGTACACGACGCCCTTCGGGTTGCCGGTCGTGCCCGAGGTGTAGAGGAGCGCCAGCGAATCCCATTCGTCCTCGGGATCGGCGAGCGCGAACGAGGCGTCGCCCTGCGCTATCCATGCTTCGTACTCCACCGGGCCCAATGGAGCGCCACCGGGGCCCAGCGCGTCGTCGATGTCCACCACGAAGATCGGCCGCCCGAGCTTCTCCAGCGCTCCAGCCAGCGTCGCGGAGAACTCGCGATCGGCGATCAGCACCTTCGCCTCGCCATGCTCGAGGCAAAACGCGACCGCGGCGGCGTCGAGCCGGTAGTTGAGCGCGTTCAGCACGGCACCCAGCGCGGGCACCGCATAGTGACATTCGAGCAGCGCCGGCACATTGGGCGCCATGACGGCCACGGTGTCGCCGCGGCCCACGCCGCGCGCGGCGAGCACCGAGGCGAGCCGGCCGCAGCGCGCCGCGAATTCGCGATACGTGTAGCGGCGCTCGCCATGGATCACGGCCGTCTTGCCCGGATAGACCTCCGCGGCGCGGCGCAGGAAATCCACCGGCGTGAGCGGCCGGTGGTTGGCCTGGTTCCGGCCTAGGCCTTGCGATGCCTCAGCCACGCTTCGATCTCCCCCACGATGCCGCGCCGGAAGGCGAGCACGCAGAAGACGAAGATCCCGCCCTGGATGATCGTGACCCACGCGCCCAGCTCGGCCAGGTAGAGCTGCATCGAGATGATCACCACCGCGCCCACGACCGGGCCGAACACCGTGCCCATTCCACCCAGCAGCGTCATCAGCACCACCTCGCCCGACATCGTCCAGTACACGTCCGTGAGCGACGCGTTCTGCGTGACCATCGCCTTGGTGGCGCCCGCGAGGCCGGCGAGCGTGGCCGACATCACGAAGGCGGTGAGCTTGTAGCGCTCGACGCGATAGCCGAGGGAGATGGCGCGCGGCTCGTTCTCGCGGATCGCCTTCAGCACCTGGCCGAAGGGCGAATGGATGATCCGGTGGATGAGGAGGAACGCGAGGATGAAGACCGCGAACACGAAGTAGTACATGGCGAGCGGCTGGTTGAGGTCCACCAGCCCGAGGAGGTTGGTGCGCTTCACGCCCTGGATGCCGTTCTCCCCGCCGGTGAAGGGCGCTCGCAGGCAGAAGAAATACACCATCTGGGCGAGCGCCAGCGTGATCATCGCGAAATAGATGCCCTGGCGGCGTATCGCGATGAAACCGGAGGCGACGCCCAGCACGAGCGCGGTCGCGGCGCCGGTGAGGATCGCCGCTTCGATGGGAAAGCCCCAGACGGCCGAGGCCTGCGCGGCGAGGTAGCTGCCCATGCCGAAGAACATCGCATGGCCGAACGAAAGCAGGCCGCCGAACCCGATCAGCAGGTTGAAGGCGCACGCGAAGAGCGCGAAGCAGAGGAGCTGCATCCCGAAGGCGGGATAGATCACGAAGGGCGCGGCCGCGAAGGCCACGAACATCACGGCGAAGGCCACGCGTTCGTAGCGTTCGGCGCTCATCGCTGCCCGAAGAGGCCCTGCGGCCGGATCATGAGGACGATCGCCATGATCACGAAGATCACGGTGCTGGATGCCTCGGGGTAGATGTACTTGGTGAGGCCCTCGATGATCCCCAGGCCGAAGCCGGTGAGGATCGAGCCCATGATCGAGCCCATCCCGCCGATCACCACCACCGCGAAGACCACGATGATGAGCGAGGAGCCCATCTGCGGGCTCACCTGGTAGATCGGCGCGGCGAACACGCCCGCCAGGGCCGCGAGGCCCACGCCCAGGCCGTAGGTGAGGGTGATCATGCGCGGGACATTCACCCCGAAGCTCTGGACGAGCGATGGGTTCTCGGTCGCGGCACGCAGGTAGACGCCCAGCTTCGTGCGCTCGATGAGGAACCAGGTCGAGAAGCACACCACGAGGGATGCGACGATCACCCACGCGCGGTAGTTGGGCAGGTACATGAAGCCCAGGTTCTGCACGCCCTGCAGGCTGTCCGGGATCGAGTACGGCATCCCCGCCGAGCCGAATTCGTGCGAGAACGCGCCCTCCAGGATGAGGGCCAGGCCGAACGTGAGGAGCAGGCCATACAGGTGGTCGAGCTTGTAGAGGCGCGAGAGCATGAGCCTTTCGATGACCACCCCCACGGCGCCCACCGCGATGGGCGCGATGACGAGGGCCCACCAGTAACCCAGCCCCACCTTCTCCAGCAGGAAGTAGGCGACGAAGGCGCCCAGCATGTAGAGCGCCCCGTGCGCGAAGTTGATGATGTTGAGCAACCCGAAGATCACCGCGAGCCCGAGCGAGAGGAGCGCGTAGAACGAGCCGTTGATGAGCCCGATCAGCAGCTGCCCGAAGAGCGCCTGGGTATTCACGGTGACCTTCGTCCCTTACGTCACTTCACGAGCGAGCAGCCGTCGTCCTTCAGCGGCCGGAAGGCCTCGTCTGCGGGGATCGTGGCGCGCAGCTTGTAGTAGTCGTACGGGCCCTTCGACTCGGACGGCTTCTTCACCTCGAAGAGATAGGCGTTGTGGATCTTGCGGCCGTCCGCGCGGATCGTCCCCTTGCCGAAGAGCGGGTCGTCCGTGGGGAGCTTCTTCATCTCTTCCACCACCTTGATGCCGGGCTCGTCGCTCTTCAGCGCCGCGACCGCCTTGAGATAGTGCAGCACGCCCGCATAGACGCCCGCGTGCACCATCGTCGGGTACTTGCCGCCGCTCTGTGCGATGAAGCGCTTCGTCCACGCGCGCGTCTGGTCGTTCATGTCCCAGTAGAAGGTCTCGGTGAGGATGAGGCCCTGCGCCTTGTCCAGGCCGATGCCGTGCACGTCGGTCAGGAACACCAGCAGCCCCGCCAGGTTCTGGCCGCCCTTCACGATGCCGAACTCGGAAGCCTGCTTGATGGAGTTGATCGTGTCGCCGCCGGCGTTGGCGAGGCCGATGATCTTCGCCTTGGAGGCCTGCGCCTGCAGCAGGAAGGACGAGAAGTCCTGCGTGCCGAGCGGCACCTTCACGCCGCCCACCACCTTGCCGCCGTTCTTCACGATGACCGCAGTGGTGTCGCGCTCGAGCGCCGCGCCGAACGCGTAGTCCGCGGTGATGAAGAACCAGGTGTCGCCGCCGGTCTTCACGATCGCCTTGCCGGTGCCGTTGGCGAGCATCCAGGTGTCGTAGGTCCAGTGCACGGTGTTAGGCGAGCACTTGGAGCCCGTGAGGTCGGAGGTCGCCGCACCCGAATCGATGAACACCTTGTTCTTCTGGCGTGCGACCTCGTTCACCGCGAGCGCCACGCTCGAGGTCGGGACGTCGACGATCGCGTCCACGCCCTCGGTGTCGTACCAGCGGCTCGCGATCTGCGTGCCGACATCGGGCTTGTTCTGGTGGTCGGCGAAGATCACCTCGACGTTGAGGCCCTTCTCCTTCGCCTTGAAGTCCTCCACCGCCATCTTCGCGGCGATGACCGAGCCCTGGCCGCCCAGGTCGGCATAAAGGCCCGACTGGTCGTTCAGCACGCCGATCTTCACCACGTTGCCCGAGATCTGGGCCTGCGCGGCGCCGGCAAGGGCGAGCGCCGCGGCCGCCACCAGTGTCTTCATCTTGAACGTCATTCTCGTTGCTCCTCTCGTTGTAATCGCGTCATACACCCAGGTATTCATGCAGCATCGCGGTCTTCGCCTCGAGCTCGGAGGCGCAAAAGGACTCCGCGATCCTGCCGTGTTCCATCACGTAATGCCGGTCCGCGAGCGGCGCAGCGAACCGGAAATTCTGCTCCACCAGGACGATCGTGAATCCGCGCTGCTTCAGCTTCACGACGACCCGGGCCAGCGCCTGCACGATCACGGGCGCGAGGCCCTCGGTGATCTCGTCCAGCAGCAGGAGCTTCGCCCCGGTTCGCAGGATGCGCGCCATCGCGAGCATCTGCTGCTCGCCTCCGGAGAGCTTGGTGCCCTGCGCGGTCTTGCGCCGCTCGCGCAGGTTGGGAAACATCTCGTAGATCTCGGCGACGCTCATGCCGCCCGTCGCGATCTGCGGCGGCAGCTCGAGATTCTCCTGCACCGAGAGGCTCGAGAAGATACCGCGTTCCTCGGGACAGTAGCCCACGCCCAGGTGCGCGATGCGATAGGTGGGAAAGCGAATGGTCTCCACGCCGTTCACGAAGATCGAGCCCTCGCGGCGTCCCACCAGGCCGAGGATCGACTTCAGCGTCGAGGTGCGGCCCGCGCCGTTACGCCCGAGGAGCGTGACCACCTCGCCCTCGTCCACCGCCAGGTCCACGCCGTGCAGCACGTGCGACTCGCCGTACCAGGCCTGGAGCCCCGAGATGCGCAGCACCTCAGCCATGCGCGGACTCGCTGCCCATGTACGCTTCCATCACCTGCGGATTGGCGGAGACCTCGGCGTAGCTGCCCTCGGCGAGCACCGCGCCGCGCTGGAGTACGGAGATCGTGTCGCAGATTCCCGAAACGACGCTCATGTTGTGCTCCACCATCAGCACGGTGCGCCCGGCCGACACCTCCTTGATGAGGTCCTTCACGCGCGCCACATCCTCGTGGCCCATGCCCGCGGTCGGTTCGTCCAGCAGCATGAGCTCGGGCTCCATGGCGAGCGTGGTCGCGATCTCGAGCGTGCGCTTGCGCCCGTAGGCGAGCTCGCCCGCGTTCACCGGCGCGAAGCCCTCGAGACCCACGCGCTGGAGGAGCGCCATGGCGCGGGCGTTCAGCACGTCGAGCGTGTGCGCACGTTTCCAGAAGTGGTAGCTCGTGGGAAGCGAGCGCTGCAGCGCGACACGCACGTTTTCCAGCACCGAGAGGTTCGGGAAGACCGCCGAGATCTGGAACGAGCGGATCACGCCGCGCCGCGCCACGTCCGCTGGGCGCTCGCGCGTGATGTCCTCGCCATTGAAGAGGATCGCCCCGGCCGTGGGCTGCAGGAACTTCGTCAGCAGGTTGAAGGTGGTCGTCTTGCCCGCGCCATTGGGGCCGATCAACGCATGGATCGAGCCGCGCCGGACCCGGAGGTCCACGTGGTCGACGGCCACGAAGCCCTTGAACTCCTTCGTGAGGCCGCGCGTTTCGAGGATCGTGTCGCCGGGCATCGGGCGGGAAGCCGCCCTCCTCGCCCGTTCCGGGCCGGAAAGCGCGTCGTGGTTTTGTGGGCCGATGCTAACCCGCGGGCGCCGGCGCGGGCAAGGCGCCGGACGGCCGGACCCTCCGGGAAATCGTCGCTTTACGCCGGACTGTCCGGAGATCCGGACAGTCGGGCGCAAGGCCGGGGATCAGCCTCCCGGGCCGCGTCCGAAGGCGACCGCGCCCTGGTTGCCGCCCAGGTTGTACATGAGGCCGGCGCGCTGGCCGCTGCTGCCCGCGAAGAAGCCGGAGAAGCTGCCCGTGGCACCGCTGCCGCACGAGGGCGAGCAGCCGATGATGAGCGGCACCGGGTTGGGAACGCCGGCCACGGGGGTTCCGCTGTACGCGGAGAAGAACTGGTCGCGGTAGATCGCCATGTGGTTCGCGCTGCCCGTCCAGGTCTGCCCCGCGATCGCGATGTTCACCGCGGCATCCACCGTGCGGTCGGTGAAGTTCGCGTTCAGCGTGGCGGAGTTGAGCGTGCCGACCCCGCCCGTCCCGTTGGTGGGTGAAGTCGAGCCGATCACGCTGTACGACGCGGTGCCCGTGAGCGGCAGCGCCACCGGGCCGCTCTGCGCGCCCGCGAAGATGTACTGCAGGCTCGTATTGCGAAGGTCCAGGCCCACGCTCTGGCCGCCGTTGGTGACCACGGCCTGCCCGCCGGACCAGCGGCCCCAGGTGAGGCCCGTGTCGGCGTCGAAGCCCGACTCCACGACGGTCGCGGTGCCGAGCTGGTAGGTGGAATGCGCGCCGCCCGTGCCCGCGAAGGGCGCCGAGAATTGCGTGACCTGCTGCTGCGAGTTGAACACCACTTCGTCCGGCCGGTCGAGGGCCGAATAGCTGCGGATGAATTCCTGCAGCGTCCCGGAGGGATCGCCGATGAGGCCTTCGCGATAAGCCGTGCCGTTGGGCTGGCGCGTGCCCGCGAGCGCCGCGACGCCGGTCACGTCGTTCCATTGGGTCGGCGTGCCCGAGGTGTGGTCCTGGATGCCGTAGCCCAGGATCGCCGCGCCCAGGCCGTTGCCCACGAGGCTACCCTGCACGCTGCCGGTGAGGTTGTCGTTCTGCGTGGACGAGGTCGTGCCGTTGTTCACCACGAGGGTGTCGGAGGTGGAAGTGGTGAACGCGTTCAGCGCGAGCGGCACGTTCGAAGCGGTCATGGTCCACGAGCCGCCGTTGTTGCCGCCGGCCGCCGGCATCGTGACCGCCGCTTGCAGGCCCAGCGTGCGCGCGCTGAAGTCCACGTTCAGCGTGGCGCTTCCGAGCGTGCCCGCGGTGTTGTTCTGGTTGGTGGGCGACGTGGCCGAGACGAGCGTGTATGCCGCGGTCCCCGTGAGCACGTCCGAGAGGTAGGTGGGATAACCCGAGTTCGCCACGATCCAGTGGATGCTGCCGGGGATCGGCGAGGAGCCGCTGCTCGCGCCGAAGAAACCGATGCCGGCCCCCGAATAGCGGCCCATGGAGATGTTCACGCCATCGGCGAAGACATCGTGGGTGTCCTGGAGATTGCCGCCGACGATCGTCGGGGTCACGCCCGCTTGCGAGCCCGCGTACGACGAATAGCCGCGGAAGTCCCCGTTGGGCGAATTCACGTCGCCCGCGACCGCCTGGCCCGCGAAGGGCGAGCCTGCCACGGTGATGACCACGTCGCGAAGATCGATCGGGTCGGCGCCCAGGTTGATCGTGGCGTCCAGCGGATTCACGAAGCCCACCGGGTTCGTGGTGATGACCTGCGTCGTCACCTGTTGCGAAGCCGGAAGCGCCGGCGTGTCGCTCGGCGAGAAGTTGCGCGTCTCGTTGGAAGCGACCGACGTGCCGCCGGCGGGCTTGGCGCCCGCCATGGTCGTCGCGGCGTCGGCGATGAAGGACGGGGTCGGGATGAAGCGCGGTGGCTGGTTGCCCGCCACGAGAACGGTCTGGCCCGGCCCGGAAATGAGGGTCGCGGAGCCGCCCTGCTGTGCCGGCAGGTTCGGATCGCCGTTGTTGGTGACCGAGTGGCTGCCCTCGATCGTGTGGTTCACGGTGATCGACTCGTCGTTCTTCGCGTCGGCCACGCTCGGGTCGCAATTGCCCGGGTCGCACGCGTAGAGGATGTTCCCGGAGCCCCGGATGCCGACGGTGGCGACGCGCGTCTTCATCACGTAGCGGTCGCGGTTGCCCGAGGCGATGAGGCCGGTGAAGGTGCGCAGCGTGCCGCGCAGCAGGCTCAGCACCGCGCCCTCGTTGGAATCGCGCTTGTCGGGGTAGGCCTCGATCACGAATTGCGTGTTGGGCCGAAGCGACAGGCGCGCCTGGTCCACCATGTTGAGCTGGGCCATGCCGTTGGGACCGGTCACGATGCGGTCGCCCGCATCGACGGCGGTACCGCGCGCCGGAACGGATTTCTTCCCGCTCGATTTCTGCAGGCTCACATCGCCCGTCACGAACGTGAACTCGCCGCTCGCGGCGAGGAGGCTCATGGGCAGGCCGCACAAGGCTGCGGCAATCGAAAGGCGAAGGGTGTTGAGGGCGAATCGTGTCATGGCTTGCTCTCCGGGCTCTAGGTCAAATCGCAACGGATGGTCGAGCTGAACTCGTTGCGGTTGAAGTCGTAGATGTCGACGTTGGAATCGTTGCGCGAGAAGAGTGCCTGGACGCGCAGCGCGCATTTCTCGCGGAACTGCCAACCCACGCCGATCGTCGCTTCCGCGTAGGTGTCGCGGCCCTTCTGGATCTCGGTGGAGCGCGCGAAGTCGTCCTTGTCGCGCCGGTAGATCACGCCCAGCCCGTTGAAGACGGAGAGCGTGGGCGAGAGCGAATACTGGAGGTAGCTGCGCAGCCCGGCGAGGTTCTTGCTCTTGGTGGAGGTGCCGTTCACGCCGTTGTCGAAGCTGTGGTTCGCGTGGTCGTCGCTCACGAAGGCGGTGAGGTAGAGGAGCGGCGAGCCCTTGCGCTCGAAGCTTTGCAGCCAGGAGGCGGTGAGGAAGAGCTGGTTGAAGTTCTCGATCTCGTTACGCGGGAAACGGATGCTGTTCACCTGGAGGCCCAGGCCCGCCTGCATCTTGGTGTTGAGCGAGTGGCGCCAGTCGAGCGCGATGCCGCCGATGCGCCGGTCGTTGGTGGGCTGCGGATCGCCGGGCGCCGCGCCCTTCTGGCTGAACGGCGAATACGCCGCGGTGGCGCGGTACTGGTTGTCGCCCGCGTTCAGCGCGGCGCCGCCATGCACCTCGCCCTGGACGATGTCGAAGTCGTCTTCCTTGTTGTACACGCGCCCGCGCGCTTCGCCGCCGCCGAAGAGGCTCCAGCCGCGGGAGAGCGGCGTGTGGTACTCGCCGCCGATCGCGCCTTGCGCGAACCATGCCGAGCGCTTGATCGAGTTGCCCGTGGCCTCGATGCCGATGATGTTGAACGACTGCGCGGCCGCCGCGCCGAAGTTGCCCGGCACACCGGTGAGGTTGGAGTCGTAGCCCAGGCCCAGCTCGCCGTAGCCGCTCCAGCCGGCCTGCGTGAGGAGCTTGCGGGCCTGGATGGCCTCGAGATAGCGGTTGATCGCGATCAGCGCCGCGGGCGGCGGGTTCTCGTCGCGAAGGCGCCGGAAGGCGGCCTCGGCGAGGTCGAATGAGCCGGCTGCGTAGTAGGCCCGCGCGAGATCCATCTGGGCGCCGGCGTGCGTCGGAACGACCGCGAGCACGCGCTCGAAGGCGATGATCGCATCGTCGATGTGGCCGCTGTCCAGGGCCGCCACGCCCAGCAGGTAGTCGAACTCCGGCATGCCGGTCATCTTGTCCTGGAGCGCGGAGAGATCCTGGTACGCCTGGCGCGCATTGCCGGCATTCAGCAGGCGCCGCGCATTTTCGAGTGCCGGCGAGTCCTGGGCGAAGACCTCCAGCGAGCCAAATACCGTTGCAAAGGCGACGAGAGCCATCCCGCAATACCGTGCGCGCGCATTCATTTTTGAGGTTTCCTTGTTCTTGTCTATGAATGCCGCCCGCCTTCCTGAGCCCTGTGGGGGCAACGGAAACGGCACAAACCCATGTTATTCCTGTTGATTCCCGGTGGCAACGACGGTTTTTCCGCATTCCGGGGTGCGATAATTCAGCTTGACCCGATCCCGCAGGGGGTCCGTAATGAACGACGCCTCGCATCCTCCCTCTTCCGCCGCCCCGGTCGAGCGCACCGATTCGGGTGCGGTAGCCGTCCTCCGGCTGAACCAACCCGCCCGATATAACGCCCTTTCCCGCGACGTCCTGGAGCGCCTGCACGCCGAGCTGGACGCGATCGCCGCCGACATGACGGTGCGCGTGGTCGTCGTCACCGGCACCGGCAAGGCCTTCTGCGCCGGGCACGACCTTCGCGAGATGCGCTCGCTCCCGCACGGCGATGTGGCCGCCCTCTTCGCCTCCTGCACCGCGATGATGCAAAAGATCACGGCACTCCCGCAGCCGGTGATCGCCGCGGTGAACGGGATCGCCACGGCGGCCGGCTGCCAGCTCGTCGCCCAATGCGACCTGGCGGTAGCCTCCGAGGAAGCGCGCTTCGCGGTCTCCGGGGTGAACCTGGGGCTCTTCTGCTCCACCCCGGCGGTGCCCCTGTCGCGCAACATCGCGCGCAAACGCGCGGCCGAGATGCTCTTCACCGGCGACTTCATCGATGCACCGACCGCGCTCGCCTGGGGCCTCGTGAACCGCGTGGCACCCGCGGGCAATCTCATGCCGGCCGTCCAAACGCTCGTGCAGAAGCTCCTGTCCAAGCCCCGCGAAGCGCTCGCCCTCGGCAAGGCGCTCTTCTACCGGCAGCTGGAGGAACGCATGGCGCCCGCGTATCGCGACGCATCCGGCACGATCGCCGACAACATGGCCGGTCGGATCGCCCAGGAGGGCGTGGCGGCGTTCCTGGAGAAGCGTTCGCCCGAATGGGAGAGGTAAGGCCCGCCTACCTCAAGTCCCTTATCACTTCCCGTGCCGCGTTGTGGCCTGGCGCGCCCGTTACGCCGCCACCCGGGTGGGCCCCCGAGCCGCACAGATAGAGGCCGCGCACCGGCATCCGGTAATTCCCGTAACCCAGCACGGGACGCGCGCTGAAGAGCTGGTTCAACGAGAGCTTGCCGTGGAAGATGTCGCCGCCCACGAGGCCCAGCTCGCGTTCGAGATCGAGTGGCGAGAGAACGCGCTTCGCGATGACGGCGCCGCGGAAATTCGGCGCGAAGCGGCTCACGTGGGTGATCACGGCCTGCGCGGCGCGCTCGCGCTCGTCGTCCCAGTCGCGTCCCGCCGGCAGGGCGTAGCGGAAGTGCTGGCAGAAAAGGCTCGCCACGTGCGCGCCGCGTGGTGCAAGCGAGTCGTCGACGGTGCTCGGGATCAGCATCTCGACGATCGGCTCGCGCGACCAGCCGTGCTCGCGCGCGCTCGTGTAGGCGCGGTCCATGAATTCCACGGATGGCGCGAGGATGATGCCGGCCCCGTGATGCGGTTGCGCTTCGCGGCCTGGAAGCGCGGAAAAGTCCGGCAGCTCCGAGAGCGCCACGTTCATGCGAAAGGTGGCGCTCTCGGAGCGATATGCCGAGAACGCATCGCGCCATTCGCCCGGCACGTCGGGAAGCAGGTCGAGGAGCAGGCGCGGATGGGCATTGGATATCACGCAGCGCGCCGCGATCGTCTCCCCGCTCGCGAGCGTCACGCCGCGCGCCGTCCCATCGCGCACCTCGACGCAGGCCACGGGCGCATCGGTGCGCAGCTCCACCCCTCGCGCGCGCGCTTCGGCCGCCATGGCCTGGCTGATCGCGCCCATGCCGCCGATCGCGTGCCCCCAGGCGCCGCGCTTGCCGTTCACCTCCCCGAAGACATGATGCAGCAGCACGTACGCCGATCCCGGTGCGTGCGGCGAGGCAAAGTTGCCGACCACGCTATCGAAGGCGAGGCACGCACGAAGCGGCTCGGACTCGAACCAGCGGTCGAGCCATTCGACCGCCGATAGCGTGAAGAGATCGAGGACGTCACGCTTGGCGGCGAGCGGCAGCGCATTCAGCCGCCGGCCCGTCTTCCAGGCCGCGAAAAGCTCATGGATGCCGCCTCCCACGTTGGGCGGGGTCTCGAGTACGAGCGCGCGCAGCACGTCCGCCACCGCATCGAGGCGCGCGTAGTACTCCGGAAGGCGCTCCGCGTCGCGACGCGAGAAGCGTGCGACCTCGCGTTGCGTCGCCTCGAGGCCGCCGCCCACCTTGAGGTAGTTGTCGTCGGTGGGCAGGAAGTTCGCGAACGGGCGCTCGACGACGCGAAGGCCATGCTCGGCGAGGCGCAGGTCGCGGACGACCTTGGGATTGAGCAGGCTCACCGTGTAGGCTCCGAGCGAGTTGCGGAAGCCGGGATGGAATTCCTCGGTCACCGCGGCCCCGCCCAGGACCGGGCGCCTTTCGAGGACGCACACACGCAAGCGCGCGGCGGCGAGATAGCACGCGCAGGCGAGCCCGTTGTGGCCGCCGCCGATGACGACCGCGTCGTAGCCGCCCGCGGCCCTGGCCATCGCTAGCGCAGCAGGAAGCGGCGCACGACGCC
Organism: Usitatibacter sp.; assembly: GCA_036271595.1. Taxonomy (GTDB): domain Bacteria; phylum Pseudomonadota; class Gammaproteobacteria; order Burkholderiales; family Usitatibacteraceae; genus Usitatibacter. The sequence continues at coordinate 144,481 of DATBAI010000058.1, forward strand.
CGCCTGCGCGTCGTCCATCAGCATCGGCGCGTGGCCGGTGCGCGCCACGATGAAGCGTTCCGTATGGGGCCGCGTACACATCTCGTCGACGGTCTCCGGCAGGAGGAGGTCCGAGTTTTCGCCGCGGATCACGAGGACCGGGCCATACACCTCACGCCAGAACGGGCGCAGGTTCACCTCCGCGGGCGGCACGGCATGGAAGACCTTGGCGATGCCCGGGTCGTAGCGGAAACGCCAGCGTCCATCGGCATCGTGGCGAGCGACGTGCAGCGAGAGGTGGCGCCATTGCTCCGCGGTGAGCTCGCCGAACGGGCTCGCCGAGCGCATCGCCGCCTCGAGCGCGTCGAGCGACTCGAACTGCGGCTCCTTCCCGACGTATTGGCCGATGCGCTCGACCGCGGCCTTGGGAATCACGCATCCGACGTCGTTCAGCACCAGCTTCCTCAGCGGCGATCCGGGCGTCGCGGCGAGCAACATGCCGATGATTCCACCCATCGAGGTGCCCACCCAGTCCACGGTCTCGGCCTGCAGGCTCGCGATGAGCGTCGCCATGTCCGTGCCGTACAGCGAATAGGTGTAGTCGCCGGGGTTGCGCAGCCAGTCGCTGCGCCCGCGGCCCGGCACGTCGGGGCAGATCACCCGATAGACGTCGCAGAGGCGCTCGGCGAGGTAGTCGAAGTCGCGGGCATTCCTCGTGAGCCCGTGGACGCACAGGAGCACGCGCTTGTTGTTCGCATCGCCCCAATCCGTGTAGCGCATGAAATGCCATCCATGGGGATCGAGGCAGCGGACTTGTCCTTCACGCATTGTCGTCATTCGATGGCGCTCGCACTCCTGGCTTTCTCGCGGAGGATGAACTTCTGGATCTTGCCCGTGGAAGTCTTGGGCAGCGGGCCGAAGACGACCGACCTGGGGGCCTTGAAGCGTGCCATGCGCGCACGGCAGAAGTCGATCACCTCCTCGGCGGAGGCCGACGCGCCCTCCTTCAGCTCCACGAACGCGCACGGGGTCTCGCCCCATTTGGGATCGGGCTGCGCGACCACGGCGGCCATCATCACCGCGGGATGGCTGTGCAGCACGTCCTCGACCTCCTGGGAAGAGATGTTCTCGCCGCCGGAGATGATGACATCCTTGGAGCGGTCCTTGATCTTGGCATAGCCGTCGGGATGCATCACGGCGAGGTCGCCCGTGTGGAACCAGCCGCCGCGAAACGCCTCCTGCGAGGCGGGAGGATTCTTGAGGTAGCCCTTCATGGTGATGTTGCCGCGAAACATGATCTCGCCCATGGTCTCGCCGTCCCACGGCACCTCGGCGAGCGATTCGGGATCGCGCACGCTCATGCCTTCCTGCAGCAGGTAAGCCACGCCCTGGCGTCCGTTCTTCCTTACCTGCTCCTCGATGGGGAGCGCGCTCCATTCGGGGTGCTTCGCGCACACGGCCGCGGGCCCGTAGGTCTCGGTGAGGCCGTACACGTGGGTGATGTCGAACCCGATCCCGGCCATTGCCTCGATGACCGCGGCGGGCGGCGGCGCCGCGGCCACCAGGCAATGCACCTCGTGCTCGATCCCGCGCCGCCATTCGGCCGGCGCGTTCAGCAGCATGGAGTGCACGATGGGCGCGCCGCAATAATGGGTGACCTCGTGCCGCGCGATGAGCTCGAGGATCGCCTTCGCCTCGACCTTGCGCAGGCACACGTTGGTGCCGGCCGCGGCGGCGATCGTCCAGTTGAAGCACCATCCGTTGCAGTGGAACATCGGCAGCGTCCACAGGTACACCGGGTGCTTGGGCATCGACCAGTCGAGGATGTTGTTGATCGCGTTCAGGTACGCGCCGCGGTAGTGATACACGACACCCTTCGGGTTTCCCGTGGTGCCCGATGTGTAGTTCAGCGTGATCGCGTCCCACTCGTCGGGCGGAAACGACCAGGCGAAGCCCGGATCGCCTCGCGCGAGGAATTCCTCGTACTCCATCTCGCCCACGCGCTCGCCGCCTTCGAAGAGGGCGTCGTCCACGTCGATCACGCGCGGCCTCGACTTCGTGGCCGCGAGCGCCTTCGCGATCACCGCGGAGAACTCGCGATCGGTGAACAGGAACTTCGCTTCTCCATGGTCGAGCATGAAGGCGAGCGCCTCCGGGTCCAGGCGCGTGTTGAGCGTATTCAGCACCGCGCCGATCATCGCCGGGCCGAAGTGGAGCTCGATCATGGCGGGCACGTTGGGCAGCATCGCCGCCACGGTGTCGCCTCGCTTCACGCCCGCGGCCGCGAGCGCCGAGGCAAGGCGGCGCGAGCGCTCGTAGACCTCGCGCCATGTGCGCCGCACGTTCCCGTGGATCACCGCGGCGCGTTCGGGGTACACGTAAGCCGCCTTGGCAAGGAACGAAACCGGCGTGAGCGCCGTGTAGTTCGCCTCGTTGCGCTCTAGGCCGGGGTCATGAGGATTCATCGCGCTCCCGTCACGCGATGCGCGTCTCGGCCCGGTCGCCCAGGCGAGCCATGCGTTCGGCCGACTTCACCGTATTGGCGAGGAGCATCGCGATCGTCATCGGGCCCACTCCCCCGGGCACGGGCGTGATGCGCGAGGCCACGGCGCGAGCCTCCTCGAAATCCACGTCGCCGACGACCTTGCCGTCGGGCTGGCGGTTGATGCCGACGTCGATCACGACCGCTTCGGGCTTCACCATGTCGCCGCGGATGAGTCGCGCACGGCCCGCGGCGCTGACGAGGATGTCGCCCTGGCGCGTCATGGCCCCGAGATCGCGCGTTTTCGAGTGGCAGATCGTGACCGTCGCGCCCGCGTTGAGGAGCAGCAGCGCCATGGGCTTGCCGACGATCGTGGAGCGTCCCACGACCACCGCGTGCGCTCCTGCCACCGGGACGCTTTCGTGCTCCAGGATCTTCATCACGCCCCAGGGCGTGCACGGGTAGAAAGCGGGCTCGCCGGTCACGAGCGAGCCGACGTTGAAGTAGTGGAAGCCATCGACGTCCTTCTCGGGGGCGATGGCTTCGATCACCGCGCGAGCGTCGATGTGGCGTGGCAGCGGAAGCTGCACGAGGATGCCGTGCACCGACGGATCGTCGTTCAAGCGCCGCACGAACGCGGCGAGCGTGGCCTGGGACGTATCCGCATCGAGCGCGTGCACCTCGGAGCGCATCCCGGCCTCGGTGGAAGCGCGCGCCTTGTTGCGCACGTAGATGGCGCTCGCGGCATCGTTTCCCAGGATGATCACGGCAAGCCCCGGGGCCATGCCGCGCTCGGCAAGCCGTGCCACGCGGATGGAGAGCTCCGAGCGCAACGACGCGGCGATCGCCTTGCCGTCGATGATCGCCGCCGTCACGAGCTCTCCGAGATCACCCGGTCCATGGGTACGTCGTACGCGTCCACGGGAAGCGACTCGACGTGGAATGCCCCCGGAAGCGCGGTCACGCACAAGGGCTTGGGCCCACGCCCGGCAAGAAGGCGGTCGAAGAATCCCGCGCCATAGCCCAGGCGGTAGCGGCGCCGGTCGATCGCGAGCGCGGGCACCAACGCGAAATCCACCTCGGAGAGCGTCACGCGCCGGCACCTGGCCGGGTCCGGCTCCGGGATGTCCCAGATGCCGGGGACGAGGTCGCGCCCGGGATCCTCGATCGCGTAGATCTCGAGGTGCCGCGGCGGCGGGCTCACGCGCGGCAGGATGACGGCCTTGCCCTCGGCGAGCGCCCAGGCGACGAGGGGCGAGGTGTCGAGCTCGCTGCCGATCGCCATGGTGGTGAGGATGGAGCGTGCGCGGGCGACCTCGGGAAGCGCCATCACGCGCTCCATGAGCAATGCGCCCAGCCGCGCGCGCTCGGCGGGCGCCAGGGCATCGCGCCGCGCGATCAGCTCCTGGCGAAGCCGCTTCTTGGCCGATACGGAATCATTCATGAGCCCGCTATTCTAGAGGTTCGACGCACCTGTGGCCCACGGAACGGGAATTCGGTATCCTCGCCGCTCCAAAGTCCGACGAGGAATTTTCGCGATGAAAACCGTCCTGACAACCGCCGTGCTCGCCGCGGCCTTCTGCTCGACCGCTGCCTGGGCGGGGCCCTTCGACGGGCTGAAGAGCAAGATGAAGCCGGGCATGTACGAGTCCAAGGTCGACATGGACATGAGCGGGATGCCGGGGATGCCGCCGAACATGGGCAAGCAAACCCACACGTTCCAGCATTGCGTCACCGCCGAGGACATCGACCGCGGCGACATGGGCCGCAACGACCGCAACCCTTCGAAGAACTGCGAGGTGCGCAACATGCAGATCTCCGGCAATTCCGCTACCTACCAGATGGTGTGCAGCCCGCCCCACGAGATGACCATGGACAGCAAGATCACCTTCAGGGGCGACGGCTACGCGATGGACATGAAGATGTCCATGAACCAGGGGGGCCATCCCATGAACATGGCGCAGCACGTGGACGCCCGCTACCTGGGGCCCTGCTCCAAGTAGGCGCCCCTAGGATCCCGACGTCGCCGCCGAGCGAATCTGCTCGAGCGCGCCGGGATCCTCGATCGTGGTGAGGTCGCCGGGATCGCGGCCCTCGCAGATCGCCTGGATCGAGCGGCGCAGCAGCTTCCCCGAGCGCGTCTTGGGCAAAGCCGACACGAAGCACACGCGCGCCGGGCGCGCGATGGCGCCCAGCGCCTTGTCCACCACGGCCATGATCTCCTTCTCGTGCGCCGCGGCCTCTTCGGGGGTCGCGGTCCTCGATGTGTCCTTCACGACCGCGAAGGCGACCGGCACCTGGCCCTTCAGCTCGTCGCGCACGCCGACCACCGCCACCTCCGCGATGTTCGGATGCGCCTGCACCGCCTCCTCGATCTCGCGGGTGCCCAGGCGATGGCCCGCGACGTTGATCACGTCGTCGGTGCGGCCGAGCACGAAATAGTAGCCATCCTCGTCGCGCGTCGCCCAGTCGAACGTCGTGTACACCATCTCGTCAGGAAACGACGTGTAGTACGTCTCGACGTAGCGCGCGTCGTCGCCCCACACGGTCGTCATGGCGCCCGGGGGAAGCGGCGGCACGATGCACAGCACGCCCTTCTCGCCCACGCCGACTTCCGCGCCGGTCTCCTCGTGCTTCAGCTTCACGCGGTAGCCGTAGGCGGCGAAGGATGGGGAACCGAACTTGCGCGGCGTGTCCTCCACGCCCGGGCACGCGGTGAGGATCGGCCAGCCCGATTCGGTCTGCCAATAGTTGTCCACGACCTCGGCGCCGAGGGATTCGGCCACCCAGCGCGCCGTGGGCTCGTCGAGCGGCTCGCCCGCGAGGAAGAGGTAGCGCAGCGTCGAGGTGTCGTGCTTCTTCATCCAGGCCGGGTCCTGCTTCTTGAGGACGCGGATCGCGGTGGGCGAGCTGAACATGGACGTCACGCGGTATTCCTCGACGATGCGCCACCAGATGCCCGGATCGGGGCGCATGGGCACGCCCTCGTACATGATCGTGGTCGAGCCGTTGATCAGCGGCCCGTACACGATGTACGAGTGCCCCACGACCCAGCCGATATCGGACGTGCAGAAATAAGCCTCGCCGGGATTGGCGCAGAAGATGTGCTTCATCGACGCGGCGAGCGCCACGGCGTAGCCGCCGGTGTCGCGCTGCACGCCCTTGGGCTGGCCGGTGGTTCCGCTCGTGTAGAGGGTGTAGGACGGCTCGTTCGACTCGAGCCACGTAACGGGCACCTTCACCCCCGCGCGCCTCTCGCGCTCGGTGGCGTAATCCACATAGAGGCCCGCAGGGCCGGCGCCGCCTGCGCTGGTCCTGAAGCCCGGGTCGATGCCGCGGTCCACGACGAGCACGTGCTCCGGCGGCGACTTCGCGAGCCGCATCGACTCCTCCACGAAGGGCTTCAGCGCGATGACCTTGCCCATGCGCATTCCCGCGTCCGAGGTGACCAGGACCTTCGGCCGCGCATCGTCGATCCGCGCGGCGAGGCTCGAAGCGGCGAAGCCGCCGAACACCACCGAGTGGATCGCGCCCAGCCGCACCGTCGCCAGCATCGCGAACACCGCCTCGGGCGTCATCGGCATGTAGATCAGCACGCGATCGCCCTTGCCCACGCCGAGCGATGCGAGCGTCGCCGCGAAGCGGTTCACCTCGTCGGCGAGCTGGGCATAGGTGAAGGTGCGCTTCTGGTCCACCTCCGTGGAGATCCAGACGAGCGCCGCCTGGTCGGCCCGATCCGCGAGATGCCGGTCGACGGCGTTGAAGCAGAGGTTCGTTTCCCCGCCCACGAACCATTTGCAGAAGGGCGGCCTGGTGTAGTCGAGGATCTTCGCCGGCTTCTTCTGCCAATCGATGAGCCGCGCCTGCCGCGCCCAGAACGATTCGGGATTGGCGATCGAGTTGGCGTAGAAGCCCTGGTACGTGGTGAGCGTGCGGTCCGCGTCGGCCATTGCGGCCTCCTATCGATTCACGTCCACCACCAGGCGCCCGCGCACCCTGCCGGCGAGAACGCCCGGGGCACGCGCGATCGCATCCGCGAGGCCGATCTCCTCGCTCATCGACTCCAGCGCCTCGCGATCGAGCTCACGGGCGAGGTGGTCCCACGCCCTCTCTCGATGTGCCCGGTTCGCGTACACGCTGTTGATCCCGCGCAAGGTCACGCCGCGCAGGATGAAGGGAGCGACCGTGACCGGAAAATCCATTCCCTGCACCAGCCCGCACGCCGCGACCACGCCTTCGGAGATGGTCTGCGCGCACGCGTTCGCGAGCGTGTGGCTGCCCACCGAGTCCACGACCGCGCCCCAGCGCTCCTTCTGGAGCGGCTTGCCCGGCTCGGCGAGCGTCTTGCGATCGATGATGTCCGCGGCGCCCAGCGCACGCAGGTACTCCGATTCGCCGAGCTTGCCCGTGGAGGCCACGACGCGATACCCACGCGCGGCGAGGATCGCGACCGCGATGCTGCCGACGCCACCCGTGGCGCCGGTGACCAGGACGTCGCCGCGCTCCTTCGTGGCGCCCAGGCGCTCTAGCTCCATCGCGCAAAGCATGGCCGTGTAGCCCGCGGTCCCGATGCCCATCGCCTCGCGCGTGGTCATTCCGGCTGGAAGCCGTATCAGCCAATCGCCCTTGAGGCGCGCCTTCTGCGCGAGGCATCCCCAGTGGCCCTCGCCCACCCCCCAGCCGTTCAGGACGACGCGGTCGCCCTTCTGCCACAGCGGATGCGCGCTCTCCAGCACGGTGCCCGCGCCATCGATGCCCGGGACCATCGGCCACTTGCGCACGATGGGGGAGCTGTCGGTGAGCGCGAGGGCGTCCTTGTAGTTGACGGTCGAATGGTCGACGGCGATCGTCACATCGCCTTCGGGGAGGTCGCTTTCGCCGACCTCGGCCACCCGAGCGCTGAACGCGGGATCCTTCGCGAGCAGGATCGCCTTCATGAAAGCGTGCCCACGGGAACAAGCCGCGGTGCTCGCGGCAGGTCGATCTCGAACGAGGTCCCCGCGGACGGTTCGGAGCGCGCGTCCACGCGGCCGCCATGCGCCTTCACGAACTCGTTCACGATGAAGAGCCCCAGGCCCAGCCCGCCGCTCGAGCGCGACTGCGGGCCGCTCGAATGGAAAGGCTCGAAAATGGTGGCGAGGATCCCGGGGGCGATCACGCCGTCGTTGCTCACGCGAAGCAAGAGCCGGTTTTCCCGCGTTCCGTCGATGTGAACCCGGATCTTGCTCCCGTCGGCGCCGTGCTGCAACGCGTTGCCGAGGAGGTTCGAGACCGCCGCGGCGATCCGGTCCGGGTCGAACGCCGCGCGCGTGTCGCCCACCACGCTCACCTCGATGCGCGCACGTTCGCCGCCGGCGCCGAGCTCCTCGACCAGGTGGCCCACGAGGTCGCGCAGGTCGCCTTCCGCGGGCTTCATCTCGATGCGCCCGCCGCGAACCCGGGCGATGTCCAGCAGCTGCTCGACCATGCGCACCATGCGCGCGCCCGACGAGCGGATGCGTGCGGCCGTGTTCACCACCTTCTCATCGCTGGAGAGCATCGGGATGAGGTTCGCGCCGTTCATCACCGCCGAGAGCGGATTGCGCAGGTCGTGGCTCAGCACCGCGACGAACATCTCGTTCATCTTGAGGGCCTGCTTCAGCTGCTCCAGCTGCTCGGCCATGCGCCGGCGCTGCGCGTGCAGCTCCACGAACACCTCGACCTTGCTTTTCAGCACATGCGGGTCGATGGGCTTGTGCAGGAAATCGACCGCACCCGTCTCGTAGCCGCGGAAGGTGCGCACCGGATCGGAAGCCGAAGCCGTGAGGAAGATGAGTGGTACGCCGCGCGTGCGCTCGGAGCCGCGCAGCAGCTCGGCCAGCTCGAAGCCGTCCATCTGCGGCATCTGCACGTCGACCAGCGCCACGGCGACATCCTCCAGCAGCAGCAGCTCGAGCGCCTCGGTGCCGGAGGCGGCTTTCATCACCTCGAGGTCGGGGCGTGCGAGAAGCGCGGCGATCGCCACCAGGTTCTGCGGCACGTCGTCGACGACGAGCACCTTGATCGGGGTGGCCAAAGGCTTCTGCGCGTTCATGTCCGAGTATCTCCTAGATCGCGACCACCCGGCCGGTGCGCAGGTGCATCAGCCGCTCCGCGATATCGCGGATGGGGGCCACCAGATCGGCGCCCGCGCGCTCGATCGCGGCCGCCGGCATCGCCGCTGCGTAGGCCTCGGAGGGAGACTGGACCCAGGCGCGCCCGCCGGCCTCGCGCACCGCCGCGAGCCCGCGGGCGCCATCCTCGTTGGCGCCGGACACCACGATCGCCGTGAGGCAATCGCCGAAGGCCTCGGCGGCCGACTCGAACAGCACGTCGATGCTGGGGCGCGAAAAGAGCACCGGTGCCTCCCGGGAGAGGGCGAGCGTGTGCCTGTCCTCCACGAGCAGGTGGTAGTCCGCCGGCGCCACATAGACCGTTCCGCCCTCGAGGTGCTCCTTGTCCAGGGCCTCGCGCACCGGAAGCCGGCAGCGCTGCGCGAAGAGCTCGGCGAGGAGGCTCGGCCGCTCCGCCGGGATGTGCAGCACCACCAGGACGGCGGGCACGAAGGGTTCGGGCAGCGCTTGCAGCAGGGTAGCCACGGCTTCGAGCCCACCGGCCGAGCCCCCCATGACCACGGCATCGACTTTCGCCCCGGCGCTCATCTCTTGCGATAGATGCGCTCGGCGCGCGCGAATTCCTCGAACGCCTCGCCGTGCGCCGAGAATCGAAGGCTCTCCTTGGAGCCGATGCCGAGGAAGCCGCGCTGCGGCAGCGCGTCGTGGAAGAGCCCGATCGCGCGCGACTGAAGGTCGCGGTCGAAGTAGATGAGGACGTTGCGGCACGACACCAGCTCGACCTCCGAGAACACGTTGTCGGTGGCGAGGCTGTGGTCGGAATACGCGACCTGCGCGCGCAGGCGCCGGTCGAACACCGCGTTGCCGTAGGCGGCGCTGTAGTAGTCCGCGAGGGACGACTTGCCGCCCGCGGCGAGGTACGCGGTGCTGAAGCCGGCGATGCGGTCGAGCGCGTACACCCCGGCCTGCGCGACGCGCAGCGCCTCGGGGTTGATGTCCGTGGCATAGATCAGCGTGCGCTCGAGGAGGCCTTCCTCGTGGAGCACGATCGCGAACGACAGGGCTTCCTCGCCGTAGCTGCAGCCCGCCACCCAGATCTTCACGAACGGATAGGTGGCGAGCACCGGCACGACCTTCTCGCGGATCGCGGAAAAGTAGGCCGGGTCGCGGAACATCTCGCTCACCTGCACCGTGAAGTACTGCAGCATGGCCGCGAAGGCATCTGGATCGTGCAGCACGCGCTCCTGAAGGCGCGAGACCGTCGGGCAATCGAAGCGCACCATGGCCTGGCGCACGCGCCGGCGCAGCGACGCCTTCGCGTAATGGCGGAAGTCGTGCTGGTAGCGGACATAGACCGCCTCCAGCAGCAGGCGAAGCTCCAGGTCGAAAGCGGCGCCCCCCTTCGGATCGACGGGCGGCTCGCCCGCGTCCCTCACTTGGGCATCCACACGCGGCACAGCGACACCAGCTGATCGATGTCGATCGGCTTGGCGATGTAGTCGTTGGCGCCGGCGTCCAGGCACTGGCGCCGGTCCTCGGCCATCGCCTTCGCGGTGATGGCGATGATGGGAAGCTTCTCGATGTCCGGGCGCGCGCGAATCTCCCGGATCGCGGTGAGGCCGTCCTTCACGGGCATCATGATGTCCATCAGGATGAGGTCGATGTCGCCCTTGGCGGCGCGGTCCACCGCTTCCTGCCCGTTGCGGGCGATCTCCACCTGGGCGCCCAGCGGCTCCAGGACCCGCGACAACGCGAAGATGTTGCGCACGTCGTCCTCGGCGAGGAGGATTTTCCGCCCCTCGAAAACGTCGTCCCGCTGGCGCACGCGGCGCAGCAGGTCGCGCTTGTCCTCGGGGAGGTTCGCTTCCACGCGGTGCAGGAAGAGCGTCACCTCGTCCAGCAGGCGCTCGGGCGAGCGCGCGCCCTTGATGATGATCGACTTGGAGTAGCGGCGCAGGCGCACTTCCTCCTCCCGGGTGAGCGCCCGCCCGGTGTAGACGATCACGGGCAGCGTCGCGTGGCGCCCTTCGGCGGCGAGGCTCTCCAGCAAGTCGTATCCCGAGGCGTCGGGAAGCTGCAGGTCGGTCACCAGGCAATCGAAGGCCTCGTCGCGGACCTTCTCCTTCGCCTCCTTCACCGTGCCCACCGTCGTGATCTCCACCGAGTCGGCCGCGAGCAGGAGCGCGATGTTGTCGCGAAGCGTCGCGTCGTCTTCCACCACCAGGACCTTCGAGACGCGCTTCTGAAGCTGGGCTTCGAGGCGGCGAATCGCCTTCACGAGGTCTTCCCGCGCCACCGGCTTCAGCGCGTAGCCCACCGCGCCCATGCCCATCGCCGCCTGGGCATGATCCTCGACGGAGACCATGTGCACCGGGATGTGGCGCACCGTGGGGTCGCGCTTGATTCGCTCGAGGATCGTAAGCCCGGAATCCTCGGGCAGGTTCACGTCGAGCAGGATCCCGCTGGGCTGTAGCCGGCGGGCGAGCTCCAGGGCCTCGGCCCCGCTCGAGGTGTGCACGCAGTCGAATTCCAGCTCGTGCGCGAGGTCGTAGAGCACGCGCGCGAAGTGCAGGTCGTCCTCCACGACCAGGATCAGGCGTTCGGGGTGGCTGCGCTTGTTGCGGTCATCGTCCAGGCGCGGCGCGGGCGCGCGTGGCGCGCTCGACGGCTTCGGCGCCGCCGCTGCGGGGGGCGGCCGGGTGGCGGCCACCTCGGTGCGGCTTGGCGCCTTCGAGAAGTGCGTTGGAATTTCAAGGGTGAAGATGCTTCCGGAGCCCGGCTTGCTCTCGAGGCGGATCTGCCCCCCGAGAAGGCGCGCCAGCTCGCGCGAGATCGAAAGGCCGAGGCCCGTGCCGCCATACTTGCGGCTCGTCGTGCCGTCGGCCTGGCGGAAGGCCTCGAAGATCACCTCGTGCTGCTCGGGCGCGATCCCGATCCCGGTATCGCGCACCGAGAATGCCACCCGGGCGTCGCGTGCCTGCGCGACCTGCATCACCACCTCGCCGCCGTCGGTGAACTTGAGCGCGTTCGAGAGAAGGTTGCGCAGCACTTGCTGGAGGCGCTGCCGGTCGGTGGTGATGGTGGCCGGAGCGTTCACCGCGCGCTCGATGCGCAGGTCCACCTTCTTGTGCGCGGCCACCGGGTCGAACATGGCTCGCATCTGCGCGAGGACTTCCTCGACGTTCACCGGCTCGGCTGCGACTTCCACCTGGCCGGCCTCGATCTTCGACAGGTCGAGGATGTCGTTGATGAGCGTGAGGAGGTCGTTGTTCGACGCGTGGATGGTGCGGGCGAACCGGACCTGCTCCTCGTCGAGGTTGCCGCGCACGTTGTCGGCGAGGAGCTTCGCGAGGATGAGCGAGCTGTTGAGCGGCGTGCGCAGCTCGTGCGACATGTTGGCGAGGAACTCGGACTTGTAGCGATTGGTGCGCTCGAGCATCTCCGCGTTCTTGGCGAGGGCTTCCTGCGCGTGCATGAGCTCGCGCTTCTGGCGCTCGAGCCGCTGCGTCTGCTCCTCCAGCTGCGTGTTGGTCGCCTCGAGCTCGGAATGCTGGTCCTCGAGGCGCGCCTGCGATTCGCGCAGCGCCCGGCCCTGCTCCTCCAGCTCCTCGTTGGAGACGCGCAGCTCCTCGCCCTGCGATTGCAGCGCCTCGGCCTGGCGTTGGGTCTCCTCGAGCAGCTCCTCGCGGCGCCCGCGTTCGCGCGCGCTGCGGATCGCGACCGCGAGCATTTCCGCGATTCCATCGAGCAGCTCCCGGTCGGCGTCGTCGACGCGCCGCAGGAGACCCAGCTCGACCACGCCCTGCACCTCGCCGTCCACGATGGCGGGCGCGATCAGGAGCTCCCGCGGCGAGCCCCGGCCGACGGCCGAAGCCAGCGGCAGGTAGCCTTCGGGCACGTCTGTGACGCGCAGCGGATGGCCGTCCTTGGCCGCCTGCCCGAGGAGGCTCTCGCCGGGGCGGACTACCGAACCGAGCGTGCTCGCGTCGAGCGCGTAACCCGCGATGCGCCGATAGAGCCCGTCGTCGCCGTGAGCGTACGCCGCGCCGACTTTCGCATCGAGGTAGTCGGCGAGGAAGGCGAGCACCTCGTCGCCCAGCTTCTCGAGGCGCTGCTCGCCCTGGATCCGGGCGCTCAGCAGGCTCTCGCCGGTGCGGATCCAGGCGGTTCGCGAGCGCTGGCGATAGTCGCGCGAGGCCATCCATCCGGCCGCGCCGATGAGGAAGAAGAGTATGGCGGCGCCACCCCAGCCGATGTAGATGGTGGTCCGCGACTCGTTTTCCCACGTGAGCCGGCGCGACTCGAAACGCGCGCGCTCGTCGCGGTCGAGCTCGTCGGCGATGCCGCGAATCCGGTCCATGATGAGCTTGCCCCGGTCCGAGCGAACGATGGCGAGCGCCTCGTCGGTCTTGCCCGCGCGCTTGAGCGAGATGGTTTCGTCCAGCTCGGCGAATTTCGCGACGGCGGCCTCCGCGAGCTGGTCGACGCGGCGCTGCTGCGCCGGGTCGCCGCTCACCATGTCCCGCAGTCGAGGCAGGTCGGCCGCGTAGCGGGCGCGCGCCACGCGGAAGGGTTCGAGGTACCCCTCGTCGCCGGTAAGCATGTAGCCCCGCTGGCCGCTCTCGGCGCCCTTCAGCAGCGAGACCGTGGCCTCGATCTGCCCGATCACCTCGAGCGTCTGCGTGAGCTGGCGCGAGGTATCCGCGCGCGAACGCGAAGACTCGGCGGACACGTACGCAATGACCAGCGCCGCCAGGGCCGCGACCACAAGGCCTGCGAACGTGGCGGGCGGGAGCAGCGCCGCGGAGCGACGGTGCGACCGATCGGAGCCGCGGCCCGGCGGTGGAGTAGCGGTGGCGCTCAAGGGATTTTGGGTGGCGGCGCGAAAACGCCAGTTTGCCGATGGCCGCTCGTCCCGGCTGTAGGACGGGGCCTACATCCGGATGTTACTTGGAGAGAACCTGTGGATTCTCGGCCGAAGCGTGCTTGCGGCCGAAATAGTCGCGCGACTGCATCTCGCGCAGCCGGCTCGCCGTCCGGCCGAACTCACGCAGCACGGTCTGCTCCGCCGGAGAAGCCGCGTCGGTCGCGACGAGCAGCTCTTCCGGCGGCGCTTCGGCCGAGAGCACCAGCTTCACGCGCTGGTCGTAGAACACATCCACGAGCCACGTGAAGCGGCGCACCACGTCGGTCTGCGCGGCCGACATGCGCGGTACGTTGGACAGGAGCACCGTGTGGTACCCGCTGGCAATCTCGAGGAAATCCACCTGCGAGCGCGGCTTCTCGCAGAGCTCGGCGAAGTCGAACCAGACCACGCCCTTCGCGCGCCGGCGGAATGCGATCGGCCGGCCGCCGACGTCGATCGCGCCGTCCTGGGCGAAAGTCGCCTTGGTCATCGCCTCGAAGAACATCGCGAGGTGCGCGTCGGCCCCTTCGTCGAGCGGCGTGTAGTACACGGACAGCGCATCGAGGAGCCGGCGGCGGTGGTCGGTGCTGCCGCCCAGCTCCACGACATCGAGCTCGCGCTCGAGGATCTCGATCGCCGGCAAGAACCGCGCGCGCTGCAGGCCGTTCGGATAGAGGCCCTCGGGCGGATAGTTGGAGGTCAGCACCAGGACCACGCCGCGCTCGACCATGAGCTCGAGGAGCCGCGCCAGGATCATCGCATCGGCGATGTCGCTCACGTGGAACTCGTCGAAGGCGAGCACGCGCAATTCGCGGGCAACCTGTGCCGCGATCACGTCGAGCGGATCTTCCTGCCCGGTGAGCCCACGCATGCGCAGGTGGACCTCGCGCATGAATTCGTGGAAGTGCACGCGGCGCTTGCGCTTGTGGGGCAGCACCTTGAAGAACGCGTCCATCATGAGCGACTTGCCGCGCCCGACCCCGCCCCAGATGTACATGCCGCGCGGCGGCTTCCTGCCCGCGCCGAGGGTCGTCACCAGGCGGTTGATCTTCCCGGCCCGGTACTGTCGATAGTCCTCGAGCTCCTCGAAGAGCCTTTGCAGCTTCTCCAGGACCTCCAGCTGCTCGCTGTCGGCCTGGAAGTCATGGCGCTGGCTGAAATGCCAGTACCACTCGAGCGGGCCCGAATACTCGCCCGCGTCGATCTCCTCGACCTGCGGCTGGACCTCGAAGTGTTCAGCGGGCCGCACGAGCCATTACATGTTGAGCGAACGCTTGTCCACGTTCAGCGCCGCTTCGCGGATCACTTCGGAGAGCGTCGGGTGGCCGTGCGTGATGCGTGCGATGTCTTCCGCGGCGCCGGCGAATTCCATCGTCGTCACGCCTTCCTGGATGATGTCGGAAGCGTGGGCGTGGATGATGTGCACGCCGAGCACGCGATCGGTCTTCGCGTCGGCCACGACCTTCGCGAAGCCCACGGAGTCGCCCGTTCCGAGCGTCCGGCCGTTGATCGAGAACGGGAACTGCCCGGTTTTCACCTCGATCCCGGCGGCCTTCGCCTGCTGCTCGCCCTTTCCCACCCACGCGATCTCGGGCGAGGTGTAGATGATCCAGGGAATGCAGTCGTAGTCGATGTGCGGTTTCTGCCCCGCGATGAGCTCGGCCGCCATCACGCCCTCGTCCTCCGCCTTGTGCGCGAGCATCGGGCCGCGCACCACGTCGCCGATGGCGTAGACGTTCGGCAGGTTCGTGCGGCAGTGGTCGTCCACCTCGATGAAGCCACGCGCGTCCACCTTGAGGCCCACCTGGTCCGCCGCGAGGCCGTCGGTGTTGGGGACGCGCCCGATGGAGACGATCAGCTTGTCGCAGTCGAGCCTCTGCGCCGCGCCTTTGTCGTCGGTGTACTCGACCGTCGCGCCGCCCTTCTTCGCCGTGACCTTGCCGATCTTCACGCCGAGCGAGATCGCGAGCCCCTGCGCCTTGAACTGCTTGGCGGCCTCCTTGGCGATCGCGTCGTCGCAGGCGCCAAGGAAGGCCGGCAGCGCCTCGAGGATCGTCACTTCCGAGCCCAGGCGCCGCCAGACGCTGCCCAGCTCCAGGCCGATCACGCCCGCGCCGATCACGCCGAGGCGCTTGGGCGCCGCGGCGAAGGCGAGCGCCCCCTCGTTGTCGCAGATCGTCTCGTTGTCCACCGGCACGCCGGGCAGGTGCGGCGCCTTCGAGCCCGTCGCGACGATCACGTGTTTCGCCTCGATTTCCTCGCTGCCGACCGCGATGGTGTAGGTGTCGCCCCCCTTCACGAAACGCCCGAACCCCTGCAGCCAGGTGATCTTGTTCTTCTTGAAGAGGTACTCGACCCCCTTCGTCATCTTCGTGACGATCGCGTCCTTGCGCGATTGCATCTTCGCCACGTCCATCTTCGCGCCCGAGATGCTGATGCCGTGCGGCTCGAGATGGCGCGAGACCTTCTCGAACTCCTCGCTGGAAGCGAGCAGCGCCTTGGACGGGATGCAGCCTACGTTCAGGCACGTGCCGCCCAACGCGAGCTCACCCCCCGGGTTCTTCCAACCTTCGATGCAGGCGGTCCTGAAACCGAGCTGCGCCGCGCGGATGGCGGCGATGTAGCCGCCCGGCCCCGCTCCGATCACGACCACGTCGTATGCCTGTGCCATTGAAATCCTTCCTATCTCAGCCAGAGGCGCGCGATGTGCACGCCCATGCCCGCGCAAAGCCCCGCGGCGAGAGGGTGAACGTCCTTCAGGAACATGGGGGGATGCTTGAGGAGCCTCAAGAGCCAGAACGTGACCGCGACCGCGAGGCCCACCGCGAGGGACACGGCGAAGTGGGCCGGCAGGTAGACCCCGAGCTCCGCGTTGAGGAACACCGTGAGGCAGCCCACCAGCAGCGAGCCCGCCACGAAGAAGAAGACGCGCAGCGCGATGCCGAGCGCGGTGAGTCGCTTCCTGCGTCGCGGCACCGTCGCGGCCTAGATGTCGAGGATGAGGCGCGCCGGATCTTCGAGCGCTTCCTTCATCGCCACCAGCGACAGGACCGCCTCGCGGCCGTCGATGATGCGATGGTCGTAGGAGAGCGCGAGGTAGTTCATCGGGCGGATCACGATCTGCCCGTTCTCCACGACGGCACGCTCCTTGGTCGCGTGCACGCCGAGGATGGCGCTCTGCGGCGGATTGATGATCGGGGTCGAGAGCATCGAGCCGAACACGCCTCCGTTGGAGATGGAGAAGGTGCCGCCGGTGAGCTCCTCCAGCGTGATCTTGCCGTCCCTGGCGCGCTTGCCGTAGTCGGCGATCGCCTTCTCGATGTCCGCGATCGACATGAGGTCGGCGTTGCGCAGGATCGGCACGACCAGGCCCCGCTCGCTGCCCACGGCGATGCCGATGTCGTAGTAGCCGTGGTAGACGATGTCGGAGCCGTCGATCGAGGCGTTCACCACCGGGTACTTGCGCAGCGCATGCACGACCGCCTTCACGAAGAACGACATGAAGCCCAGCTTCACGCCATGCTCCTTCTCGAACTTGTCCTTGTACCGGGCGCGCAGCTCCATCACGGGCGCCATGTTCACCTCGTTGAACGTGGTGAGGATGGCCGCCGTCGATTGCGACTGGATGAGGCGCTCGGCGACCCGCTGGCGCAGGCGCGACATCGGGACGCGCTGGTCGGCACGGCTGCCCGATGCAACGTGCACGGGGGTCGTTGCCGGTTTCGCCGCGGCCGGTGCGCCCGCTCCCGTGATATCGCCCTTGGTGACACGACCATCGCGGCCGGTACCGGCGACCGTGGAGGGATCGATGCCCTTTTCGGCGGCGATCTTGGCTGCGGAGGGAGAAGCCGCTTTCGCCTCGGGTTGGGCCCCCGGCGCAGCCTGCCCCCGAGTGCCCTTGTCGGTGGCGGAGACGACAGGCGCCGCAGCAGCGGAGGCCACGGTCGCCTTCGCCTCCGTATCGATCACGGCGATCACTTCCCCGCTCGTCACCGAATCGCCGTCCTTCTTGATGATCTTCGCCAGCACGCCATCGATGGGAGCGGGCAGCTCGAGGACCACCTTGTCGGTCTCCACGTCGATCAGGTTCTCGTCGCGCGCCACGGCCTCGCCGGCTTTCTTGCGCCAGGCGACCAGCGTGGCCTCGGAAATCGACTCGGAGAGCTGCGGGACTTTCACTTCAACTTGCATTCGGGTTTCCTCTCATGGGGGCGCGAGACACGAGGCGCGGGAGCGCGTCGCGCACTCTACGCCGCCTCCTTCTTGGACGCCGGATCCGGGGCCAGAGCCGCCTCGACGAGCTCCTTCTGCTGCTCGGCGTGCAGTTGCTGGTAACCCACCGCCGGCGAAGCCGCCGACTTGCGGCCCGCATAGTGCAGCTGCTGGTCCGCACGCATGTGGCGCACCAGGTAATGCTGGATACGGTGCCAGGCGCCCTGGTTGCCGGGCTCCTCCTGGCACCAGACGACGTTCTTCGCGTTCGCGTAGAGCTCGATCTGCGCCTGCAATTCGTCGTGCGGGAACGGGTAGAGCTGCTCGAGGCGCACGATCGCGATGTCGTCGATGCCGCGCTTCGCGCGCTCGGCGGCGAGGTCGTAGTAAACCTTGCCCGAGCAGAAGATCACCCGCTTCACCTTCTTCGCCGAGAGCTTCTCCACCTCCGGCAGGATCACCTGGAAGCCCGGCAGCGAAAGGTCGGCGAGCGGCGAGCTCGCCTCTTTCTTGCGCAGCAGGCTCTTGGGGGTCATGACGATGAGCGGCTTCCTCATGGGACGCTCGACCTGGCGGCGGATCATGTGGAAGAACTGCGCCGCCGTCGACGGAACGCAGACCTGGATGTTGTGGTCCGCGCAGAGCTGCAGGAAGCGCTCGAGGCGCGCGGAGGAATGCTCGGGCCCCTGCCCCTCGAAGCCGTGCGGCAGGAACATGGTGAGGCCGCACAGGCGGCCCCACTTCACCTCGCCCGAGGCGATGAACTGGTCGATCACCACCTGCGCGCCGTTGGCGAAATCGCCGAACTGCGCCTCCCAGATCACGAGCTCGTAGGGCTGCGCCGTGGCATAGCCGTACTCGAAGCCTAGCACCGCCTCTTCGGAGAGCAGCGAATCGATGGCCACGAAATTGCCCTGCCCCTCGCGGATGTTCTGGAGCGGGATGTACACGCCCGAATCCCACTTCTCGCGGTTCTGGTCGTGCATCACGGCGTGGCGGTGCGCGAAGGTGCCGCGGCCCGCGTCCTGCCCCGACAAGCGCACCGGATGGCCCTCGTCCACGAGCGAGGCGTAGGCGAGGTTCTCCGCCATGCCCCAGTCGAGCGGCTGCTTGCCCTCGCCCATGTCGCGGCGCGCGGCGAGCAGTCGCTCCACGGACGGGTGCAGCTTGAAGTTCGCGGGAATATCCGTGAGCCGCTTGGCAAGCTCCTTCAGCCTCGCCGCGGGAACGCCCGTCATGGCCGGCTGGCGCCAGCCCACGCCCATGTAAGGCGCCCAGTCGATCGCGAGCGCGGACTTGAGGCCGTAGAGGATCTTCGGATTGGTGGTCTTCCCCGCGTCCAGCGTGGCGCGCACCTGCGCGACCAGCTGGTCGCCGGTGCCGGCCTTCACGATGCCGGACTGCTCCAGCTTGTCGGCATAGAGCTTGCGGGTGCCGGGGTGTTGCGCGATCTTCTTGTACATGAGCGGCTGGGTCACGAACGGCTCGTCCTGCTCGTTGTGGCCCAGGCGGCGGAAGCAGACGAGGTCCACCACCACGTCCTTGCGGAAGGTGCGCCGGTATTCCTCGGCGATCGCCGAGACGAACACGCATGCCTCCGGGTCGTCGCCGTTCACGTGGAAGACCGGCGCCTCGATCATCTTGGCGATGTCGGTGCAGTAGAGCGAGGAGCGCGCATCGCGCGTGTCCGAGGTGGTGAAGCCGATCTGGTTGTTCACGACGAGGTGCACGGTGCCGCCGGTCTTGTAGCCGCGCGTCTGCGAGAGCGCGAGCGTCTCCATCACCACGCCCTGCCCCGCGAAGGCCGCGTCTCCGTGGATGAGGAGGGGCAACACCGAGTCGCCCGAGTGGTCGCCGCGCCGGTGCTGGCGCGCGCGCACCGAGCCTTCCACCACCGGGTTCACGATCTCCAGGTGCGAAGGGTTGAAGGCGAGCGTGAGGTGCACCGGCCCGCCGCCGGTCTGGATGTCCGAGGAGAAGCCCTGGTGGTACTTCACGTCGCCGGAGGACAGCTCGTCGGAGTGCTTGCCTTCGAACTCGCCGAAGAGCTCGGCGGGGATCTTGCCCAGGCTGTTCACCAGCACGTTCAGCCGTCCCCGGTGCGCCATGCCGACCACGACTTCCTTCGCGCCGTGGGAACCCGCGTTCTCGATGATGGTGTCCAGCATCGGGATCATCGACTCGCCGCCTTCGCCCGAGAAGCGCTTCTGGCCCACGTAGCGCGTGTGAAGGTAGCGCTCGAGCGTCTCGGAAGCGGTGATGCGCTCGAGGATCCAGCGTTTCTGCTCGCTGTTGTGCGTCGGCGTGGAGAGCGTGCCCTCGAATTTCTTCTGGATCCAGCGCTTCTCCGCGGTCGCCGAGATGTACATGTACTCGACGCCGATGGTGCCGCAGTACGTCTTCTTCACCGCCGATACGATGTCGCGCAGCTTCATCGGCCCCTTGAGGCCCTGCCAGCTGCCGGGCGAGAACTCGCGGTCCATGTCGGCATCGCCAAGCCCATAGAACGAGAGCTCGAGCTCGGGGACCGGCGTACGCTCGAGGCGCTTCAGCGGGTCGAGCTGCGAGTAGCGGGAACCCATCACGCGGTGGGCGCGAATGTACTGGAGCACCTTCAGCTGCTTCTCGTCGCTCGCGGCGGCCCGGCCGGAAGAAGGCTCCGCCACCCGCGAGAGCCCCTCGAAGGCCGCGATCACGCCCGAGTGCGGCACGTCCTTCCTCGCCGGATCGTCCTTCTGCCACGCGTCGAAGACGGCGCGCCAGGACGGTTCCACCGAAGCGGGGTCGGCGAGGTAGCCCTCGTAGAGCTCCTCCACGTACGGCGCATTCGACCCGAACAGGTTGGACGACTGCTCGAATTCCTTCATGACACTTGCCATTTCCTCATTCCTCTCGCGTCTTGCCGCTCGCTTCCCGTGCCTCGCGCCTATTTCCTGTCGGAGATGGGCAGGACATCGCGTTGCTCGGGCCCGGTGTACAGCTGCCTCGGACGCCCGATCTTCTGCTCGGGATCCGAGATCATCTCGTTCCATTGCGCGATCCAGCCCACGGTGCGGGCGAGCGCGAAGATGCACGTGAACATCGAGGTCGGGATTCCCAGGGCGCGCTGCACGATGCCCGAGTAGAAATCCACGTTCGGGTAGAGCTTGCGGGAGACGAAGTATTCGTCCTCGAGGGCGATCTTCTCGAGCGACATGGCGAGCTTCAGCAGCGGGTCGCTGTGCATGTCGAGCGCGTCGAGAACCTCGCGCGTGGTCTCCTGCATGAGCTTGGCGCGCGGGTCGTAGTTCTTGTACACGCGGTGGCCGAAGCCCATCAGCTTCACGTTGGAGTTCTTGTCCTTCACCTTCTTGATGAACTCCCCGATCTTCTCGACGCCGCCTTCCTTCTGCAGGTCGATCAGCATCTGCAACGCCGCCTCGTTGGCGCCGCCATGGGCGGGGCCCCAGAGGCAAGCGATCCCCGAAGCGATGCACGCGAACGGATTCGCGCCGGACGAGCCCGCCAGGCGCACGGTGGAGGTGGAAGCGTTCTGCTCGTGGTCGGCGTGCAGGATGAAGATGCGATCCAGGGCCCGCACCAGCACGTCGTTCACTTGGTAGTCCTCGGCGGGCACGCCGAACATCATGCGCATGAAGTTCGCCGTGTAGCCCAGGTTGTTCTGGGGGTACATGAAGGGCTGGCCCGTGTTGTACTTGTAGGCCATGGCGACGATGGTGGGCAGCTTCGCGATCAGCCGGAAGGCCGAGATCTCGCGGTGCTCGGGGTTATTGATGTCGAGGGAGTCGTGGTAGAACGCGCTCAGCGCGCCCACCACGCCGACCATCACCGCCATGGGATGCGAGTCGCGCCGGAAACCCTGGAAGAGGCGCGCCAATTGCTCGTGCACCATGGTGTGGCGCGTGACGGTCCAGACGAACTTGTCCTTCTGGTCCTGGTTGGGCAGCTCGCCATTCAACAGAAGGTGGCAGACTTCGAGGAAGTCGCAGTTCACCGCGAGCTGCTCGATCGGGTAGCCGCGATAGAGCAGCACGCCCTTGTCGCCGTCGATGTAGGTGATCTTGGACTGCGTCGAGCCGGTGGACATGAAGCCCGGGTCGTAGGTGAACATCCCGGTCTTCGCGTAGAGCGCACGGATGTCGAACACGTCCGGGCCGATCGTGCCACCGTAGACGGGCGCCTCGAACGCTTTCCCGTCGCCATAGTTGATCTTGACCGTGCCTTTGGAATCCATGTTCATCCGCTCCTTAGACTGTGCGCAAACGTTGCAGCATGGGACGCAGGTGTGACTCGGTTGTGTCCGCCCGCCCCATGACGAGGTCGAGCAGGTCGTTGTCCGGGAGAGCGAGCAGCCCTTCGAGCGCCGCCGCATCCCCCTCGTGCATCGAATCGCCCGCCCGCGCCCAGAAGCGCTCGAAGACGATGTCCAGCTCCAGCAGCCCGCGCCGGCTACGCCATTTCAATCTTTCCATCGCGGCCGCGCTCACAGGCAATTCGGTTCTCACGCCCGTCACACCGCGCGCTTTACGAGCAGCTCCTTTATCTTGCCGATGGCGAGCGTGGGATTCAGCCCCTTCGGGCACACGTCCACGCAATTCATGATCGTGTGGCAGCGGAAGAGCCGGTACGGATCCTCGAGGTTGTCGAGCCTCTCGTTGATGTCGGTGTCGCGGCTGTCGGCGATGAAGCGGTAGGCCTGGAGGAGCCCCGCCGGCCCCACGAACTTGTCCGGATTCCACCAGAAGCTCGGGCAGGCGGTCGAGCAGCAGGCGCACAGGATGCACTCGTAGAGGCCGTCCAGCTCGTCGCGCTCGGCCGGCGATTGCAGCCGTTCACGCTCGGGCGGCGGCTGGTCGTTCACGACGTACGGCTTCACCGAGTGGTACTGGGCGAAGAACTGCGTCATGTCCACGATCAGGTCGCGGATGATGGGCAGCCCCGGCAGCGGCTTGATCACGACGGGCTCGGAGACCTCGTCCAGCTTGGTGATGCAGGCGAGCCCGTTCCTGCCGTTGATGTTCATCGCGTCCGATCCGCACACGCCCTCGCGGCACGAGCGCCTGAGCGCCAGCGAATCGTCGACGATCTTGATGCGCACCAGCGCGTCGAGAAGCATGCGGTCCGAAGGGCCCATTTCCACGTCGTAGTCCTGCATGTAGGGACGGGCGTCCTTGTCCGGGTCGTATCTCTGGATCCTGAATTTCATGTCGCCTCTCTCGCGCCTCGTGCCTAGTAAACCCGTGCCTTCGGAACGAACGTCTCCACCGTCAATGGCTTCAGGTGCACCGGCTTGTAGTCGAGGCGGTCGGCCTCGCGGAACCAGAGCGTGTGCTTCAGCCAGTTCACGTCGTCGCGCAGGTGGTGGTCGGCGCGGTCGTGGGCGCCGCGGCTCTCCAGGCGCGCGTTCGCGCTCACCATGGTCGCGCGCGCCGTCTCCATGAGGTTGTCGAGCTCGAGGGCCTCGATGCGCGCCGTGTTGAACACCCTGGACTTGTCCTTGATTGCGGTGCGGCGCGCGCGCTCGGCTACCGCCTTGATCTTCTGCACGCCCTGCTCGAGGAGGTCGGGGAAGCGGAACACGCCGCAGTGCGCCTGCATGGTGCGCTGGATCTCGGCGCGAACATCCGGAACGCTTTCGCCCCCCGACTGGGAATCGAGACGCGAGAGGCGGGACAATGAGAATTCCGCCGCGTCCCTGGGAAGCTCGCGGTGCGCGGTACCCGAGCGACGGATGAACTCGATCATCGACATCGCCGAGCTCTTGCCCATCACGAGCAGGTCGGTGAGCGAATTGGTTCCCAGCCGGTTCGCGCCGTGGATCGACGCGCAGCCGCACTCGCCCGCCGCGTAGAACCCGGGCAGCACGCTCTCCGGGTTCGCGTCTTTCGGGATCACGACCTCGCCGTGGTAGTTGGTGGGGATGCCGCCCATCTGGTAGTGCACCGTAGGCACCACCGGAATCGGGTTCTTCACCGGGTCCACGTTCGCGAACTTCATCGCGATCTCGCGGATGCCCGGCAGGCGCTTCTCGATGGTCTCGTGGCCCAGGTGGTCGAGCTTGAGCAGCACGTACTCGCCGTGCTCGCCTAGGCCGCGGCCTTCCTTGATCTCGGTGGCCATGGCGCGCGCGACGACGTCTCGCGAGGCGAGGTCCTTCATGGTCGGCGCGTAGCGCTCCATGAAGCGCTCGCCGTTCTTGTTGAGGAGGTAGCCGCCCTCCCCGCGCACGCCCTCGGTGATGAGCACGCCCGCGCCCGCCACGCCCGTCGGGTGGAATTGCCAGAACTCCATGTCCTCCAGCGGGATGCCGGCGCGCGCCGCCATGCCCAGGCCGTCGCCCGTGTTGATGAACGCGTTGGTGGACGACATGAAGATGCGGCCCGCGCCGCCCGTGGCGAAGAGCACCGCCTTGGCGTGGAAGATCGTCATCTCGCCGGTTTCCATCTCGATCGCCGTCACGCCCACCACCTGCCCCTCGGAGTCGCGGATGAGATCGAGGGCCATCCACTCGACGAAGAATTGCGTCTTCGCCTGGACGTTCCTCTGGTAGAGCGTGTGGAGCATCGCGTGGCCGGTGCGGTCCGCCGCGCAGGAGCTTCGCTGCACGGGCTTCTCGCCGAAGTTGGCCGAGTGGCCGCCGAAGGGTCGCTGGTAGATCGTGCCGTTCTCGTTCCTGTCGAAGGGCATGCCCATGTGCTCGAGCTCGATCACGAGCTCGGGGGCGGTGCGGCACATGAACTCGATCGCGTCCTGGTCGCCCAGGTAGTCGGAGCCCTTGATCGTGTCGTACATGTGCCAGAGCCAGCTGTCCTCGCCCATGTTGCCCAGCGCAGCGCCGATTCCACCCTGCGCCGCCACGGTATGCGAGCGCGTCGGGAAGACCTTGGAGAGCACCGCGACGCGAAGCCCCGCGTGCGCGAGCTCCAGCGCGCCGCGCATGCCCGCGCCGCCCGCGCCCACGATGACCGCGTCGAACTTGCGAACCGGAGTGGTCGCCATCATCGCCCCCACAGGATCGCCGCGGCCCAGACGAGGTAGCCCGCGAGCGCGAAGCCCACCACCACCTGCGCCGCGAGGCGGATGGAAGTGGCGCGCAGGTAATCCATCAGGATGTCGCGCATGCCGATCCAGGCGTGGTACATGAGCGCGGCGAAGAAAAGCATGGTGGCGAGGCGCGGGAACACGCCGGAGAACATCGCCTTCCACTGCGCGTGGGTATGCGGCGCGTGGACCAGCAGGCACGCCACGATCGCGACGGTGTACACGGCCATCACCAGCGCCGTGAGGCGCTGCAACAGCCAGTCGGCCAGGCCGTAGTGGGCGCCGACCGGAGTCTTGCGGTAGGGCTTCACCAGACCCTCCACGCGAAGACGGCCGCCGCGAGGACGCCGAGCACCATGACGACGACGGCCGAAGCGCGCGCCGGCGCCTTGTCGATGCCCCAGTGCAGGTCGAGCGCGAGGTAGCGAAGGCCCGCGAAGAAATGGTGCGCGTAGAGCCACGCGATGGCGACGAGTATCAGCTTCGCGAAGGGATGTTCGGCGAGCTCCTGCCAGCGCGTGAAGCCCTCGTCGGAGGCGAGCGACGACTGCAGCGCCCAGAGAAGCAACGGCAGCACGGGGAAGAAGAGGAACGCACCCGAGATGCGATGCAGTATCGACAGCAGGCCCGGGGGCGGAAGGTGCGCGAGATTGAGGTCGTACCAGGGCCGGTAGTGCTTGGGCCGCGGCTGCGTGCCAGCGCTCATGTTCTTGTCCTTGGGCGAACCATGAAGTTTAGCTCAGCTCGTTGTAGTAGGAGAATCCGTCGGTGCGGCAAAGGCCGCTTCGCCACTCGACCGGCTTGTCGCCGTACGTGTAGGCGACGCGATCGACGCGCAGAAGCGGCGTGCCTTGCGCCACCTTCAGGTGCGCGGCGGCGAAACCATCCGCGGCCACCGCGCAAAGCCGTTCCTCGGCGCGGATCATGCGCACGCCGAATACCTTCTCGTAGAAGCTGTACACGCTGCCGGCGAACTCCTCGAGCTCGGCCAGCGTGAGCCCGGGAAACTGCCCAGCACCGAACACGATGTCGTCGAGGATGACGGGGCGCCCGCCGAAGGACATCACGCGCCTGAAGCCCATGACGGGCGCGCCGGGCTTGAGCCCGAGCGCGTGCGCCGCGTCTCCGTGCGCCTTGCCGCGCTCGAGGCCGAAGAAAAGATTTTGCGGATGGGGCTTCTCGCCGGTCTCGGGCATGAGCCTCAGGAAGCGGTATTGGTACGAGGGCTCGCTGTGCGAGGCGACGAACGTGCCCTTGCCCTGGCGGCGGACCACGATGTTCTCGCCCGCGAGCTCGTCGATCGCCTTGCGCACCGTGCCCTGGCTCACCCGGAAGCGGGCGGCGAGGTCCATCTCCGAAGGAATGGCCTCCCCCGGCTTCCATTCCCCGGCAACCAGACTCTGGGTGAGGAGGATCTTGATCTGCTCGTATAGTGGCCGGAAGGACGGGGCCGCAACGGATTTCTTCATCTCCTCCCACTCTAGCATAGCTTTTTCGGCCTGTCTTATATAAGATAGAACATTCGCGACGATTGCGCCTGCCAGCAATTCGTTGAACTTCAATGGCTTGGGCTCAATGAACCCCTATTATCGGCCTCGCAGGTCCATGCTGTATGTGCCGGGATGTGAGCCGCGCTACCTGAACAAGGCCCGGACCCTGCGGGTGGATTGCGTGATCCTCGACCTGGGCGACCCGATCCTGGTCGAGAAGAAGGTCGAATCGCGCCGCAACGTGGTCGAGGCGATGCTCGCCGGCGGCTATGGCCGCCGCGAAGTCGTCGTGCGAGTGAACGACCTCGACTCGCCCTGGGGCCGGGACGACGTCCAGGCCGTGGCCAACGCCGGCGCGGATGCCGTCCTCTTTCCCAACATCGAGTCGCGCGCGGACGCGCTCGAGGCGCAGGCGCTCCTCGACACCTGCGGCGCCCGGCACCTGCCGATCATGCTCATGATCGAAAGCCCGCTCGCGGTGCTGCGCGCCGAGGAGATCGCCTCGGCCTCCGATCGCATCGCCTGCCTCGTGGTCGCGACCCCCGACCTCATCAACCAGCTGCATGGCCGGCGAACCCCCGATCGGGTGGCGCTCATGCACAGCCTTTCGCACGTGCTGCTCGCCGGCCGCGCCTACGATCGCGCCGTGGTGGACGGGATCTCGACCAACCTGAAGGACATGCAGTCCTTCGAGATGGCATGCCGCCTGGGCCGCGACCTGGGCTTCGACGGCAAGAGCCTCGTGCACCCGTTCCAGCTTCCCTACTGCAACGATGCATTCACGCCCAAGCCGCACGATCTCGCCGCCGCGCTGGAAGTGATCGACGCGCTCGAGCGAGCCCACCGCGAGGGGCGCGGCACCGTCGTCGTGAACGGGCGGCTGATCGAGGGCCATCACGTGAAGGCCGCGAAGCGGCTGCTCGCGCTCTCCGACATGATCCAGAAGCTAGAATAGAGGCCCTTTTCCCCTCCGCCATGCCCCTCCAACCCGCGGCCCCGCATCCACGCGACGCCCTCTTCGCCGGCGAGAAACCCTTCCCGGCGATCACGGCATGCGAGCATTTCGCGGGCAGCGAGGTGTTCATCGGCAAGGCGCTCGAGCTCCAGGCGAAGCTGGGCCGCATCTTCGACGTCACCTGCGACTGCGAGGACGGCGCCGAGGCCGGCCGCGAGAAGCAGCACGCCGAGATGATCGTCGACGTCCTCTCATCGGGGAAAAATGCCTTCGCCATGGCCGGGGCGCGCATCCACGACTTCACGCACCCGCATTGGAAGAAGGATGTCGACATCCTCGTGGGCGGCGTGGGCGCGAAGCTCGCCTACCTCACGCTTCCCAAGTGCACCGCGACCCGCCAGGCCGCCGAGATGATCGGATACATCCGCGAGGCGGGCGCGCGGGCGGGGCTGGAACGGCACGTTCCCGTGCACATTCTGGTGGAAACCCATGGCGCGCTGCACGACGCATGGGATATCGCGGCGCTCCCGGGCGTGCAGACGCTCGACTTCGGGCTCATGGATTTCGTGAGCGGCCACCACGGCGCCATCGGGTCGGCCTTCATGCGCTCGCCCGGCCAGTTCGAGCACCCGCTCATCGTGCGCGCCAAGGCGGACATCGTCGCGGCCGCCCTCGCCCATGGCGTGGTGCCGGCGCATAGCGTCTCCCTGGACCTCAAGAACCCGTACAACGTTTTCCGCGATGCGTGGCGCGCCCGCAACGACTTCGGCTTCCTGCGCATGTGGAGCATCCATCCGTCGCAGGTGCAGCCGATCGTGGACGCGATGAAGCCGGACATGGCCGAGGTGGCCGACGCCTCGCGGATCCTGCTCGCCGCGCAGCGCGCCTCTTGGGGCCCGATCCAATACGCCGGCGAGCTGCATGACCGCGCGACGTACCGCTACTTCTGGGAAGTCCTCCAGAAGGCGCAGGTCACCGGGGTCGCGCTTCCCGAAGAAGCTGTCGCCGCCTTCTTTTGATTCCCGAAATGTCACGGATGCCTTCGAAACCCAAATGACGCCCGGAGCGAAATTCAAGCAGGCACTGCAAGCCGAAAAGCCGCTGCAGGTGGTCGGTGCGATCAACGCCTATCACGCGATCCTCGCCAAGGCGAGCGGCTATCGCGCGATCTACATCTCGGGAGGCGGTGTCGCCGCCGGCTCGCTCGGCGTTCCCGACCTCGGCATCTCGAACCTCGACGACGTGCTCACCGATGTGCGGCGCATCACGGACGCCTGCGACCTGCCCCTCATGGTCGACGTGGATACGGGCTTCGGCGCCAGCGCCTTCAACGTGGCGCGCACCGTGAAGTCGATGATCAAGTTCGGCGCGGCGGCGATGCACATCGAGGACCAGGTGGGGGCCAAGCGCTGCGGCCATCGCCCGGGCAAGGAGCTGGTCTCCCGTGAAGAGATGGTCGATCGCATCAAGGCCGCGGTGGACGCGAAGACCGATCCCGACTTCTTCGTGGTGGCGCGCACCGACGCGCTCGCCTCCGAAGGCTTCGAGCGCATGCTCGATCGCGCCATGGCCTGCGTCGAGGCCGGCGCCGACGGCCTCTTCCCCGAGGCGATCACCGATCTCGGGATGTACGCGAAGGTATGCAAGGCCGTGAAGGTCCCGGTGCTCGCCAACATCACGGAATTCGGCAAGACGCCGCTCTTCACGCTGGAGGAGCTGCGCGGCGTGGGCATCGGCATCGCGCTCTATCCCCTGTCGGCATTCCGCGCCGCCAACCTCGCGGCGCTCAAGGTCTACGAGGACCTTCGCAGCCACGGCACGCAGAAGGCGAGCGTGCCGGCGATGCAGACCCGCGAGGATCTCTACAACTACCTCGGATATCACGACTACGAGCGCAAGCTGGACGCCCTCTTCGCGAAAGGCAAGTGAGAATGACCATGACCGAAACCGCTCCAGCCACCACGCCCAAACCGAAGAAATCGGTGGCGCTCTCGGGCGTGCCGGCGGGAAACACGGCGCTCTGCACGGTGGGCCGGACCGGCAACGACCTGCACTATCGCGGCTACGACATCCTCGACATCGCCGAGGCGACGGAATTCGAGGAGATCGCCTACCTGCTGGTGCACGGGAAGCTCCCCAATGGCGCGGAGCTCGCCGGGTACAAGCGCAAGCTCCGCTCGATGCGCGGAATTCCCGCGGACGTGCAGGACATCCTCGAGTGCATCCCCGCCGCCACGCACCCGATGGACGTGCTGCGCACCGCCAGCTCGGCGTTGGGCTCCATGCTGCCCGAAGGCGAGGCGCACAAGGTCGCCGAGGCGCGCGACATTGCCGATCGCCTCATGGCCTCGTTCGGCTCGATGCTCCTCTACTGGTACCACTTCTCCCATTCGGGCCGGCGGATCGACGTCGAGACCGACGACGACACCATCGGCGGGCATTTCCTGCACCTGCTCCATGGCCGCAAGCCCCCGGAGCTCTGGGTGCGGGCCATGCACACCTCGCTCAACCTCTATGCCGAGCACGAGTTCAACGCGTCCACTTTCACCGCACGCGTGATCGCGGGCACCGGCTCCGACATGTACTCGGCGATCACAGGGGCCATCGGCGCCTTGAAGGGTCCCAAGCACGGCGGGGCCAACGAGTTCGCCTTCGACACCATCGGGCGCTACGACAACCCGGACGAGGCCGAGAAGGACATCGTGCGCCGCGTGGCCGAGAAGCAGGTGATCATCGGCTTCGGGCACCCGGTGTACACCATCGCCGACCCGCGCAACCAGGTCATCAAGGAAGTGGCTCGGCGCCTCTCGCAGGACGCGAAGAACATGAAGCTCTTCGACATCTCGGCGCGCGTCGAGGAAGTGATGTGGCGCGAGAAGAAGATGTTCCCGAACCTCGACTGGTACAGCGCGACCTCGTACCACATGATGGGCGTGCCGACCGCCATGTTCACGCCGCTCTTCGTGATCTCGCGCACCTCGGGCTGGAGCGCGCACGTGATCGAGCAGCGCATCGACGGCAAGATCATCCGCCCCTCGGCCAACTACACCGGGCCCGAGAACCTCGAGTTCGTCCCGCTCGCACGGCGGAAATGACGGGGTAAATGGCAGCCATCCCCCGCCCGCGAAACCCACAATAGACGACAGGAAGAAGCCCGAACCGTGTCAGCGCATATCAGCAATGTCCGCCCCGATCCCGACCAGGTCCTGGTCGACATCGCCGACTACGTCCAGAAGTACAAGGTCGCCTCGAAGGAGGCGTACGACACCGCCCGCTACTGCCTCATGGACACGCTGGGCTGCGGCTTCGAGGCGCTCTCCTTCCCGGCGTGCACCAAGCTGCTCGGCCCCATCGTGCCGGGGACCGTCGTCCCCAATGGCGCGAAGGTCCCGGGCACCTCGTTCCAGCTGGACCCGGTCCAGGCCGCCTTCAACCTGGGCGCGATGATCCGCTGGCTCGATTTCAACGACACCTGGCTCGCCGCGGAGTGGGGCCATCCGTCGGACAACCTGGGCGGCATCCTCATGGCCGCCGACTGGATCTCGCGCAACAACGTGGCCGCGGGCAAGGAGCCGCTCACGATGCGCGACGTCCTCACCGGCATGATCAAGGCCCACGAGATCCAGGGCGTGATCGCGATCGAGAACAGCTTCAACAAGGTGGGGCTCGATCACGTGGTGCTCGTGAAGGTCGCCTCCACCGCGGTGGTCTCGGGCCTCCTCGGCCTTACGCGTGACGAGCTCATCAATGCGATCTCGCTCGCGTGGGTCGATGGCCAATCGCTTCGCACCTACCGCCACTCGCCCAACACCGGTTCGCGCAAGAGCTGGGCGGCGGGAGACGCCACCAGCCGTGCCGTGCGCCTCGCCCTGATCGCGAAGACCGGCGAGATGGGATATCCCTCGGTCCTCACCGCCAAGACGTGGGGTTTCTACGACGTGCTCTTCAAGGGCAACGCCTTCAAGTTCCAGCGGCCCTACGGCAGCTACGTGATGGAGCACGTGCTCTTCAAGATCTCGTTTCCCGCCGAATTCCACTCGCAGACCGCCGTGGAGGGCGCGATGCTCGTGAACGAGGAGCTCCTGAAGCGCGGCAAGACCGCCGAGGACGTGAAGAAGATCACGGTGCGCACGCACGAGGCGTGCATCCGCATCATCGACAAGAAAGGCCCGCTCAACAACCCCGCCGATCGCGACCATTGCATCCAGTACATGATGGCGGTGCCGATCCTCTTCGGCCGGCTCACGGCGGGCGACTACGAGGACGACGTCGCGAAGGACCAGCGCATCGACAAGCTGCGCGACAAGATCGTGTGCGTCGAGGACAAGCAGTTCACGAAGGACTACCACGACCCCGCGAAGCGCTCGATCGCCAACGCGCTCACGGTGGAATTCAAGGACGGGACGAAGATCCCCGAGATCGTGGTCGAGTACCCCATCGGCCACAAGCGCCGCCGCAAGGACGGCATGCCGATCCTGGTCGAGAAGTTCAAGACCAACCTGGCGCGCCGCTTCCCCGAGAAGCAGCGCGCCGCCATCCTCGAGCTCGCCATGGACGCCAAGCGCCTGGACGCCACGCCCGTGCACGAGTTCGTCGACCTGATGGTCATCTAACACTAGAGGTAAACATGCCCCACAACGCCTTCGACACCTTCAAGACCTTCACCACCGCGACCGGCAAGAACGGCCAGCTCTACTCGCTCCCGGCCCTCGCCGCGACCTTCCCGAAGGTGAAACGCCTGCCCGTCTCCATCCGCGTGGTGCTGGAATCGGTGCTGCGCAACATGGACGGCAAGAAGGTGACCGAGGAACACGTGAAGGAGCTCGCGAGCTGGGAAGCCAATGGCTCCCGCACCAACGAGATCCCGTTCGTCCTCGCCCGCATCCTGCTGCAGGACTTCACGGGCATCCCCGTGCTCGCCGACCTCGCCGCGATGCGCAGCGTCGCCGCCAAGCTCGGCAAGAATCCCAAGCTGATCGAGCCGCTGGCGCCGGTGGACCTGGTGGTGGACCACTCGGTGCAGATCGACTATTACGGCGCGCCCAACGTGCTCGACCTCAACATGAAGCTGGAATTCTCGCGCAACCGCGAGCGCTACCAGTTCATGAAATGGGGCATGCAGGCCTTCGACACGTTCAAGGTCGTGCCGCCCGGCATCGGCATCGTGCACCAGGTGAACCTGGAGTACCTCGCGCGCGGCGTCTTCCAGCGCGACGGCATCTACTACCCCGACACGCTCGTGGGAACGGATAGCCACACCACCATGGTGAACGGCCTGGGCGTGGTCGCCTGGGGCGTGGGCGGCATCGAGGCCGAGGCCGGCATGCTCGGACAGCCCGTGTACTTCCTCACGCCGGACGTGGTGGGCGTGAACCTGAAGGGCAAGGCACGCGAGGGCGTGACCGCCACCGACATCGTGCTCACCGTGACCGAGATGCTGCGCAAGGCCAAGGTGGTGGGCAAGTTCGTCGAGTTCTTTGGCGACGGCACGGAGTCGCTCTCGGTTCCCGACCGCGCCACCATCGCCAACATGGCGCCCGAGTACGGCGCGACGATGGGCTTCTTCCCCGTGGACGCGAAGACCATCGAGTACTTCCGCGGCACCGGCCGCAAGGCCGACGACGTGGCCGCCATCGAGGCGTACTACAAGGCCCAGGGGATGTTCGGCATCCCGAAGGCGGGTGAGCTCGAGTACACCCAGGTGCTCGAGATGGATCTCGCGACCGTGCGCCCCTCGGTTTCCGGGCCCAAGCGCCCGCAGGACCGCATCGAGCTGGGCAACCTCAAGGGCAAGTTCACCGAGCTCTTCTCGGCGCCGGTGGCTTCCAACGGCTTCGCCAAGAAGGCCGAGGACCTCGGCAAGCGCTTCAAGACGAAGGACGGCGTCGACATCGGCTCGGGCGACGTGATGATCGCCGCGATCACCTCGTGCACCAACACTTCCAACCCGAGCGTGCTGATCGGCGCGGGGCTGCTCGCGAAGAGGGCTGTCGAGAAGGGCCTCACGGTGAAGGCTCACGTGAAGACCTCGCTCGCCCCGGGCTCGCGCGTCGTGACCGAATACCTCAAGGCCTCGGGCCTGCTCCCCTACCTCGAGAAGCTGAATTTCTTCGTCTCGGGCTACGGGTGCACCACGTGCATCGGCAACGCGGGCCCGCTCGCCGAGCCCATCGACCAGGCGATCGTCGACAACGACCTCGTCTGCGCCGCGGTGCTCTCGGGCAACCGCAACTTCGAGGCGCGCATCCATCCGAACCTGCGCGCCAACTTCCTCGCCTCGCCGCCGCTCGTGGTGGCCTACGCGATCGCGGGCACGGTGCTGAAGGACCTCGAGACCGAGCCGCTCGGCATGGGGAAGGACGGCCCCGTGTACCTGAAGGACATCTGGCCCGCGAATGCCGAGATCCAGGCGCTCCTCAAGTACGCGATCGACCCCGTGGTGTTCGGCCGCAACTACAGCGACTTCACCAAGGACAACCCGATGTGGGCGGATGTACCCACCGCCACGGGCCAGGTGTACAACTGGCCCAAGTCCACGTACATCGCCGAGCCGCCGTTCTTCACCGACTTCGGCATGAGCGCGGGCAAGGCACACGACGTGAAGGGCGCGCGCATCCTCGGGATCTTCGGCGACTCGGTGACCACGGACCACATCTCGCCCGCGGGCTCCATCAAGGACACTTCACCGGCCGGCAAGTACCTCATCGCACACGGCGTGCAGAAGGCCGACTTCAACAGCTACGGCGCGCGGCGCGGCAACCACGAAGTCATGATGCGCGGCACCTTCGCCAACGTGCGCATCAAGAACCTGATGATTCCCCTCAATGCGGACGGCACGCGCCTCGAAGGGGGCGTGACACTGGTGCAGCCCACCGGCGAGCAGATGCCCATCTACGACGCGGCGATGAAGTACATCGCGGCCGGGACGCCCACCGTCGTCTTCGGCGGCGAGGAATACGGCTCGGGGTCGTCCCGCGACTGGGCGGCCAAGGGCACGCAGCTCCTCGGCATCAAGGCGGTGTGCGTACGCTCCTTCGAGCGCATCCACCGCTCCAACCTGGTCGGCATGGGCGTGCTGCCGCTGCAGTTCAAGGGAGCCGACTCGGTCGACTCGCTCGGACTCAAAGGTGATGAGACGATCGACGTCACCGGCCTGGAGAACGGCATCCGCCCGCAGATGGACGTGAAGCTCGTGATCCACCGCCAGGACGGCTCGACGAAGGAAGTTCCGGTGCTGCTTCGCATCGACACGCCCATCGAGGTGGACTATTACCTGCACGGCGGCATTTTGCCGTTCGTGCTGCGCGAGCTCGTGTCGCAGGGAGCGAAGGCAACGGCGACGGCTTAGCGCTTCCGGCGGGAATTACGCCAGCGCAGCCAGGGCACGCCGCGATAGGAATCCGCCACGGCCCAACCGGCCGTGGTGAGCGTGCAGGAGATGACGAATTCATCCCACTGGAACGTATCGGGGGCCGCCATCACGATGGGCGCCCACACGAGCGCGGTGAAGACGCCCATCTCCAACGTGGAAAGCGCCGCGGCGAGACGGGCAAGAATGCCGAAGATGATCGCCAGGCCCGCGGCGATGAACGCGGCACCCGTGAAGCACGCCCACGCCAGGTGAAACGGTAGCCAGCCAGGCACCAGCTGCGCGGTCTCGTTCAGGTAAGTGAAGTGACCGATGCCGAACGCAACCAGGGCGAGGCCGTAGAGGATCCTCGCGAAGCGCACGCCCTTCCCGAGCAGCACCCAGGCGCCGGCCGCGTAGACGGCCGTCTCGCCCAGGCCCGACCACGGATCCTGCGACGCGGGCGCATGGAAAACCGCCGGCACCCGGAAAAGCAACATCCATAGCAGGAAGTACGCGAGCATCGCGCCGGCGGCGGAAGCGGCGGTGCGCGGCCAGAAGAGGCCGAGACCGGCGGCGAGCGGCACGAGCGCGCAGAGATACGCGAGCATCTCGTGGGCGGGGACGTCGTTGCCCACCGGCTGCCATACTCCGATGAAGCTGCCTTTCAGGAGGCCGAGGGCACCCACGGCGACGAGCATCGCCGCGAAGAGCGGATGTCCAACGCCAGCCGCGCGCATGCCGGAGGTTACACCTGCGCTAGGCGTGGCTCACCGCCCGCGCGAGAACTCTCGACTCCTCCTCGTCCAGCACCGGGCCTTCCAGCGTGCAGCGCGCATCCTGCGTTTCGGAGGTGCGGAATCGCGCCATCACGGGCTTCAGCGAGTCCTTCTGGTAGCGCTCGTCGTAGCCGTTGAAGAGGTGCCCGAGGAGGCCGCGGTCGAGGTCGCTCGTTCCCATCGCCCAATCGGCGATCGGGAAGGTGAGGTTCATGTTCACGTGCATCATCACGCCCATGTTGTGGTGCACGCGGTGGTGCCTGCGGATGGTGTTCACGAACGGAATGTGGCGAAGCCACGGCTGCTCGGGAATGTGGCAGAAGAAGTGCAGCGTCTCGTACACCAGGTAGTGGCCCATCATCGTGATGAACACCACGTAGCCGGCGTTTGCGTTCCATGCGAGCGACATGAGCCATCCCAGCAACCCGCCCGCCGCGCCCAGCGTCACGAGCAGCCGCCACGGGAAGAAGACGATGCGGAACTCCCGGGTCGAGTGGATCGTCACGTCGTTGTCGGTGAAGTACTGGTGGTGCTGGCGCGTATGGCGGTCGTAGATCGCCCGGATCGCGAAGAGGTCCACCAGCCGATGCATCACGTGCCGGTGCATTCCCCACTCGACGAAGTTGCCGGCGACGCCGACCGGGATCACGAGCAGCCATTCCCACGTCGCGTCCTGCATGCGAGACACGCACCATGCGATCGCCGCGATGCCCACGCTGTAGGTGACGGCGATGTGCAGCAGGCCGTGGTACCACGGGCTGATGCTGGCGACGTACTGCTCGCGGAACTTGCGCTGGCGCTCGGTCATCATGGCGAGTCTCTTGTTGCGGTCCGGGGACACTGATATATTAGTTGTCGACCAGTGGCGCCGTCAAGGCGCGCCGCAACAGGAAACACGCCGCAGGAGAACGCCGTGCCCTCCCCGCAAGCCGCCCCGCCCGCCGCGCCTCTGCTGCGCAAGAAGCGCACGCTCCAGGAGATCCTCGATTCGAAGAAGACGGGCGAGAAGATGGTGTACATGTCGGTCCCCGACTACACCGCCGCCCGATGGGCGGAAATGGCCGGCGTGGACGTGGCGGTCGTGGGCGACAGCCTCGCCATGATCGCGCACGGCCACCCCAACACCATTCCGGCGACCATGGACATGATGGTGATGCACGCGCAGGCGATCCGCCGCGGCGCGCCGAATAGCTTCGTGCTCGGCTGCATGCCCTACCAGAGCTACCACACGGTCGAGAAGGCGCTCGCGAACGCGACCCGGTTCATGCAGGATGCCGCGACGGACGCCGTGAAGCCGCAGGGCGGCAAGTCGCAGGCCCACATCCTGAAGGCGATGGTCGATGCCGGCATTCCCACCGCCTCGCACATCGGCATGACGCCGCACACGGTGGCGATGTTCGGCGGCTTCAAAATACAGGGGAAGACCGCCGAGGGCGCGATGAAGATCCTCGAGGACGCGCTCGCCATCCAGGATGCCGGCTGCTTCATGCTGGAATTCGAGGCGGTGCCGGCGAAGATCGCGCGCACCGTGTCGCAGCAGCTCGAGATCCCGACGATCGGCATCGGCGCGGGCGTGGGGACCGACGGGCAGATACTCCTTTGCCACGACCTCCTCGGCGTCTTCACCGACTTCAAGCCCAAGTTCACGAAGCGCTTCGCCAACTTGACCGAGGTCGCCGTGAAGGGAATCACGCAGTACATCGCCGAGGTGAAGTCGGGCGCCTTTCCCGACGACGACCACAGCTACGGGGTCGACGAGAAGGAGTACGAGAAATTCCTGTCGCTCGTCGAAAAGCGCAAGCAACACTGAAGCGCTCGGCCGCGAGCCTCACCGACAGGGCATACGCGGACCTGGAGGAAATGATCGTCACGCTGCGCATCGCGCCCGGTGCCGCCGTTTCGGAGGCCGAGCTTTCGGGCGAGCTGGGAATCGGCCGGACCCCGATCCGCGAAGCGTTGCAGCGCCTGGCGCGCGAGGGCCTGGTCTCGATCATGCCGCGGCGGGGCATCCTCGTCTCGGGCATCGACGTGAAGCGCCAGCTGCGCCTGCTCGAGGTGCGCCGCGAGCTGGAGCGCCTCATCGCGAGGAGCGCCGCCCGGCGGGCGACCGATTCCGAGCGCAAGCAATTGCGCGAGCTGGCCCGCGCCTTCGAGGAGTCCGCGCGCGTGAACGACGACGTGGCCTTCATGCGCACCGACCGCGAGTTCAATACGCTTTGCAGCAACGCCGCCCACAACGAGTTCGCCGCCGGCGCCATGAGCCTCATGCACTCGCTTTCGAGGCGCTTCTGGTACAACCACTACAAGCAGGCCGCCGACATGCCGCTCACCGCCAAGCTCCACGCCGGCATCGCGCGGGCGATCGCGAAGGGCGACGAGGACGCCGCCGCGGCCGCGAGCGACCGGTTGCTCGGCGCGATCGAGAAATTCACCCGCGACACCACGGACATCTAGATCCACCACGAGAAGGAGGAGAGCATGAACAGCAAGCGCAGGAAGCTATTGCAGGCCCTGGGGGGAACCGGGATCCTCGCCGCGGCCCAGCCGTGGACGAGCGCTCCGGCCTTCGCGCAGAACACGCCGCTTCGCGTGGGGATCATCGCCCCGCGCGCGGGCATCGCCGGGACCATCGGCGAATGCGGCCTGCGCGGCACGCAGTTCGCCGTCGACCACATCAATTCGACCGGCGGCATCGCGGGACGCAAGGTGGAGCTGGTGGTCGAGGAGGAGACCAACCCCAAGGATTCCATCGAGCGGCTTCGCAAGCTCGTGCTGCAGGACAAGGTCGATTGCGTGCAGGGCATCGTTTCCTCGGGCGTGAGCCTCGCCATGGGCCCCGTCGCCGAGGACATGAAGGCGCTCGTGATCTTCTGGGACGGGACCACGCAGGACGGCGTGAAGGAGACCATGCCCGACAAGCACTACGCCTTCTGCAGCACCGACAACGAATGCGAGGCGGTGATGAGCTCGCTCCTCGCGGTGAAGCACTGGAAGGGACAGTTCAAGACCGTCGCCGGCATCAACCCGGACTACTCGTACGGGCGCAACAACTTCGCCGCCTTCCAGGCGCTGCTGAAGAAGTTCGGCATCGAGCACCAGGTCGTAGCCGACCAGTGGCCGAAAGTGGGGACCACGGACTTGAACTCGCACGTGGCGGCGCTGAAGGCGGCGAAGCCCGACCTGGTGTTCTCCTCGCTCCTCTTCGCCGACCTGCCGATCTTCATGCGCACCGCCCATGGCGCGGGCCTCATGGACGGCAACACGAAGTTCGTCTTTCCGGCCGCGGGCTTCCAGCACACCGCGCTCAAGAAGAGCTTCACGCCGCCCGGCATGATCTTCGGCCACAACACGCTCTACTTCGACTACGCCAAGGGCTCGGACCTGCAGAAGAAATTCGTGCAGTGGTACCACGAGAAGACCAACGACTACCCGAACTGGGAGGCCGACCGCGCGTTCTTCGCAATGGCCATCTACAAGGCAGGCGTGGAAGCCGCGCACAAGGCGAAGGGCGGCTGGCCGGGCAAGGAGGACGTCATCAGCGCGATGGAGGGCGTGAAGGTGCAGTCCCTCGGAGGCCCCGGGATGATGCGCAAGGACCACATCGCCGAGCAGACGTTCTACCAGGGCATCACCACCCACGACAACAAGTACGACTTCCCGACGCTCGGCACCGTGGACGTGATGTACTCCGACCAGCTCCAGAAAGGCACGGGGCAGGACTTCTGGAAATGGATCGAGACGGCGAACATCAAAATGTGAGATGGACCCCGGCCTGAAACCGGGGTCGCATTCGTGACTGCTTTCCTCGACGTAGTGCTCGGCGGCGTGTTCCACGCCGCCGTCCTTTTCCTCGTCGCCGCGGGGCTTCAGCTCGTCTTCGGCGTGCAGAAGATCGTGAACCTCGCGTGCGGCTCCTTCTATGCCCTCGGCGCCTACTTCGGCATCTCCGCCGTATCGTGGTGCCTGGCGCACGGCATGGCGCCCGCGTTGTTCCTGCCGGTGCTCCTCGTGGCGGGCCTCGTCGCGGGCCTCATCGGCCCGTTCATCGAGGCGCTCCTTCTCACCGTGTACCACCGCGACGAGGCGTTCCAGCTCCTCCTCACCTTCGCGCTGGTCCTCATGTTCCAGGACGTCCTGCGCTTCTTCTGGGGCGCGGATCCACAGCAGCTGGGCGACCTCGTCATGACCTACGGGCGCGTGAAGGTGGGAGCGCTCCAGGTGCCCACTTACAACCTGCTCGTGATCGGCGCGAGCGTCGCGATCGCCGCGGGGCTGGGCGCTTTCCTGCAAAAGACGCGATTCGGGCGGATCCTGCGCGCCACCGCCGAGAACCGCGAGATGAGCCTCGCCATGGGCGTGAACGTGCGCTGGGTCTACGCGAGCGTCTTCACCCTCGGCACGATGCTGGGCACCGTGGGCGGCGCGCTCGTGGTGCCCACGGCCGCGGCCTCGCTCGACATGCCGGTGGAGCTCGTGGTGGAAGCGTTCGCCGTGGTCGTGATCGGCGGCCTGGGCAGCATGCGCGGGGCGCTCGCGGGCGCGCTGGTGGTGGGGTTGCTGCGCGCGGCCGCCATCTCCTGGTACTCGGAGCTCGAGATGCTCGCGATCTACCTGGTGGTGATCGGCGTCCTCGTCGTGCGCCCCGGCGGGCTCTTCGGCAGGCCGCTCGAATGAAGATCGCCGCCGTCCTCGTGGCATTCGTCGCGGTCGCCGCGCTGCCGCGCGTCCTGAGCCCCTATCATGTCACCCTGGTGCTGCCCGCCCTCGCCTACTCGATCGCGCTCCTGGGCTTCAACCTGCTCTTCGGCTATACGGGTCTTCTCTCCTTCGGGCACGCGCTCTTCGTCGCGATCGGCGGCTACGGCGCGGCGGTGCTGAGCAGCAAGCTGGGGCTGCGCAGCTTCGAGGCGATCCTGCTGCTCTCCGCGGCCGCCGCGGTCGCCGTCGCGATCCCGATCGGGCTCCTCGCCGTGCGCTACGTGAAGATCTTCTTCGGCATCCTCACGCTTGCCTTCGGGATGCTCTTCCACTCCTTCCTCTTCAAGTTCTACGACCTCACCGGCGGCGATACCGGCATCCGCGTGCTGCGGCCCTCGCTCCTGGGCCGCGCCTACGAGGACCTCGACAAGACGACGTGGCTGGTGGGCCCGTTCTACTACTACTGCGTGGGGCTCCTCGCTGTCCTCGCCTTCGTGATGTGGCGCCTCGTGCATTCGCCGTTCGGCCTGCACCTCGTCGCCACGCGCGAGAACCGCCGCAAGGCCGAGTACCTCGGCGTGCGCGTGCGCTTCTTCCGGCTGATCGCGTTCTCGATCTCGGCGTTCTACGGCGCGATCGGCGGCGCGATCCTCGCGGTGAATACCGGACAGGCCGACCCGGAGCTCGCCTACTGGACCCACTCGGGCGAGCTCGTCTTCATGACGGTCCTGGGCGGCTTCGGCAACTTCTTCGGCCCGATCGTGGGCGCATTCTCGTTCATCTTCCTCAAGGACCAGCTGGTGGGCCTCACCCAGTATTGGCGTTTCTGGCTGGGCGCGATCCTGATCCTGATCGTCGTCCTCTTTCCGCGCGGGCTCTCGGGCCTCGTCGAGCGGATGTGGGCGCGCCTGCACCGCAGCACGCCGTCATGAGCGCGCTCGTCGAAGCCATCGACCTCACCAAGCGCTACGGCGACTTCGTGGCCCTCGATCGCGTGAGCCTCGCCATCGCCTCGGACGAGCTGGTCTCGATCGTCGGTCCCAACGGCGCCGGCAAGACCACCCTCGTGAACCTGCTCACCGGCTTGCTTCCTCCCACTTCCGGCCAGGTGCGCTTCAAGGGCGAGGACATCGCCGGCATCGGGCCGGTCATGCTCGCCAAGCGCGGCATGGCGCGCGCGTTCCAGCTGGTGCACATCTTCCCGGAGCTCTCGGTCGCCCAGACGCTCGCGGTCGCGGTCGTGTCGCAGACGTCCAAGGCGCTACGCTTCTTCACCGCGGTCGCCGACGACGCGGCCGTGAATTCGCGCGTACGCGAAGTGGCCGCGATCTTCGGCCTGGACGGGAAGCTCCGCACGCCGGCGCGGCTCCTCTCCCAGGGCGAGAAGAAGCTGCTCGACATCGCGAGCGCCTTCGCGCTCTCGCCCGAGGTGATATTGCTGGACGAGCCGACCAGCGGCGTATCGAGCGCGGACAAGCACGGCCTCATGAGGAATGTCGTCGACGCGGCGCGCCGCGCGGGCGTGAGGGCGATCATCCTCGTCGAGCACGACATGGACCTCGTGGCCGAGTATTCGACTCGCATCGTGGCGATCCAGGCGGGGCAGATCCTCGCGGACCGCGCGCCGGCCGACTTCTTCTCGGACCCCGAGATCGTCGCCGCCATCGTGGGCAAGCGCCCGGCGCGCTTCGGGCAAGGAGCCTCGTGATGCTGCGCATCGACCAGCTCGGCGTGAGCATCCTCGGAAGCCTGATCCTTCGGGGCGTGACGCTGCGCGTCGATGCGGGCGAGCTCGTCTGCCTCGTGGGGCGTAACGGCGCGGGCAAGACCACGACCTTCCGCACGGTGATGGGATATATCCGGCCGGTTTCGGGAGCCGTCCAGTTCAAGGACCATGCGCTGGTCGGGATGTCGACCCATCGGATCGCACAGTTCGGCATCGGCTACTCGCCCGAGGAAAGCCAG
The DNA here is from genome assembly GCA_036271595.1 of Usitatibacter sp. Lineage (GTDB taxonomy): Bacteria > Pseudomonadota > Gammaproteobacteria > Burkholderiales > Usitatibacteraceae > Usitatibacter. The sequence continues at coordinate 186,428 of DATBAI010000058.1, forward strand.
GTGTTCGCCGACCTCAGCGTCGCCGAGAACATCGAGCTCCCCACGTGGACACGAACCAGCGCTCGCACGGCCGCCGCGCGGGTGGACTTCGCCTACGAGGTGTTTCCCGGGCTTCGCCGCTACGCCACGCGGCGCGGCGACCAGCTCTCCGGAGGCGAGCGCAAGATGGTGTCCATCGCGCGCGCGCTCGCGCTCGATCCCGAGCTGCTGCTCCTGGACGAGCCGTTCGAGGGGCTTTCACCCGCCATCATCCCCGTCATCACCGAGGGGCTCGCCTCGATCCGCCGCGGCGGCCACGCCGTGCTCATGGCGGAATCGAACGTGCATCACATCCCGGAATACGCGGACCGGTTGTATGTGCTCGAGCGCGGCGAGATCATCTACGAGGGCCGGCCGGGCGATCGCTTTCCGGCCGAGGTCACTCGCGTCATCACGGGCGGCGCCTGAAGCCGCCCAGCCACGGAGGTTGCCAATGCCAAAGATCCTTACCGCCTCGCAGATCGATCGATACCACCGTGACGGATGCGTTTTTCCGATCCGGGTCATGAGCGAGGACGAGGCAATCGGGTTGCGCGCCCGGCTCGAGGCGTTCGAGCGCGATACCGGCGGACCGCTGAAGGGCGACCTGCGGCACAAATCCCACCTCCTCTTCACATGGCTCGCCGACCTGGTGCGCCGCGAGGCGATCGTGGACGCGATCGAGGATCTCTACGGGGCCGACCTGCTCTGCTGGACCACCAACTTCTTCATCAAGGAAGCCGCCAACCCCGCCTTCGTCTCGTGGCACCAGGATTCGACCTATTGGGGCCTCGACCGTCCCGACGTGGTGACCGCCTGGGTCGCGCTCACGCCGAGCCACGAGGCCAACGGCGCGATGCAATACATTCCCGGCACGCACACGAGCGACCAGATCCCGCATCGCGACACCTTCGCGAAGAACAACCTGCTCACACGCGGCCAGGAGGTCGCGGTCGACGTCGATCCGGCCAGGGCGGTCGGGATCGAGCTCTCGCCCGGCGAGATGTCGCTGCACCACGTACGCCTCGTGCACGGCTCGCCCCCCAATCCCTCGGGCGACCGGCGCATCGGATTCGCCATCCGCTACATCCCGACCAGCGTCCGGCAGGTCGCCGGCGAGGACAGCGCGACGCTCGTGCGCGGCGTGGACGAGCACCGCCACTTCCAGCACGAGCCACGGCCCGCTGCCGACATGGACCCCGCGTTCGTGAAGCTCCACGCCGAGATCGCCGAGCGCAACGCACGCATCCTCTACCGCGGCACGCAGGTCGCGAGCTACAACGATCCGAGGGCGCTCCCCGACGACAGGGCGGCGTGAAGGCGCTGCTGCTGCTGTGGCTCGCGGGCACCTGCCTGCGAATCACGGTGCTCGCGATCCCGCCGGTCATCCCGCAGATCCACGCCGACCTGGGCCTGGGCCAGGCGGCGATCGGCGCGCTCACGAGCCTTCCCGTGCTGCTGTTCGCTTTCGCCGCGGTGCCGGGCGCGCTCCTCGTCGCGCGGCTGGGCGCGGCGCGCACCGTGTCGCTGGGGCTCTTCGTGACCGCGATCGCCGGAGCGCTGCGCGCCGTTTCGCCCGACGCGACGGCGCTCTTCGCGACGACTTTCGCCATGGGCGCCGGGATCGCCGTGATGCAGCCGGCCCTCCCGACGGTGGTGCGCGAGTGGCTGCCGGGGCGCGTGGCACTCGGGATCGCCACCTACTCCAATGGCCTCCTCGTCGGCGAAGCGATCAGCGCCTCGCTCACGATTCCCTGGGCGCTGCCGCTCGTACACGGCGACTGGCGGCTCTCGCTCGCCGTCTGGTCGGTGCCGGTGCTGGCGATCGCCGTGCTTTCGCTCGCGCGTCCGCAACCGGTGCATGCCAAGGCTTCGAATTCCGTGCCGCGCCGCTGGTGGCCCGACTGGCACGATCCCCTCACCTGGGCCGTTGGGCTCCTGGCGGGGTACGCGTCGAGCCTCTATTTCGCGGTGAACGCGTTCCTGCCCGACCTTCTCGCGGCGCGCGGCCGCGGCGACCTGCTGAACGAGGCGCTCTCCGCGCTCAACTGGACCCAACTGCCGGCCTCGTTCCTCATGATCGCGTACGGCCGGCGGCTTACGATGCGGCGCTGGCCCTTCGTCGTGCTCGGCACGATTTCCCTCACCTCGATCGCCGGGATGGTGGCGATGCCGGCCGATGCGATCGTGGCCTGGGCGGGCGTGCTCGGCTTCTGCAACGCCTTCCTCCTGGTGCTCACGCTCGCGATGCCGCCGCTCATGGCCGAGCCGCAGGACGTGCCGCGGCTTTCGGCGGCGATGCTGCTGATCGGTTACCTGGTCGCATTCGCGATGCCGATCGTGGGCGGCTTCGCGTGGGATGCCAGCCACGAGCCTGCGGCGGCGTTCGTGCCACTCTTCACCTACGGCGTGGCGGCGCTCGGCATCGCCACGCGGATCGATTTCCGGCGGCGGCGCGGCTAGGGCTTCGCGGGCGGTGCGAGCACGGCGCCCGCGAAGCCGGCGCGATCGAGCGCGCGGCGAACGGTGCCGTCCGCCTTGGCCTCCTCCATGAACCGCGCGGCCCAGGCCCTCGTCGCGGCATGCGCTTTCGGCACGACGACGATCACGGCGGTGGTCTGGATGTTCTCCGGCAAGACCCGCGTGCCCGGGTGCTTCGCCGCGTAGTCGTCGAGCGCTTCGCGCCCCATGGCGAGCGCGTCCACGCGCTGCCCGGCGAACTGCGCCTGCGCCTCCTCGGCCTTGGGGAAGAGCGTGAGCTTCGCGTGCTTCAGCGTGCGCATGAGGATGCGCGAGGTGGAGGTGCCTTCCACCGCGCCCACGCGAACCGCGTCCCGGTCGAGCGCGGCGATGTGCGCGATGCCGGAGTCCCCATGCACGGCATACGTAGTCGAATAGACGACATAGGCCGGCCCGGTGTCGACGTACTTCTCGCGCTCGGCGTCCTGCGGCATGAATGAGACGTCCCACGCGTCCTTCGAGGCCGCCGCGGTGATCTCCCCCGAGTTGGAGTACTCGACGATCTTCACGGGCACGCCGAGCTTCGCCGCGGCCGCTTCGCCCAGCTCCACGGTGACGCCATGGGCGCGGCCGCTCGCGGCATCGCGGATCGCCCAGAAAGCCGAGGGCGACGGGCCGACCGCCACCGCCACGCGCAGCGCGCCGTGCGGCGCGACCTGCGTGACCGGCACGGTGGGCGCCGCGGCGCACGCCGCGAGAACCAGCGCGCCGAGCGCGCCGGGGAGTTTCATCGCCGCCCTAGCAGCCCGCGGTGCACTTGCCGTGCGCGTCGTACTCCATCGTCTTTCCGGAGAGCGGCACGTGGGCGGGAACCTTCACCGCCTTGAGGAAGGCCTCGGTCTTGCTTCCCGGGCGCACCTTGCCGTGCACCGTGCCGACCTCGTTCGCATGCGAGGGGATGGCCGAGGCGGGCTTCACCAGGTCGTTGATCACGTAGGCGGCCTCGGCGGGACCGATGGTGAAGCCGTCCCCGATGTTGATCACCGCGAGCTTCGCGTGATAGTAGTCGCGCACCACGAGCTCCATGTCGGCGGTGATGCCCGTGTCGCCCGAGAGATAGGCCACGAGGCCGTTGGTGAACCGCAGGATGTACCCGGTGGCGAGCCCCACGTCGCCCGCGATGCCGGCCGCCTTCATGGCGGCGCCCAGGTCCCCGCCGATGTAGTCGGGATCGACGCCGTTGCTGTGCATCGCGGTGACGGTCGAGATCTTCACGCCGCCCACGGTGAGCGTGCCGCCGAAGCGCGCGAGCATCGAGTCGGCGGGATTGCCGCCGAGGGCCTTCAGCTTCGCCGCGAAGAAGGGCGGCATCTCGCTGCCGGTCACGATCTTCGCTTTCTTCGCGTACGCGATCTCGGCCGCGCTCGTGTTGGGCAGCGCCGAGACCGAGAGGTCGGGGTTCTCGCAGCTGCCGGAGTTGGGCGCCTTGTTGTGCGCGTTGCCGGCGTGGTCGCCGTGCATGTGGGTCACGAGGACGATATCGATCTTGCCCAGGCGCGGATCGTCGGGGCCGGCCACGGTGCGGCCCGGATCGTAGAGGATGCGGGTGCCGTTCGGATCCTCGAAGACCATGGCGCGGTCCTGGGGGCAGAACTCGCCATCGATGCCGCCCAGCGGCGTCACCTTCACGGTTTGGGCGAGCACCGGCAGCGCGAAGAACGCGCCGAAAGCGGCCATCAGTGCGGTGCTGGCGAGCGAGCGGACCATGCCAAGGCTCCTTGCGGGGACGGGGAAGCCGGATGGTGGGGCTTCGCGGCTTCCCCCGTCAACGCAAAGGCCTCGATACCTCAGCTTCCCTTCAGCTGGGCGCGGATCTCGCCGGCCTTGTGGGCGTCGCTGTGGACGTTCACGTACGTGTTGCCGGCCTTGAAGGCGGCGTACTGCTCGTCGGTGAGCTTGGCGCCCGCGGGTGCCGCGAAGGTGTTGTCGCCGGTCTTCGTGAAGGGAACGATCACGGGGCCGTTGGCGCCCGGGGCGCCCATGTGGATGTGCGAAGCAGTCGCCTGCATGCCGGTTGCCGTGATGTTCGCGCTCACGGTGTGGTCCGGATTCACGGTCACGGTGCCGGTGCCGGCGGCCGACGTGGCGACCGGCGGGACTTCATTGGCACCCGCGAGGCTGACCGATTGCATGAAGCCCGAGGGCTTGGTCGGCGCGGACTCCTCGTGATGCATCCAGCCGGACATCGTGGAGCAGCCGGCCATCGTCGCGAGCGCAGATGCGACCATGGCGGTACCGAGGCGGCGTTTCAGGGATTCGTTCATCATGCTTCCTCCTGTTGTTGACGTTGTTTCGCAAGCGAGGGTCGGATTGCCCAAGCCATTGAAAGTTCAGTGAAGCGAAGCGCCGGCGTGCTGCTCTATCGGCGCGTTTCCCTGGGGCTCGAGGTGCTCCTCGTGCACCCGGGTGGACCTTTCTGGAAAAAACGCGACGCGGGCGCCTGGACGATCCCCAAGGGCGAGATCGCCGAGGGCGAGGATGCGCTCGCCGCGGCGCGCCGCGAGTTCTTCGAGGAGACCGGCGTCGAGCCGCAAGGCGAGGCTACGGCGCTCTCGCCCGTGCGGCAGGCGGGCGGGAAATGGGTTCATGCGTGGGCGATCGAGGGCGACTGCGACGCGGGCGCGATCCGCAGCAACACCTTCTCGATGGAATGGCCGCCGCGCTCCGGGCGCCAGGCCGAATTTCCCGAGGTGGACCGCGCCGAGTGGTTCGACTTCCACGAGGCGCGCCGGCGCATCCTCGCCTCGCAAATTGCGTTCATCGACGAGCTCGAGACGCTGCGGAGAGCACCACCCACGTAGGCGCATGGTCGCTCGCCTTCTCCAGGCCGCGCACCCATTTGTCCACGCCCGCCGACTCGAGGAGTTTCGCCCCATGCGGGTTCAACAGCAGATGGTCGATGCGTAATCCCGAATTTGTTTCCCAGTGGCGCCGAAAGTAGTCCCAGAAGGTGTAGATCGCCTCTTCCGGATGCAGGTGCCGCAGCGAATCGACCCAGCCCTGGGATAGCAGCTTCGCGTAGGCCGCGCGGCTCTGGGGCTGCAGCAGCGCGTCCTTCTTCCACGAGCGCGGGTTGTAGATGTCGAAGTCCGTGGGAATCACGTTGTAGTCGCCCGCGAGCACCACGGGCTCGGCCATGCCGAAGAGCTCCTTCGCATGCTTGTCGAGGCGCTCCATCCACGCGAGCTTGTAGTCGAACTTGGGGCCCGGCTGCGGGTTGCCGTTCGGCAAATACAGGCAACCCACCAGGATGCCGTGCACGCGAGCCTCGATATAGCGGCTGTGCTTGTCCTCGGGGTCGCCCGGGAGCCCGCGGCGCGTCTCCACCGGATCGGCTCCCCTGGCGAGGATCGCCACGCCGTTCCACGACTGCTGCCCGTGCCAGCGCGCGCCGTAGCCCGCGGCCTTCAGCTCGCGCACCGGGAAGCTCGTATCGAGCGCTTTCAGCTCCTGCAGGCACGCGATGTCGGGTTGCTCCTTCTCCAGCCACAGCAAGAGGTGGGCGAGCCGCGTGCGGATGCCGTTCACGTTGAAGGTCGCGATCTTCATGGCCCGTATAATCGCACGGTGCAGAGCGTCATCTCGATCTCGGGCCTCACCAAGCGCTACGCCTCGGGCCTGGAGGCGCTGCATCGCGTGGATCTGGAGATCGCACGGGGCGAAATCTTCGCGCTCCTCGGCCCCAACGGCGCGGGGAAGACCACCCTCATCAGCATCGTCTGCGGAATCGTCACGCCCACCGAGGGAAGGGTCACGGTGGGCGGGCACGACATCCTGCGCGAATACCGCGCGACCCGTTCGCTCATCGGGTTGGTGCCGCAGGAGCTGCATACCGACATGTTCGAGACGGTGCTCGCCACGATCACCTTCAGCCGCGGCCTCTTCGGGCGCCCGCCGGATCCGGCGCACCTCGAGCGCGTCCTGAAAAGCCTCTCCCTCTGGGAGAAGCGCAACGACAAGATCATGACGCTCTCCGGGGGCATGAAGCGCCGCGTGCTGATCGCGAAAGCGCTCGCGCACGAGCCCGAGATCCTCTTCCTCGACGAGCCTACCGCGGGCGTCGACGTCGAGCTTCGCCGCGACATGTGGGCGCTGGTGAGGAAGCTGCGCGACCAGGGGGTCACGATCATCCTCACCACCCACTACATCGAGGAGGCCGAGGAGATGGCCGATCGCATCGGCGTCGTGAGCAAGGGCCGCCTCGTGGTCGTGGAGGAGAAGCGCGCCCTCATGAAGAAGCTGGGCAAGAAGCAACTCACCGTGCACCTCACGGCGCCGCTCGCGGCGGTCCCCTCGACGCTGGCCCCATGGCAACCCGTCCTCAAGGACGGCGGCCGGCAGCTCGAGTACACGTTCGACGCGCACACCGAGCCGAACGGCATCCCGACGCTGCTGCGCCGCCTGGACGAGCTGGGCATCGCCTACGACGACATCCAGACCGGCCAGAGTTCGCTGGAAGACATCTTCGTCTCGCTGGTGCACGAGCCCCGGCCGGCGGGGCAAGAGGTCCCATGAACGTCCAAGGCGTCCGCACGATCTATGGCTTCGAGATGGCGCGCTTCCGCCGCACGCTCTGGCAAAGCCTGGTGACTCCGGTGATCACCACCTCCCTCTATTTCGTGGTCTTCGGCGCGGCGATCGGGCGGCGCATGGCCGAAGTCGATGGCGTCGCCTACGGCGCCTTCATCGTGCCGGGGCTCATCATGCTGTCGATCCTCACGGAAAGCCTGAACAACGCCTCGTTCGGCATCTACCTGCCCAAGTTCACGGGCACGATCTATGAGCTCCTCTCGGCGCCGGTGTCGCCGTTCGAGATTGTCCTGGGCCAGGTGGGCGCCGCCGCCACCAAGTCCGTGCTTCTCGGTCTCGTGATCCTCGCCACGGCCCATCTCTTCGTGCCGATCCACGTGGCCCACCCGGCGTGGATGATGCTTTTCCTTGCGCTCACCGCCGTTACTTTCTGCCTGTTCGGCTTCATCCTGGGGGTGTGGGCGAAGGGCTTCGAGCAGCTCCAGTTCATCCCGATGCTCGTGATCACGCCGCTTACGTTCCTGGGCGGAGCCTTCTACTCCATCGGCATGCTGCCGGGAGCGTGGCGCACGTTCAGCCTGTTCAACCCGATCGTCTACCTCATCAGCGCCTACCGTTGGACGTTCTACGACGTGGCCGACGTGGACGTCATGGTGAGCTTCGCGATGACGCTCGCCTTCCTCGCGGCGTGCGCGCTGGGCGTGGCGTGGATCTTCAAGACCGGCTACCGGCTGAAGAGCTGAACGCAACCCGGGCCAAGCCCATCGGCCTGCTTTGCATCGCGGCCATTTCGAGCGGCTGCGCTTCCATTGTCACCGGCCACAACCAGAGTCTGTCCGTCGAGACCCACAGCAAGGGAGCCGCAGTGGAGGGAAGTGCCTGCACCCTGCAGAACGACAAGGGGACGTGGTTCGTGACCGCGCCGGGCTCGGTCATCGTAAACCGCAGCTACGGCGATCTCACGGTGAGCTGCAACCACGAAAACCAGCAACCGGGTGCCGTGGTCGTATCGTCGTCGACCAAGGCAATGGCTTTCGGCAACATCATTTTCGGAGGCGTGATCGGTGCAGCCGTCGACGTCGGCACGGGCGCCGCCTACGACTATCCGTCATTGATCAGCGTGGAATTCGGCGTCCTGCCGCCTATCCCGGCACCGGCCAGGCCGGAACCGATCCCCGCGAAAGGGGAGGCTCCGATCCCGGCCAGCGATCGGCCTCGCACCTAGTAACGCGGTCAAAGCCATCGCGTGGCGGCCCACCACGCGATGGCCGCGACGAAGGCCGAGGCGGGGATCGTGAAGATCCAGGCCCACACGATATTGCCCGCCACGCCCCAGCGCACCGCGGAGAACTTGCGCGTCGCCCCCACGCCGACGATCGCGCCGGTGATGGTGTGGGTCGTCGATACCGGGATGCCGAAAGCGCTCGCGATGAAGAGCGTGATCGCCCCGCCCGTCTCCGCGCAGACGCCCGACACGGGCTTCAGCTTCGTGATCCTCTGGCCCATGGTCTTCACGATGCGCCAGCCGCCGAGAAGCGTGCCCAGCGCGATCGCGGCGTAGCAGGCGATGATCACCCACGCCGGCGCACTCTCGCGCGCTCCCTGCACGTCGGCACCGATCAGCAGCATCCAGATGATGCCGATGGTTTTCTGTGCGTCATTGCCGCCGTGCCCGATGCTGTAGAGCGAGGAGGACACGAGCTGCACGCGCCGGAACCAGCGGTCGATGCGGTAGGGGCTCATGCGGCGGAAGGCCCAGGACACCACGACGAGCGCGGAGGCGCCCAGCACGAAGCCCAGGAGCGGCGACAGGAAAATGAACGCGACGGTCTTGGTGATGCCGTCGGCGACGAGGCATGAAGTCCCGGCCTTGGCCACGCCCGCGCCGATGAGGCCGCCGATGAGCGCGTGCGACGACGAGGACGGCAGGCCGAAGAACCAGGTGATGCCGTTCCAGGAGATCGCGCCCACGAGCGCGCCGAAGACGATGTAGTGGTCGATGATCGCCGGATCGACGATCCCCTTGCCCACCGTCGCGGCGACCTTCAGGTGGAAGATGAAGAGCGCCACGAAATTGAAGAAGGCCGCGACCGCGACCGCCATCTGCGGCCGCAGGACGCCCGTGGAAACCACGGTCGCGATCGAGTTCGCCGCGTCGTGCAGGCCGTTCATGAAGTCGAACATGAGGGCGAGCACGACCAGGAACACCAGCGTGCCCATCGTGAGACCCATGGCGCTCATCGCCGGTCCCTTCCCGCGTCGCTAGGAGTTCTCGAGGGAAATTCCTTCGGCGAGGTTCGCCACGTCGAGGCAGCGGTCCGTCACGGCCTCGAGGAGCTCGTAGATCGCCTTCATCTTGATCAGCTCGCGCACATCCTGCTCCTCGCGGAAGAGCTGCGAGACGGCCGAGCGCAGCACGCGGTCGGCGTCGCTCTCGAGCCGGTCGATCTCCTCGCACGTCTTGAGGATCGCCTCGAACTTCCCACCCGGCTCACCCAGGAGCCTCACCACGTCCTTCACGCGCTCGCAGCACTTCACGCCGATGTCGGCCAGGCGCTGCGCCTCGGGCGTGGTCGAACGGATGTCGTAGAGCGTGAGGGTCTCGGTGGTGTCCTGGATGAGGTCGCAGATGTCGTCCATCGCGTTCACGAGCTGGTGGATGTGGTCGCGGTCCAGCGGCGTGATGAAGGTCTTGTGCAGCAGGCGGATCGTCTCGGCCGTGATGCGGTCCGCGGCGTGCTCGGCGTCATCCACCAGGCGCGAATGCTGCTCGCGATCCTCGGGGTGATCCATCACCAGCTTCAGCTCGTGGGCCGCGCGCACCACCTGCTCGGCGTGGGCGTTGAAAAGGTCGAAGAAGCGGCCTTCCTTGGGAAGAAAGCGCCCGAACATGCGCAGCTCCTGGTTCGCGAGTGCCGCGAGTGTAACAAAACGCCCACGCAGGCCCTTTGATATAATGCGCGCACGTACCTTCCTTACTCGCTGGGATCCACTCCGATGACAACCGCACGCATCCGACTCGCATCTCCGGGCTTCGACCCGGTGATCGTGCGTCCGCGCGCGGCGATGCCGTCCTCGGGCGAAGACTGATCCCCCGGGCCGACCACCCGCCGGGATTCAGGCGGGAGGCATCGGACCCATCCATTTCCGCAGCCTTCCGTCACGCGTAACCACGCGACGGCGAAAATCCGTCGCATTCGCTGCGAAGAACGACATGTCTGCATTGCTGGCAAGCCTTCATCCCAACCGGTGGCTCACGGGCCTCTGGCAGAACTCCGATTTCCGCAAGCTCTGGGGGTCGCTCACGATCACCCACTTCGGCGGGCAGGTCACGTTCCTGGCGCTCCCGCTCACGGCGGCGCTGATGCTGAACGCCTCGCCCTTCGAGGTGGGCGTGCTCACGGCCCTGGAAGCCCTTCCCTATCCGCTTTTCGGGCTTTTCGCGGGCGTGCTGGTGGATCGAACCCGGAAGCTTCCCGTGATCATCGCCTGCGACGTGGGCCGGGCGCTCGCGCTCGCCGCGATCCCGGTATGCGCATGGGCCGGTGCGCTTTCGATGACGGTGCTGTACGTCGCCGGGTTTTTCATCGGGCTGCTCTCGGTGATCGGCTGGCCCGCATACCAGGTGTTCATGACCGAGCGCGTCGGGCGCGAGAACCTGGTCGAGGCCAACGCCAAGATCGGCGTCGCGGACTCGGCCGCGCAGCTCATGGGGCCGGGCATGGCGGGCGCGCTCATCCAATGGCTCACGGCTCCCTTCGCGATCGCCTTCGACGCGGTGTGCTTCTTCGCTTCCGCGTGGATGCTGCGCGGCATACCGCCGGCGGCGACCGACGAGCCCAAGGCGGTGGCGCGGAGCGTTCGCGAGGAGATCATGGAGGGGCTTCGCGTGGTGTGGCGCAACCCCATCCTGCGCTCGATCGTCTGGTCCATCGGCATATGGCAGGTATGCCGCCACGCCTTCATCGCGCTCGTGGTCCTCTACGCCGCGCGCGAGCTGGGCTTCTCCGCGGGCCACGTGGGCGCGCTCTTCATGGTGTCGGGGCTGGGTTCGCTAGCCGCGGCGAGCGTGACCGAGCGCTTGAACGCGCGCTTCGGCATGGGTCCGACGATGTTGGGCGGCATCGCGGGGACGGGGGTCGCATGGCTCACCGTGGGAAGCGCCACGGGCCCCTACTGGCTCGCCTCGGCGATCTTCGGCGTGGGCCTCTTCGCGCTCGACCTCTCGGGGATGATCTTCTTCATCAATTACCTGTCGCTGCGCCAGGCCGCAACGCCCGACCGGCTGCTGGGACGGGTCACCGCGACCATGATCGCGCTCACGGTCAGCACGGCCCCCCTTGGTGGGCTCATCGGCGGCTGGGTGGGAGAGCACTACGGCCTGCGCGTGGCGGTGCTCATGTCGGGCATGGGAGCCCTCTTGCTGGCGCCGCTGGTCACGTGGTTTTCACCGCTCGCGGCGATGCGCGAGCTCCCCGGGCCCCAGGAGCCCGTCCTGGAAAGCGTGACCGAGGAGCTGACGAGCGGCTAACCTACCGGTTGCAGTCCCTCAGCGTTTCCTCGACCGGGTTGGGGTACATGCCGTTGCGGGCGAGCTGCTGGTAGCGCAGCTGGGAATTGGCGAGGTCCGCCTCGGCGAAGCGCTGTTGCAGCTCGGTCACGTGCTTCGGCGGGTTGCCTGTGGATGACTCCGCGGTCATGGGGACGACCTTGCAGTCGGCGCTCGCGACCCGGGTGGGCTGGGTTTCCTGGGAAGCGCAGGCGGCGAGCGCCAGCGCGGCAGTTGCGGCAAGCAGTGCTTTCATGGCCTTCTCCTCGTTGCGGCAGAATTCATTCTACGCTCGACACCCTGGTTCGGTTGACGTTCCCCGGGAGGCGAATCCACCCGGTACCGGGGCCGCATCCAAAGGTTTGGTAACACGCGAAAGGAGATGAACATCGATCCGGCCAACCTCATCGCGCTCATCGGCATGCTCGTGATCTTCGGGCTGCCGCTCGGCCTCGTGGGGATCATCCTCTACTACAAGCACCGGCGCGCCCGCATCCTGCACGAGACCGTCGCGCGGCTTGCGGAGCGGGGCATGGCCGTGCCGCCCGAGCTGCTCGCGCCCGCGCGCCGGCGAACCGGCCTGCAGGCGGGGCTCGTGCTCCTCGCCATGGGCATCGGCATGTCCCTCTTTTTCCTCGAGGTGGGGCTGCCGTGGTCGATCGGCCTCATTCCCGGCCTCATGGGCGCCGCCCTCCTCCTCGCGTGGAAGATCGAAGCCTCCAGGAACTAGACCGCCCGCCGCCGCGGGAGGCCGAGGGCGTCCCGCCCGCGCGCTCGGATGCGGAGCTCATCCTCGCGGTGGTCGAGCGCGACGACCGCCGAGCCTATGCGACGCTGGTCGAGCGCCACCAGGGCCAGGTGCGCTCGGTGCTGCGCCGGCTCACCAAGGGCGACGCCGCGCTCGCCGATGACCTCGCCCAGGACACTTTCGTCCTCGCGTGGCGCAACCTGAAGCGCTTCCGTTTCGAGTCGCGCTTCTCGACCTGGCTCTATCGCATCGCGTTCAACGCCTGGCAGAGCGAGGCCCGGCGCAAGCGCGAGCTGTTGTTGGACGACGAGACCGCCGGCGAGGATTCGGCGGCCAATTCGTGCGAGATGCCCGACATCGTCGCGCGCGTGGACCTCGAACGCGCCATGGCGACACTCTCCGAGGGCGAGCGCGCCGCGGTCGCCGCCTGCTACTACGCCGACCTCTCGCACGAGGAAGCGGCCGCCGCCCTGGGCATGCCCCTGGGCACCGTGAAGACGCACGTGCTCCGCGCGAAGGCGAAGCTGCGCGCGCGGCTCGCCCCAAGAAAGGACGAAAAATGATGAACGACGACAAGCTCGACCGGATCCTGCGCCACGACGCGGCCACCACGCGGCCGTGGGAAGAGGCATTTACCCGCCGCGTGATGGGAGCGCTGCCACCGGCGCCGCGCGGCGTGCGCGCCTGGACCACGCCCGCCCTGGTGATGGGCTCCGCCGCGTTGGGAAGCGTGCTCGCCATGGCGCTCGCCCCCGTGCCGGGCGGCGTGGTGCAGGCCGCGCTCGACATCGCGCACCTCCACATGCTCACGCCCGCCGCGCTCACCGCCATCGGGATCGCCGCCGCCCTTCTCGCTTCCGCCGTGGTGCTCGCCGCCGACCCGGACTGATCGCCTCACGTATAATTTCGGGCTCTTCCGTATCCCGCATTCGAACCCGAGGAGCCCTGATGAAGAAGCCCATGCGCGTGGCCGTAACCGGCGCCGCCGGACAGATCGGCTACAGCCTGCTGTTGCGCATCGCGAGCGGCGAGATGCTCGGCAAGGACCAGCCCGTCATCCTCCAGTTGCTGGAGATTCCCGACGAGAAGGCGCAGAAGGCGCTGAAGGGCGTGATGATGGAGCTGGACGACTGCGCGTTTCCCCTGCTCCAGTCGATGGTCGCGGCTTCGGATGCGAAGGTCGCCTTCCGCGATGTCGACGTGGCGCTGCTGGTGGGTGCGCGGCCGCGCGGGCCCGGCATGGAGAGGAAGGACCTCCTCGAGGCGAACGGCGCCATCTTCGTGCCCCAGGGCAAGGCGCTCGACGAGGTGGCCTCGCGCGACGTGAAGGTGCTGGTGGTGGGCAACCCCGCGAACACCAATTCGCTCATCGCGATGAAGAACGCGCCGTCGCTGAAGCCCACGCAGTTCACCGCGATGATGCGCCTCGACCACAACCGCGCGCTGACACAGGTCGCCCAGAAGACGGGCAAGGCCGTGACGTCGGTGAAGAAGATGTCGATCTGGGGCAATCACTCGGCCACGCAATATCCCGACGTGTTCAACGCCGAGGTGGATGGCCAGAACGCCGCGAAGCTCATCAACGACCAGGCCTGGATCGAGGGCACCTTCATTCCGACGGTGCAGAAGCGCGGCGCCGCGATCATCGAGGCGCGCGGCCTCTCCTCGGCCGCCTCCGCGGCCAACGCCGCCATCGACCATGTTCGCGACTGGGTCTCGGGCACGCCATCCGGCGACTGGGTCTCCATGGGCATCCCTTCGGATGGAAGCTACGGCATTCCCGAGGGCCTCATGTTCGGCTACCCCGTCACCTGCAAGGGCGGCCAATACCAGATCGTCCAGGGCCTTCCCCAAAACGACTTCGCCAAATCCAAGATCGCCGCCACCCAGAAGGAGCTCCAGGAGGAGCGCTCCGCCATCGCGCAGCTGCTGAAATAGGGGTCAGACCCCTTTTCCCATCTGGAGGAACGAGCTGCTCTACGCATCCTTCGCGCGGCGCGGTCGTCCACGATGCGGCGCCACCAGCCGCGGATCGCGCTTCCGCAACTCTGCAAGGAAAGCCATTCCGCCCAGCGGATAGCCGGCGTTGAGCGCGTGGCGAATGGACTGGATCTCGCTATCGACGTGCGCACCGAATAATCGGCGATACGCCGCCTGCCGTTCGTCGGCAGTCGATGCCAACCCAGAATAGACCGAGTGGGCGGTAATCAAGGTCGAGATCTCTCCGAGCGCGTTTATTGGGTAGCTGGACCAGCGGTAGCGCTCCGGGCACGACACCATGCCGGCGCGCACCGGATTCAACTCGATGTAGCGCTGGCAGCGAAGGAGGTAGCCCGCGGACTCGACCAGGCTCGAGTGGAAACGACCCTCCCAAAGCGGCCCTGTGCGAGACTTCGCCCGATTGAATTCCTGGACATAGCGCTGGCCAAGGTTTTTCATGACAGCCGATACGGAATCGAGCCGCCGCGGTGTCATCAGAAGATGCACATGATTGGTCATCAGCACATACGCGTGGACATCGCATTCTTGTTCGCGAGCTACGTCCTCGAGAATCGTGAGATAGCGGTGGTAGGCCACGACACCATCGAAGCAGCGACCGCGGTTCACGCCTCTTTGCACGACGTGGACGGGTAATCCGGCGATCTGAAGACGCAGTCTTCTTGGCATCTCCATCCAACGCGAGAGCGCCCGGATAGAGGACGACGTTCCGCCAGATGGGAAAAGGGGTCTGACCCCTATACCAAAACCAGCACGCCGGCGAGCACCAGCAGCGCGCCGGAGATCTGCACGGCGGTGACGGGCTCGCCGAGGAAGATGGCGCCCAACGCGATGGTGGAGATGGGGCCGACGGAGCCGATGATCGAGGCGTGGCTCGCGCCCATGCGGCGGATGCCTTCGGACGTAAGCACGATGGGCAGCACCGTGGAGGCGAGCGCCATGAGAAGCGAGAGCCAGTACACGGGCGCGGCCTGGTGGAGGATCACCGTCACGTCGCGCATCACGATGAAGTGCGCCACCACCGCCCCGCTGGAGACCAGCCCCGCGTAGGAGGCGAAGCGCATCGAGCCCACGCGTCCCACGAGCCGGCCGCTTCCCACCAGGTACGTCGCGTAAAGGAGCGCCGAGAGCAGCACCCACGCCGAGCCCAGCAGGACGTTACCCGGCTGCGTGTGCAGGTCGTTGAAGAACACGAGGAAGATCCCCGCGTAGCAGGTGCCGATGGCGACGAGGTCGCGCCCGGTGATGCGCCGCCCGAAGAACGCCGCCGAGATCAGCACGACGAAGGTCGGGTGCATGAAGAGGAGCAGGCGTTCCAGCGCCGCCGTCACGTACTGCAGGCCGAGGAAGTCGAAATAGCTCGCGAGGTAGTAGCCGACGAACCCCATGAGCGCCAGGGTGAGCCGGTCGCGGGGAGCCACCGGCGCCGCCCCGCGCGCCGCCCACCAACCCAGCAACGCGAAGAACGGCGCCGACAGGAGCATGCGCAAGGCGAGCAGCGTGAGGGCGTCCACGCCATACCGGTAGGCGAGCTTGATGATCACCGCCTTGCCGGAGAAGGCGATCGCGCCGGTCGCCACGAGGAGCGCGCCCGACAGGCGCGTGCTGCGTTCGGTTGCGGTCAACTAGATGCGATCGGCGGGACCGGCGAAGCCATCGGGTTCCTGCTCCCGGTCCTTGGCGCGCGTGAGTGAGCCTTCGGCGGCGAGAAGCAGCGATTCTATCCCGTGGGCATCGCGCGGGTACCTCGCGAAGCCCACCGAGCAACGCACCGAGACGCCGCTGTATTCGAACTGCAGCACGCGATGCAGCTCGCGTGCGAAGGCTTCCGCAACGCGTTCGTCGGCGAGGCCCGTGGCGAGCACGGCGAATTCATCGTCCCCCAGCCGCGCGGCGAGGTGCGATCCGGCGACGCTACGCACGCGCGTGGCCGCCTCGTCCAGGACCGCATCGGCCGCACGATGCCCGATCACGACGTTCACGCGCCGGAAGTTGTCGAGGTCGGCGAGCACGAGCGCGGTGATGCCGGGCGCCTTGAGGGAGCCCGCCGCCGATTCCATGAAACCACGCCGGTTCGAAAGGCTCGTGAGCGCGTCGTTCACGTCGGCGCGCAGCGCCGCGCCCACGCTGCCGAAGAGCACCTCGGCCGAATAGCGCCCGAGCGTCGCGAACACCACGAGCACGACCAGGAACTCGACGAAACCCGACCACCCTTCCCCCGCGATCCGGGGGCGCGTCACGCCCGTGAGCTCGAGCACGAACGCGACGGAAGCCGCGACGAGTGCGAGCGTCGCCAGCGCGTAGAACGAGCGCCGGGAAAGGAGCAGCGCCCCCATCAGCACGATGCCGCCATAGGCCGTGACGGCGGGGTCGTGGATCCCGAGCGGGCTCAGCACCAGGACGAGGGTGACCACCACGATGAGCACGCAGGAAAGAAGCGCCAGCGCCGCCTCGTTGTACCCCGCACGCGCGAAGCCCCAGGCGCAGATCCCGAGCGGAGTGGCGAGCGAGAAGACGATCGCGAGGTCGCGCAGGCCCGTCATCGCGTTCAACGTCGAGCCGATGAAAAGCGCGATCGTCACCATGACCACCGCCATGCGGACGATGGAGGTCATGGCCGGCGAGGCCGACGGGTCGTGCTGGGACTCGGGCATTACGGAGCGACCTTGACCTGGTAGAGAACCGTCCCGCTGCCGGCCGCGGCAAGCGTGCCGCCGAGCGTCCAGACGACCGAGCCCGAGCCGTTCACCGCGGGCTGCGCGGTGACCGTGCACGAGGTGATGTTCCCGGGCAGCGGCGCGCCGCACGAGGCCGACTGGAACGTGGTGAACGCCGGCGTGGCATCGGTGACCACGATGGCCGAGAGCGCGCCGCCCGCCGGATTCGTGTAGGTGATGGCGTACTCGAGCACGTCGCCCGGCTTCGCCGTGTTGGAGGTGCCCGCGGGCGTGCCCTGCGTCACGTTGCGCACGCTCTTCGCGAGCGAGAGCCCGGCCCCGCCCGCCGCGCCCACCGTCGTCGTGTCGGTGCGCGTGAGCGTTTGCGTGCCGTTGAAGGTCGCACTGACCGAGATCACGTTCTGCGCGTTGAACGGCGCCCCGGCCGGGATGTTGTCGGCCACGATGATGCACACCGCGGCGCCGGCCGAAACCGCGATCGAGCCGGAGAGCGGGGCCGTGCCTTCGGCGCCGTTCAGCGTCCCGCTGCAATCGCTGTCGCGGTAGATCGCCTGCGTCCAGCCCGCGATCGCCGGCGTGGTGACGTTCGTGGTCGAGAACGCCACGTTGCCCGCGCTTCCCGCGTTGAAGGTGTGCGCGTAGAAGATCGTCGTGCCGGGTGCGCCGGTCTGTGCGTTGTCCGGCGCGAAAGTGTTCACCGCGGCGGCGATCACGTTGGTCGGATCGAACGCGGTGTTGTTGCCGTTGTTGGCCGCGGGCTCGTTGCCGCCGGAGACCGACGCGCTGTTGGTCACCGCGGGCACCGCGGTCGAAGCTACCGCGACCGTGAGCGTGATCGGGTTCGGGCTGGTGGCCCCGGAGCCGATCGCCGCGCCGCTCGTGCAGGTGACCGCCTGGCCCACCGCCGCGCACGTCCACGAGGTGCCGGTGCCCGAGACGAACGCGAGCCCCGTGGGCAGCGTATCGGTCACGGTGATCGTGCCGGAGGTGGGTGCCGTGCCGAGCGCGTTGTCCACCGTGATCGTGTACACGCCGTTGGTGCCCACCACGAAGTTTCCGGAGTGCGACTTCGTGACCCGCAGGTCCGGCGAGATGACCGTGGTGTTCGCCGACGAGCTGTTGTTTCCGGCCCCGGTATTGCCCGGGTCGGTGGGGTCGGTGATCCCCGCGGGCGCCAGCACACGCGCGGTGTTGGTGAACGTGCCCGACTGCGGCGCCGTGCCGTTGATGGTGATCGTGACGGTGCCGCCCGAGGGCAGCGTCGTGACCGTGCTCGAGACGTTGTTGCCCACGACCGTTACCGCGCCGCACACCGCGCCGCCGGTCGCGCCGCCGCAGGAAGCCGTGACGCCCGTCACCGCCGCCGGCACCGCGTCGCTGAACAGCGCATTGCCGGCGGTCTGCGGGCCGGCGTTGGAGACGATCGCCGTCCAGGTGATCGGGGCGCCGTTCACCACCGTAGCCGGGCCCGCTTTCACGACCGAGAGGTCCGCGGCCGGGCGCACGCTGAGCGTGGCGGTGGCTGCGACCGTGTTGGATCCCGCGCTCGTGGTGAGCGCGCCCGCGGCGATCGTGTTGGTGAGCGAGGCGCCCGGCGCTGCCGCGGTCACGTCGATGCTGAAGGTGCACGAGCCGTTCGCGGGCACCGTGCCGCCCGTGAGCGTCACGCTCGAGGCCGTGCTCGTCACCGTGGCGCCGCCGCACGTCGTGGAGAGGTTCGGGGTGGCCGATGCCGAGAGGCCGGCCGGGAAGCCATCCGTGACCGAGGTGACCGTGACCGGGGCCGCATTGCCGTTGGAGACGGTCACCGTGAGGACCGAAACGGCGCCCGGATCGATGGTGCTCGGCACGAACGCCTTCGACACCGACGGGCCCGTCGATGTGACGGTGAGCGTCGCGGTGTTGGAAGCCGCACCCGTCGCCGCCTGGGCGCTGGACACGCCCGACGCCGTGTTCGGGTTGGCGCCCGGCAGCGTGCCGCGCACCACGACCGTGACGGTGCAGGAGAGCCCGGCCGGGATGGTGAGGCCGGTGAACGTGAGCGCGGTCTGGTTGGCGATGAACGAGTTGCCGCCCGCCCCCGCGCACGTGCCCGCTGCCGTGCCCGCGGCGTCGATGGCCATTCCCGCCAGCGCATCGGTGAACGACGCCCCGGTGAGCGCGATCGGGTTGGGGTTCGTGATCGTGAAGGTGATCGTGCTCGTGGCGCCCAGGGCCACCGTGGCCGGCGCGAATCCCTTGGCGATCGTGGGCGAGGTCGCGACGGCGAGCGACGCGGTCGCGGCCGTGCCCGGCTGCGCCTGGGTCGAAGTCGCGGTGGTGGTCGTGTTGGTGACCGAGCTCGCCGAGGTCACGCTCTGCGTGATCGTGCAGGTCGCGCCCGCCGGGATGCTGCCCGCGTTGAAGCCCACGCTCGCGCCGCCGTTGGCGCCTCCGGTGAGCGTGGCGCCGCCGCCGCCGCTGCACGAGACGCTGCCCGCCGACGCATTGGCAAGGCCCGCCGGATAGACGTCATTGATCGCGACCGCCGTGAGGCTGGCCGGGTTGGACGCCGGGTTGGTGACCGTGATGGTCATCGTGGCAGAACCACCGGCCGGGATCGACGCCGGCGCGAAGGCCTTGGTCACGGTCGGCGCGGCGAAGACGTTGAGCGTCGCGTTGGCAGCGAGGCCCGTGCCCGCGTTGGTCGTCGCGACCGGTCCGCTGGAATCGTTGAAGATGCCAGGCGCCGGCGCGGTGACGGTCACCGTCACCGTGCAGGTCGCATTGGCGGGCAGCGAGCCGCCCGAGAGCGTCACGTTGTTGCCGCCCCCCACCGCCGCCACGAGGCCCACGCAGCCCGCACCCGCGAAGCTCGCGTTCGGGGCGGCGGCGTTGGCGAGGCCCGCCGGGTAGATGTCGTTCAGCGAAGCGCCCGTGATCGCCGTGGCGTTCGGATTGGCGATGTCGATGGTGAGGATCGAGCTCGCCCCGGGTGCGATCGACGACGGCGTGAAGGTCGCTGTCACCGTCGGGCGCTGCAGCACGTTCAGGGTCGCGGTGGCGCTCGCCGCCGTGCCGGCATTGGTGGTCGTGACCGGGCCCGTCGGGTTCACGTAGGCGCCCGTCGCGGCGCTCGTCACGTTCACCGTGATCGTGCAGGAGCCGCCCGCGGGCACCGTGGCGCCGGAAAGGGCAAGGCTCGTCCCATTGTTCGCCGCGGTAACCGTCGCACCCACGCACGTGCTGGCCCCGGAAGCCGAGGCGGTATTCGCGAGGCCCGCCGGATACGTATCGGTGAATGCCGCGCCGGTCACCGGCGAGGCGTTCGGGTTGGTGAGGGTTACGGTGAGCACGCTCGTGCCGTTCACGCCGATCGCGCCCGGTGTGAACGACTCGGCCACCGTGAGGCCGGAGAGCACCGTGAGCGTGGCGTTCGCGGCAGCGGTGCTTGCGCCAGCGTTGGCCGAGGTGAGTGCGCCCGCGGCGATGGTGTTCACCGGGGCGCCGGCGGCCGCAGCGGTCACGTTCACGGTGATCGTGCACGAGCCCGAGGCTGGAATCGTCGCGCCCGAGAGCGCCACGCTGGTGCCGCTGTTGGCGGCGGTAACGGCACCGCCGGCGCACGTCGTGGCGCCCGCCGCGGCCGCGGTATTCGCGATCCCGGCCGGGTACGTATCGGTGAACGCCGCACCGGTGATCGCCACGGCGTTCGCGTTGGAAAGCGTGATCGTGAGGACGGAGGTGCCGCCCGCCCCGATCGGATTGGGAGCGAAGGCCTTCGCGATCGCAGGATGCGAGAGCACGGTGAGCGTGCCGGTCGCCGCCGCGGCGCTGCCGGCATTGGTGCTGGAAATCGCACCGGTGGAATCGAGGTAGCTCCCCGCCGTGGCGCTCGTCACGTTCACGGTCACCGTGCACGAGCCGCCCGCCGGTACCGTCGCACCCGAGAGCGCGAGGCTCGCGCCGCCGTTGGCGGCGGTGACCGTGCCGCCGGCGCACGTGGTGGCGCCCGAGGCCGAGCCGGTATTCACGAGGCTCGCCGGATAGGCATCGGTGAAGGCCGCACCCGTGACGGCGGTCGCGTTCGGGTTGGTGAGCGTGATCGTCATCACGCTGGTGTCGTTGGTGCCGATGGCGGCCGGGGTGAAGGCGAGCGTGGCGCCCAGGCCGGCGAGCACCGTGAGCGACGCGCTCGCCGGCGCGGTGCTGGCGCCCGCATTGGTGCTGGTGAGCGCACCGGCGGCGATCGTGTTCGCGTAGGTGCCCGACGCGCCGCTCGTCACGTTGACCGTGACCGTGCAGGAGCCCGAGGCCGGGATCGTGGCGCCCGAGAGCGCCACGCTGGTGCCGTTGTTGGCCGCCGTCACCGTACCGCCCAGGCACGTCGTGGCGCCCGAAGCCGAAGCCGTGTTGACGAGGCTCGCGGGATACGTGTCGCTGAAGGCCGCGCCAGTGACCGCGACGGCGCTCGCGTTGCTGAGCGTGATCGTGAGCACGGAAGCGCCGTTGGGTGCGACCGAGGCGGGAACGAAGGACTTGGCGATCGACGGGTGAGCCAGGACCGTGAGCGTAGCCGTGGCGCCCGGCGCCGTTCCCGCATTGACGCTCGTCACGGTGCCGGTCGGGTTCGGGTAGCTCCCGGCCGTGGCGCTCGTCACGTTCACCGTCACCGTGCACGAGCCTCCCGCGGGCACGGTGGCGCCGGAGAGTGCCAGGCTCGTGGCGTTGTTGGCGGCCGTCACCGTCGCGCCGGCGCACGTGCTGGCGCCCGACGCGCTCGCGGTGTTCACGAGCCCACCGGGATACGTATCGGTGAACGCCGCGCCCGTCACGGCCGTCGCATTGCCGTTGGTGAGCGTGATGGTGAGGACGCTGGTGTCGTTCGTGCCGACGGAGGCCGGCGTGAAGGTCTCGGCGACCGCGAGGCCGGACAGCACCGTGAGGCTCGCGCTCGCCGGCGCGAGGCTCGCGCCCGCGTTGCCGGACGTGACCGCGCCGGCGGCGAGGGTGTTGGCGTAGACGCCCGCCGTAGCGCTCGTGACGTCCACGCTCACCGTGCAGGAACCCGAGGCCGGGATCGTGGCGGCGGAGACGGCAACGCTGGTGCCTGCGCCGATGGCGGTGACGGTGGCGCCCGCGCACGTCGTGGCACCGTTGGGCGACGCGGCATTCACGAGGCCCGCCGGGTAGCCGTCGCTGAAGGCGGCGCCCGTGATCGGCGCGGCGTTCGGGTTGGTGAGCGTGATCGTGAGGGTCGAGGTGGCGTTCGCGCCCGTCGTCGCCGGCGCAAAGGCCTTCGCCGCCGTCGGATGTGCCATCACGATGAGCGCGGCCGAGGCGCCGGCGGCGGTGCCCGCGTTGGTGCTCGAAACGCTGCCGGTGGAGTTGTTGTAGGTGTTCGCGGCGGCGGCCGTCACGTTCACCGTGATCGTGCACGAGCCGTTCGCGGGCACCGTAGCACCCGAAAGCGCGAGGGATGCTGCGCCATTGGCCGCCGTGACCGTGCCGCCCGCGCACGTGGTGGCGCCCGAGGCGGAGGCCGTGTTCAGGAGGCCCGCCGGATACGTGTCGGTGAACGCGGCCCCGGTGACCGCGATGCCGTTCGGGTTGGTGAGCGTCACCGTGAGCACGCTCGTGTCGTTGGTGCCGATGGAGGCCGGGGTGAACGACGTCGCAACCGTGAGCGTGTTGGAGACGACGAGCGTCGCGTTGGCCGCGGCGAGGTTGGATCCGGCATTGCTGGTCGTGAGCGCGCCGGCGGCGATGGCGTTGGCGTAGCTACCGGTGGCCGCGCTGGTCACGTTGACCGTCACCGTGCACGAGCCCGACGCCGGGATCGTCGCGCCCGACACCGCCACGCTGGTGCCGGCGTTGGCCGCCGTGACCGTGCCGCCCACGCAGCTGGTGGCGCCGGCCGGCGACGCGGTGTTGACCAGGCCCACCGGGTATGTGTCGGTGAAGGCCGCGCCAGTGATCGCGCTCGTGTCCGGATTCGTGAGCGTGATGGTGAGCACCGAGACCGCACCCGGGGTCACGCCCGACGGGGCGAAGGCCTTGGCGATGGTGGGGCGTCCGAGCACGACGAGCGTGGCGCTCGCGGCGGGCGTGGTGCCGGCATTGCTGCTCGCGATCGCGCCGGTCGAATCGAGGTAGCTTCCGGCCGCCCCGCTCGTCACGTTCACCGTGATCGTGCAGGAGGAGTTGGCGGGCACGGTCGCACCCGAGAGCGCGAGGCTCGTGCCGCTGTTGGCCGCGGTGACCGTTCCGCCCGGGCACGTGGTGGCGCCCGAGGCCGACGCCGTGTTGTCGAGGCCCGCCGGGTAGCTGTCGGTGAACGAGACGCCGTTCACGTCCGTCGAGTTCGGATTGGTGAGCGTGACCGTGAGAATGGAGGCCACGTTGGTGCCGACCGTGGACGGCGTGAACGACATCACCGCGGTGAGCCCCGAAAGCACGTTCAGCGTCGCGTTGGCGGCGGCGGTGCTCAAGCCCGCGTTGGCCGTGGAGAGCGCGCCCGCGCCGATGGAGTTCGGGTAGGTCCCGGTGACCGCGCTCGTCACGTTCACGGTCACGGTGCAGGAGCCCGAGGCCGGGATCGTGCCTCCCGAAAGCGCCACGCTGCTGCCATTGTTCGCGGCGGTGACGGTGCCGCCCGCGCACGTCGTCGCACCCGAGGCCGAGGCCGTGTTGACGAGCCCCGCCGGATACGTGTCGGTGAACGACGCAGAAGTGAGCGCCACGGCGTTGGCGTTGGAAAGCGTGATGGTGAGCACCGAGGTCGCGCCCGCCCCGATGAACGCCGGAGCGAAGGTCTTGGCGACCGTGGGGTGGCTGCGCACGTTGAGGGTTGCCAACGCGGTGGGCGCCGTGCCCGCATTCGTCGTGGGCACGGTGCCGGTCACGTTCACGTAGCTGCCCGCCGCCGCGCTGGTCACGTTCACGCTCACCGTGCAGGAGCCGTTGGCAGGCACGGTCCCGCCCGAAAGGGCCACGCTAGCACCGGCATTCAGCGCCGTCACGGCCCCGGCGCCGCAGGTTGTCGCCCCGCTCGCCGAACCCGTGTTCACCATGCCGGCCGGATACGTATCGGTGAACGTCGCGCCCGTGACCGGGACGGCGTTCGGATTGGTGAGCGTGATCGTGAGCACCGACGCGTCGCCCGAGCCGACCGAGGTCGGGTTGAACGCCTTGGCCGTGGCGAGGCGCGCGAGGACGGTAAGGGTCGCGCTCGCCGCGGGGGTGGTGCCCGCATTGGTGGTCGTCACCGTGCCCGTCGAGTCCAGGTACGAGCCGGTTGCTGCGCTGGTCACGTTCACGGTGATCGTGCACGAACCGTTGGCCGGCACAATGGCACCGGAGAGCGCCACGCTGGTGCCGTTGTTGGCGGCGGTGACGGCGCCGGCTGCGCACGTCGTGGCGCCCGAAGCCGCGGCCGTGTTCGCGAGGCCCGCCGGATAGTTGTTCGTGAATGCAGCACCGGTCACCGGCGCATTGTTCGGGTTGGTAAGGGTGATCGTGAGAACCGACGCGTCGGCGGGCGCGATGGAGCTCGGCGTGAACGATTCCGCCACGGCGAGGCCGAGCGCGACCGTCAGCGTATCGCTCGCCGCCGCGGTGCTCGCCCCCGCATTGGTGCTCGTGAGGCCGCCCGCCGCGACCGTGTTCGCGTAGCTGCCGGCCGCCGCGCTGGTCACGTTCACGGTCACGACGCAAGTTCCGTTCGCCGGGATCGTGGCCGCGGAAACCGCGACGCTCGTGCCGCCGTTGGCGGCGCCGACGATGCCTCCCACGCACGTGGTGGCGCCCGAAGCGGAGGCGGTATTCACGAGGCCCGCGGGATACGTATCCGTAAAGGCCGCGCCCGTGATCGCGGTCGCGTTCGGGTTGCCGAGCGTGAAGGTGAGCACCGAGGTGGCGTTCGCGCCGATCGCCGTCGGGACGAACGCCTTGGCGAGCGTGGGATGCCCCAGCACCGTGAGCGTGCCCGTGGCGGCAGCGGCACTGCCCGCATTCGTAGTCGCGATCGCTCCCGTCGAATCCAGGTAGGCACCGGCCACCGCGCTCGTGACGTTGACCGTGATCGTGCATGATCCGCCCGCGGGCACGGTAGCGCCGGAGAGGGCGAGGCTCGTTGCGTTGTTGGCCGCGGTCACCGTGCCGCCCACGCACGTGGTGGCGCCCGATGCGGAGGCCGTGTTGAGGAGGCTCGCCGGGTAACTGTCGGTGAAGGCCGCTCCCGTGACCGCCGTCGCATTCGGGTTGGAAAGCGTGATGGTGAGGACGCTGGTGTCGCCGGTGCCGATGGATGCCGGCGTGAAGGCGAGCGCCGCGGTGAGGCCCGCGTTCACCGTGAGCGAGGCGCTCGCCGCCACCGTGCTGGCGCCCGCGTTCGCGCTCGAGACACCGCCCGCGGCGATCGTGTTGGCGTAGGTGCCGGCCGCCGCGCTGGTCACGTTCACGGTCACCGTGCAGGAACCCGATGCCGGGATCGTGCCGCCCGAGAGCGCGACGCTGGTGCCGCTGTTGGCGGCCGTCACCGCGCCGCCGGCGCAGGTGGTCGCGCCCGAGGCGGAGGCGGTGTTCACGAGGCCCGCCGGATACGCATCGGTGAACCCGGCACCGGTGATCGCGCTCGCGTTCGGGTTGGTGAGCGTGATCGTGAGCACCGAGGCCGTGCCGGTGCCCACGGCGGCCGGGACGAACGCTTTCGTGATGCCCGGATGGCCCATCACGGTGAGCGTGGCCGTGGCGCCGGCGGAGGAGCCCGCGTTGGTGGTCGTCACGACGCCGGTCGGGTTCACGTAGCTGCCCGCGGCGCCGCTCGTCACGTTGACGGTCACGTTGCACGAGCCGTTGGCCGGGATCGTTGCGCCCGTGAGCACCAGGCTCGTGCCGTTGTTCGCCGCGGTGACCGTTCCGCCGCAGGAGCTCGCGGCCGAGGCGCTCGCGGTATTCACGAGGCCGCCCGGGTAGTTGTCGGTGAACGCGGCGCCCGTGGCTGCGATGCCGTTGGGATTGGTGAGCGTGATCGTGAGCACCGAGGTGTCGCCGGTGCCGATCGAGGCCGGCGTGAAGCCTTCGGACACGGCCGGCGAAGTCGCCACCACGAGGCTCGCGTTGGCGGCGGCGAGCGAATTGCCCGCGTTGGTCGACGTGACCGCGCCCGGCGCGAGGCTGTTGCCATAGACGCCCGAGGCGGCGCTGTTGACGTTCACCGTGACCGTGCACGAGCCGTTGGCCGGGATGGTGCCGCCGGAGAATGCGACGCTGGTGTCGTTGCCCGCGGCGACGACCGTGCCGCCCACGCAAGTCGTGGCGCCGGCGGGCACGCCGGTGTTCACCAGGCCCGCGGGATACGTGTCGGTGAAGGCCGCGCCGGTGATCGGCGTCGCATTGCTGTTGTTGAGCGTGATCGTGAGGAGCGAGGCCGCGCCCGGGGCGACCAGAGACGGCGCGAACGACTTCGCCGCCGACGGATGCGCGAGCACGGCGAGCGTGGCGCTCGCCGCGGGCGCCGTCCCCGCGTTGGCGGTCGTGACGACGCCGGTCGAGTTGAGGTACGAGCCCGCGGCGGCCGAGGTCACGTTCACGGTAAGCGTGCACGACGTGCCCGCGGTCACCGTCGCGCCGGCGAGCGCGGCGCTGGTGCCGCCATTCGCAGCCGTCACCGTGCCGCCGGGGCACGTGGTGGCGCCGGAAGGCGATCCGGTGTTCACGAGGCCCGCGGGATACGCATCGGTAAAGGCCGCGCCCGTCACGTCCGAAGCATTCGGGTTGGTGAGCGTGATGGTGAGCACCGAGGGCGTGCTCCTGCCCACCGAGGCCGGCGAGAAGGACTTGGCGGCCGTGAGGCCCGCGAGGACGTTGAGGTTCGAGGTGGCGGTCGCGGTGCTCGCGCCCGCGTTCGTGGAGATGACGCCGCCCACCGGGATCGTGTTGGCGTACGTGCCGGCCACCGCCGCGGTGACGTTGACGGTGACCGTGCAGGAGCCCGAAGCCGGGATGGTGCCGTTGGCGAGGGCGACCGATGTGCCGCCGTTGGCGGCGGTCACGATGCCGGCGCCGCACGTGGTGGTCCCTGCCGAAGGCGCGGCGTTCAAGACACCCGCGGGATACGAATCCGTGAAGGTCGCGCCCGTGATCGCCGTCGTATTCGGATTGCCGAGCGTGATGGTGAGCGTCGCCGTGCCGCCGGCCGCGATCGTCGACGGCGCGAAGGCCTTCGTTACCGCCGGATGCGTGAGCACCGTGAGCGTGGCCGACGCGCCGGCCGAGGTGCCGGCATTCGTCGTGGTGACGGATCCGGTGTTGTTGTTATAGATGCCGCCGGTGCCGCTCGTGACGTTCACCGTCACGGTGCAGGAGCCGTTCGCGGGCACCGTGCCCCCGGCGAGTGCCAGGCTCGTGCCGTTGTTCGCGGCGCCCACCACGCCCGCGCCGCAGGTGGTGGCGCCCGAAGCGCTCGAGGTGTTCACGAGGCCGCCGGGGTAGGTATCCGTGAATGCCGCTCCCGTCACGGCGGTCGCGTTGCCGTTGGTGAGGGTGACCGTGAGCACCGAGACGTCGCCCGTGGCGATCGAGGCCGGCGTGAAGGACTTGGCGACGCCGAGCGCACCCAGGACCGTGAGCGTGGCGCTCGCGCTGCCGGAGCTCACGCCCGCATTCGTCGTGGTGATCGCGCCCGCACCGAGCGTGTTCGGGTAGGAGCCGGCGGCGGCACTGGTGACGTTCACGGTGACCGTGCAGGAGCCCGAGGCCGGGATCGTGCCGCCGGAGAGCGCGACGCTCGTGCCGTTGTTCGCGGCCGTCACCGCTCCGCCTGCGCAGGTCGTGGCGCCGGAGGCGGAGGCGGTGTTCACGAGGCCCGCCGGATAGGTATCGGTAAAGGCCGCGCCGGTGATCGGCGTCGCGTTGGCGTTCGTGAGCGTGAGCGTGAGTACCGAGGCCGCGCCCGGCGTGACGGTGTCCGGCGTGAACGACTTCGCCACTGTCGCATGCGTGAGCACGGTGAGCGTGGCCGAGGCCGGCGCCGCGGCGCCCGCGTTGGTCGTGGCGAGGGCACCCGTCGAATTGAGGTACGAGCCCGCCGACGCGCTCGTGACGTTCACCGTGACCGTGCAGGAGCCGTTGGCAGGGATGGTCGCGCCGGAGAGCGCGACGCTGGCGCCGTTGTTGGCCGCGGTCACTGCCCCGCCCGCGCAACTCGTCGCGCCGGAGGCGCTCGCCGTGTTCACGAGGCCGGCCGGATAGGCATCCGTGAATGCCGCGCCGTTGGCCGCCGAGGCGTTCGGGTTGCTGATGGTGATGGTGAGGACGCTGGCGTCGCCCGAGCCGATGGTGGCCGGCGCGAACGCCTTCGCCATCGTGAGCGCGTTCAGCACCGTGAGCGTCGCGTTGGCAGCCGCCGTGCTCGCTCCCGCGTTCGTGCTGGTGATCGACCCGGCCGCGAGCGTGTTGGGGTAGCTGCCGGAAGTCGCGCTCGTCACGTTCACCGTGACCGTGCACGAGCCCGAAGCGGGGATCGTCGCGCCGGAAAGGGCGAGGCTCGTGCCGTTGTTGGCCGCCGTGACCGTTGCGCCCACGCAGGTCGAGGCGCCGGAGGCCGACGCGGTATTCACCAGGTTGGCCGGATACGTATCCGTGAAGGCGACCCCGGTGACGGGCGACGTGTTGGCGTTCGTGAGCGTGACCGTGAGCACCGAGGTCGCGTTCTGCGCCACGGCATTCGGCGTGAACGACTTCGTGGCAGCCGGGTGGGCGAGCACCGTGAGCGTGGCCGACGCGCTGGTCGCCGCGCCCGCGTTCGTGGTGGTGACACTGCCCGTCGAGTTGTTGTAGGTGCCCGCGGCGGCCGAAGTCACGTTCACCGTGATCGTGCACGAGCCGTTCGCGGGGATCGTGCCGCCGGCAAGTGCCAGGCTGGCGCCGTTGGCCGCGGCCGTCACGGCGCCGGCGCCGCACGTCGTCGCCCCAGCCGGCGTGCCCGTATTCACGAGGCCTGCCGGGTACGTGTCGGTGAATGCGGCGCCGATGGCCGCCACGCCGTTCGGATTGGTGAGCGTCACCGTGAGCACCGACACGTCGTTGGTGCCGATCGAGCCGGGCGCGAACGCCTTCGCGACGGCAAGCGCGGCATTGATCGTGAGCGAGGCGCTCGCCGGGGCGGCATTCGCACCCGCATTGGCGGTCGTGAGCGCGCCGGCGGCGATCGTGTTGGCGTAGCTGCCCGGCACGCCGCCGGTCACGTTCACGCTGACCGAGCAGGATCCGGACGCCGGGATGGTTCCACCGGAAAGCGCCACGTTCGCGCCGTTGCTCGCCGCCGTCACCGTCCCGCCCGCGCAGGTAGTCGCCCCCGCTGGCGTCGCGGTGTTGGTGACGCCGGCCGGGTAGGTGTCGGTGAAGGCTGCGTTCGTGACCGGTGTCGTGCTCGTGTTCGTGAGCGTGATCGTGAGCACGGAGGCGGCGTTGGGCGCGACGTTGGCCGGCACGAACGCCTTGGCGATGCTCGGGTGCGGCAGCACCGTGAGCGTCGCGGTGGCCCCGGGGGCGGTGCCCGCGTTTGTCGTCGTGACGCTGCCCGTGTCGTTGAGGTACGAGCCCGCCGCGGCCGCGGCGACGTTCACGGTAACCGTGCACGAGCCCGAGGCCGGCACGGTTGCGCCCGAGATCGCGAGGCTCGCGCCGTTGTTGGCCGCAGTGACCGTTGCACCCGCGCAGGTGGTCGCGGCCGAGGCCGACGCCGTGTTCGCGAGGCCTCCGGGATACGTATCGGTGAGCGTGGCTCCGGTGACGGCAGTGGCATTCGGGTTGGTGAGCGTGATCGTGAGGACGCTCGCGTCGCCAACGCCCACCGAGGACGGCGTGAAAGCCTTGGCGACCGTGAGGCCGTTCAGTACCGAGAGCGTGGCACTGCCGGAAGCGACGCTGGAACCCGCATTGGTGGAGGTCACGCCGCCCGCGGCCACCGTGTTGGTATAGCTGCCCGGCGAGGCGGAGGTGACATTCACGGTCACCGTGCACGTGCCGCCGGCCGGGATCGTGCCACCCGAGAGCGCGACGCTCGTCCCGTTGTTCGCCGCCGTTACCGCCCCGCCCGCGCAGCTCGTGGCGCCGGAGGCGCTCGCCGTATTCGCGAGGCCCGCCGGATAGGTATCGGTGAAGGCGGCGCCGGTGATCGCGATGGCGTTGGTGTTGCCCAGCGTGAGCGTGAGCACCGAGGCGCCGTTCGGCCCGATGGCCGACGGCGCGAAGGACTTGGCGATCGTCGGGTGTACCAGGACCGTGAGGCTGCCGGAGACCGCGGCGACGGTGCCCGCGTTGCCGGTCGTGATGACGCTCGTCGTGTTGTTGTATGTATTCGCGGCCGCGGCCGTCACGTTCACCGTCACGGTGCAGGAGCCGTTGGCCGGCACCGTCCCGCCCGCAAGATGCAGCGTGGATCCTCCATTGATCGCGGTGACGGCGCCGCCCACGCAGGTCGTGCTGCCCAGGGCGCTCGCCGAGTTGTCGAGGCCGGCGGGATACGAGTCGCTGAAGGCCACGCCCGTGACGGCGGTCGAGTTGCCGTTGGTGAGGGTGATGGTGAGCACGCTCGTATCGCCCGCGCCGATGACGGCCGGCACGAAGGCCTTGCTCGCGCTGAGAGCGCCCAGGACGGTGAGCGTTGCGTTCGCCGGCGCGCCGTTCGCGCCACCGTTGGTCGTGGTGAGCGCGCCCACGGGGAGCGTGTTGGTGTACGGCCCCGCCGCGGCGCTGGTCACGCTCACGGTGACGGTACAGGAGCCGGAGGCCGGGATGGTGCCACCGGATAGCGCGACGCTGTTACCGGCCGCGGCCGCCGTGACGCTCCCGCCCACGCAAGTCGTGGCCCCCGCGGGCGCAGCCCCGTTCACGAGGCCCGCGGGATACGTATCGGTGAATGCTGCACCCGTGACCGCCGTGGTGTTCGGGTTGGTGAGGGTGATCGTCAGCGTCGAGGCTCCGTTCGCGCCCATGGAGGTCGGGCTGAACGCCTTGGTCACGACGGGCTTGGCGAGGATCGTGAGGATCGCCGACGCGGAAGCACCGGTGCCCGTATCCGTCGTCACCGCGCCGGTCGAGTTGTTGAAAGAGCCCGCCGCTGCCGTGGTCACGTTCGCCGTGACCGTGCAGGAACCGTTCGCGGGGACCGTGCCGCCCGAGAGCGCGAGGCTGGCGCCGTTGTTCGCCGCGGTCACCGTGCCGCCGCAGGTAGTGGCGCCCGAAGCGGCGGCGGTGTTCACGAGGCCGGCGGGGTAGTTGTCGGTGAAGGCCGCGTTGGTGACCGCCGTGGCATTCGGGTTGGTGATCGTGATGGTGACCACGCTCGTGTCGCCGATGCCCGCGGTGGACGGTGCGAAAGCCTTGGCGACGGTGATCGAGGAAAGCACCGAGAGGCTCGCGCTCGCGCTCGCGCTGTTGGCGCCGGCATTGGTCGTGGTGAGGGCGCCAACGGCCACGCTGTTCGCGTAGCTTCCCGCCGCCGCGCTGGAGACATTCACGGTCACCGTGCAAGTGCCCCCGGCCGGAATGGTGCCGCCCGAGAGCGCGACGCTGTTGGCACCCGCGACGCCCGTCACAGAGCCCCCTGGGCACGTGGTAGCGCCCGCGGGCGTGCCGGTATTCACGAGGCCCGCGGGATAGGTATCCGTGAAGGCCGCGCCGGTGACGGCGGTGGCATTCGCGTTCCCGAGCGTGAGGGTGAGGACCGAGGCGGCGTTCACGCCCACCGGGCTCGGCGCGAACGCTTTCGCGATCGTCGGTCGGGTGAGCACCGTGAGCGTGGCCGAGGCGCCGGTCAGCGTGCCGGCATTGGTGGTGGTGACGCTACCCGTGGAGTTGAGGTAGCTGCCGGCGCTATTGCTCGTCACGTTCACGGTCACCGTGCAGGAGCCGTTGGCCGGCACGCTGCCCGTGGCGAGAGCGACGCTGGTGCCGTTGGCCGCGGCCGTCACCGTGCCGCCCGGGCAGGTGGTGGCGCCCGCGGGCGTGCCGGTGTTCACGAGGCTGGACGGGTACGCATCGGTGAACGCGGCGCCGCTCACCGCCACCGCGTTCGGGTTGGTGAGCGTGATAGTGAGCACGCTGGTGTTGCCCGTGCCGACGGTAGCCGGCGTGAAGTCCTTCGCCACCGTGGCCGCCGAGAGCACCTGCAGCGATGCGTTCGCCGCCGCGGTGGTCGCACCGGCGTTGGTCGACGTGAGCGCACCGGCGGCGAGGCTGTTGGCGTAGGTTCCGGCGGTGTTGCTGGTCACGTTCACCGTGACCGTGCACGAGCTCGAGGCCGGGATCGTCGCGCCCGACAGCGCCACGCTGGTGCCGTTGTTCGCCGCGGTCACCGAGCCGCCCGCGCACGTCGTGGCGCCGGAGGCGGCGGCCGCGTTCACGAGGTTCGCCGGATACGAGTCGGTGAACGCGACACCAGTCACCGCCACGGCGTTGGCGTTGGTGAGCGTGAGCGTGAGGACGGAAGATGCGCCCAGGCCCACGGCTGCCGGGGCGAAGGACTTCGCCGCCGTCGGATGCGCGAGAACGCTGAGCGTGGCGGCCCCGCCCGTCGCGGTGCCCGCATTCGCCGTGGTGACGTTGCCCGTGTTGTTCAAGTAGCTGCCCGCGGCGCCGGAGGTTACGTTCACGGTCACCGTGCAAGCGCCGTTGGCGGGCACCGTGCCGCCGGAAAGCGCGACGCTGGTCCCGTTATTCGCCGCGGTGACGCTGCCGGCCGCGCACGTCGTGGCGCCGGAAGCCGAAGCGGTGTTCACCAGGCCCGCCGGGTAGGCATCCGTGAAGGTCGCGTTGGTGACCGCGGTGGGGTTCGGATTGGTGATCGTGACCGTCATCACGCTGGTGTCGCCGGTGCCGATGGAGCCCGGCGCGAACGCCTTGGTGACCGTGACCACGGAGGCGACCGAGAGCGTATCGCTCGAAGCCACCGTGCTCGCTCCCGCGTTGGCCGTCGTGACGGCGCCCACGGCGAGCGTGTTCGTATGGCTGCCCGCCGTGTTGCTGGTGACGTTCACCGTGACCGTGCACGAGCCGTTCGCGGGAATCGTCGCGCCCGCGAGCGCCACGCTGCCGGCGTTGTTGGCGGCGGTGACCGTACCGCCCGCGCACGTGGTCGCGCCCGACGCCGAGGCGGTGTTGACCATCGTCGCCGGATACGAGTCGGTGAAGGCGGCGCCCGTGATCGCGACGGCATTGGCGTTCGTAAGCGTGATGGTGAGCACCGAGGTGGCGCCCGGGCCCACCAGGGAAGGTGCGAAGGCCTTCGCGACCGCCGGGTGCGACAGCACCGCGAGGGTGGCCGTGGCGGCCGACGCGGTGCCGGCATTGGCGCTCGTCACCGTGCCCGTCGAGTTGAGATAGCTTCCTGCCGCGGCGCTCGTCACGTTCACGGTCACCGTGCACGAGCCGTTCGCCGGAACCGTGCCGCCGGAGAGGGCCACGCTCGTGCCGCCGTTGGCCGAGGTCACCGTGCCGCCGGCGCACGTGGTGGCTCCCGAAGCGCTCGCGGTGTTCACCAGGCCCGCCGGGTAGCTGTCCGTGAACGCGGCCGCGGTGACGGCCGAGGCGTTCGGGTTGCTGAGCGTGATGGTCAGCACGCTCGTGTCGCCGGTGCCGATGGAGCCGGGCGCGAACGCCTTGGCCACGGTGAGGCTCGAGAGCGCGGTGAGCGAAGCGCTCGCCGGCGCGGTGTTGGAGCCTGCGTTCGTGGTCGTGAGCGCGCCGGCCGCGATGGTGTTGGATACCGTGCCGCCCGAGGCGCTGGTCACGTTCACGGTGACCGTGCACGAGCCCGCGGCCGGGATCGTGGCCCCGGAGAGCGCCACGCTCGTGCCGTTGTTCGCCGCCGTCACCGTGCCGCCCGCGCACGTGGTGGCGCCCGAGGCGGAAGCCGTGTTCACCAGGCCCGCCGCGTAGGTGTCGGTGAAGGCCGCGCCGGAGATGGCCGCCGCGTTGGTGTTCGAGAGCGTGACCGTGAGGACCGAGGCCGCGCCCGCGACGATGGTATTCGGCGTGAACGACTTGGCGATGCCCGGATGCGCCATCACCGTGAGGGTGGCCGATGACCCCGGCGCGGTCCCCGCGTTCGCGGTGGCAACGCTCCCGGTGTTGTTGAGATACGAGCCCGCCGCAGCCGCGGTGACGTTCACCGTGACGCTGCACGAGCTGGAAGCCGGCACCGTGCCGCCCGAGAGCGCAAGGCTGGTGCCGTTGTTCGCGGCGGTGACAAGGCCGGCGCCGCACGTCGTGGCGCCGGAAGCCGATGCCGTGTTCGCGATGCCTGCAGGATACGAGTCGGTGAACGCCGCGCCGGTGACCGCGGTCGCATTCGGGTTGGTGAGCGTGATGGTGAGCACGCTCGTGTCGCCCGTGCCGACCGAGGCCGGGCCGAATGCCTTGGCGACGGTGACCGCGCTGGCGACGGTGAGCGTGTCGGTGGCGGATCCCGTGCTCGATCCGGCATTGGTGCTGGCGAGCGCGCCGGCCGCGATCGTGTTCGTATACGAGCCCGCCGCCGCCGCGGAGACGTTGACCGTCACCGTGCACGAGCCCGAAGCCGGGATGGTCGCGCCGGAGAGGGCGACGCTCCCCGCCCCTGCCGCCGCCGTGACGCTGCCTCCCGCGCACGTGGTGGCACCCGAGGGCGTGGCCGCGTTGACGAGGCCCGCGGGATAGGTGTCGGTCACCGCGGCGCCGCTCACCGCCGTGGCGTTGGTGTTGGTGAGGGTCAGCGTGAGCACCGTGCTGGCGCCGGGGCTCACGAGCGACGGGCCGAACGATTTGGCGATCGACGGCCTCGCGAGCACGGCGAGCGTGGCCGTGGCCGCGGCGGCGCTGCCGTCGTTGGTGGTGGTCACGCTGCCGGTGGAGTTGAGGTAGCTACCCGCCGCCGCGCTCGTCACGTTTGCCGTCACGGTGCACGAGCCATTCGCCGGGATCGTGCCGCCGGACAGGGCGAGGCTCGAGCCGCCGTTGGCCGCCGTGACCGCCCCGCCCGCACACGTCGTGGCGCCGGAAGCCGAAGCGGTGTTCACCAGGCCCGCGGGATAGCTGTCGGTGAAGGCCGCGCCCGTCACCGGCGTCGCGTTGGCGTTGGTCAACGTGATGGTGAGGACCGACGTGTTGTTCACGCCGATCGAGGCCGGCGCGAAGGCCTTGGCCGCCGTGATCGGACCCAGGACCGTGAGGGTGGCGTTGACCGCCGCCGTGCTCGCCCCGGCGTTGGTGCTGGTGATGCCGCCAGCCGGAATCGAGTTCGCGTAGCTGCCCGGGGCCGCGCTGGTGACGTCCACGCTCACCGTGCAGGAGCCCGACGCCGGGATCGTCGCGCCCGAGAGCGCCACGCTGCCGCCGTTGTTGGCCGCGGAGACCGTGCCGCCGACGCACGTGGTCGAGCCGTTCGGAGTCGCCGCGTTGGCAAGGCCGGCCGGGTACGCATCGGTGAATGCCACGCCGTTCACGGCGAACGCGTTGCCGTTCGTGAGGGTGATGGTGAGGGTCGATATGCCGTTCACCGCCGCGGGGTTGGTGCCGAAGGACTTCGTGGCCGCCGGATGCGACATCACCGTGAGGGTCGCGGTGGCCGCGGCCGCGGTGCCCGCCGTCGTCGTCGCCACCGTGCCGGTGGAGTTCAGGTACGAACCCGCGGCAGCGCTCGTCACGTTGACCGTCACCGTGCACGAGCCGTTCGCGGGGACCGTGCCGGCCGAGAGCGCGACGCTGGTGCCGCCGTTGCTGGCCGTGACGGCGCCCGCGCCGCAGGTCGTCGCCGCGGAGGCCGATGCCGTGTTCACGAGGCCGGCGGGATACGAATCCGTGAAGGCAGCGCCCGTGACGGCGGTCGCGTTCGGATTGGTGAGCGTGATGGTGAGGACGCTCGTGTCGTTGCTGCCGATCGAGGCCGGCGCGAACGCCTTGGCGACCGTGAGCCCGGTGTTCACGGTGAGGGTCGAGCTCGTCGCCGCGGTATTGGAACCCGCGTTCGCCGTGGTGATCGAGCCGGCCGCGAGCGTGTTGGTGTAACCGCCGGACGCGGCGCTCGTCACGTTCACCGTCACCGTGCAGGAGCCGCTCGCCGGGATCGTGCCGGCGGAGAGCGCGAGGCTGTTGCTCCCGTTGGCCGCCGTGACGCTGCCGCCCGCGCAGGTGGTGGCACCCGAGGCCGGCGTGGCGTTCACGAGGCCCGCGGGGTAAGTGTCGGTGAATGCCGCGCCCGTGACCGGCGACGCGTTGCCGTTCGAAAGCGTGATCGTGATCGTCGAGGTGCCGTTCACGCCGATCGCCGACGGCGCGAAGGCCTTGGTCGCGGTGGCGTGGGCAAGCACGTCGAGCGTGGCGGTGGCGGCCGCCGCGGAGCCCGCGTTGGTCGTCGTGACCGCGCCGGTGCTGTTGAGGTAGATCCCGGTGGAAGCACTCGTCACGTTGACGGTCACCGTGCACGAGCCGCTCGCCGGAACCGTTCCCGCGGAGAGCGCGACGCTCGTGCCGCCGTTGGCGGCCGTGACGCTCCCGCCGGCGCAGGTCGTGGCGCCCGAAGCCGAAGCGGTGTTCACCAGG
>DATBAI010000059.1:0-22920 GCA_036271595.1 Usitatibacter sp.
CCTACCTCCTTCCAAGAATTCCTGGCGACCATAGCGCGTTGGCCCCACCCCTTCCCATCCCGAACAGGACCGTGAAACGACGCCGCGCCGATGATATTGCGGATTACCCGTGAGAAAGTAGGTCATCGCCAGGGCCCTATGAAAAACGCCCGATCTCCACAGAGATCGGGCGTTTTGCTTTGTGCCGGAAACTCGCGCGGATCGCGTTGCCTAATGGATTGGTGCCAGCAACGGCCTCGACCAGTCCCTGCTGCACCTCGTGAAGATGCGCGCCTCGCAAATCAACGGCTGCGCGTACTGCCTGGACATGCACTCGAAAGACGCGCGCGCCCTGGGCGAGACGGAGCAGCGCCTCTATGCGCTCGACGCGTGGGCGGAGACGCCGTTCTTCTCGGCGCGCGAGCGCGCGGCGCTCGCATGGACCGAGTCGCTCACGCGCGTCGCCGACACCCACGCCCCGGACGAGGCGTTCCAGGAGGTGCGCGAGCAGTTCTCGGAGGCGGAGCTCGCGAACCTCACGATCGCCATCGCCATGATCAATACCTGGAACCGGATCGCGATCGGCCTTCGCGCGGTGCCCGGGGCCTACCAGCCGCCGAAGCGGGTGGAGGCCGCGGCCGCGCACTGACTCTGCGTTCGAGTCACTTCGAGGCCGTGGCCATCCGCTTGTCGGCGTGCGGCGAGGAAGAGGCCGGCGGAAACTTCTCGGGCCGCGGGTCTGGGATGAAGCCGTCGCGGTTGGGCATCCTCACCTGCGCGAGCGACTTCGCATCGAGCGTCGCGTCTTCCGGGACGATCTTCGCCTGAGCCAGGATGTACGCCGAAACCGCGTACACCTGGTCGTTGGTGAGGCTCCCCGGCGCGGTGAGCGGCATCGAGCGCTTCACGTAGTCGAAGAGCGTGGTCGCCCACGGCCAATAGCTCTCCACCGTCTTCACCGGTCCCTTTGTCGGGTCCGAGTTCACGAGCGTGCCGCGCCCACCGACCAGCTTGTCGCCGATGCCGCCCTGGAGGTTGGCGCCGTGGCAGGGCACGCATTGCTGCTCGTAGACCTCCTTGCCCTGCGAGACGCTGCCCGAGCCCGCGGGCAAGCCGCGGCCATCGGGTAGCGGCGAGACGAATTGGGCGAGCTCGGCCTCGGTCGGCGTGCTTCCGAAACCGTACGGCTGCGCCGGCCCCGCCGCGCAGGCTCCGAGAGAGGCGGCGGCCAGGCCGATCGATACCAGCAAGCGCTCAGTAGTGGTGGACATTGGAGACCTTTCCGTCGTCGGCCACGAGCCAGCTCTGGATCGCGTTCAGGTGGTAGATGGAGCCGAGCGGCCCGTTGGTCCCGCGAAGCGCAACGAGCTGGCCCAGCGTGGGCTGCACGTAACCCGTCTCGTCCACGCAGCGACTCTGCAGGATCGCCTCGCGGCCGTCCCAGCGCCATGGAATCCGGAAGCGCGTGTGGCACACCGGCAGCACCGGCCCCTGCAACGCCGCGCGCCGCCACGTGGCACCCCCATCGGTAGAGACTTCCACGCTTCGGATCGCACCACGCCCGGACCACGCGAGACCGGTGATCTCGTGGAAGCCCGGCCCGTCGAGCCGCATTTCGCCCGATGGCGACGTGATCACCGACTTGGCCTCCATCTCGAACGAGAACTGCACCGCTTTCCCGTCGGGCCGGATGTCGGTGTACTTCGAGGTTTCCTCGCGCGTCATGAAGGGCATGTCCGCGACCTCGATGCGGCGCACCCACTTGATGTGCATGTTGCCCTCGTACCCGGGCACGAGGAGCCGCAACGGATAGCCCTGCTCGGGACGTATCGCCTCGCCGTTCTGGCCATAGGCGAGCATGCAGTCCTTCATCGCCTTGGCGAGCGGGATGCTGCGAGTCATCGCGGCGCCGTCGCCGCCTTCGAAGAGCAACCATTTCGCGCCGCCGCGCGTGCCGCCGCACTCCTCGAGGATCGTCGAGAGCGGGACGCCGGTCCACTCGGAAGTCGAGGTGAGCCCATGCGTCATCTGCACGGTCTTCATCGTGGGCTTGGTCCACTCGGTGAGCCCGTTGCCCGAGCACTCGATGAAATGGATGCGCGAGACGCTGGGGAAGCGGCGCAGGTCGCGCATGGAGAATTTCTTCGGGCTCTTCACCAGGCCGTGCACGAAGAGCGAATGCCGGGACGGGTCGATCACAGCCGTCCCCGCATGGCTGCGCTCGAAGTGGAGCCCCGACGGCGTGATGATGCCCATGCCCGATTCGAGCGGCGTCATCGTCCACGAGGATTGCGGGGTCGCGGTCTTGAAGCGCGCGCGCATCTCCTTCTCGAACTGCGAGCGGCTGCCATAGCTCGCGTCTTCGAGCGGGTAGCCCTGCACCTTGCTCGCGTCCGCCGGCACCTCGCGTTCGGGCGCGGGCGCGGTTTCGGCGGCTCCGGAGATACGAGGCGGCAAGGCCGCCGCGGCGCCGAGCGCCGCCATCGAGCCCAGCATGAAGCGGCGACGGGCATGGATCCCGCCTTCGGCGTAGTAGGGCGAAGCGGGGTCGCGGCGCTGCACGGCGAGGAACTGGTCTTCCCGGGCCAGCAACTCGTCGGTCGTCGTTCTTTGCTTCGGATCCGCCATGGCGCTTCCTCCCGTGTCTGCTCGATGACGGGGCTAGTCTAACCCTGCTGCGCGAACCTCGCCGGGCCGCAGGGGTCCGATGCGAATGCCCAAGTCGAGCGGCAAGGCCCGCAATCCCGAGCAGGATCCCAAGATCCGCAAGGAAGTCGAACGCCTCGAGGAAGACTCCACGCCGGCAACGCCCGCGATCTACGAGGCGGTGCGCCGGCTCGGCAAGGAGGAGATGGAGCGCCCGGCCGTCTCGCTCTGGTGGTCGGGGCTCGCCGGGGGCTTGTCGATCAGCTTCTCGCTTCTTGCCCAGGGCATCCTGCGCTCGCACTTGCCCGAAGCCCAATGGACCTCGCTCATCGTCGCGATGGGCTATCCCGTGGGCTTCCTCATGGTGGTGCTCTCGCGCCAGCAGCTCTTCACCGAAACCACCATCACGGTGATGCTGCCGCTCATGAAGGAGCCCACGCGCAGGCATTTCGCGGGCGCGGCGCGCATGTGGGCGGTAGTCCTCGCGGCGAACCTCGTCGGCACGTTCTTCGCCGCGCTCCTCTGCACTTTCGTCCCCGTGGTGAGCCCGGAGCTGCGCGATTCGATGATCGCCATCAGCCGCGAGGCGATGGATCACTCGTGGCTCGACATGGGGTGCCGCGGCATCACGGCCGGATTCCTCATGGCGGCCGTGGTGTGGCTCCTTCCGGCGGCCGGCCAGGCCCAATTCCACATCGTGGCGCTCATCACCTATGTGATCGGCGCGGGCGACTTCTCGCACGTCGTCGCGGGCAGCATGGAGGCTTTCCTCGCGGCGTTGAACGGCCACATGTCGGTCGCCTCGCTCCTCGGCAACTTCTTCGGGCCCGTGCTGGCGGGCAACGTCATCGGAGGCACCGCGCTCTTCGCGGTGATCTCCTACGCGCAGGTGATGAAGGAGATCTAGTTCCTTACGCGGCCGATCGCACCGCGTGCCGCGATGCATAGGACGAAAGGAGGTAGATGCCCAGGGCGATGAGGACAATTGCCCTGAGGCCGAGGAGCATGGAGAGGTTTTCCAGCAGGCCGCCCAGCAGCGCGCCGCACAGGTTGCAGCCGAGCGCGGTGGCGGCGTCGACCCGCGACTTGAGCTCCGACGAGAAGATCACGCCGGCGAAGAAGACGGGCACGGCGACCGCGGGGCCGGCGGCGAGCGCCCGCGCCCAAAGGGGCAGCACGAAGAAGGCGTGGGTGGGGAGTAGCCACAGCCCGATGAGCGAAGCGACGAGCAGCGCGTACCAGAGGGCGCGCCGATAACGCACGAGCCGCGACGCGACGAGGTTCGCCACCAGCACCATCGCGAGCACCCCGCCGAAGACCGAAGTGTTGACGACCCAGGTCGAGCCGAAGAGGAGCGAGAGCTGGGTGACCGCCCGCGTCTCCAGCAGCATGAAAGCGGCGCCGAGGAGGAACATCTGCGCGTCGAAGCGCGATCGCGAGAAGACCGATGCGCCGAACACCGTGCCGATCGCGAGCGATGCGCTGAGCGCCACCATCGCGAACACGGTGAGGTAGGTCCATGGCACGTCGCCCGTGCGCAGGTAGAGGAAGGGCCAGTCGTCGGTCGGCACCCGCTCGGTTACGGCGGCGGAGATTCGTTGCGCGTCGGCCACGGAGCGCACCTTCTCGAGCGTGAGGTGGCGTCCCACGAGGAAGGTCGCGCCCGAGTCGTAGCCATGGCGCACGACGATGGGGTCCAGCCCGGTCGCCTCGCGCACGAGGCCCACCATCCGCTGGTAGATCCAGTCGCCCGCGAACACCGAATGGGAAACCGAGAGCACGCCGTCGTCGCGCACGTGCGACCACGCGTCGGCGAGCCCCTCGCGCGTGTAGACGAAGTTGTCCAGCCGCAGCGAGGACATCGAGGAGAAGAGCGCGTGCGAATCGAGGAGTCCGTAGCAGACCACGTCGAAGCGCTCGTCGGAGGGCCGGCCGAAGTACGCCCGCGCATCGTCGTTCACGGGCGTGGCGCGCGGATCGCGATACGGATGCTCCGGGTGCAGCTCGGCCCCCACCAGCAGGATCGCGGGGTCGATGTCGATGCTCACGACGTGCGAAAAGCCCTTGCGCAGCGCCGCCGCGACATCGTTGCCGGTGCCGGCGCCGACCACGACCGCCGAGCGCCCGGGCCGGTCGCTGAAGGCGAAGGGCAGCTCATACACCTCGCGCACGTAGTGGCGCGCCGGTTCCTCCGGCGTGCCCGGGCGAAGGTCGAGGAGGCGCTGGTAGTAGTCGCGGTTCGCGCCGAGCGTCCATTCGGTGGCCCCGCTCGCGGGCGTGCCGTACTTGGCCGCCGTGCCGCGCAGGAGGTCGATGCGGTTGTAGGGCGAAAAGATGGCCCCATCCATGGTGTACGCGGCCGCTGCCACGGCGACGATTCCCGCGATCGCACCCCACCGGTCGCGCACGAGGTAGAGCAGGGCAAGTGCCGCCACCGCGATCCAGGCCGGCGGCGGCAGCCAGAGCGCCGCCATCAGGGCCATGGCGACGACGCCCGCGAGCGAGCCGCCGAGGTCGTACGCGTAGGCCTCGAGCGGGGGGAGCGACTCGAAGAGCGCACCGACGATTGCGCCGGGGAGGACGAAGAGCGCGGCGATGGCCCAGAAACACGCCGTCACCAGGATCGCCGCTCCCGCGAATTGCCACCAGGTTCCGCCGTCGGCGCTGCCCCACTCGGTGGGCGCGAGGCTCGGGAAACGGACGTGGATGATGCCCAGTGGGCCCGCCAAGGCGATGAGGACACACACCACGGCCAGGATCGGCAGCGCCCACCGCTCGAAGCGGGCCGCGCGGCGCCGAAGCCCGATCCCCAGGCCCATGCCGAGGAACGCCGCCAGCAGCACGAGGTTCGCAAAGTAGGCGGCGACGCGGACCTGCGTGGTGAGCCAGCGAATCATCGCGAGCTCGAGCACCAGGATGGCGAAGGTCGCGACCGCGAGGCGCAGCGCGGCGGGCTTCATTCCGTGCACGAATCGGTTTGCATTGCCCGCGAATCTACCTGCAATCGCCATTGGGCGCACGTGCGTCCGCCAGTGCGTCGATCATCGCGGCGGTCTCCGCATCCGGGCTTCCGTCATGGGACGAGGGCCGGAAGTGCATCTGGAATGCCCTGAGGACGTTGCGCGTGTCCTCGTCGAACTCGCCCGTGCCCGGCACAGCGTAGCCCACGCATGCGAGGCGGTGCTGGAACCAGGCAGCGCCGGGATCCACGGCCTCGTACGTGCGGCGTTTCAAGGCGACGAGATCCGCAGCGGGCCACTCGGCGAGGCCGGCATCCGCAAGGCGCTTCCACGGAAACCTCGGTCCGGGATCCACCTTGCGCTGCGGCGCGATGTCGCTGTGGCCGACGACGCGATCGGGCCTCACGCCGTACTTGCGCACGAGGTCGCGCACCAGCTCGACCACGGCATCGACCTGGGCGGGGCGATACTCCTGCCATTCGCCGTCGCGATCGCCGCGGTTCACGATCTCGATGCCGATCGACGCGGCGTTCAACTGCGTGTTGCCTTCCCAGCTGCTCTCGCCGGCGTGCCATGCGCGCCGCGAATCGTCCACGAGCCGATAGACGACGGCGGGTTCGTCGCGCACCAGGTAATGCGCGCTCACGTCACCCTGGGTCAGCGTCTTTAGCGACTCGGCGAAGTCCGTCGAGGTGAAGTGGATCACGATGAACTGGATGCGGCTGTCCTGGCTCGCGGCCGAATAGCTCGTGTCGATCGCGCCCCCGGCGGCGCAGCCGCCCAGCAGTGCCACGGCCAATGTGGATAAGAGGCCGGTCGCCGCCCGGATTCCCATCCTTATCCACACCCCGGATTTCATTCGATTTCGCCCGTCGCAGGCTCGTTTTCCACGCGTAGACTCTATCGGATATGCCGCTGAAGACAACCGCGGGCACGCATGGCGAAGTCGTCAAGGGGCGCGGCGCGCCGATCAACAT
Organism: Usitatibacter sp.; assembly: GCA_036271595.1. GTDB lineage: Bacteria > Pseudomonadota > Gammaproteobacteria > Burkholderiales > Usitatibacteraceae > Usitatibacter. The sequence continues at coordinate 6,563 of DATBAI010000059.1, forward strand.
CGAAGGGCGCTTCGAGGAGTGGCAGCGCGAATCTTCCGAGGACGGCTGGTTCCAGGACGCGCCCGAGGAGCCGCTGCGCCTGAAGACCGTCGTCCATCTCGAGCGGGCGAAGAGCGTCATCTCGAGGCACGACTCGCCGGACGTGGGCTTCTCGCAGTCGATCAATCCGTATCGCGGATGCGCCCATGGGTGTACGTACTGCTTCGCCCGCCCCAGCCACGCGTACCTCGGTCTTTCGCCGGGGCTCGACTTCGAGACCCGCCTTAGCGCCAAGGTGAACGCCGCGGAGAAGCTCCGCGAGGAAATCTCGAAACCCAGCTATCGCTGCGAGCCGCTCACCATCGGCGTCAACACGGACGCCTACCAACCCATCGAGCGCCAGTACCAGGTCACGCGCTCCATCCTCGAAGTCGCGAGCGAGACCCACCATCCCGTTTCGCTCATCACGAAATCGGCCCTCGTCGAGCGCGACCTCGATCTCCTCGCCCCCATGGCGAAAAAGCACCTCGTCGCCGTGACGCTTTCGGTGACCACCCTCGACCATCACCTTTCGATGAAGATGGAGCCGCGCACCAGCGCGCCCGCCCGGCGGCTTCTCGCGATCAAGCGGCTGAGCGAAGCCGGGGTCCCGGTGAACGTGAACGTGGCCCCGGTCATCCCTTTCCTCACGGATTCGGAGCTCGAGCCGATCATGGAAGCGGCGGCCCAAAACGGAGCCGTGAGCGCGGGGTACGTCCTGGTCCGCTTGCCGTGGGAAGTCCGGCCGATCTTCAAGGAGTGGCTGGAGAAGCACTTTCCGCTGAAGGCCGAGCACGTCATGTCCCGGATCCGCGATATGCGCGACGGCCGCGAAAACGACCCCGATTTCGGCTCGCGAATGGTCGGTACGGGGACCCTTGCGGAGCTCCTCGCCCAGCGCTACCGGAAGGCCGTGAAGCGGTTCGGGCTGGACAGGGACATCCACGACCTGGATTGCAACCTCTTCGTGCCGCCCTCGCGTTCAGGGCAGGGAAGCCTTTTCTAGCTCACGGGAATAGCCCTCCGCCCGGTATAATTTGAGGTTTACTCCCGCCACGGACACAATCCGGAAGCTGGAGACGTTTCGCCCCAAAAATACAATTTGGAGGAGCTGGAATGTCCGCATTGCCCGTCTCGCTGGAAGACAAGTACGAGCTTGCTTCCGGGCGTGTCTACCTGACCGGAACCCAGGCCCTGGTTCGCCTCGCCATGATGCAGCGCGAGCGCGACGCGGCCGCGGGCCTCAACACCGCCGGGTTCATCTCGGGCTATCGCGGCTCTCCCCTGGGCGGCTTCGACCAGGCGCTCTGGAAGGCGAGGGACCACCTCAAGGACCACCATGTCTTCTTCACGCCGGGCGTGAACGAGGAGCTCGCCGCCACGGCGGTTTGGGGCTCGCAGCAGGTGGGCCTCTTCGAGGGCGCGAAATACGACGGCGTCTACGCGATGTGGTACGGCAAAGGTCCCGGCGTGGACCGTAGCGGCGACGTCTTCAAGCACGCCAACGCGGCGGGCACCTCGAAGCACGGCGGGGTCCTCCTCCTCGCGGGCGACGATCACGCGTGCAAGTCCTCGACGCTCCCGCACCAGAGCGAGCACGCCTTCGACGCGGCGATGATTCCCGTCCTCTATCCCACGGGGGTGCAGGAGATCATCGAGCTCGGCATGCACGGCTTCGCGATGTCGCGTTACTCCGGCTGCTACGTGGCTTTCAAGGTGATCTCCGAGACGGTCGATTCGTCGGCCTCCATCTACGTGAACCCGGAGAGCCCGAGGATCCTGCTGCCCGAGGATTTCCAGCTTCCCGCGGCCGGCGTGAACATCCGCTGGCCCGACGCGCCGATGGAGCAGGAGCAGCGCCTCCAGCACGACAAGATCTACGCCGCGCTCGCCTATGCGCGCGTGAACCGCTTGAATCGCGTGACCGTGGATTCGCCCAATCCGCGGCTGGGCATCATCGCCTCCGGCAAGAGCTACCTCGACGTGATGCAGGCGCTGGAAGACCTCGGCATCGACGAGCGACACGCCGCGGAGATCGGCATCCGCCTCTGCAAGGTCGGCATGTCGTGGCCGCTGGAGCCCACGGGCGTGCGCGATTTCGCGAAGGGCCTCTCCGAGATCCTGGTGGTGGAGGAGAAGCGCCAGCTGATCGAGTACCAGCTGAAGGAGCAGCTCTACAACTGGCCGGATGCCGAGCGTCCGCGCGTCATCGGCAAGTACGACGAGCACGGCGAATGGGAAGAGCACCGCTCCGAGTGGCTGCTGCCCGCGGCGGGGGAGCTCACGCCCGCGATGATCGCGCGTGTCATCGCGCGGCGCATCGGGAAGTTCTATACCTCGAAGACGGTGGAAGCGCGCCTCAAGTTCCTCGAAGCCAAGGAAGCGGCGCTCGCGAAGCCGCGCGACAAGGTCACGCGCATCCCGTACTTCTGCTCCGGCTGCCCGCACAACACCTCGACCCGCGTGCCGGAGGGCTCGAAGGCGCTCGCCGGCATCGGCTGCCACTACATGGCGATCTGGATTCGTCCCGACGAGACGATGACCTTCACGCAGATGGGCGGCGAGGGCGTGCCGTGGATCGGCATCTCCCCCTTCACGGAGACGAAGCACGTCTTCGCGAATTTGGGCGACGGCACGTATTTCCATAGCGGGCTGCTGGCGATCCGCGCGGCGGTCGCGTCCAACGTCAACATCACCTACAAGATCCTCTTCAACGACGCGGTCGCCATGACGGGCGGCCAGCCGGTCGACGGCCCCATCTCCGTGCCGATGATCTCGCGGCAGGTCGCGGCCGAAGGCGTGAAGAAGGTCGTCGTCGTCACCGACCAACCCGAGAAGTACCAGGGTGTGGCGGGCATGGAGCCCGGCACGACCGTGCACCATCGCGATGACCTCGATGCCGTGCAGCGCGAGCTGCGCGAGGTGGCCGGGACCACCGTCCTCATCTACGACCAGACGTGCGCGGCCGAGAAGCGCCGGCGCCGCAAGCGCGGCAAGTTCCCCGACCCCGCCAAGCGCGTCGTGGTCAACGACCTCGTGTGCGAAGGGTGCGGCGATTGCAGCACCAAATCGAATTGCCTCTCCGTGGTCCCGCTGGAGACCGAGTTCGGCCGCAAGCGCGCCATCGACCAGAGCACGTGCAACAAGGACTACTCGTGCCTGAAGGGCTTCTGCCCCAGCTTCGTGACCGTCGAGGGCGGGCAGCTTCGCAAGAAAAAGGCGGTGGTGCAGGAGGTGCTGGCGGCGCTACCCCAGCCGCAGCTCCCCTCGCTCGACAAGCCCTACGGCATCCTCGTGACCGGCGTGGGCGGCACGGGCGTGGTCACCATCGGCGCGCTGCTCGGAATGGCGGCGCACATCGAGGGCAAGGGCGCGGCCGTGCTCGACATGACCGGCCTCGCGCAGAAGGGCGGCTCGGTGTACTCGCACATTCGCATCGCGAGCAGGCCCGAGGAGATCCATGCGGTGCGCATCGCCGCGGGCGAAGCCAAGGTGGTGCTGGGCTGCGACATGATCGTCGCGGCGTCCGACGAGGCGATCGCGAAGATGCAGGCCGGAGTGACGCATGCGGTGATCAATTCCGACGTGGCGACCACGGGGGAATTCACCAAGGATCCCGACCTCCAGGTGCCCTCGCAGGACATGGCCACCACGATTCGCGAGGCGTGCGGCAACTCCGCCGACTTCATCGATGCGAGCGTCCTCGCGACCGCCCTGCTGGGCGATTCCATCGCGACCAACCTCTTCATGGTCGGCTACGCGTGGCAGAAGGGCCTCATCCCGATCGGCGAGTCCGCGATCGTCCAGGCGATCGAGCTCAACGCCACCGCCGTCGAATCCAACAAGAAGGCCTTCGAGTGGGGGCGCCGCGCCGCGGTCGATGTCGCGTCGGTGGAACGGGTCGCAACACCGCCGGAGGCCAAGCCCGAGAGCCAGCGCCTGTCGCATTCCCTCGAGGAGCTCGTCTCGCGCCGCCGTGCCTTCCTGGTGGATTACCAGGATGAGGCGTACGCGAAGCGTTACGAGGATTTCGTAGCGAAGGTTCGCGTGGCCGAAGGCGCTGCCGTGCCCGGCTCGACCCAGCTCACCTCGATGGTCGCGCGCTATCTCTTCAAGCTCATGGCGTACAAGGACGAGTACGAAGTCGCCCGCCTTCACACCGAGACCGGCTTCATGAAGCGCCTCGAGAGCCAGTTCGAGGGCGACTTCAAGGTGAAGATGCACCTCGCGCCGCCCTTGTGGGTGAAGCGCGATCCGGTCACCGGCGAGCCGCGCAAGCGCACTTACGGCCCCTGGATGCTGACCGCGATGCGCGTCCTTGCGAAGATGAAATTCCTGCGGGGCGGGGCGCTCGACATCTTCGGCTATGCGCAGGAGCGCAAGGTCGAGCGGGCCCTGATCGCCGGCTACGAAAACACGGTGAACGAGTTGCTCGCGAAGCTTTCCGCCTCGAACGTCGACCTCGCCGCCGAGATCGCCGCGATCCCGGAGTTCATCCGAGGCTACGGCCACGTGAAGGACCGGCACCTCGCCGATGCGAAGGCGCGGGAAGCGCAGCTCCTCCAGCAGTGGCGCGACCCCGCGAGCGCCCCGGGCCGGCGAATCCCGATCCGCGCCGCCGCGTGATGCAGGGCGGTTCGAGGCGCCCGCGGCCGAGCTACCGTCCCGCCGGCGTCGACGAGCCGCTCGCCTGGCGCTGGACCGCGCTGGAAAGCGCGGTCCTCTTCGCCTTCTGCACGTGGGTCTTCTTCTGGTCCCTCGCGGCGTTGCCGGGCCCCATCGAAGGCGACACGCTGTTCCACTACCGCATGGCGCAGCTCATCCTCGAGCGAGGACCATGGGTGTCCATCGATGGCCTGCCCTACACGGTGCTGGGAGCGCACGGGACCGACCAGAACTGGCTCTTCCACCTGGTCACCGCGCCGCTCACCCTGCTCGGCGAAACCGCGAAGGACATCCACCTCGCGACCGCGATCGTCGCGGCCGCCATGGTCGCCGCGCTCGTCGTGATCCTTCGGCGCAATCGCGTGCCCTACGCGCCGCTCGTGTGCCTGCTCATGGTGACCGCGAGCCAGCTCGTGCCCTATCGCTTCCTCGTGCTGCGGGGCCAGGATTTCGCGGTGCCGATCATGGTCGCGATGCTGTTCGCCATCCTCGCGCGGCGCAGCCTCTGGTGCGGCATCGGCGCGTTCCTCTTCATGCAGGGCTATCACGCCGCCGTGATCCTGGGGCTTTTCTGCGCGGTCGCCGCGGCGCTGCAATGGCGCGAGGACGGACGGCCGCACTGGAGGACGCTCCTCGCCGTGTTCTATGGCGTGATGCTGGGGCTGCTATTGAGCCCGTGGTTCCCGGACAACGTCCGCTATCTCATTTTCCATACCGTCTTCAAGGTGGCGAAGGCGGAAGACGTGAGCTTCGGCCTCCTCGGCTCCGAGTGGTCGCTTCCTCCCTGGGACCAGGTGCTCGTGGAGTCGTGGCCGGCGAACCTCCTCTTCTTCGCAGCGTTGGCCGTGGGCGCGTTTCTCGCGTGGCGCGGCCGCATGAAATTTTCGCGCGAGGCCATCGCCTTCTGCGCGGTGACGCTCGTCTTCCTCGGGATGTACAAGTATTCGGGTTGGCGCTTCGCCGAGTACTACATTCCCTTCGCGGTGCTCTCGGCCGCGTTGGTCTGGCGCGATGCCGCCGTCGCTTCACCCGGGCGCGTGGCGACGCGCGATGTTCCTGCGCTCGCCGCAGCGGCGCTTGCCGCGTGGACGCTCTACCAGGGCGTGTTCTACTTGACCGGCCTGCGCACGATCGCCGTTCCCGTGTCGGCATACCAACGGCAGATGCAATACGTGCTCGCCCACGATCGCGCGCCGATGGTCTTCAACAGCCGCTGGTGGGACTACGTGGTGCTCTTCTTCCAGGCGCCGGACGCGAAATACGTCGCGGGGCTGGATGGCCACTTCCTCAAGTTCGGCGATCCGGCGCGGTTCAACCTCTGGTATGCGATCCTGCGCGGCCAGATGCTGGACGATCCCGCGCTCGCCTCGAAGATCCACGATGGCTTCGCGGCGCGCTGGGCGGTGATTTCCGTCGCGGATCGCCGCCTGGCGCTGGCGCTCCTGCACAGCCCCGACGCGCGGCTCCGGGTGCAGGGCTTCGAGGGTTGGCTCTTCGAGGTGAAGGCCGCGGGGGCGGCGTGGCCGGAAAGCTAGCGCCCTACGGGGCGACGTGCCCGGAGAAGCGCAGCGAAGCGCTCGAGGCGCCGATGGAGAGCGTGCCCGGCGCGCCGAACGGCAACGTGACCTTGCGGGCGACGTGGCCGAAGGGAAGCCCCGTCAACACCGGGTAGGGAAGCAAGTCGCGCAAGGTTTCCACGACCTCGTCCATGGAGTAGGGGTAGCGCACGGGGTTGGTCGGCTTGCAGTCGGTGAAATCGCCGAGGACGATCGCGCGCTGGCGTTGCAGCGCGCCCGCATGGTGGAGCTGGAGGAAGAGCCGCTCGATCGCGTACGGCTCCTCGGCGATCTCCTCGACATACAGGATGCCCCCGTCGATCTGCGGGAAGTAGGGCGTGCCGGCCAAGTGCGCGAGCAGCGACAGGTTCCCGCCCCAGAGGACTCCCTCGATCCGCCGCGGCTCGTAGCCGTGCGGGCTCGGGAAATCGTCGATGCGATGCGAGGGCCGCGAGAGCGTCATCCAGAAATGCTGCTGCGCGAAGCTGTCGGGCTCGCCGTGGCCGAAGTCGATCGCGAGCATCGGCCCGTGGAATGTCACCAGGTTCGAGCAGGCGTAGGCCGCCATGTTGAACGCGGTGAAATCGCTGAAGCCCACGAAGGCCTTGCCGCTCCCGGCCACCCGGTTCCAGTCGATGCGATGCAGGATGCGCGAGAGCCCGTAGCCGCCGCGCGCGGCGAGGATGAGGTCGATCGAGGGATCGTCCACCAGGTCGTGGAAGCCCTTCAGCCGCTCCTCGTCGTTGCCCGCGAAGTATCGCCACGCATGGTGGGTCTCTTCGGGCACGATGACCTTGTTGCCGAGGTCGCGCAGGTACTCGACGCCGCGGACGAGGCTCTGCTCGTCCACGCGCCCGGAAAGGGCACACGCGCCGATGGTCGCGGGCTCGGGGAGGGCGCGAGGCAATCGCGGAGACGCGCCCCGTAGCGGCGACACCGCGGACCTCAGGATCTCAGCCACGCGGGTGGACTTCCTCGAAGGCGATGGCATTGCCGTCGGGATCGCGCACCACGAACCAGCGCGTGCCCCAGTGCGTGGGCCCGGGCGGCGTCACCACGTGGTCGCCTTGCGGCATCGCCTTGAAGCGCGCGTCGATGTCGTGGATGTCGAGATGCACGCTGGGAGTGTTGCCTCCATCCCCGCGGCCCTCCGCGATCACCACCTTCATGGCGCCGCCGGAAAGGATCGCGCCCCGATCCTCGCCATCCCCGCCCCACGTCTCGGTCACCGTCCAGCCGAGCGTGTCGCGGTAGAACGCGAGCGAGCGCTCGAAATCGGCGGGCCGGATGAAGATGTGGTGGAAGCGATCGATCATGAGGAGCGCGACATGGACTGCTTTTCCTGCTCCTGCGCGTCGACCACCGCGAGCGCCGTCATGTTGATGATGCGCCGCACCGTGGCGGTGGGTGTGAGGATGTGCACCGGGCGAGCGGCGCCGAGCAGCATGGGGCCCACGGTGATGCCCGCGCCGCCCACCACCTTCAGCAGGTTGAAGGAGATGTTCGCGGCATCGAGCGTGGGCATGATGAGGAGGTTCGCGTCGTCCCTCATGCGGGCGTTGGGAAAGGCCTTCAGCCGCGACTCGGCGGAAAGGGCCGCGTCGCCGTGCATCTCGCCTTCCACGTCCAGGTGCGGCATGCGCGCGCGAATGAGCTCCAACGCATCGCGCATCTTGCGAGCCGAAGGGGCGTCGCTGTTGCCGAACGACGAGTGCGAAAGGAGCGCCACCCTCGGCACGAGGCCGAAGCGGCAGATCTCCTCGGCGGCGAGGCCGGTCATCTCCGCGATCTGCTCGGGCGTCGGATCGACGTTCACATAGGTATCGCAGATGAACACCGTGCGCTTGGGGAGCATCAGCAGGTTCATCGCGTAGAAGTCGTTCACGCCGGGCCGGCGGCCGAGCACGACGTCGATGTAGCGCAGGTGCATCTGGTGCGTGCCCGTCATGCCGCAGATCAACCCGTCGGCCTCGCCGCGATGGATCATCATCGCGCCGATCAGCGTGGTGCTCTGGCGCATGTGGATCCGGGCCAGGTCCTGGGAGACCCCGCGGCGCTCGGCTAGCTTGAAGTAGCCCATCCAGTAGTCGCGGAAGCGCTGGTCGCTCTCGGGGTTCACGACCTCGAGGTTCACGCCGGGCTTCATGCGCAGGCCAAAGCGCTCGATGCGCCGCTCGATCACCGCCGGGCGCCCGACGAGGATCACCTTCGCCAGGCCCTCGTCCACGACCACCTGTGCCGCGCGCAGCACGCGCTCGTCCTCGCCTTCGGAGAACACCACCCGCCGCGGCGATTCCTTCGCCGCCGCGAAGATGGGCTTCATGATGAGGCCCGAGTGGTACACGAACTCGTTCAGTTTCTGGACGTAGGCGGGAAAATCCTTGATGGGATCGGTCGCGACGCCGCTATCCATCGCCGCCTTCGCCACGGCCGGCGCGATCTTCACGATGAGCCGCGGGTCGAAGGGGCGGGGAATCAGGTATTCGGGCCCGAAGGAGAGCTGCTCGCTTCCGTAGGCCTGCGCCACGATGTCCGGTTGCTCGGCGAGCGCGAGGTCCGCGATCGCGTTCACCGCCGCGAGCTTCATCGGCTCGTTGATGGTGGTGGCGCCCACGTCCAGCGCTCCCCGGAAGATGAAGGGGAAGCAAAGCACGTTGTTTACCTGGTTCGGGTAGTCCGAGCGCCCGGTGGCGATCACCGCGTCGCTGCGGACTTCCTTCACCTTCTCGGGAAGGATCTCGGGCTCCGGGTTGGCAAGCGCGAGGATGAGGGGCTTCGCGGCCATCTTCTTCACCATGTCCGGCTTCAGCACTCCACCGGCGGACAACCCAAGGAACACATCCGCGCCGTCGATCACGTCGGAGAGCTTGCGCGCGTCGGTCTTGCGGGCGTAGCGCGCCTTGTTGTCGTCCATCTCCTCCTTGCGGCCCTCGTAGACGACGCCCTTGATGTCCGTGACCCAGATGTTCTCCATCTTCATCCCGAGGGCCACGAGCATGTCCGAGCACGCGAGCGCGGCCGCACCGGCCCCGGAGACCACCAGCTTCACCTTGCCGATGTCCTTGCCCACCACGCGAAGCCCGTTCAGGACCGCGGCGCCCACGATGATCGCGGTGCCGTGCTGGTCGTCGTGGAAGACGGGAATCTTCATGCGCTCGCGCAGCTTCTTCTCGATGTAGAAGCACTCGGGCGCCTTGATGTCCTCGAGGTTGATGCCACCGAAGGTGGGCTCGAGCGCGGCGATGATATCGACCAGCTTGTCGGGGTCGTTCTCGGCCAGCTCGATGTCGAACACGTTGATGCCGGCGAACTTCTTGAAGAGGACACCCTTGCCTTCCATCACGGGCTTGCCGGCGAGGGGGCCGATGTTGCCCAGGCCCAGCACCGCGGTGCCGTTGGTCACGACGGCGACGAGGTTGCCGCGCACCGTGAGGTCGCGGGCGGCCCTCGGGTCCTCGACGATCGCTTCGCATACGGCGGCGACCCCGGGCGTGTAGGCAAGGGCCAGGTCGCGCTGGGTGATGAGGCTCTTGGTGGCGGCGACCTCGACCTTGCCGGGGGTCGGCAGCCGGTGGTATTCGAGGGCGGCCTTGCGCAGGTCGTCGAGCATTTTCGAGGGTTAACCCTTTGAGCGGAAACCATTTTTACCGCGAATCAGTGTACCACGCCAAGCCTTCACGAGAGCGGGGGCTTGACAACACATAACTACATAACCAAGAATATAGTTATATGAACCGCAACTATCTCAAGGCCATTCCCCGCGAATGGCGCCAGATCTCCCGGGCCTTCACGGCCCTGGGCGACGAGCACCGCCAGCGAATCCTCCTCACTTTCGAGAAGGGCGAGCGGCTCAACGTGGGCCAGATCGTCGAGGTCTCCACGCTCTCGCGCTCGGCCGTCTCGCATCATTTGAAGTTGATGCGGGAAGCCGGGGTGCTGGGCTCGGAGAAGGTGGGGAAGGAAGTCTATTACTGGGTCGACAAGCGCTTCATCGAGGAGGCGCTCACGGCCGTGCTGCACTTCATCAAGGAGAGGGCATGAGACGCCGTGACTTCCTGGGTGCGATCCTCGCACCGGTCTTCCTCGCGGGCTGCGACTTCGACCTGGGCGATGGCCTCTTCAACGAGTGCCGCGACCCGCGCTCCGGCAACTTCGCCGCGAGCCCGCTCGTGGCGCGCGCCTGGCAAGGCCTTCGCAGCGACCAGGTCTGGGATGTCCACGTGCACCTCTTCGGCAACGGCCGCGGCAACCGCGGTGTCTGGATCGATCCTGGCTTCGACCACGGCTGGGGCCCGGCCAACCGCGCGCGCCGGGCCTTCTTCATGAACGCCGCCTGCGCCGGCTCGGACGAGGAGCGCCTCGACGGCAGCATGGTTCGCCGCCTCGCCGACCTCGCGGACCAGCTTCCCTCCGGCGCCAAGGCGATGCTGCTCGCTTTCGACTTCACCTACGACGAGCGCGGGCAGCGGCGGCCCGACCTCACCACGTTCTCGATCTCCAACGACTACGCGCAGTCGGTCGCACAGGCTCGCCCTGATCGATTCGAATGGAACGCATCGGTGCATCCGTATCGCGAGGACGCGGTGGCCGCGCTGGAAGCGGCGAAGGCGGGCGGGGCGCGCGCGGTGAAGTGGCTGCCGCCCACGATGAACATCGACCTCGCGAACCCGCGCTGCAAGCCCGTGTACGAGGCGCTTGCGCGGCTCGACCTGCCGATCCTCGTGCACGTGGGCGAGGAGAAGGCCGTGCCCGGCGCCGAGCGCGGCGATCTCGCCAATCCGCTGCTCCTTCGCCATCCGTTGGACGCCGGCGTTCGCGTGATCGCGGCGCACTGCGCTTCGCTGGGCGTGGGCGCCGACCTGGACGCGGGCGAAGCCAAGGGCCGCGACGTGCCCAACATCGATCTCTTCGCGCGCCTCATGGCCGACCGGAATTACGAGGGCCGCCTCGTGGGCGACATCTCCGCCATCACCCAGGCCAACCGCCACGGCGTCGTCCGGCGTATCCTCCTGCAGCGCGACTGGGACGGGCGGCTCCTCAACGGCTCGGACTATCCGCTGCCGGGCGTGAAGCCGCTCTTCTCGCTGGATGGTCTGGTGAAGCAGGGCGTGCTGGACAAGGCCTGCGTGCCGATCCTGGCCGGGCTTCGGGAGACCAATGCGTTGCTCTTCGATTTCGTGCTGAAGCGCTGCCTCGCCGTGGACGGCCGGCGCTTTCCCGACGTGACGTTCGAGACGCGCGGCTTCTTCGAGCGCAAGGCATAAGCCATGTCCAGCCAATACGCGCTCCTCGGGCAACGCCGCTTCTCCGCGCTCTTCTGGACGCAGTTCCTGGGTGCGGCGAACGACAACGTCTTCAAGTTCGCTTTCACGCTGCTTGCGACCTACCACGCGGCGGAGTGGGGCGGCCTCGCTCCCGACCGGGTGGTGTTCGTGATCGGTGCGATCTTCATCGTGCCGTACGTGCTCTTCTCGGCGACGTCGGGGCAGCTCGCGGACAAGTTCGACAAGGGCCGGATCATGCGCCTCGTGAAGACGCTCGAGATCGTGATCATGGTTATCGCGGCGTACGGCTTCCTCGCGAGAAACGCCACCGCTCTCTACGCATGCGTCTTCCTCATGGGCACGCACTCGACTCTCTTCGGCCCCGTGAAGTACGCGTACCTGCCACAGCACCTGGACACGCACGAGCTCACCGGCGGTAACGGCCTGGTGGAGATGGGCACCTTCGTCGCGATCCTCCTCGGCACCATGGCCGGCGGGATCCTGGTGAAGGTGGGGCCCGAAGGGCCGCTCTACGTGACGATCGCGACACTCTCGATCGCAGTCATCGGGCGCATCGCTTCGCATTTCGTGCCGCCATCGCCTTCGTCGTCCCCGGACCTGAAGGTGAACTGGAACCCCTTCACGGAGACCTGGAACAACCTCGTGGTGGCCTCCAGGGCGCGGGGAATGTTCAACGCGCTCCTCGGCATCTCGTGGCTATGGTTCTTCGGCTCGATCTTCCTTTCGTCCTTCACGCCGCTCGCGCGCCAGGTGCTGGGCGGCGACGAGAACGTGGTGACGCTTTTGCTCGCGGTTTTCTCCGTCGGGATCGGCACGGGCTCGCTCGCATGCGAGCGGCTTTCGGGGCGCAAGGTGGAGATCGGCCTCGTCCCCTTCGGCTCCATCGGCATGACCGTCTTCGCGCTCGACCTCTGGTGGACGACGCACGCGATGCAGCCGGCCGGGCTGCGCGGCATCGGCTGGTTCGTGGGCCACGCCTCGAGCTGGCACGTGATGGCCGATCTCTTCCTGCTCTCGTTCTTCGGCGGCCTTTTCTCGGTGCCGCTCTACGCATTGATCCAGGTGCGCTCCGAGCCTTCGCACCGCGCCCGCATCATCGCCGCCAACAACATCCTCAACGCGTTCTTCATGATCGTGGCTTCGCTCATGGCGTTCGCGCTGCTTACCGCCGGGCTCACGTTCCCGCAGCTCTTCCTCGTGGTGGCGCTCATGAACGCGGCTGTCGCGGGTTACATCTACATGCTGGTACCCGAGTTCCTGATGCGGTTCCTCTGCTGGATCCTCGTGCACACGTTCTATCGGCTGGAGGAGAGCGGCCTCGAGAACATCCCCGACAAGGGGCCCGCGGTGCTGGTGTGCAACCACGTGAGCTTCGTCGATCCGCTGGTGATCCTCGCGGCGAGCCCGCGGCCGATCCGTTTCGTGATGGACTACCGCATCTTCCATACGCCCATCGTCTCCTTCGTGTTCCGCACCGGGAAGGCGATCCCGATCGCGCCCGCCAAGGAGAACCCGCAGATGCTGGAGGCGGCGTACGACCAGGTCTCCGAGGCGCTGCGCAACGGAGAGCTCGTGGCGATCTTCCCCGAGGGGCGAATCACCGACAACGGCGAGCTCTATCCCTTCCGCTCGGGAATCGAGCGCATCGTGGAGCGCGACCCGGTGCCCGTGGTTCCGCTCGCGTTGCGCGGGTTGTGGGGCAGCTTCTTCAGCCGCGACGGAGGGCCCGCGTTCTCGAAGCCGCGGCGGCTGCTGCACATGTTCGTGAAGCGCATCGCACTGGTGGGCGGGCCGGCGGTTGCACCGGCCGTGGCAACGCGTCAATCCCTCCAGGAAATGGTCGGCGCCCTTCGCGGCGACCGCCGATAACGAAAACAACGTCGGGAGGCGAAATGGTCTGGCTCTTCATGATCGGAGGCGCGGTCCTTGGCGCCCTGGTGGGCGGGAACTTCCCCGCCTTCCTCGCATTCGGCTTCATCGGCTGGGTCGTGGGGATGATCGTGAAGGCGCTTCGTACGCCTTCGGTAACGCCGCCCGCGAAGGCGCCCGTTGCCGCGACGGCAACCTTCGAGCAACTGGTGCAAAGGGTGGCCGCGCTGGAGGGGCGATTGGCGAGGTTGGAGGCCGGGATCGTCATCGAACAGCCCGTCACCCCCGCGGCGCCTGTCACCCCCGTGAAGACGGGGGCCCAGCCAGAGCCGGCCACGGAATCGAAAGCAGAGGGCTTGCGCACTTCGTCTGCACCCCCGCCTTCGCAGGAGAAACAAGAAAAGCCCAACTTCATCGTCGCCTGGTTCACCGGCGGCAACACGATCGTGCGCGTGGGGCTCGTGATCCTCTTTTTCGGGCTCGCGTTCCTGGTGAAGTACGGAGTCGAGCACGCCGTCATTCCGGTGGAGCTGCGCGTGGCGGCGGTGGCGGCGGCGGGCATCGCACTCCTCGGCGTGGGCTGGCGGCTCCGCGCGAAGCGGCCCGAGTATGCGTTGAGCTTGCAGGGTGCGGGTGTCGCGGTCCTTTACCTCGTCGTGTTCGGGTCGCTTCGTCTCTACCACCTGCTGCCCGCGCCGATGGCGTTCTTCCTCCTCGCGTTGATCGCGATGTTCTCGGCATTCCTCGCCATCGGGCAGAACTCGCTCGCGCTCGCCGTCTTCGGCGCGGCGGGCGGTTTCCTCGCGCCGATCCTCGCTTCCACGGGCGAGGGCAGCCACGTGATGCTCTTCAGCTACTACGCGGTGCTGAATGCGGCGATCTGCGCGATCGCCTGGTTCCGCGCGTGGCGGGTGCTGAACGTGCTGGGCTTCCTCTTCACGTTCCTGATCGGCCTCCTCTGGGGAATGCGCTCTTACCGGCCCGAGCTCTTCGATACGACGGAGCCGTTCCTGGTCGGCTTCTGGCTCATGTACGTGGCGATCGCGATCCTCTTCGCGCGGAACCAGGTGGCCGCGCACAAGAGCTACGTCGACGGGATGATCGTCTTCGGCGTGCCCATCGCGGCGTTCGGGCTCCAGGCAGGCCTCATGCGCAGCAGCGACTACAGCGAGTTCGGCCTCGCCTTCTCGAGCGTGGCTGCGGGCGCGGTCTACCTCGGCCTCTCGGCGCTCCTGCGGCGCGTCGGGCAACGCTGGATCCTGCTCGCGGAATCGTTCCTCGCGCTCGGCATGGTGTTCGTCTCGCTCGCGATTCCCCTCGCGCTCGACGCGCGCTGGACGAGTGCCGCCTGGGCGCTCGAAGGCGCCATGGTGGCGTGGGTCGGCACGCGCCAGGGACGCAGGCTCATGCGCGGGTTCGGCATCCTGCTGCAAGTGCTCGCGGGCATCGCGTTCATCAAGGCATGGCCGGAGCTTCCGCCGGGGCCGCCGCTCGCCGATGCCGCCTTCGTCGGCATGGCGCTCATCGCCATCGCGGGGCTCATCACGCATCGGCTGTTGGCGAGGTCCGCGGCGAGGGATTCGTGGGAAGAGGCTTTGAAGCCCGTCTTCTTCCTCTGGGGCCTCGCCTGGTGGATCGCGGGCGGCGTGCACGAGATCACCGTGCAGGTCGATAGCAACTACGAGGTGAACTCGGTGCTGGCGTTCCTCTCGGTATCGGTCCTCGTCTTCGCGTGGCTGGGGCGCCGCCCGCATTGGGCCGCGGCACGCTGGCCGGAATGGTTCTTCGCGCCGGTGATGCTGCTGATGGCGTTCGCGAGCATCATCGACCTGGGGCACCCGCTCGCGTATCTCGGCTGGATCGCATGGCCTCTCGCGTTCGGCACGCACTTCTACGCGTTGCGGCGCGACGAAGAGACGGTTCCCGCCGGATGGGTCGCGTGGCCGCATGCGATCGGCGCGGTCGTGCTCGCGATGCTGGGCGTGAAGGAGCTGGGCTGGCTCGCCACCGAATTCACGGCGCCGGAAACGGCGTGGGCGCTGTCGGCGTACATCGTGGCGCCTTCGATCGTGCTCCTCGCGCTTTCCTCGCGTGTTGCCGATGCGCGCTGGCCGGTCTCGACGCACATGGCGGCGTATCGCCAGGGCTCCGCCATGGTGCTCGTCGTGGCGATGGCGTTCTGGTCGCTCTTCATCAACTTCGAGCACGCCGGCAGCAGCGATCCGCTGCCGTACCTGCCGATCCTGAACGCGATCGACCTGGGGCACCTGCTCGCCATCTTCGCCGTGGTCGCCTGGTGGATGTCGCTTCGCCGTTGCGAGCTGCGAACGCCGCCCTTGCTGGAAGGACGGTTGGGCATGGCCGCGGCGGGCGCGGTGCTCTTCATCTGGCTCAACGCCGTCCTGCTGCGGACCATGCACCACTGGATGGGCGTTGCCTACAACCCCGACGCGCTGATGAGCTCCGTGGAAGTGCAGGCGGCGCTATCGGTCTTCTGGGCCGCATTGGCGCTCACGACGATGCTCATCGCAACTCGCCAGGCTCGCCGCACGCTGTGGGTGGTTGGCGCGTCGCTCATGGGCGTAGTCGTCGTGAAGCTCGTGCTGGTCGATCTGTCCCGGCTGGCGGGGCTGGAGAGGATCATCTCGTTCATCGGGGTGGGGGTGCTGATGCTGGTGATCGG
The DNA here is from genome assembly GCA_036271595.1 of Usitatibacter sp. Lineage (GTDB taxonomy): Bacteria > Pseudomonadota > Gammaproteobacteria > Burkholderiales > Usitatibacteraceae > Usitatibacter. The sequence continues at coordinate 22,639 of DATBAI010000059.1, forward strand.
GTATTTTTCGCCGGTGCCTCCAAAGGGTCACCCCCGCGAAGGCGGGGGCCCAGCCGAAGACGAAAGTGTGAAGGGAATGGTATGAAGACGCCTGCGCGTTTTGGCTGGGCCCCCGCCTTCGCGGGGGTGACAGCGTTCGCAAGGGTGACGGCCTTCGCGGGGGTGACGGCCTTCGCGGGGATGACGGCGCTAGTTGCAATGGCGCAATCTCCGGGCGAGTTCCGTTGGGAAGCGCCAGTGACCGTTTCCGGCGGCGATGCGCTCAATCGTTTGACGCTGCCT
>DATBAI010000060.1:0-141725 GCA_036271595.1 Usitatibacter sp.
CTTGCGGGCCTGGAAGCGCCGCTGGTGAGGGTCGAGGCCCACGTGGGCGGCGGCCTGCCGCAGTTCCGCATCGTGGGTCTGCCCGACACCGAGGTGAAGGAGGCGCGCGATCGCGTGCGTGCCGCGCTCGACACCTCGCGCTTCCAGTTTCCCGATGGGCGCGTCACCGTGAACCTCGCGCCCGCCGATCTTCCGAAGGAAAGCGGCCGCTTCGATCTCCCGATCGCCATCGGCATCCTCGCCGCCTCGCAGCAGGTGCCGGATCGTGAATTGGGCGCGCTCGAGTTCGCGGGCGAGCTGGGCCTCGCCGGAGAGCTTCGCCCGATCCGTGGCGCGCTCGCGATGACCTTCGGTGCCCACCGTGACGGGCGTGCCTTCGTGGTTCCCGAGGCGGCCGCCGCGGAAGCTTCGCTCGCGCCCGGTGCGCGCGTGCTCGCCGCGCGCTCACTCCTAGAGGTGTGCGCGCATCTCACCGGCACGGCGTGCCTTTCGCCGCATCGATGCGTGCCGGCGCCGCGGGCGCAGCCCCACGGCGATCTCGCGGATGTCCGGGGGCAGCATCACGCGCGGCGCGCGCTGGAGATCGCGGCCGCCGGCGGGCATTCGCTGTTGATGGTGGGGCCTCCCGGCAGCGGGAAGACCATGCTCGCATGCCGGCTCGCGGCGATCCTTCCGCCGATGACCTCGGAGGAAGCGCTCGAAGCCGCCGCCGTGCAAAGCCTCGCGAGCGGGACGTTCGATCCGTCGCGCTTCGGCGAGAGAGCCGTGCGCTCGCCTCACCACACCGCGTCCGCCGCGGCCCTGGTGGGAGGCAGCTCCCCGCCGCGTCCGGGCGAGATATCGCTTGCGCACCACGGCGTGCTCTTCCTGGACGAGCTGCCGGAATTCAGCCGCCACGTGCTCGAGGTATTGCGCGAGCCGCTCGAATCCGGGCGCATATGCATCTCGCGCGCCGCGCGCCAGGCGGAATTTCCCGCTCGCTTCCAGCTGGTGGCCGCGATGAACCCGTGTCCGTGCGGATACCTCGGCCATTTTTCGCAGCGCTGCAAGTGCAGTCCCGATGTGGTGATGCGTTACCGGCGGCGGATCTCGGGTCCGCTCCTCGACCGCATCGACTTGCACCTGGACGTGCCGGCCCTCGCGCCCGCGCAGCTCCTGTCCGCTGCCCGTGGCGAGGGGTCGCACATCGTTGCCGGCCGCGTGAACGCCGCGCGCGCGCTCATGCTGCGCCGCCAGGACCTGGCCAACGCGCGGCTCGATGCCGGCGAATGCGAGGCTGCCTGCGGCATGGAGGGAGCGGTCCGCGAACTGCTCGCGCAAGCCGCCTCGCGCCTCTCGTTCTCGGCGCGCGCGTACTTCCGGGTGTTGCGCGTGGCGCGCACCATCGCCGACCTCGACGGGGGCACGGCCGTGCGCGAGGCGCACATCGCCGAAGCGCTTTGCTATCGGGGGTTCGCCCCCGAACCCGGTTTCCCAGCCCCTTGATGGGCTGAATCCCGGCCGCGCCACCGGTTGATCTTTCGTTATTTTTGTTGACTTGTCATCATTAATAATGCGATCATGGACCCATGGCCAGGAAAGCGGCGCGACGCGGGCGACCGAAGACCTCCGCCTTGTCCCGGCGCGAGCAACTGCGCATGGCCAAGCGGGCCCACCGGCTTCGCGAGCGCGAGGCCGGCATGGCGGAAATCCACCTGCGCCTGCCCCGGGATGAAGCGCAGCGCCTCCAGGTCGCCTCGAAGGCCGGCCACTTCCGCGAAGCGCTGCGGTCCTTCCTCGATGAAACCGTGCTGGACCTGGGCATGTGGCCCGCGTTGAAAGAGCTCACGTGGAACCGCGCCGGGCGATGGATCACGGCCGAGGATGCATTCGCCCTCTATGAGCGCAACTGGCGCTTCCTCGACCCGAGCCGGCTCGCCGCGGACGAAGCGGCGCTCATAGAGCGCCTCAAGCACCGCTTCGGCGCAGGCGTGTTGAATGCGTGAACCCGCGTTCAAGCGTCCGGCGCACAGGGAGGTGCTGGCATTGCTGGGTGAGCTCGACCGGTCGTTCCTCGCCCGCGTGAAATGCTACTTCGGCGGAGGCACGCGCATCGTGCTCGAGCTGGGCGAATACCGGGAATCGCGCGACATCGATTTCCTCTGCGCGGACAGGGAAGGCTACCGCCTGCTCAGGGAATCGATTGGCGAGACATCGCTCGAGCCCGTCGCCCGCAAGGCCGTGAAGCTCGCGCGGGAGGTCCGCTCGGACCAATACGGCATCCGGACCTTCGTCGCGAGGCAGGGCGTGAACCTGAAATTCGAGATCATCCGCGAGGCCAGGATCGGCCTCGCTTCCGCGTCCGTGCCCATGCTGCCGGTCGCCTGCCTCGACCGGACGCATTGCTTCGCGGAGAAATTCCTCGCGAACGCGGATCGCGGCCTGGATGCATCGACCCTTTCGCGCGACATCGTGGACCTGTCGTTCATGGTCGAGGGCTGGGACGGCGCGGATGCCGAGGCCGGCTTGTCGGTCGCGAAGGAGGCATATGGCAGCTCGGTGGAGCGCATGCTGGGCGCCGTGACGCGCAAGATGCACGATGATCGCGCTTACCGCAGGAAATGCGTCGAAGGGCTCGCGGTCTCGGACACAAAGGTCCTGGGCGCCGGCTTGAAGTCCCTGGGGCGGATCGCCGGATGAGTGACGTACCCGGCGCCACCCACCGGCACGCAACGCGAAGCTTTCGCTGGGCTTTCGCCGCGATGCTGGCCGCGCTCGCGACGCTGGGCCCGTTCTCCATCGACGCTTACCTGCCCGCGTTCTCGGGCATCCAGGAATCGCTCTCGGCGTCGCAGCTCGAGATCCAGCAGACGCTCTCGGCGTATCTCTTCGCCTTCGGCGTCATGTTCCTCTTCCACGGCGCGCTTTCCGACAGCTTCGGGCGCAGGCCCGTGATCCTCGTGGCGCTCGGCGTGTACACGGTGGCCTCGGTGGGCGGCGCGCTCGCCTCCGACGTGCACATGCTGATCATCTGGCGCGTGGTGCAGGGCCTTTCGGTGGGCGCGGGAATGGTCGTGGGGCGCGCGATGATCCGCGATCTCTACAACACCGAGGATGCGCAGCGCCTCATGTCGATGGTGACGCTCTTCTTCGGACTGGCGCCGGCCGTGGCGCCGGTGATCGGCGGCTGGCTTTTCTCCGAGCTGGGATGGCGATCGGTCTTCTGGTTCCTCGCGATCGTGGGCGCGCTCCTCGTGGGGCTCGGCTGGTGGCGCCTTCCGGAGACGCTCCCCGAATCGCACCGGCAGCCGTTCCATCCGGTTGCGCTCATCAAGGGCTACGAGGAGGTGGGGATCCACGCGCGCTTCCTGCTGCTCTCGCTCGTGGTGGGATTCAACTTCAACGCCTTCTTCCTCTACATCGTCTCGGCGCCGGTATTCCTCGGCGAGCACCTGCACCTGGGGCCGCAGCAATACGCCTGGCTCTTCCTGCCCTGCATCCTCGGGATCATCTTCGGATCGCAGCTCTCGGGGCGCGCCGCGGGGCGACATTCGCCCGCCAAGACCGTCTCGCGCGCCTATGTCTTCATGGTCGCCGCGGCCGCCGGAAACCTGGCGTATGCGCTGCTGCTCCCGCCCGCGCTTCCGTGGGCCGTGATCCCGATCATGATCTACGGCATCGGCTTCGCCATGGCGATGCCGTCGGTCACGCTGATCACGCTCGACCTATTCCCCACGCGCCGCGGAATGGCGGCTTCGCTCCAGGGCTTCGTGTCCGGGATGGTGAACGTGGTGAACGCGGGAGTCATCTCGCCGGCGGTCTCGCACGACACGCGCTGGCTCGCCGCGGCCATGGCCCTCCTCCTCGCCGCGGGGATCCTTTGCTGGTGGCTCTACACACGCTCGGCTCGCCGCCGGGGATCGCTCCTCGAGACGCTGCCGGGCATCCCCGACTAGTACTGCTCCCAGGGAAGGCCGTCCACTCGCCAGCCGCTCCTGGTGTTGCGGTGGTGCTCGTCGTCCAGCTCGCCTTCGAAGCCGTGCAGCACGTTCACGACCTTCTTGAAGCCGGCGCGCTCGAGCGCCTCGCCCGCCTCGATGGTGCGGTTGCCGCTGCGGCAGATGAGCACGACCGGGCGCTTGTCGAAGTTGGCGCCGGCGATCTTCTTCACCTGCCCGACGAAATGGGGATTCAGCTCCCACTCCGCGCCGTCGTACCACGGGATCATCACGGCGCCGATGGGATGGCCCACGAACATGTACTCCATCTCGCTGCGGCAATCGACGAAAAGGGCCTCGGGATTGGACAGGAGGAAGGCGCGGGCTTCCACGGGTTTCATGTGCTCCATAAGCCATGGATTATATGACCGGAGGCGTAGAATCGTCGCCATGAATGCTCCCGATACCCCCTTCCCGTTCGATGCCGCGGTCGCGGCCGCCGCCGATCGCATCCGCTCGAAAATCGTCGCCTGGCGGCGCGACATCCACCAGAATCCGGAGCTCGGCAACCGCGAGCAGCGCACCGCGAAGCTCGTGGCCGATCATTTGCGCTCGCTCGGCTTCGACCACGTGCGCGAAAAGGTGGCGCATACCGGTGTCGTGGGGTTGCTGAAGGGGGGCCTGCCGGGCCCGGTCGTGGCGCTGCGCGCCGACATGGACGCGCTCCCCGTCGCAGAAGAGACCGACGTCCCCTTCAAGAGCACGGTGCGCACCGAATGGAACAACATGGAATGCGGCGTGATGCACGCCTGCGGCCATGACGCGCACACCTCCATCCTCATGGGCGTGGCCGAAGTGCTGGCCGAGGTGCGCGAGCGCATCCCCGGCACCGTGAAGTTCATCTTCCAGCCCGCGGAAGAAACGCCGCCCATCGGCGAGAACGGCGGCGCGAGGATGATGATCGAGGAAGGCTGCCTGAAGGATCCCGACGTGGAAGCGATCTTCGGCCTGCACGTGACCTCGGTCTTCCCGACGGGGATGATCGGCTACCGCTCGGGCCCGGCGATGGCTTCGGCCGACGACTTTCGCATCTTCGTGCGCGGCACCCAGACACACGCCGCCATGCCATGGCGTGGCGTCGATCCGATCGTGGTCTCCTCCCAAATCGTGCTGGGGCTCCAGACGATCGTCTCGCGCCGCATGAACATCACGCACGAGCCGTCGATCGTCACCGTCGGCGTCTTCCACGGCGGAGTGCGCCACAACATCATCCCCGACGAGGTGAAGCTCGAGGGCACGATCCGCTCCTTCGACGAGAAGCAGCGCGAGGAGCTGCACGAGCACGTGAAGCGCATCTCCGAGATGATCGCGGCCTCCGGCGGCGCCACCGCGAAGGTGCACATCCATCGCTGGTACGACGTGACCGTGAACCACCCGGGGCTCACCGCGTGGTCGATTCCCACGCTCTCGCGCGTCGCGGGCGAAACGAACGTGCGCGAGGTGGACAAGATCTGCGGCGCCGAGGACTTTTCCTTCTACCAGAAGCAGGTGCCCGGCCTCTTCTACTGGATGGGCTGCACGCCGCGCGATCGCGATTGCACCAAGGCCGCGCCCAACCACAGCCCGCGCTTCTACGTGGACGAGGAGTGCCTGCCGCTCGGCGTGAAGACGCTTGCCGGCCTCGCGCTCGACTGGCTGGCGGCCAACGCCCCGCACAAGGCTTGAACCCCGAACCGATCGCGCAGCTCCTCGCCGCGGGCCGCGGCGCGGAAGCGCTCGCCTCCGCGCATGCCGCCGTGAAGGCCGAGCCGGCCAACGCCATGGCATGGAGCACGCTGGGCGCGGTCCTCGTGCAGCTTGGCGACCCGGTGGAGGGCGAAAGGGTCCTCGCCGAGGCGCTGCGCCTCGCGCCCGACGTGATGGAGACGCGCTTCAACCTCGCGCTCGCCGCCAAGCATCGCGGCGACTTCGCCGCGGCGCGCACCCGCCTCGAAAATATCCTCGAGCGCTGGCCGCAGGAGGATTCGGCGCGTTTCGAGCTGGCCGGCGTGCTCGTGGCCGATGGCGCCGAGCGCGACGCGCTGATACACCTCGAAGCGCTGCTCGCCAAGTTCCCCGGGCAGTCCCAGTTGCTCGCGCACCTCGCCGCCGCGCAGGCCGGATCCGGCCGCACCGAGGATGCCGCGAAGACTTGCGAGGCCCTGCTCGCCTCCGGCAAGGCGAGTGCCGGGCAAATCGCCGCGGTCGCCTATACGCTCGCGTCGCTCGGCCGCACCGACGAGTCGCTCGCTGCCGCGAGGCGCGCGATCGCCATGTCGCCCAATTCGATCGACGTGCGTTCCATCGCCGCCGGCGCGCTCGCCCATGCGGGAAGCGCCGCCGAAGCACAACCCCATTTCGCGGCCGTGGCGTTGCACCGGCCACGCGTGGCTTCGGCCTGGCGCAAGCTCGGCCTTGCGGCACTGGCCGCGGGCGACGCACCGAGCGCGGTGGAGGCGTTCCGGCGGCAAGTGGAGCTCTCGCCCACGGACCGCACCGCGCCCGCCTCGCTCGGCGCGGCATTGAACGCCGCCGACCGTTACGAAGAGGCGATCCCCGTCTTCGAGCGCGCCATCGAATCGGGGCACCGCGACGCGGCAATGCTCGCCGCGCTCGTGCACGCCAAGATCACCGTCTGCGACTGGCGTGGGCTCGACGCGCTCGAAACCGAGCTGCGTGGGGCCGCGCTCGCGCCGTCGCGCACGCCCGCGCATCCGCAGACGAGCCTCTACATCCTTGCCGATCCCGCCGAACAGCGCACCTGGGCCGAGAACTGGGCGCGCGTGGACTATGCCACTCCGTTCGCGCCGCTCGCCAGGCGCACGCCGCGCGAAGGCCGCCGGCTCCGCGTGGGCTACCTCTCGGCCGACTTCTACAGCCATGCCACGTCCTACCTCGTGGCGGCGATGCTGGAGGAGCATGACCGGGCCCGCTTCGAGGTCTTCGCCTATTCCACGGGCGCCGACGACGGCTCGGCCACGCGCAAGCGCGTGGAATCCGCGGTCGAGCACTTCGTCGAAATCCGCGGCATGCCCGCGCACAACGCGGCGAGGCGGATCGCCGCCGATTCCCTCGACGTCCTGGTCGAGCTGGGCGGCTATGTGAAGAATTCGGCCATAGGCCTCCTTGCGCTGCGTCCCGCGCCGGTGCAGGTGCACTTCCTCGGATACGCGGGCACGATCGGCGCGCCCTTCGTGGACTATCTCGTCGCGGATGGCGTCGTGGCGCCCGAAGGCGGCGAGGCGAACTTCACCGAACGCATCCTTCGCATGCCGCATTGCTACCAGCCCAACGACCCGCGGCGCGCCTCGGCCGAGCCCAAGCCGCGCTCGGCTTACGGATTGCCCGACGACGCGCTGGTGCTCTGTTCCTTCAACCAGTCGGTGAAGCTGCGGCCCGAATCGTTCGCGCGTTGGTGCGCGCTGCTGCAAGCCCTGCCCGCCGCGGTGCTTTGGCTCCCCGGCACCGCGACGCCCATCGTCGAGCGCCTTCGGGATGCCGCGCGCTCGCATGGAGTCGACCCTGCGCGCATCGTATTCGCACCGCACGCGCCGCACGAGGACCACATCGCGCGGTTGCGCCACGCCGACATCGCCGTCGATACGTTCCCGTACACCTCGCACACCACCGCGAGCGATGCCCTGTGGGCAGGCGTGCCGCTCATCACGACTTTCGGAAAGACATTCGCTTCCCGGGTGGCGGCGAGCGTGCTCCGCGCGGCGGGATTCGGCGAGTGGGCCTTCGACGACGCGGACCGCGCGTTCGAAGCGACGCTTGCCCTCGCGCGCGATGGCGCCGCGCGGCGGCAGGCTCGCGCACGACTGGCCGCGGAGGTCCGTACTTCACCGCTCTTCGACGCCGCCGGCTTCGCGCGAGCCTTCGAAGCCCACCTGGAGCGGGCCGCCGGAGAAGGCCATTGAACGCGCCCTCGCTGGGGCTCTACATCGCCGCCTCGCTCGCCCTCATCGCCACGCCCGGCCAGGACATGATCTATGTGATCACGCGCTCGCTCGCCCAGGGAAGGCTCGCGGGCGTGGCCTCGGCGCTCGGCGTGTGCACCGGGATCCTCTTGCACACCGCGCTCGCGGCGTTGGGCGTAGGCGCGATCCTCCTCGCAAGCGAAGCGCTCTTCACCGGGGTGAAGCTCGTCGGCGCCGCCTATCTCGTCGCCATCGGCGTGCGGATGCTTTTCACGCGGGCGGGCGTTCCCGGTATCGGTGCAGCGGCCGGGCATCTCACGCTGCCATCGCTTTTCGCGCAGGGCGTGCTCTCCAACGTGAGCAACCCGAAGATCGTGCTTTTCTTTCTCGCGTTCCTCCCCCAGTTCGTGGATCCGGCGAGCCCGCACCCCACGCGCGACCTCGCCTTCCTGGGCGTCCTCTATGCCCTGATGGCGCTTCCGGTGAAATCCGCGGTGGGAATCGCCGCCGGCAGCCTTTCGGAAAAAGTGCTGCGCCGGCCATCGGCCATCGCATGGATGAACCGAGTGAGCGGCGGCGTACTCGTAGCATTGGGCCTGCGGCTCGCGATGACCGAGCGCTAGCGGTTTGCGGTGCGCCCGGGCCCACGGTAGAATTGCCGCTGAAAGCGCCGATTTGACCGTCAGCTTGCGGGCGCTCAACAAATACTGCTAAAGCGATCGGCCCAAAAACCCGTTCGCTTTCGCCGACGGGTTTTTTTGCTTTCGAGGACATGGACCAAACGATCGCCACACGCCCTGCCCGCCTCGCCTCGCTCCACGATGCGCTGAAGAGCCGCATCCTGGTGCTGGACGGCGCCATGGGCACGATGGTGCAGCGGTACGAGCTGACCGAGGCGCAGTTCCGCGGCGAACGCTTCAAGGATTTCCATCGCGACCTGCGCGGCAACAACGACCTGCTCTCGCTCACGCGCCCCAACGTGATCCGCGAGATCCACTCGCAATACCTCGAAGCGGGCGCGGACATCCTCGAGACCAACACCTTCAACTCGACGTCGATCTCGCAGGCCGACTACAAGCTGGAGCACGTGGTGGCGGAGATGAACCTCGCCTCCGCCCGCATCGCGCGCGAGGTGGCCGATTCGTACACCACCCGCACGCCGGGAAGGCCGCGCTTCGTGGCCGGGGTGCTGGGCCCCATGAACCGCACGCTCTCGCTCTCGCCCGACGTGAACGACCCGGGCTTCCGTGCGGTCTCGTTCGACCAGGTGCGCGACGCCTATCGCGTGGCGGTCGATGCGCTCGTCGAAGGCGGCGTGGACCTCATCATGGTCGAGACCATCTTCGACACGCTGAACGCCAAGGCCGCGCTCTTCGCGATCGACGAATGCTTCGAGGCCTCGGGCATTCGGCTCCCGATCATGATCTCGGGGACGATCACGGACGCCTCGGGCCGCACGCTGTCCGGGCAGACGGCGGAGGCATTCTGGAATTCGGTTCGCCATGCGAAGCCGCTTTCCATCGGCTTCAACTGCGCGCTGGGCGCGAAGCAATTGCGCCCGCACGTGGAGGAGCTCGCACGCATCGCCGACGTGTATGTGTCCGCCCACCCCAACGCGGGGCTGCCCAATGCGATGGCCGAGTACGACGAGCTGCCCATCGAGACCGCGGCCTATATCCGCGAGTGGGCCGAGAGCGGTTGGCTCAACATCACCGGCGGCTGCTGCGGCACCACGCCCGACCATATCCGGGCCATCGCCGGGATCGTCTCGACCTTCAAGCCGCGCGAAGTCCCCGAGATCGAGCCGAAGCTGCGCCTCGCGGGCCTCGAGCCCCTGAACGTCGGGGGAGATTCGCTCTTCGTGAACGTGGGCGAGCGCACCAACGTGACGGGCTCGAAGGCGTTCTCGCGCATGATCCTCGCCGGAGACTACGCGGGAGGGCTCTCGGTCGCGCGCCAGCAGGTCGAGAACGGCGCCCAGGTGATCGACATCAACATGGACGAGGCGATGCTCGATTCCGCCGCCGCCATGACCCGCTTCCTCCTGCTCGTCGCCTCCGAGCCCGACATCGCGCGCGTGCCGATCATGATCGACAGCTCGAAGTGGTCGGTCATCGAGGCGGGCTTGAAGTGCGTGCAGGGGAAGTCGATCGTGAACTCCATCTCGCTGAAGGAAGGCGAGGCGGAATTCGTGAAGCACGCGAAGCTCGCCCGCCGCTACGGCGCGGCGGTCGTGGTGATGGCCTTCGACGAGAAGGGGCAGGCGGACACCCTCGAGCGCAAGACCCGCATCAGCGAGCGCTGCTACCGCATCCTCACGCAGACGGTCGGCTTCCCGGCCGAGGACATCATCTTCGACCCGAACATCTTCGCGGTGGCCACGGGCATCGAGGAACACAACACGTACGGGCGCGACTACCTCGAGGCGCTGGCCTGGATCCACCGGCACCTTCCGCACGCCAAGACCTCGGGCGGCGTCTCCAACTTCTCCTTCTCGTTCCGCGGCAACGATCCGGTGCGCGAGGCCATGCACACGGCATTCCTCTATCACGCGGCGCGGGCCGGCATGACGATGGGCATCGTGAACGCGGGCCAGCTCGGCGTCTACGCGGACATCCCGCCCGATCTCCTCGAACGCGTCGAGGACGTGATCTTCAATCGCCGTGAGGACGCCACCGAGCGCCTCGTCGAATTCGCCGAGACCTTCAAGGGCCAGAAGAAGGACGAGGCGCAGGAGCTCGCCTGGCGCAAGGGCACCGTGCGGGAACGCCTCGTGCACGCGCTGGTGAAGGGCGTGACGGACTTCATCGTGGCGGACACCGAGGAAGCCCGCCAGCAGTTCGAGCGCCCGATCCAGGTGATCGAGGGCCCGCTCATGGACGGCATGAACGTCGTGGGCGACCTCTTCGGCTCTGGAAAGATGTTCCTGCCGCAGGTGGTGAAGAGCGCGCGCGTGATGAAACAAGCCGTCGCCCACCTCGTGCCCTTCATCGAGGAAGAGAAGAGGCGCCTGGGCACCGCGGACGCGAAAGCCAAGGGCAAGGTGGTCATGGCCACCGTGAAGGGCGACGTCCACGACATCGGCAAGAACATCGTCGGCGTGGTCCTCCAATGCAACAACTTCGATGTCGTGGACCTGGGCGTCATGGTGGCGTGCGAGACGATCCTCGAGACCGCGACGCGAGAGAATGCCGACATGGTCGGCCTCTCGGGCCTCATCACGCCCTCCCTCGAGGAGATGGCGCACGTGGCGCGCGAAATGCAGCGCCTCGGGTTCAAGCTTCCGCTCCTCATCGGGGGAGCCACGACCTCGCGCACCCACACCGCGGTGAAGATCGAGCCCCACTATTCGGGCCCGACGGTGTGGGTCCCGGACGCTTCGCGCGCCGTGGGCGTGGCGACGACCCTCTCCAGCCCCGAGCAGCGCGCGAAATACATGGCGGAAGTCCGCGCCGACTACGTGAAGGTCCGCGAGCAGCACGCGCGCAAGACCGGCCAGAAGAGCGTGAGCCTCGCGGCCGCGCGCGCCAACGCCGTGAAGATCGATTGGGCAAGCCACGCCCCGGCCGTGCCGCGCGAGCTTGGCGTGACGTCACTCCAGAACTATCCGCTCGAGCGCCTCGTTCCCTTCATCGATTGGGCGCCCTTCTTCCAGGCGTGGGACCTCGCGGGCAAGTACCCTGACATCCTCGACGACCCGGTGGTGGGCGAAGCGGCGCGCAACGTGCTCGCCGAAGGCAAGGCGATGCTCGATCGCATCGTGAAAGGCCGTTGGCTCACGGCGAGCGGCGTGTACGGATTGTGGCCCGCGAATTCCGTGGGTGACGACATCGAGATCTACGCCGACGCGAAACGCTCGCGGGTGCTGGGCACCTGGCACAACCTGCGCCAGCAGGCCGAGAAGCCTTCGGGCAACCCCAACCAGTGCCTCTCCGATTTCGTGGCGCCGAAGGACTCGGGCCTCGCCGACTACGTGGGCGCCTTCGCGGTGACGGCGGGGCTCGGGATCGACGCGAAAGTGAAGGAGCTCGAGGCCAGGCACGACGACTACGCCGCGATCATGCTGAAGGCGATCGCCGACCGCCTCGCCGAAGCCTTCGCCGAGCATTTGCACCATCGCGTTCGCACCGAGCTCTGGGGCTACGCCGCGGACGAGAAACTCGCCAACGACGAGCTCATCGCGGAGAAGTACCAGGGCATCCGTCCCGCGCCGGGTTACCCCGCGTGCCCCGAGCATACCGAGAAGGGCGAGCTATTCCGGCTGCTCGCCGCGGACAAGAATGCCGGCATGACGCTCACCGACGCGTACGCCATGCTGCCGACCGCGGCAGTCGCGGGCTTCTACATCGCGCATCCGCAGTCGCGTTACTTCGCCATCGGCAAGATCGAGCGCGACCAGGTCGCCGATTACGCGCACCGCAAGGGCATGGACCTCGCGGTGGCCGAGCGCTGGCTCGCGCCCTACCTCAACTACTAGATCAGGTTCGCCGTTCGCAGGCGAGGCGTTCGCCGCCCCCCACCACCTGCACCATCCGGGAAGCCGAGATCGACTCGATCTGGAAGGTGAAGGTTCCGTCCGTCCCCTGGTACGCGATGCTCTGTCCGGTCACCATGTAGCGTCCGGCCATGGCCTTGCCGTCGCTCCAGGTGATGCGAAGGACGCCATCGTCGCCATAGTCGTAGTCGGCGTTGCGCCCCGAGATCGATCCGAAGCAATGCCACGGGCCCGCCACCATGTCCGCCACGGTGGCCTCGCGCTCGGGCGCGGCCGACGCCTTCGCGGGCGGCGCGCCGGACAGGTCCGCCACCTCGCTGGGTGAACTGCGGCTCGACATCTGGGCGATCCAGTCGGCGGGCACGGCGAAGTTGAGGTTCTGTCCCGACCGGGTCTGGAACGTGACGATGCCTACCAGCCGCCCCTCGGGGTCGAAAAGGCCCCCGCCGCTCGATCCTGGCGACACCGGCGCCGTGGTCTGGATCACCTTGCCTTGCGGCATTTCGCGCAACGACGACACGATTCCCTCGGAGATGGTGAGCTCCAGGCCCATGGGCGCGCCGATCGCGAAGACCTTCTGGCCGGTGCGCACCGTTTCCACCGTCCCGATCGGGACCGCGGGCGCGGAGAGCCCAGTCACGTCGAGGCTGCAGAGGTCGAATGGCTCGTCGGCGACGCGGACCGAGGCGGAATACATGTTGCCGCCCGCCGAGACCGTGAGCCGCGAGGCGCCGCTCGCCACGTGGCAGTTGGTGATCACGCGACCGGTGCCCGTGACTACGCCGCTGCCCTGCTTGATCGGCCGGCCGCCTTCGTCCGCCGCGTACACGCGCACGATGCTGGGTGAAACCTGGGCGAAGACCTGCTCGGCGCTGAGCGCCCCGCGCGACACCGGTTCGGAACGGATCGGTGTGGCCATTCTGGACGGGGTCTCCATTTGCGTCACGGACACGATGACCGGCGCGGAAACCGCCTGGGCGATCGCGGCGCGGTGGCGCTTCCACCCCCAGAACATGACCGCGAGCACCACGGCCGCGACCGTGATCATCATGATTCGCGAGCGCGGTTCGGACGCCTCGCTTTCCATCGCCGGCGCTGCACGGGCGCTCGCCCCGCGGGCGTTCGATGGCGTGATCGACCGGTCGTATTCGGCGCGCCTCGACGGGTTGGCGAGCGTCTGGTACGCCTGCCGAAGCCCGTCCATCGCTTCGGGAAGCACCGGAGGCTGGTCCTTCATCGCCGCGAGCTTGTCGCGGAACGCCGATGCGATGTCCACCGACGACGCGTCGCGCGGGACACCCAATACGTCGTAAAAGGTCCGGCGGCCTGCCATTCGCGCCTCCCTAGCTGCGGATCAGTGCCCGCTCCTCGCGCCGTGAAGATATCACGACAGTCGTGGCAGCCGCGAGCGACGCCCCGGGAAGACGGAAGCGTTCCACGAGGCCGGCGAGTCGCTGCAGCTCCTGGCGCAGGTGCTCGGCGCGCTCGGTCCACGAGCCCACCAGGCGAGCGTTATGTTGGGTTACCGTGTTCAGCTCGCCGATCGTGTTCGATAGCTGGTCGATCTCGCGGTTCTGCCGGCTCGCCGCGCCCGAGACATCCGCGATCATCGACGAGACCTGCGCGATCGATTGGCCCATGTGCAAGATCTTTCCGCTCGCGCCCGCGGCGTTGCGCGCCCCGGCCTGCACGCCTTCGACCGAGGAACCGATAAGCCCGCGAATTTCGCCCGCGGCCTGCGAGGAGCGCTGCGCCAGCGCACGAACCTCGGAAGCGACGACCGCGAAGCCGCGGCCCTGCTCGCCGGCGCGCGCCGCTTCCACGGCCGCGTTCAGCGCGAGCAGGTTGGTCTGGAACGCGATGCTGTCGATGAGCGAGACGATCTCGCTGATCTTGGACGAGGCTTGGCTCAAGTCGTCCATGGTTCGCACGACCTCGGCCACGGCAGCCTCGCCCTCATGGGCGGAGCCGGTCGCCGCGCCCGCGAGCTCGGAGGCCTTGCGTGCGGACGCAGTGGAAGCCTCGACCGTGGATAGCAACTCGGTCATGGAGCGCGCCGTGTCGCGAAGGCTCGTCGCCGCATGGGCGCTTCGCTCGTTGAGCGTGCCCGCGTCCTGCGCGATCTCCTCCGCGATCTCAGCGATGTAGCGCGTGACGACGTGGATCTCGCCGATGGTGGCGATCCATGCCTGGCGCGCCTTGTCCATCGCCGCCAGCATCTGGCCGATCTCGTCGGAACGGTGGACGCGAGGCGCGATGCTGAGGTTGCCCTCGGCGAGCGCGCTCGCGACGTTCACGGCCTCGCCCACCGAAGTGAGGATGCGCCGGGTAAGAAGGTGCACGAGCAAAGCGCCGATCACGACCGCCAGCACGCCCACCAGCGCTCCCGCCCAGAGCGTCTGGCGCTGCTGGCGTTGCGCATCGCCCATGAGCCGCCCGCTCTCGTCGTCGGCCGCGCGCACGAGGTCGTCCAGCGCCTTGTGCATGTCCGCCGTCATCGGCTGCACCTCGCGCTCCAGGCGCCCGACCGTCACCATCTTGGTCTCGTCGGTGTGCTCGGACTGGATGGTCTCGAGGAGCGCCGCGAGGGCCGTGAGCCTCTCCTTCAGCGCCGAGAGCTGGGTTTTCGCCTGCGGCATCGCCGCCGCGGCCTCGTCGACCGAAGCGAAGCAGGATTTCCTGCCATCCTCGTAGACGCGCGCCTGGGTCGTGCGGCGGGTGAGCGTCCATGCCACCGCCTTGAACGTGAGCGCCTCGCACTGCGTGCGGATGCCCGCGATCATGTCGCGCTGCGACTGGGCGGCGCGTACCTGCTCGAACGTCGCGCGCGCCTGCCGGTCGATCAGCAGCATCATCGCCATGTTCACGGCGACCAGCACCGCCAACCCCACGGGGGCGAGCCGCAGGAGCCGGCGCAGAGTCATCGCTGAATGGCGCTTACTTGACGGGGATCTCTACGACCAGCGCGCCGCCGAAGCCGCCCTCGGTCTGCTTGAGCCCGTTCTGCGCATGGCACGACACGCACGCCGGGGCGAGCTTCATCGGGTAGTAGCCCATCATCGCGCTGCCCTGCCTCTGCACGACCGGTTGCAGGCTGCCGGTCTTCATGAGGCCGGGCACGACACCCGAGAGCGCCGAGTTCTTCATCACCTTGTGCACCGCCCAGTCGCTGTTGATGAGCTCCTCGTCGCGGTTGGTGGCATAGGCTTGCACCTTGCCCGCCATGAGCTGGTTGAATTCCTTCAGCACCTGCGCGCGGAAGAACGCCGGTACGAACGCATCCTGCCCGCCCTTGGTGAGGTTCCCCTGGTAGCGGGTGACGACCGAGGTGTAGGCCGCGAGGAAGGCGCGGCGCGAATCGCCGATCACGCCCCTGGCGTTGGTGTCGAACGCAGCGCCCGCCGCCTTCTGGTAGCGCACCTTGAACGCGGCGACCATCGCCTCGGGAGCGACCTGAGCCTTGTCGACCTTGCCGCTATTGATCTGGGACTGGAGGTCGCCCACCACGGCGCTGCCCTCGGTCACGAGGAGCTTCACCTCCTGGGCCGCCTGCTTGGCCTGGTCCTCGGTCATCTGTGCCGCGGACATGGTGACCGCGACGAGGCCGACGGCGAATAGCGCGCCGGCACGAATGGCAGTGCGAATCATTGGTTTTCCCCTTTTTTTCCCTGAGTGGCTCCCGGAGGCTAGCACGCGCCACTGCGCCCACTTGTGACGTGGTTCACAACGGCTCTTTCAGCCGTATTCCGGGCGCGCCAACTTCTGAGACACTTCGGGAATATGACTATCGCACGCCTGCTGTTATTCCTCGCCGCCCTGGTGGCACTTCCCGTCCCCGCCCAGTGGGCGCCCTCCCATCCCGTGAAGCTCGTGGTGCCCTTCGCGCCCGGCGGGCAGCCCGACGTCGTGGCACGCGCCCTGGCCGATCCGTTGAGCCGCGCGCTGGGTCAACCCGTCATCGTCGAAAATCGCCCTGGCGCCGGTGGCAACATCGCGGCGGAGGCCGTCGCGAAGTCGGCCCCGGACGGCACGACGCTCCTCGTGGGCACCAATGGGCCTCTCGCGGTGAGCCCCGCGATCTATCGCAACCTGCCGTACGACGTGGCGCGCGACTTCGCGCCGGTGAGCCTCGTGGGCACCTCGCCCAACCTCATCGCGGTGAATCCGTCGCTCGGCGTGGCCACGCTTGCGGGACTCGTGACCCGCGCGAAGGCCGAGCCCGGCAAGCTCAATTTCTCGTCCGTCGGCAAGGGCAGCATCTCGCAGCTCTCCATGGAGCTTTTCAACAGCGTCGCGGGGATCCGCACGGTTCACATCCCATACAACGGCGGAGCGCCCGCGGTGCAGGCACTCATCTCGGGCGACGTGCAGATCCTCTCGCTCAATCCCACAGCGCTGATCCCGCAGATGGAAGGCGGGAAGGTGCGCGTGCTCGCGCAGACCTCCGCGAAGCGCTCGCCGCTCATCCCCGCGATCCCGACGGTGGCGGAGAGCGGCTATCCCGGCTTCGAGGCCGATGTGTGGATCGTGATCATGGCGCCTCGCGCGACGCCGCCCGAGGCGCTGGTGCGCTTGAATACCGAGATCGTGAAGATCGTGCGCGACCCGGCGCTGAAGGCTTCGCTCTGGGATCGCCAATGGATCGATCCCGTGGGAAGCACTCCGGCCGAGGCGGCCGCGGTCATTTCGACCGAGTCCGCGAAGTGGGCGCGCATCGTGAAGCAGGCCGGCCTCGACGTCGAATGAAGGTCGAGGCAATCCGCCGCACCGCCAGACGCTGACTCGGCCCTGGCTTCGTTCCCCGGGATGTACAAGTCCGCCTCTTGGGAGGCAAGGAGGCGATCGACATCCATACCTTTGCCGTGGAGCGATTGGCTTCCAACGGCAACGAAACCGAACCTGCCATCTACAACAACAGGATTCGCGCCGGGTCGGGGTTGCGTATGAACTCGTGAAATGCCGCCGCCAGCCGCTCGCTCTCGCCGATCGCCGCCCTCCAGTACTTCATGCGCCCTGCATCGTCGCCCGCGAAGCGGGTGAAGTCGCGCCGGTCGGGCAGCTTTCCATGCGGCAATCGCGCGAGGTATTCGCGCGAAGGCGCCACGAGCAGCACGTTGTCCAGCCACTCGCCGCGGGCATGGCGCCATGGCATGCCCTTGTCGAGCCAGCCGGGCACGATGCGATCCACGAAGTGCGGATAGAGCACCAAACCGGGCGCGCGGTGGTACGGCAGGTGCAAGTGATAGTCGATGATGCCGCCGTCCCAATAAACGCCACGCGGCGCGCGCGGGATGTCGGGCACGCCTTCCAGCACCAGCGGAATCGAGGCTGAAGCGAGCAGCGCTTCGCCGAGGTTCCCCCGATCGAGCGGCACCGCGTGAGTCTTGAACGCATCGAATGGGGCGTCGTCCACGAACGGCAAGCGTTCGCGCGCATCGTGGAAAACGGTGCGATCGATGAAGCGCGCGAGGTGCCGGCGTCCCACGGCGTTGGCGACCGCTGCCATGGCGAAGCCGAGCGTCGTGACCGCGCCCGCGAGCTTCGTGAGCGGCCAGCGCCCGCGCACCGCGAGGATGTGCAGCCGATAGTGCGGATGCGAAAGGATTTCATCCTCGCGCCCGGTGAAGAGCGACTTCAGCATCTCGCGCGCCGATTGCGACACATGCCGCGCGCTCGGCCGCCGCGGATAACGCTGCTGCGTGTAGGCCTCTGTGAACTCCGCGAGCGCCACGGCCGAATCCTTGCGGCAGGCGGCGGCGAAGCGCCAGGCGCCGATGGACGACCCCACCAGGTGGCGCACTCCCGGGGCGGTGGGGAGCCAATCCACGAAGATGGCGCGATCCAGCCCCGCGATGCCCAGGCCCTTGGGGCCGCCGGCCGCGCCCGGCACGATCGTGAAATCGCGCGGGTCCATTCCCACATCGCGGATACGTTGCATCGCGCGCCGGCCGGCGCGAATCGTGAGCACGGAATTTGGCATGATGTCGAATTATGGCCTCGTCACATCTCTTCTCCGCGCTCGCCCTTCGCTCCGTCACCTTCCGCAACCGCGTCTTCGTCTCGCCGATGTGCATGTACTCGAGCGATGACGGAATGCCCAACGATTGGCACTTCGTCCACCTCGGCAGCCGCGCCGTGGGCGGCGCCGGGTTCGTGTGCGTCGAGGCGAGCGGCGTGTCGCCGGTGGGCCGCATCACGCCGTGGGACGCGGGCATCTGGTCTCCCGCGCACGCGAAGGCATGGAAGCCCGTGGCGAGCTTCATCCGCGCGCAGGGTGCCGTGCCGGGCATCCAGATCGCGCACGCCGGGCGCAAGGCCTCGTGCGCCCAACCCTGGCACGGCGGCAAGCCGCTCGACGCGTCCCACGGCGCATGGACCACGCTCGGGCCGAGCGCGGTGCCTTTCGGCCACTTTCCGCCGCCACGCGAGATGACCCGCGAGGAAATCCGCGAGGTCGTCGCGCAATTCCGCGATGCGGCGGTGAACGCCCTCGAAGCCGGATTCGATGTAGTCGAGGTCCACGGCGCGCACGGCTACTTGCTGCATTCGTTCGCCTCGCCGCTTTCGAACTTGCGCTCCGACGACTACGGCGGATCGTTCGACAATCGCGTGCGCCTGCCTCTTGAAGTGGCGCGGGCCGTCCGGGGCGCATGGCCCGCCGACAAGCCCGTCTTCTACCGCATCTCCGCCACCGATTGGTACGAGGGGGGTTGGGATCTTCCCCAGTCCATCGAGCTCGCGAAGCGCCTCAAGGTTGCCGGCATCGACCTCGTGGATTGCTCCAGCGGCGGCAACATCCACGACCAGAAGATCGTCCTCGGGCCGTCCTACCAGGTCCCGTTCTCGGAAGGCATCCGCGCGGGCGCCGGCATTCCGACGGCGACGGTGGGCCTCATCAGCGAAG
This sequence comes from Usitatibacter sp., assembly GCA_036271595.1. Lineage (GTDB taxonomy): Bacteria > Pseudomonadota > Gammaproteobacteria > Burkholderiales > Usitatibacteraceae > Usitatibacter. The sequence continues at coordinate 19,276 of DATBAI010000060.1, forward strand.
CGGTGCAGGCCGAGGAAATCGTCGCCCACGGTCGCGCCGACGCGGTTTTCCTCGCGCGGGCGAGCCTGCGCGACCCATATTGGCCGCGCCACGCCGCGAAGGAGCTGGGCGTGCCGATGGAGTGGCCGGACCAGTACAAGCGAGCGGACGTAGGCCTCCTGGGCCGCTGAATCGCTGCGCACGCTGGAGCATAATCGACGGTTCGGAGGTAGCGCGATGATCGACCTGTACTACTGGACGACGCCCAACGGCCACAAGCTCACCATGTATCTCGAGGAGACCGGCCTCGACTACAACGTGAAACCGATCAACATCGGCAAGGGCGAGCAGTTCGAGGCGGCGTTCCTCGCCATCTCACCGAACAACAAGATGCCCGCGATCGTGGACCACGCCCCAACGGGTGGCGGAAAACCGATCACCGTCTTCGAATCCGGCGCGGTGCTCCTCTACCTCGCGGGCAAGACGGGCCAGCTCCTCCCGAAGGACTTGCGCGGCCAGGTCGAGGCGCTCGAGTGGCTCATGTGGCAGATGGCGGGGCTGGGCCCGATGCTCGGGCAGAACCATCATTTCTCGACCTACGCTCCGGAAAAGATCCCCTACGCGATCGACCGCTACGTGAAGGAAACCTCGCGCCTCTACGCGGTGCTGAACAAGCGGCTCGCGGGGCGCGACTTCATCCTGGGCAAGCAGTACAGCATCGCCGACATCGCGTGCTATCCGTGGATCATCCCCGACCGACAGGGCCAGGACATGGGCGAGTTCCCGAACCTCAGGCGCTGGCATGCGGCGATCAAGGCGCGGCCCGCCACGGTGCGAGCCTACGATCTCGCGAAGGCGGTCAATCCCAACCGGGGCGGCATACGAACGGAAGAAGAGAAGAAGATCCTGTTCGGCCAGGACAAGTCGGTCGTGAGGTAAGTCGCTAGCGCTTCGCGCGCACCAGCGGCAACAGCGCCAGGAGTCCCAGGACAGGGCCTGGCACGAGCAGCCACGCCACGCCCGCGCCCCAGCGCGGCAACCACTCCGTGGCGAGGCGGATCGAGACGATCGTGATGGCGAATCCGATGCCGTTCTGGAGCGCGAGCGCGCTTCCCACGAGCGAGGGCGGGCACGCACGCGCCGACAGCGCCGAGAACTGCGGCGAGTCCGCGACGACCGCGATTCCCCACGCGAGCAGCATCGCGAAAGCGGCGGGAGTCGCCGCGACAAAAGGGTAGGCGAAAGCACAGGCAGCCGAGCCCGCGAGGGCGATGGCCGCGACCCGAGCGCTGCCGATGCGCCGGCTCGCGAGGCCGCCTGCGACGCAACCGATCGCACCCACGGCGATGACGGTGAACGACGCCCTCGAGATGGCGGCGCGATCGGCGGTAACGCTCGCGGCGACGAGCAACGGCACCACCGTCCAGAACGCGTAGAGCTCCCACATGTGGCCGAAGTAGGCGAGCGCCGAGGAGCGGAACTCGGCAATCCGCGCGACCTCGCCGATGGCGCTCCAGCGGAAACGAGCACCCAAACCGCGCGGCAGGTGGGGCCCGTCACCCATGGCGAGGATCGCCGCACCCGCGACGAGGGCGAGTGCCGAGGACGTGATCGCGGTAGCCTGCCACGAGAGTCCCGCGCCGAGCGCGTGGATCGCGTGGGGAAGCGCGGTGCCGAGCGTGAGCATTCCCACGAGCCAACCGAGTGCCTGCGCGGCGCGCACGGGATCCCAGCTCACCACGAGCTTCATGCCCAACGGATAAATTCCGGCGAGCGCGACCCCCGTCACGAAGCGAAGCGCTACGCCCGAGGAAAGTCCGTCCGCGGCGAATGCGAACGCCGTATTGGAGAGCGCTCCGAGGAGCGAAGCGGCAGCGAAAACGCGGCTAGCGGCGAAGCGGTCCGCGAGGCCGGTGATGGCGAGCCCCATCGTCCCGCAGATGAATCCCGCCTGCACGGCGATGGTGAGCGTGCCGACATCCGTGGGCGAGAGCGACCAGGCGCGCGCAAGGTCGTCGAACGCCGCATTGGCGCTGAACCAGAGGGAGGTGCCGAAGAGCTGCGCCAGGACGACGATGGCGAGCCGCAACGACGTGGACGGCGTCACCGCGGCAGTATGCCACGCACCTCCTCGCGCCTAGTTTTCGGCGCCGGCCTTTTGGTCCTCGTTGATCTTCTTCATGAGCGCGTTGTAGTCGTTGATGGTGGTGTTGGCCGCGTCTTCCTCGGCCTTCATCGCCGCCTTGCGATCCGCGAGGTAGGTATTGATGCACTCCTGGTAGGCCTTGAGGTCGCGCTCGAACGCCTTGCGCCGATTGTCCGACTGCATGGCGAGGCGCCCGGGATACTGGGGCGTGGGCTCGCACTTGGGCTTGGGAACGTCGGCCGTCGCGGCAACGGGCAGGCAAGCCGCGAACGCGAAAGCTGCTGCTACGGCGAATCGCTTCATGGAATCGTCCTTTCGGTGTCTCGTGCGGGCCGCGAGTTTACCTTAGTCGGGAACGGCCACGGTGTAGTTCAACGCAAGGCGCCCGCCGTCGGGATAGAGGGCCTGGCCGGTGAGGTAGGACGCGTCGTCGCTCGCGAGGAAGACCGCGACCTTGCCGATTTCCGCGGGCTCGCCCAGACGTCCCATGGGCGTTCGCGAAAGGATTTTTCGCTCGGCCTCCTTGTTGCCCAGGACCGCGGTGCGCGCGAGCTCGGTGGCGATGGTCCCCGGGCCGATGGCGTTCACCCGGATCCGGTGGGGAGCGAGCGCCAGCGCCATCACCTTGGTGAGCTGGTTGATGCCGCCCTTGGAGACCACGTAGGGAACCTGGTTGGGAATGGCGAGCACCGCGTTCACGCTCGACATGTTGATGATGGCGCCGCCCCCGCCCTGCTTCACCATCCGGCGCGCGGCGGCCTGGCCCACGAGGAACATTCCCTTCAGGTTCACGGCGAGCACGCGGTCGAAGTCCGCCTCCTCGAGGTCGAGGAATTCCGCGGCATGCACGATGCCCGCGTTGGAAACGAGGATGTCGAGGCGCCCCCAGGACTGCACGGTGGCGGCGACGGCGGCTTCCACCGAGGCCTTGCGCGAGACGTCGCATTGCACGCCGGCTACTTGCAAACCGGCGTCGCGCAGCTTCGCCGCTTCGCGGTTCACGCTCTCTGCGTTCACATCGGCGAGCGTCACGCGCGCGCCCTCGCGAGCGAGCGCCTCGGCGCACGCGAGCCCGATGCCTTGCGCGGCGCCGGTCACCAGCGCACCCTTGCCCTCGAGGCGCATTACTTCGGCGCTCCGGGCGAAGTCTCCGTGGGCTTGATCGTCTCCAGCCTCAGCGGCTCGAGATTGAGCGGCGGGAGACTGGGTGCCGCGGCGGGCTTGAGCGACTCGGAGAGCTCCGCGCAGAACGCGTCGTGGCCCTTGGGGCACATCGAGGCGACGCGCGACTTGATGGAGGGAAGGTCGTCCTTCGCGGCCGGGCTCTTCAGGTGCGCGACCACGAACGCCTTGTAGTTCGGGTCCTTCTCCGCGTCGTTGGCGAGTTGCTCCGAGTTCTTCCACGAAACCGCGACGCGCAGCAACGCGTCGGTGTACATGTCCGCGATCTCGCCCGAGTCGCACTGCCGGTAGTCGGCCCACGCCTTGCGAAGCTGCGGCCAGGTGACGATCGCGTCGATCGACCTCTGCGCGTTGGCGATATCGGGCCGGGTACAGGGCCTGTCCGCGGCATGAGCCACCGACAGGAGGCACCAGGCAAGAGGCACGAGGAGGGGCCACTTCATTTTCACGCCGCCTTTCCGGGGCGCCGCCCCGACTGCGAGAGCCGCTCGCGGATGCTGCGCGCGATGCCTGCCGCGTCCAGCCCGCAATCGGAGAGAAGCTGCCCGGAATCGCCATGCTCGACGAAGCGGTCGGGCAACCCCAGCATGAGGATGTCGGCCGTGATCGACACCGCGGAGAGGGCCTCGGCGACCGCCGAGCCCGCACCCGCCTGGACGACATTCTCTTCCACCGTCACGAGGAGGTCGTGGCTCGCGGCGAGACGGAACACGAGCTCGGAATCGAGGGGCTTCACGAACCTCATGTTCACGACGGTCGCATTGAGATCGGCGCCCGCCTCGAGCGCTGGAGCCAGCATCGCGCCGAAGGCGAGGATCGCCACGCGCTTGCCTTCGCGGCGCAGCTCCGCGCGGCCCACGGGCAATGCCTTCATCGCCGCCTTCACCTCGACGCCGGGACCGGCGCCACGCGGGTAACGTACCGCCGTGGGCGAATCGAGCGTGAAGGCCGTGTAGAGCATCTGCCGGCATTCGTTCTCGTCGGCGGGCGCCATCACCGTCATGTTCGGAATGGCGCGCAAGTACGACAGGTCGAAGGCTCCATGGTGCGTCGGCCCATCCGCGCCGACGAGGCCGCCGCGATCCATGGCGAACACGACGGGCAGGTTCTGCAACGCCACGTCGTGGATCAATTGGTCGTAGGCGCGCTGCAGGAACGTGGAGTAGATGGCGACGACGGGTTTCATCCCCTCGACGGCAAGCCCCGCGGCGAAAGTGACCGCGTGCTGCTCCGCGATGCCGACGTCGAAGTAGCGCTGCGGGAATTGCTGCGAGAACTTCACGAGGCCCGAGCCCTCGCGCATCGCGGGCGTGATGCCGACGAGACGCGAATCGGCGCGCGCCATGTCGCAGAGCCACTCGCCGAAGACCTGGGTATAGGTCGGCCTCGGGCGCGTGTCGGCCGCCGCCTTCGCCTTCACGATGCCAACTCCCGGGTCGAACTTGCCGGGCCCGTGATAGGTGATCGGGTCTTCCTCGGCGTAGGCGTAACCCTGGCCCTTGCGCGTCACCACGTGCAGGAACTGCGGGCCCTCGAGGCGCTTCACGTTCTCGAGGGTATCGATGAGCACGTCGATGTTGTGCCCGTCGATGGGGCCGGTGTAGTTGAAGCCGAACTCCTCGAAGAGCGTGGACGGCGTGAACATGCCCTTGGCGTGCTCCTCGAAGCGCTTGGCGAAGTCCTTCAGCGGCGGGGCGCCCTTCAGCACTTTCTCCGCGGTCTTGCGCGTGGCGGCGTAGAAGCGGCCCGACATCAGCTTCGCGAGGTAGTTGTTGAGCGCGCCCACGTTCTCCGAGATCGACATGTCGTTGTCGTTCAGGACCACGATCACGTTGGCGTCGGCCTGCTTCGCGTTGTTGAGCGCCTCGAAGGCCATGCCGGCGGTCATGGCGCCGTCGCCGATCACCGCGACCACTCGGCGGTCTTCGCCCTTGGCGCGCGCGGCGACCGCCATGCCGATGGCGGCGGAGATCGAGGTGGACGAATGCGCGGTGCCGAACGTGTCGTAGGCGCTCTCCTCGCGGCGCGGGAAGCCCGCGATGCCGCCCTTCTGGCGCAGGCGGTTCATTCCCTCGCGCCGCCCGGTGAGGATCTTGTGCCCGTAGGTCTGGTGGCCCACGTCCCAGATGAGGCGATCGCGCGGCGTGTCGAATACGTAGTGCAGGGCGATGGTGAGCTCGACCGTGCCCAGGTTCGAGGAAAGGTGGCCGCCCGTGGCGGCGACCGAATCGACGATGAAGGCGCGCAGCTCCTCGCCCAGCTGGGCGAGCTGCTTGCGGTCGAGCCGGCGTAGGTCCGCCGGATCGTCCAGTGTCTCGAGGAGGGGGTAGGCGCTCATCGGGGGTGAAATATTCTACGCTGCGGGCTTACCTGCGCCGGTTCACGATGAAGGAGGCGATCTCGCGCAGCCGCCGGGCACGTTCCCCGAAGGGCGCGATGGCTTCTTCCGCATCCTTCAGCAACTCGCCTGCGAAGCGGCGCGCGTCGCCAAGGCCCATGAGGCTGGTATAGGTGGGCTTGCCCGCGGCCTTGTCCTTCCCGGCGGTCTTGCCGAGGGATTCGGCGTCGCCCTCCTCGTCGAGGATGTCGTCCACCACCTGGAAGGCAAGGCCCACGCATTTCGCGTAGCGGTCGAGGCCGTCGCGATCGGTCGGGGTGAGCGCCGCACCGCAGCGCGCGCCCATCACCACCGAGGCGCGGATGAGCGCGCCGGTTTTCAGGATGTGCATGAACTCGAGCTCGGGAAGGGTGAGGGAGCCGCCCACGGACTCGAGGTCGATCGCCTGCCCGCCGGCCATGCCGCGGGAGCCGCACGCCACGGCGAAGAGCTCGATCATCTCGAGCTGCGTGTCGCGATCGTCGGCGAGGCGGTGCTGCGCAAGCAACTGGAACGCGAGGCTTTGCAACGCATCGCCCGCGAGGAGCGCGGTGGCTTCGTCGAACTCGACGTGGCAGGTGGGCTTGCCGCGACGCAGCACGTCGTCATCCATGCACGGAAGATCGTCGTGGATCAGCGAATAGGCATGGACCATCTCGATTGCCGAGGCCACGACCTCGACGCGGCTCGGCTCCGCGGACGTGACCTCTCCCGCGCCGAAAGCGAGCATCGCGCGCACCCGCTTGCCGCCGCCGAGCGTCGAGTAGCGCATCGCGTCGTGGAGGCGCGCGGGCGCGATCCGGGAAGCCGGGAGGAGGCCGGCCAGCACCGCCTGCATGCGCGTCGCGACTTCGCGCGACCACGAGTCGAAGTCGGCTTCGTTCACTTCGGGTCGGGGGTGAAGTCCTTGAGGGCGTCGCCGTCCAGGATGGCCACGCGCGCCTGGGCGTCGGCGAGCTTCGACTCGCAGAACCTGATGAGCTCCGCGCCTCGCTGGTAGGCCGCGAGCGACTCCTCCAGCGGCAGCTTGCCATCCTCCATGCGGGCGACCAGGCGCTCGAGCTCCTCGAGGGCCTTTTCGAAATCGAGCGGTTCGGCGGAGGGGTTCGACTGGACCATGGGGAAGCCCTGAATTGTACCGCAAAGGTCTTGAAAACTAAGGGCTCTTGGCCCAAAATAGGGCAGCAAGATCATCCGGGACGGAGCTGCAGAGTTAAAAGCTAGCTGACTCGATTAGCCCGCGTTGTTTCTTATCTTCGATCGGTACCTGGAGGTGGGAAAAATGACGGACCTGGCGAGCCAGAAATCGCTCCTGAGGGCGGCACCGCACTTGCCGCTCGCGTGGTATTTCGATCCCCGAATCGCGGCGCTCGAAGACAAGCTCCTCTTCGCCCGCGGCCCCGGCTATGTCGCCCACGAGCAGATGGCGCGCAATGCCGGCGACTATCGCGTGCTCGATTGGCGTTCGAACGGGGCCTGGGCGCTCGTGAACAACGAAGGGCGCCACGATCTCGTCTCCAACGTGTGCCGCCACCGGCAGGCGATCATGCTGAAGGGCATGGGGCAACTTCCCGGAGGCACCATCACCTGCCCGCTGCATCGCTGGGCCTACGACGGCACCGGCAAGCACATCGGTGCGCCGTCGTTCTCCGACATGCCGTGCCTCGACCTTCCGCGACAGGAGCTGCAGAAGTGGAACGGCATGCTCTTCAACGGCAAGCGCCAGGTCGCGAAGGACCTCGGGCGCCTTGGCGTCGCGAAGGAGCTCGATTTCGAAGGCTACGTGCTGAACAAGGTCGAGGCCATCGAGTACGACTTCAACTGGAAGACCTTCGTCGAGGTCTATCTCGAGGACTACCACGTGGGTCCTTTCCATCCGGGCCTGGGCCGCTTCGTGAGCTGCGACGACCTCAAGTGGGAGTTCGGCGACTGGTACAACGTGCAGACGGTCGGCGTGAACCAGCGCCTCGGCACGCCCGGCTCGGATACCTACAAGATGTGGCACGAGCAGGTGCTGAAGTACAGGAACGGCGAGCCACCGCCCCACGGCGCCATCTGGCTCACCTACTACCCGAACGTGATGGTCGAGTGGTATCCGCACGTGCTCGTGATCTCGGCGCTCTATCCGCGCGGCCCCGAGAAGCACCTGAACGTGATCGAGTTCTACTATCCCGAGGAGATCGCCCTCTTCGAGCCCGAATTCATCGAGGCGCAGCAAAAGGCCTATCACGAGACCGCGCTCGAGGACGAAGAGATCTGCCGGCGCATGACCGAGGGCCGGCGTGCGCTCATCGCCGACGGCCGCGAGGAGCACGGGCCGTATCAATCGCCCATGGAAGACGGCATGGTGCACTTCCACGAGTTCATCCGCCGGGAGCTTGGGCAACACGCGTGACTTCGCGCGGCGCGCGACCTGCAAGGTGAATCCCGCGCCCGCAACCAGCGGCGGAGCCAGGCCCGGATAGTGACGCGAAGCGCTATTCGTTGTCGAACTCGTGCACCACCGCCCAGAGGGTCGCGAACGTGTACTGCGAGAAATCCGCATGCAGCTCTTCGTAGTCCTCGGCACGCACGGGCTCGCGCTCCTTGCCCTTTCGAATTTCGAACCACCGCGCCTGGATGTGCTCGCGCGTCGCGTGCGGCGGCATCGCGGGCCGGCGCAGCGACGAGGCGGTGCCCGAAAATAGCCGGCGCTTCAGCGTCACGTCCGCCGACGAGATGCGGAAGAGCTTCGAGAGCATGTTGGATGTCGCGCCGTGCGTGATGAAGAACTCGAGCTGGCGCGAGCGCTTGGTGAGGTAGTCGACCTGGCGAAGGCCGTGCTCGAGCGATCCCGCGTCGATCTGGATCGCGACGCGCGGCTCGGTCATCTCCGAGAGCCGCACCAGCTCGGCCGACGACAGCGCCGAGAGCTCCTCGACCTGCTGGTCGGTGAAACCCGCCGGCCCCGGAGTCTTGTTGCGCGCCGCTTCCTGCAGCTCGCGGATGAGCTGCGCCAACGCAAGCAGGCGCAGTTGCTGGTCTCGCACGACGATCATGGCACCCCCAACATCGCCGGCGCGGGCAGTTTGATTTCGCGACTTTATCTTGCGCCGGCCTTGCGAAGGTGCGCCGCGCGATGCGCGAAGTCAACCGAAAATCCCTTGCGTTGCTCGCGGCTGTGGATAAGCACGAAGCGAGCGCCCGCTCAGCGCGAGCGCGCCGGTTTCAGTGCGTGCAACGAACCACATGCGAACCTCATTCAGTCCTCCTCGCGCTCCAGCTTGAACTGCGAGGCGAGATGCTGCTGCATCTGCGGCGGCACCGGCGCGTAGTGACTGAACTCCATCGTGTACGCGCCCTGCCCGCCCGTAACCGACCGCAGCCGAGATTGGTATTCGGTCACTTCCGAGAGCGGCACCATGCCCTTGATCGCCATCAGCTCGCCGCCCGTGGACTCGGTCCCGGTCACCTGGCCGCGCTTGCCGGAGATGTCGGAGGTGAGGTCGCCCACGAAGCGGTCCGGCGCGGTGATCTCGATGTTCACGATGGGCTCCAGCATGATCGGCGAGGCCTTGAGGATCGCGTCGATCACGGCCTTGCGCCCCGCCGTCACGAACGCGATCTCCTTGGAGTCCACGTCGTGGCTCTTGCCGTCGTAGACGATCACGCGCAGGTCCTCGATCGGATAGCCGGCGACCACGCCGTGGTCGAGCGCCTGCTTCACGCCCTTCTCCACCGCCGGGATGAATACCGTCGGGATCACGCCACCCTTCACCTCGCTCGCGAACTGGAAGCCCGTGCCGCGAGGCAGCGGCTCGATCTTGAGGTACACCTCGCCGAACTGCCCCGCGCCGCCGGTCTGCTTCTTGTGGCGGCAGTGGCCCTCGGAGCGCTTCGTCACCGTCTCGCGATACGGGATCTTCGGCGGCTTCGTGGCCACGTCCATCCGGTACTGCGTCGAGAGCTTCTCCAGCTTGGTGCGCATGTGCAGGTCGCCCAGCCCGCGCATCACGGTCTCGTGGGTGGTCGGATGGCGCTCGACCCACAGGCACGGGTCCTCGACCTCCAGCTTGTGCAGCACGTCGAAGAGGCGCTGCTCGTCGCCCTTCTTCTTGGTCTCCACGGCGATGGAATGCATGGGGGTCGGGAATTCCAGCGAGCGAAGGCGGATGTGGTCCTCGTCGTGCGAGTCGTGCAGCACCGAGTTGAAATCGATGTCCTCCACCTTGGTGACGGCGCCGATGTCCCCGGGAACGAGCGAATCGATCTCCACGTAGTCCTTGCCCTGCAGCTGGAAGAGGTGGCCCACCTTGAAGGGCTTCTTGCTCTCGCCGATGTAGAGCTGGGAATCTTTCGTGACGGTGCCCTGGTGCACGCGGAACATCGCGACCTTGCCGACGTACGGGTCCATCACGATCTTGAAGACATGCGCGAGCACGTGCTTCTTCGGATCGGGCTCCGAATGGAACTCCTCGCCTTCCGTGCCGGCGCTCTTCAGGAAGGGCGGAGGGTTGCTCTCGGCCGCGTTCGGCGCAAGGCGCGCGAGGATGTCCAAGAACTCGGGGACACCCGCGCCGGTGCGCGCGGATGCGAAGCAGACGGGAACGAGGTGCCCGTCGCGCAGCGCCTTCTCGAAGGGCGCGTGCAGCTGCTCGGGCGAGAGCTCCTCGCCCTGCTCGAGGTAGGTGGCCATGAGCTCCTCGTCCACCTCCACCACCTGGTCCACCAGCGCCGAGTGCGCGGCCTTCACGGACGAGAAGTCGGAATCGCCGTCGGGATTGAAGAAGCAATCGACCACGTCCTTGCGGCCGTGGGCGGGGAGGTTGATCGGAAGGCATTCCTTGCCGAAGACCTCCTGGATGCGCCCGAGGAGGCCCGCGAGGTCGATGTTCTCCGCGTCGATCTTGTTCACGAGGATCATGCGATCGAGGCCGCGCCGTGCGGCGGCGCGCATCATGCGCGTGGTGTTCAGCTCGATCCCGTTCTGCGCGTTGATCACGATCACCGCGAGGTCCACGGCGGCGAGCGATGCGATCGATTGCCCGGCGAAGTCCGGCATGCCGGGAGTGTCGACCAGGTGGACGTGTATGCCCTTGTAGGGAAAGTTCACGATCGAGGAGCTGAGCGAGTGGCCGTACGTCTTTTCGAGGGGATCGAAATCGCTCACCGTGGTGCCTCGCTCGGTACTGCCGATGGCGCCGATGGCGCCGGTGCGGGCGAGCAAGGCCTCGGTGAGCGTGGTCTTGCCCGCCCCGCCGTGGCCCACGAGAGCCACGGTGTGGATGTTCTCGGTGGTGTACTTCGCCATGGCGATGACTCCTCTCTCGCTGCTCTGCAGCAACTCGGATTCGCGGGGGACGTGAGTCTTAGGTTACACCACGCCTAGGGGGAAATCTCCACGCGCACCAGAGCGTCGTCGCCCGCCAGTTTCTGCGCCATCCAGAGGTAGGCGCGGATCGCCTCGCGCGCGTTTTCCACCGCCTCGACCTGCGTCGCGCCGCGCGAGAAGCATCCCGGAAGGTCGAGCACCTGCGCGAAATAGCAGCCCGCCGCGCGATGGATCGCGACCCGGTAGCGGCCGCGGGGCGAGGGCTCGGTCATCGCGGGAAAGATAGCGCGCGCGAACGTGCCCGATATCCGGAAATTGCCGGAAGCGATTCGCGATTTGCGCGCGCCCGCGGCCGCCGCTCTCCCTACGATGGGTTCAACGGCCGGGCGCGAAGCCCTTCCCGCCGGATCCAAAGGCACCACGCTTCAATGGAGGACCCCGTGAAAGAAATGAGCCTGGAGGAAGTGCTGCGCATCGCCGGCGGCGTTCCGGTGACGGCGGCGCTTGATGAACTCACCTACCGCGCGCCGCAAGAACCGGAGCGCGAAGCCGAGGAACGCGCGCGACGACTCGGGACTTTCCTTCGCGAGTCCGAGCCCCTCTGATCCCGGCGGACGGGCGACGCGATCCGGCCGCCACGACGCTCCGGGCCCAGGTTGCTCCCGGAGCTCGCCCGCGCCCCACAGCAACCGCGTAGCAGCAAGGAGAGCATCGATGAAGGAAATCCAGAAGAAGGACCTGCCGGGAATCTCCGGCGGACAGGTGTCCCCGGGACACGTGATCGGGCCCGTCGTCCCCATGCCGTACCCCCAGACGCCCGCCGGGCCCATCGGCGGCCCCACGGATCCTTACGATCCGCTGGGCGACGGCACGCAGCACAAGCAGGTCTGATCGACGAACCAAAGGAACCAACATGGAAGACACCAAGAAGCAGGAAGCGGGACAGGAGCTTTCCACCGAGCAGGCCACCGAAGTGAGCGGCGGCGCGGGATCGACGTGCGGTTCGACCGCCACCGTCGGCACGGGAGGCGTCAACGTGCAGACGACGGCGCCCTCGCCGGGTGACGCGATGACCGCCATCTACGATGGCCTCGTCGATACGGCCTCGCACGTGATCGAGACCGTCGCGCACGCGGCGAAGTGACCGATTCCCGGGGCGCGAGCCCCGGGGCTCCCCATGCAGGATCCCAACATGCGCTCGAAGGATGTGCTGACCACGGGAGCTGTGCGCCCGTGGCACGTCCTCTTCATCCTGGTCCTCGCGTACGCGGTGGGATTCGTCGCGGGCCACAAGCTCACCCTGGGAATCGACGAGCCGGTGCGGCCGTACCTTCGCATCGCCGTGATCACGGTGATCTCCGCGTTTCTCTATCTCGTATTCTCGGTCGTCGTTCCGGAATTGCGACGCGCGCTGCCGGCGCTGTTCGCTCGGCCCATCGTCGGCATCCAGCGTGGCGACATCGGATGGGCGATCGCGACCATGCTCTGCTGGGGCTACGGCTTCTATCGCGTCGCGGCATTGCTTCCCGTGCTGCGCCTCTGGCCCGGCGCCTACGACGACATGCGTCTCGTGGAGTCGGTGCCCGCATTCGAGCCGCGATTCCTCCTGGTGATCGGCGCCATGGTCGTGCTGGCGCCGCTCGGCGAGGAACTGATGTTTCGCGGCTTCCTGATGAATCTCTGGATCGCGCGCAAGGGCCGCTGGTTCGGCGTGATCGCATCCTCGATCGTGTTCGGGCTCTTTCACTGGGAGGGGGCGGTATTCGCGGGAATCCTCGGGATCGCCCTCGCGCTCATCTACCTGAAGTACGACAGCCTTTGGCCGGGGATCGCCTTGCATGCCCTGTACAACGCGACGACGCCTTTCTGGGCCCTGGGCGGCCTCGTCTCCGTGAAGCCGCGCGGCGATGCGTCGAATCCTTCCCACTGGATCCTCGAGATCGGCCTCGCGATTCTTTTCTTCCCCGCGGCGTGGCAATTCTGGCGACGCTTCCGGCCGCGAGGCGCCTGACCCACGATGCCGGACTCGTTGTTTCGCGAGGAATCCGAGGAGGCGCGCGCGAACCGCTGGCTGGGTCGCGTGGTGCTGATCCGCCCGATCTCGTTCACCTTCCTCACCGTCGCGGCCCTCGTCTTCACGATCGCGCTCGCCGCGTTCTTCACGTTCGGCGAGTACACGCGCAAGGCACGCGTCACCGGCGTGCTCGCGCCCTCCCAGGGCGTGGCCCGCGTGATCGCGCAACAGTCGGGCCTGGTCGAAGCCGTGCACGTGCGAGAGGGCGACCGTGTCGGCAGGGACGCCGTGATGATCGTGCTCGGCGACGGGCGCGAGGGACGCGGCCGGCAGGAAGTGGGGAGCGCCCTCCTCGCGAGGCTCGCCGAACGCGAGGCTGCGATCGTGCGGCAGCGCGAGGCGTCGTTCGGCGCTATGCGCGCCGAGGAACACGCCTATGCCGAGAAGGGCTCGGCACTCGCCCGCGAGCTGCGCCAGGTGGATGCCGAGATCGCGACGCAGGCCCGGCGTAACGCCCTCGCGGGAGGCAGCCTCGATCGCGCGAACCGCCTCGCGGACATCGGTTTCGTCTCGCCCGCGCAGCTGGAGCGGGAGCGCGACGCCCAGCTGGAGCAGGTCTCGCGGCTGGAGCAGCTCGAACGCGGGCGCATCGCGCTCGCGCGCGAAACCGCATCGGTCGCCTTCGAAGCCGAGGGCGCACGGCTTCGCGCGAGCGCGCAGCTCGCGGCACTCGACCTGCAGCGCGCCGGCGTGGGACAGGAACGCATCGAGCGTGACCTGCAATTCCATGCTGCGATCGTGGCACCCGCCGCGGGCACCGTCGCCACCGTGCTCGTGCAGCCCGGACAGATGGTGACCGCGGGAACGGTGCTCGCGACGCTCATCCCCGCGGGCTCCTCCCTCGAAGCGCATCTGTACGCCCCATCGCGCTCGATCGGGTTCGTGCACGAGGGTGAGGAGGTCTTGCTTCGCTATCTCGCCTACCCGCACCAGAAATTCGGCATGCATCCGGCCCGAATCATCGCCGTCTCGCGCAACCCGATGCTGCCCGGCGAGCTCGGCTTCACGCCCGTGGACGGAACGCGCGAGCCGGTCTATCGCATCAAGGCGGCGCTTGGGGCGCAGTCGATACGGGCGTACGGCCGCTTCGAGCCGCTGCAGCCCGGGATGCAGGTCGAGGCCGACGTTCTCCTCGATCGCCGGCGCCTCGTCGAGTGGATCTTCGAGCCGCTCCTGGGGCTCGCGGGAAGAACCTGACCATGGATCTCCTCGGTGCGCTGCGTTTCGCGGCCCACAGGCGGCTCCCGGTATTCCTGCAGACCGAGGCGGCCGAGTGCGGGCTCGCGAGCCTGGGCATGGTCGCCTGCTTCCACGGCCACCGCATCGACCTCGCGGGCATGCGCCGGCGCTTCACTGTCTCGTTGAAGGGTGCCACGCTCGCCTACCTGATGCAGGTCGCGGGGCGCCTGCAGCTCGCCCCGCGCCCGCTGCGTCTCGAGCTTCCCGAAGTGCCATTGCTGCGCGCGCCCTGCATCCTGCACTGGGACCTGAATCACTTCGTGGTGTTGCGCTCGGCCGACGCGCGCGGCGCCGTCGTGCACGATCCCGCGTTCGGCGTGCGCAAGATCGGCAACGACGAGCTTTCCCGGCATTTCACCGGAATCGCGCTCGAGCTCTCGCCGATGCCGGGCTTCCGGGCCGCCGATGATCGCCGTGCGGTTCGCGTGCGCGACCTCATGGGCCGCGTCACGGGCCTCGGGCGTTCCCTCGCGCAGGTTTTCGTGCTGGCGCTCGCGCTCCAGGCGATCGCGATCGTCACGCCCTTCTACATGCAATGGGCCGTGGACGGGGCGGTGGTCTCCGCGGATCGCGACCTCCTCGCCGTCCTGGGATTGGGCTTCCTCCTGCTGGCACTCGTGCACGTCGCCTTGAGCGGCCTGCGCTCGTGGGTCGTGCTCTATCTCGGCACGACGTTGAACCTGCAGTGGGTCGCGAACGTGTTCTCGCACTTGCTGAAGCTTCCCGTGAGCTGGTTCGAGAAACGCCACCTGGGCGATGTCGTGTCGCGCTTCGGCGCGGTGAACGCGATCCAGCGCACGCTCACGTCGAGCTTCGTCGAAGCGCTCATCGACGGCGTCATGGCGGCGGCGACGCTCGCGATGATGATCGTGTACAGCCCCGCGCTCACGCTCCTCGCCGTGGGCGCCGTCGCGCTTTATGGGCTCCTGCGCTGCGGGTTCTACGATCCGCTGCGGCGCGCGACCGAGGAGCACATCGTGCACACCGCGAAGCAGCAGAGCCATTTCCTCGAGACCGTGCGCGGCGTGCAGTCGATCAAGCTCTTCGGCCGCCAGGAGGAGCGGCGCTCGCGCTGGCTGAACCTCGTCGTGGACGCGGTGAACCAGGATCTCGCCACGCAAAAGCTGGGTCTCGGCTTTCGCTCGGCCAACGCGCTCGTCTTCGGCGTGGAGCGGGTGACGATCGTGTGGCTGGGCGCCCTCCTCGTGCTCGACGGCGGCTTCTCCGTCGGCATGCTGTTCGCCTTCATGGCGTACAAGGACCAGTTCTCGGCGCGCGTCGCCGGGCTGATCGACAAGGTAGTCGAGCTTCGCATGCTGGGGCTGCAGGCCGAGCGCCTCGCCGACATCGTCCTCACCGCGCCGGAGGAGGACGCGGGCACGATGCCCGCCGATTCGATCGACGCATCCCTCGAGGCGAGCGCGCTTTCCTTCCGCTACTCGGACATGGAGCCCTTCATCCTGCTGAACTGCTCGTTTCGCGTGGAACCCGGCGAGTCGGTCGCGATCGTCGGCGCTTCGGGCGGCGGCAAGACCACGCTGGTGAAGATCATGCTCGGGTTGCTGGTACCCACCGACGGGCGCGTGCTCGCGGGCGGCATCGACATCCAGAAGCTCGGCATCGACCGCTTCCGCAAGCTCGTGGGCACCGTGATGCAGGACGACCAGCTCTTCGCCGGATCGATCGCCGACAACATCTGCTTCTTCGATCCGACGCCGGACGCGGCGGCCATCGAGCGCTACGCGCGCATCGCCGCGGTGCACGACGACATCGCCGCGATGCCCATGGCCTACAACACGCTGATCGGCGACATGGGAGCGGCGCTTTCCGGCGGGCAGCGCCAGCGGATCCTGCTCGCACGAGCCCTCTACAAGCAGCCGAAGATCCTCTTCCTCGACGAGGCGACGAGCGCCCTCGACGTGCAGAAGGAGCGCGCCGTGAGCGAGGCGGTGCGCTCGCTCCAGCTCACGCGCATCATCATCGCGCACCGCCCCGAGACCATCGCCTCGGCCGAGCGCGTCATCGTGCTCCAGGGCGGGAAGGTGGCGCAGGATTTGCGGCGAGTGCCCGCCCTGGAACCGCGCGCCCGTGAATCCACACCCTGACGACACCATCGGGTAATTGCTCGAAGTACTCGCGGGCGAGAGGTGCGGCGAGTTTTCTCATGGCGCCCAGTTTTGCATAAGATGCCGCATGACCTCCTCCTGGATGCTGGTTGCGGGATTCTTCTTCGCCGCCATGGGCGTGTTCGTGAAGTTCGGCGCGGAATCCTTCGACGCCGCCGAGCTCGCGTTCTACCGGTCGTTCCTGGGCCTTGTCTTCATCGCGGGGCTGGCACTCGCCCGCAAGTGGCCGCTTCGTACGCCCTACCTGGTCGGGCACGTGATCCGCAGCGTCGTGGGCTCGGTCTCCCTCATCGGCTACTTCTACGCGATGTCGAAGCTGCCGCTCGCCACGGCCCAGACCCTCAACTACACCTCCCCCATCTTCCTCGCGGTGGCGCTCGTCGTGGTCCTGGGCGAGAAGTTCTCGTGGTGGCTGGTCGCCGCGATCGGTGTGGGCTTCACGGGCGTCGCGCTGTTGCTGCACCCGACAATGGAAGCGGGCAGGGATTCGCCCGCGCTGGTCGGGCTTTTCTCCGGCGTGTTCGCGGCGTGGGCGTACCTCAGCGTGAGGACCCTGGGAAAGCTGGGCGAGCCCGACTACCGGGTGGTGTTCTGGTTCACGCTGATCGGATCGATCCTCTGCGCCGGCTGGCAGCTCACGACGTCCACGTTCCATGCGCTGCGCCCCGGCAATATCTGGACGTTAGTGGGCCTCGGCTCCTGCGGAACGGTGGCGCAGCTCGCGATGACGCGCGCCTACCGAACCGGCAACACGCTCGTCGTGGGCGCGTTGTCCTATTCGACGCTCGTCTTCGGCGCCGCGGCGACCTACGTCTTCTGGAACGACCAGCTTCCGCGCACCGAGCTGGCCGGGATCGCGATCATCATCGCGAGCGGACTCATGGCCATGCGCGTCGAGAAGAAGGAGGCGGTCGAGGAGGCGGGCTTCGAGAGCTAGGCATAATGCAGGGCGATGAGCCTTGCCTCCCGCCTGCTGGTCGCCGCCGCGGCACTCGCCCTCACGGCCGTCGCCGCGGTGGATGGCTGGCGCACCTTCCCGTACCTGCTGCGAGTGGACTTCTATCACATGTGGGGCGTGCCCCTCGCCCACGATGCGCTCGCCGCCAACCCCTATGCGAAGGTGAAGGAGTACGGCGATTTCCTGAACGGCGTCACGGCGCATTCCACGAGCCCGATGCTCGCACGCGCCAACAACGGGCGGCGGGTGATCGAGCCCACGGGCACGCCGTTCTACTACGCGGTGTTCAGCGTGCTGCCGCGCGATTTCGATGCCGCCGCCGCCGTGTTCACGATCGCGCAGTACGTGGCGCTCTTCGCTTCGCTGGTGCTGCTCGCGCGGCTGAACGCGGGGAGTGCCTGGCTCGGGCTCGCGCTCGCCGCCGTGATCGCGGTGGACTTCAACCCGTTCGCCCAGGATGTGAAATACGGCAACGTGAATTCGTTCCAGCTGCTGGCGCTCGCGGTCCTCCTCGCGCTTTCCGCCGCGCGTGCGCGGTTGCCGGGCTTCGCCTTTCGGGACGGATTTCCGGTGCTTCTCGCCGCGCTCGCCATGTTCAAGCCCAACACGCTATGGATCGTGGCCGCGCTCGCCGCGCATTACGTGATCGTGCGCGGTTACCGGTCCGTTCCGCGTGCGCTGGTCGCGGGTACGGCAACGGCGCTCGCCTGCACGGCGATCGGGGCTTTCCACTTCGACGGATTCCAGGCGTGGGTCGACTGGCTGCGCTATACGCAGGGCATGAACGGCGGGCGCCTCCTCTACGACGTGGGCGAGGGAAACCATGCCGTCGTGAAATTCCTCGCCGAGGTTTCGCCACGCCTGGGCGTGCTCGCCTCCGAGGTCCTGGTCACCGCGCTCCTCCTCGCCGCCTTCGCCTTCGCGCTCGTGAAGGGCGCCGGCGGGGATGGCCCGAAGCGCAGGGCGCTCATCCTCTTTGGCGACGTGCAATTCGCCGCAAGTTGCGGCGTGGTGATGATGCTCGCCACTTCGCCCCTCATCTGGCCTCACTACGCGGTGCTGGCGCTCGTGCCGATCGCGTGGCTCATCGCCGGCCACGGCGGCCGTTTCGGCATCGCTTGCGGCGCCCTCGCGTGCGGCGCCCTTGCCTTGCCCGTGATCGAGCTCCTCGTCGCGGACCATTTCGCGCTGGTGCGCCTCATGACGATTTTCTCCTGGCTGCCGCTCGCGGCCGGCCTTTGCGCCGCGGCGTTCGCGGTGAGGACGCCCTCCACGCCGGGTTAAGATTCCAGTGATGGAACCCATCCTCGTCACGACCGCGGAGCTGGAGAAACACCTGGGCGATCCCGGCTGGATCGTGTTCGACACCCGCCACGACATGGGCGACGTCGGCAAGGGCCGGCGCGCCTACGCCGAAGGGCACGTTCCCGGCGCGCATTTCCTGCACGTCGACGACGACCTCGCGGGCGTCAAGACCGGCAAGAACGGGCGCCATCCGCTGCCAGACCTCGCGACGTTCGCGGCGAAGATCGAGGCGAGCGGCGTGACGCCCGCCACGCAGGTCGTGGTGTACGACGACCTCGGAGGCAACTTCGCGGTACGGCTCTGGTGGATGCTGCGCTGGCTCGGGCAAGAGCGCGTGGCGCTCCTCGACGGGGGCTATCCGCTGTGGGAAAAGGAAAAACGGCCGACCACGAAGGAAGTGCCGGCGCCGCGCCCGGGCGACTTCAAGCCGCGCCCGCACCTGGGCGATGTCGTCGATACGCCCTTCATCGAGCGCTTCCGCGAGGATCCGTCGGTCCGCCTCGTGGATGCGCGCGCACCGGAGCGCTTCGCCGGAGTGAAGGAGCCCATCGATCCGGTGCCGGGCCACATCCCCGGCGCCGTGAACCGCTTCTGGCAGAAGAACCTGGATTCGGACGGCCGCTTCAAGTCTCCCGAACAGCTGAGGCGCGAGTACTCGGAATTCCTCGGCGAATCGAAACCGCAGCAGGTGGTCCACATGTGCGGATCGGGCGTGACGGCCTGCCACAACATGTTCGCGATGGCGCTCGCCGGGATGCCCCAGGGGCGCCTCTACGTGGGCTCGTGGAGCGAGTGGGTCGCCGACCGCTCGCGGCCGGTCGCCGCGCGTTGATGAGGATTGCCGCCGCCGCGATAATCGCCGCGGCGCTCGCCTGCGGCGCATCGCACGCCGACGAAGCGATCGCGCCCCCAGCCAGCCTTGTCGTCGAAGGCGTCCCGCCGATCGCCGCAGAGCTCGCGGCGAGGATCGAGCCCTACACCGACTTTCGCGCGCAGCGCCTGCTCTCGTGGCACCCCACGCGCCGCGAGATGCTCGTGAGCCGGCGCCTCGAGACGACCAACCAGGTCCATCTCGTCGTCGAGCCGGGCGCGAGGCCCCAGCCGCTCACCGACTACCCCGATCCCGTGAGCTTCGCCAGGTATGAGCCGTCGAAAGGAAGCTACTTCGTCTTCCTGCGTGCCGAGGGCGGCAACGAGGTGTACCGCGTGTTCCGGGAGGACATCGCGACGAAAGCCGTGACGCCCTTGAGCCCCGAGGGCGAGCGCGCCACGCAATTCGAGTTCGCCCGTTCCGGGAAGCTCGCCGTGTACACGACCCAGCTCGTGGACCGCGCCAACCCGCAACGCAAGGCGAGGACAAGCGTGCATTTCCTCGATCCCGCCCGGCCGCGGACGGACCGCGTGGTCGCTCGACTCGACGGCGGCGGCTGGGGCGCGTTCCACTTTTCCGAGGACGGCAAGCGCGTCGCCTTCGTGGAATTCATCTCCGCCAACGAGTCCCACCTGTGGGTGATGGATGTCGCCACGGGACACAAGCGGCGCATCACGCCGAAGCCCAGGTCGGGCAAGGTCTTCTACGGGGACGCGCGTTTCACGCGCGATGGGCGGGGCCTGGTGAGCGTGAGCGATGCGGATGGCGAGTTTCACCGGCTGGTCTACCTGCCGCTCGCCGGAGGCAAGCCGCGCGTGCTCACTGCGAAGCTCGATCACGATGTCGAGCTGTTCGAGCTCTCGTTCGATGCGAACCGCATCGCGTTCGTCACCAACGAATCGGGCGTGAGCGTGCTGCGGCTGATGGAGCTGCCCTCCTTCAAGGAGCTGCCGCGCCCGTCGATGCTGCAGGGCGTGATCCGCGGCCTCGAGTGGCGGCGCCACTCGCACGAGGTCGCCTTCTCCATGAGCTCCGCGAAGAGCGCGGGCGACGTCTTTTCCTACGACATCGATGCCAACCAGCTCACGCGCTGGACCAACGGCAACAGCCCCAAGGTGAACACCAGCGCCTTCGTCGAGCCGCACCTCGCGAAGTGGAAGAGCTTCGACGGCCTCGAGATTTCGGGCTTCCTCTACGTCCCGCCGGCGCGCTTCACCGGAAAGCGCCCCGTGATCGTGAACATCCACGGCGGCCCCGAAGGCGAAGCGCGCCCGGACTTCGTGGGCCGCAACAACTACTTCCTGGACGAGCTCGGCGTGGCGCTCGTCTACCCCAACGTGCGCGGCTCCGATGGATTCGGCAAGACGTACCTCTCGCTGGACGACGGTCGAAAGCGCGAGGACTCGGTGAAGGACATCGGCGCGCTCCTCGACTGGATCGCGACCCAGCCCGACCTCGACGCCTCGCGCGTGATGATCGTGGGCGGGAGCTACGGCGGCTACATGACCCTCGCCTGCGCGGTGCACTTCGCCGATCGCATCGCCGGCGCCGTGGACGTGGTGGGGATCTCCAACTTCGTGACCTTCCTCGAGCACACCGAGAGCTACCGGCGCGACCTGCGGCGCGTCGAGTACGGCGACGAGCGCGATCCGGCCATGCGCGAATTCCTGGAGTCGATCTCGCCGCTCAACCACGCGGAGAAGATCACCAAGCCGCTGCTGGTCGCGAGCGGCCGCAACGACCCGCGCGTGCCCTACACGGAGGGCGAGCAGATCGTGGCGAACCTGAAGGGCCGCGGCACGCCGGTCTGGTACATCGTGGCCAATGACGAGGGGCACGGCTTCGTGAAGAAGCCGAACGCCGATTTCCTCTTCTACGCCATGGCCGCGTTCGCCCGCGAGACGCTCCTCAAGTAGTCACTCGTCCCCGCGCTTCTCGCCGCCCTTGCCGGAGAGCTTCCCGAGGAGCTCGGTGGCGGCTTGCGACGAGCTCTCCTCCAGCTCGCGGCGCCGCTCCGGGGAGAGCGAGCGCTCGGGGTTCAGCAGCAGCTCCTGCTTCCTGCGCTTGCGCCGGCGCATCGCGCCTTTCATGTAGGCGAAGACGCTCCAGGCGACGCGCCCGTCGAAAGGGCCGAGCGGCAGGAGCGCGATCACCATCACGAAGACGTTGAGCCGGGTCCAGACGAGGTATGTCACGCCCCATGCCCACCCGAGGAGGGGAACGGACGAGAAATCCACGAACGCGCCGAGTGCGAGCGTCGCCATCAGCAGCACCGCTTGCGCCGCCACGCCCGCCCACGCCACCGCGATCTCGACCCCGGGCGCGGCGTAGCCGTGCGACGTCGTGCCGTGGATGCCGAAGAAGGTGATGTTGTCGATGGACACCTTGCGGCGCCTGAGGACGGCGACATGCCCCAGCTCGTGCACGACCATCACGAAGAAGAGCGCAACCGCGCCCACGAGGGTCGCGGGCACGCTCCAGAACACGAGGTACATCCAGGCGAAGGCGAGGAGCACCGTCCAGTGCATCGCCACGGGGATGCGGCCCCACCTCCCGAGCTGCCAGTAATTCTCGTCCATGGCGCGCGATTATTCCGGCAGGTGCATGCTCGCGGCCGGCATCGGCATCGCTACAGGTATCCCCGATGGGTCAGCACCAGCCCCACCACGAGGAGGGTGGCGAAGAACCAGCCGATCATCCGGTTCCGGGTGTCGGCCACGCGCGACGAACGCCGTGGCGATGCCCGCGATCCAGAAGCCCACGTGCACCCGATCCGGAGTGTCCTCGGGCTCGGGCCGGCGGGGGCGGGCGGGCCTGGGCGTCGCGGCAGGCGCCTTGCTACTGGGCGGGCGGGACATGGATGCCATCATAGCTGCATGGCTGCACGCTGCGACAACCGACCCGACGTACAGCGATGGGGATTGCGCGGCTTTGTGCCATGATGAAACGATAGGCGCCAGGGAGGTGTCATGTCCGATCTCTTGAGGGTCCTGTCGGTCGGGGCGGGAACGCTGCTCGCCATCGTCGCCGCGGCCGTCGTCGTCTTCTGGTTCATCGAGGACGTCACGCAGAAGAAGCACGCGGTGCTGCGCAACTATCCCGTGGTCGGAAGGCTCCGGTACTTCTTCGAGAAGCAGGGCGAATACTTTCGCCAGTACTTCTTCGCCGGCGATCGCGACGAGATGCCGTTCAACCGTGCGACGCGTGCGTGGATCTACCGCGTGGCCAAGCAGGAGGACGGCAGCGGCATCATCGGCTTCGGTTCCACCTACGACATGAAGGCGCCCGGGGCGATCCTCTTCGTGAATGCCGCCTTCCCCGTGCAGGAATGGGAGAAGCAGGCGACACCGCCGCTCGCGATCGGCGAGGGCTTCTGCGACCAGCCATTCCTCGCGCGCTCCCTCGTGAACGTGAGCGGCATGAGCTACGGTGCGATCTCGCGGCCCGCGGTGCAGGCACTCTCGCGCGGCGCGGCGCTCGCCGGGTGCTGGCTCGATACCGGCGAAGGCGGGACGTCGCCCTACCACCTCGAGGGCGGCTGCGACGTGATCGCGCAGATCGGCACCGCGAAGTACGGCGTTCGCAATTCCGACGGGACGTTCTCGCCCGAGCGCGCGAAGGAGCTCGCGAAGAACGTGAAGGCCTTCGAGATCAAGCTCTCGCAGGGCGCGAAGCCCGGCAAGGGCGGCGTGCTGCCCGGAGGCAAGGTCACGCCCGAGATCGCGGCGATCCGCGGCATTCCGGCGGGAGAGGCGTCCATCAGCCCCAATCGCCATCGCGACGCGGCGAACATCACCGAGCTGCTGGACCAGGTGCGCTTCATCCGGGAGCTCACCGGGCGCCCGGTCGGACTGAAGACGGCGATCGGCGGCTGGCATTTCCTGAACGACATGGCGGAGAACGTCCTGCGCCGCGGGCCCGAATACGCGCCGGACTTCCTCGTGATCGACGGCGGCGAGGGCGGCAGCGGCGCCGCGCCCCAGGCGCTCTTCGACCACATGAGCCTTTCCATCGAGGAGGCGCTGCCGCGTGCCGCGGATGTGCTCTTCGAATCGGGATTGAAGGAGCGGGTGCGCCTGGTGGCCTCGGGCAAGCTCGTGACGAGCGCGCGAGCCGCGTGGGCCCTGTGCGTAGGCGCGGACTTCGTGAATACCGCGCGCGGCTTCATGTTCTCGCTGGGCTGCATCCAGGCGCTGCGCTGCCACACCAATACGTGCCCGACGGGCATCACGACGCACAACGCGCGGCTGCAGCGCGGCCTCGTGGTGGAGGAGAAGTACCAGCGCGTCGCGAACTACGCGATGGGCATGAACCACGACATCGAGATGATCGCGCACTCGTGCGGAGTCGCGCACCCGCGGCTGCTGAAGCGCGAGCACTGCCGCATCGTGCAGGGGAACGGCCAGACGGCGGCGTTGAACATGCTTTATCCGTACCCGAAGCGGAAGAGCGCAACGCTACCGGGCGCTCCTGCGAAGGCGGACAGCGCGATCGTTACGGCAACCTAGCTAGGCGCTTTCCGATGTTCCGCTGGAGACGCCGAGCACCGTGTTCACCGCCTGCACGAGCCCGCTGATGCGGAAGGGCTTGGTGACGTAGCCGTCGGCGCCGAGCGAGAGCCCGCGCGCGACGTCGGTGACCTCGCTCTTGCCCGTCATCATGATCACGGGCAGGTTCTTGATCTTGGGATTTCCGCGGATGCGCTCGAGGATCTGGAAGCCGTCGGCATCCGGCAGAGATACGTCGAGGAGCACCAGGTCCGGCAGCGGGGCCTTGTTGAACTCGGCGTTGATCTCGGCGCGGCTCTTGGCGAAGCGCGTGAGGAACCCCGACTTGGCGAGCACCTCGCCCACCAGCTCGGCGAGGGCCTTGTCGTCCTCGACCACGAAGATGGAATGGCGCTGGCCGTTGCGCGGCGGGATGCGCCCGCCGGCGTGCCGCGCCATGGCCACGTAGAACCCGGTCTTGGCGAGCTGCGGGCTCCCGGTGGTCGCTTCCTTGCGGGCGGCCACGACCTTCTCGGGTGGCGGAGGCGGCGCGGCCTTCTGGGGACTGGTGAAGTCCAGGTCGTCGTCGGCGTCCGGATGCGTCATACGGCTGTTCCCTCGTTCTGCCTCGGGGCGGCGGTTTTCTTCTGGCCGATGCGGCTCTCCTCACCGCGCAGGAGCTTGCCAATGTTTGCGTGGTGCCGCAGCACGAGGATCACGCTCATGGCCGCCACCGCCGCGAAGAACGGCCCGGGGCCCAGGAGATACCACGCCGCCACGGGCGCACACACAGCCGCCACGATCGCCGCGAGCGAAGAATACCGGGTAACGAGGACGATGGCGAGCCACGCCACGATGGCGGCGACGCCCATGCGCCAGTCGAGGGCGATCAGCACCCCGCCGGCCGTGGCCACGCCCTTGCCGCCATGGAACCTCAGCCATACGGGGAACACGTGGCCCACGAAGGCGGCGAAGCCCACCAGCGCCGCCCCCTCGTCCGGGACGCCCAGGAGGCGCGCCACGAGCACCGCCGCCCAGCCCTTGCCCGCGTCGCCCAGGACCGTGAGGAGCGCGGCGACGCGGTGGCCGGAGCGCAGCACGTTGGTCGCACCTATGTTGCCCGAGCCATAGGTTCGCGGGTCGGGCAAACCGAGCGCGCGGCTCACCAGCACCGCGAATGGGATCGATCCCGCGAGGTATCCGCCCAGCGCGCAGGCGACGAGCGTCGTCATGGCCATACTCTACAATATGGCCGCATGGATACGGTCTTCATCCGCGAGTTCCGCGTCGAGGCGTGGGTCGGCATCTACGAATGGGAAAAGCAGCGCGCCCAGACGCTCGAGATGGAGCTGGAGATCGGGCTCGCGGACGCGCCCGGCGGGCGCACCGACAACATCCACGAAACGGTGAACTACGGCGAGGTCATCACGCGCATCGCGGCCGAGCTCGCCTCGCGCAAGTTCAGGCTCCTCGAGGCGCTCGCGGAGCACGCCTGCCGGATCGTGCTGGCCGAGTTCGCCAACGCGCAGTCGGTGAAGCTGTCCGTCGCCAAGCTCGGCCACGTGCGCAACGCGCGCAAGCTCGGCATCACGCTCGAACGGCGGCGGGGCCCGGTTCTTCCGTGAAGATGTCCCGGTAGCTGGGATAGATCGCGATGAAGCCCATGATCATGACCACGAAGATCGCCGCCGCGGTGAAGAGCCAGCCCAGGATCGGCACGATCACCGGGATGCAGACGACGAGGAGAATCACGAGCATCACCAGGCCGTAGGCGGCCATCGGGAGGAAGTTTCGCATGCAGGCCATGAGCGAGGCTTTCATCGCCGCCAGCGGCCGCATGCCATGCATCACGACGAGGAACGGGGCGAACCAGTAGGCGGCGAGCATGGGAATGAGGAACAGCAGCATCACCAGCACGCCCAGGAGTATCTGCAGCCCCATCGTCCTCAGCGTGGCCTCCACCTGCTCCACGTTGCCCGAGACGATCGCCATGACGATCGCGATGCCCACGATCATCATGAAGACGAGGAAGACCACGATCTCGCCCGCCAGCATGATCGCGCCCACGATGATGAGCTCCGTCGAGCGCACCTTGAACCCGGCCAGCAGGTGGTCGATCTCGAACTCACCGCCCGTCTCCAGCGAACGGCACGCCACGGCGAAGCCCGCGAGGTACATCGGCGAGAGGAGCGCGGACGCGATGAAGCCGATGATGGGCACGATGTGCAGCACCACGCTGAACACGAAGAAGACCAGGACCGCGAGGATCCACATGAGCGGAGCCTTCGCGAAGAGCTTCCAGCTACGCCCGATCCACCCGACGCTGGGGCCGAAGCCCACGTAGCGACCGGGCAGCACGAGCTGCAGGCCTTGCGAGGGATCCGGAATGGGCGCGGGAGCGGGAGCGTCTGCCATGGTCCGAGGCTACTCCTCGATGGCAGCCTCAACAAGGACGGGCGAGAGGAGGCGCACCAGCTCCTCGTGCCCGCCGCCATGCTCGAGATAGTCGAACTCGTGCTCGGTGTAAATGACGCCGTGCGCGGCGAGGAACTGCGTCGCGGGCGTGGCGCCCGCCTTCATGCCGCAAGCAGCGCGCGCACGAAAAGCGAGCCGCCGGTGCAGATCAGCACCGCGCCGATGGCGCGGCGCATCTGGCGTTGCGTGAGCCCCACGTGGATGCGGTTGCCCAGCGTGAGGCCGATCCACACGAACGGCGCCAGCACGACGAGCCCGGTCAGCACGGCTGCCTTGATGACGAGCCCCTCGATCGCGTAGACCAGCGCGCGGCTGAAGGCCGAGATCGAGATCAGCAGCGACATCGTCGAGCGGATTTCCGTCTTGTCCTGCAATCGCCCTGAAAGGTAGGTCGCGTAGATCGGCCCGCCGGCGCCGAAGATCGTGGCCACCGACCCGCCCACGATCCCTGCCGGCACCGCCCACCATGCGGAGATGGCTCGGTGCATCACGGGATTGAAGAGGCTGTAGATGCCGATGCCCGCCGCGAAGGCGCCCAACGCGATCCTCAGGTACCGGTCCGGGACGCCCACGAGAACGGTCACGCCCACCACGAATCCCAGGAACATGAACGGGATCACGCGCTTCAGCTCCTTCAGCGAGGCTTGCTTGCGGCCCTGCGTTCCCATGATCGATGCCGAGACCATGTCGAGGAGCGCCATCAGTGGAACGAGGTAGGACACGGGCAACCAATGGGCGAGGATCGGCACCGAGATCACCGTGGAGCCGAATCCCGAGAGGCCGAACACCGTGTAGGCGAGCACGATCACGAACGGCGCCAGCACGTACAGCCAGATGGACTGGTGGGCGAGGTCGATCATCCGCGGGGATGGTGCTTGCGATGCAGCGCCTTCAGCCGCTCGCGCGCCACGTGGGTGTAGATCTGCGTGGTGGAGATGTCCGAATGGCCGAGCAAAAGCTGCACCACCCGAAGGTCGGCGCCGTGGTTGATGAGGTGCGTCGCGAACGCATGGCGCAGCGTGTGCGGCGAGATCGCGCGGCGAATGCCGGCCGTCGCGGCGTGGCGCTTCACCAGCGACCAGAACGACTGGCGCGTCATGGGGCCTCCGCGCGCCGTCACGAAGAGCGCGTCGGACTTGCGCGCGCCCAGGAGCACCGGCCGCGCCTCGCGCTGGTAGCGCGCGATCCACGCGGCGGCCTCCTCGCCGAGCGGGGTGAGGCGCTCCTTCGAGCCCTTGCCGAGGATGCGCACCACATTCATGTCGAGGCTCACCTGCACCGTCTTCACGCCCACGAGCTCCGATACGCGTAGCCCGCTCGCATAGAGCGTCTCCAGCATCGCACGGTCGCGCAATCCCTGTGTCGTCGAGATTTCGGGGGCTTCGAGGAGCGACTCCACCTCGGCTTCCGAGAGCGATTTGGGAAGCGAGCGCGGCAGCTTCGGGCTCTCGAGCGCGGCCGACGGGTCGTCGCCCCGCCAGCCCTCGCGAACCGCGAAACGATAGAAACGCTTCACCGACGAGATGAGCCGACCCGTGGTGCGGGGCTTCGCCTGGCGCGACTCCACCTGCCAGGCGACGTGGCGCTCCAGGTCGCCCGCGGAAGCCTGCATGAGCGACTTCTCCGCGGTCTCGGTGAGCCACGAGGACAGGGTCGCGAGATCCTGCCGGTAGCTAGCGAGCGTGTTGCGTGCGAGGCCGTCGTTCAGCCAGAGCCCGTCGGCGAAACGGTCTAGGAGCCGCGTGTCGGCCTCAGGCGGCGCCTTCATGCTCCAGCAGCCAGCGCTTGATGCCGAGCTCGAAGCCTTCCCTGCGCGCGCCCATGAACCCGCCGATCGCGCCGCCCGCGGCGATCACGCGATGGCAGGGGACGATCACGGGAATCGGGTTGGCGCCGCACGCGCCGCCCACGGCACGTGCCGAGGAGTGAAGCTCGGCCGCGAGCTCGCCATAGGTTCGTGTCTTGCCGGGCACGATGCGCTGCATCGCCTCCCACACGTCGAGCCGATGGCGCGTGCCCGCGAGCATGAGCGGAAGATCGAAGGCGAAGCGCGGATTGTCGAGGTAGGCCTGCAGCTGCACGCACGCGAGGTGCGCGATGCTGTTGCGCTTGGGCATGAGCGCCGCGACCGTGGGCGCGAGGAAGCGGACTCCGGTCACGTGCGTTTCGTTGGCGGTGATTCCGAGCGTCGCGAAGGGCGTTCGCACGCACGCCTGGAAAGCCTGGGGCATGCGGGATCCGTCAGGCACCGGATCCTACCCCCGCAAGCGCGCGGATCTGGCCCAGCAGGTCCGCGGCCACGGCCACTCCGGAAGCCTTCACGCGCGTACGGCTCTCCTCGCGCCGCGCGCCGGGAAGCCTCACCGCTTCATCCTCGCCCATGGCGGCCACCAGCGTCTCGACGCGCTCGAAGAAAACGTCGTTGCCCGCGAGCGCCTCGGGATTCACCACCAGGAACGCCTGCCCGATTCGCGTGGGGCTGCCTTGCTCGGCGAAGAAGCTGTCGGATTCGAAACCGTAGGCCGCCCCGGAGAGCGCGCAGACGAGGAGCTCGACCACCAGCGCCAGCATCGCGCCCTTCACGCCGCCCGCCGGGAGCATGCTGCCTTCGAGCGCGGCCTTCGCATCCGTGGTCGGTTTGCCGTCGCGGTCCACCGCCCAACCCACGGGAATGGGCTTGCCCTCGCGCGCCGCGACCATGATCTTGCCGCGCGCGGCCGCCGAGAGCGAGAGGTCGATCACGAGCGGGGGCGCCGCGCGGCGCGGGAACACGGCGGCGATGGGATTGGTGCCGAAGAGCGCGCGCTTGCCGCCCCATGCGGGCATGGCGGCGGGCGAGTTGCCGAAGGCGAGGCCCACGAGCCCCGCGGTGGCGACCGGCTCGAGGTGATAGGCGGCGACACCGAAGTGGTTGCTGTTGGTGACGGCGACGTAGGAGACGCCGAATTCCTTCGCGCGGCGGATCGCTTCGCCGACCGCGACGGCGCACGCTTCGAAGGCGAGCCCCCGGCCCGCGTCCACGAGGACGGCGGCTTTCGAGTCGCGTGCGATGCGCGGGACGGCGTTGCCTGTCGCGCGCCCGTTGCGCAGGTGCCCGCAATACTGCGGGATCCGCGAGGCCCCGTGCGATCCGAGGCCTTCCATTTCCGCCGCGGCGAGCGCGCGCGCGGTGGCGCGGGCCATCCCGGGCGTGGCGCCGGAACGCTCGAGCGCGGCATGCATGAGCGCCTCCAGATCGCTCACCGGAATGCGCGGCGCGGCTGCGCTCACGCCGCCACCAGCGACTCGCCGGGGCGAACCCGCGTGAATTGCACCGCTTGCCATGAAAGATCGAGCTTGCCGCCTTCCATCCTCACCCTGCTGAACGCCGAATGCGCGAGGTCTCCCGCCTGCGGATGATCCGCGCGGAAATGCGCGCCGCGCGAATCGGTCCGTCCCAGCGCGGCCGTGCAGATCGCCGCGCTCACGGCAACGAGGCTATCGAGATTCAGCCAATCGTGCCAGGTGAGATTGTAACGAAGGTCGTCGCCATGGATGCCGATCGTGTGCAGGCGTTCGCGCAGCCCCTCGAGGGATGCGAGCGCGCGCTTGAGGCTCGCCTCGTCGCGCACGATGCCCGCGTCCTCCCACATGAGGCCGTAGAGGGATTCGCGAATCTCGTCCAGGTTGCCCGGCGGCTGTCGCAGCGGACGGCGGGCGCGCGCCGCGGCCTCCTCGAGCGCACCGGCTTCGGGCTCGCGCCACGCACTCTCGCGCGCGGCCCACTCCGCCATGGTGTCGCCGGCGATGGCGCCGAACACGGTGGAGTTCGCCACGCCGTTGCCGCCGAGGCGGTTGGCGCCGTGCACGCCGCCGGTGTCCTCGCCCGCGGCGAAGAGGCCGGCGACCGCGGTGGACCCGTCGGCCGCGAATTCCACGCCGCCCATCATGTAGTGCGCGGTCGGGACGACTTCGACGAGCCCACCCGCGAGGTTGAAGCCGCAGTCCGCGCAGCGCTCCACCATGCCCTTGAACTGGCGGCGCACCTCGGCCGGCCCCAGGTGCGCCATCGCGAGGTAGACGCCGCCATTGGGCGTGGAGCGGCCGGAGCGCATCTCGGAGAAGATCGCGCGCGAAACGATGTCGCGCGTCGCACGCTCGGCGCGCGGATCGTAGCCCGCCATGAAGCGCTCGTGCGCTCCGTTGAGGAGATACCCTCCCGCGCCGCGCAGGCCCTCCTCGAGCACCGTGCCCGTCATGCGCGTGCCGGCGCCCGCGAGGAGCCCCGTCGGATGGAATTGCACCATCTCCATGTCGCGCAGCGTGAGCCCCGCGCGGAGCGCCATCGCGAGGCCGTCGCAGCTCTTGTCGCCCGAAGGCGTGTGGTAACGATACATCGTGGGCCCGCCGCCGGTCGCGAGCAGCACGGCGCGCGCCTGCACGAAGACGAGCTCGCCCTCGCGCATGTCGATCATCGCCACGCCGGCGATCGCGCCGTCCGCCGACTTCACGAGCTCGATGGCGCGATGCTCCTCGAGGCGCTCGACACCGGCCACCCACACCTGCTCGGCCAGGCGATTGATGATCTCGATGCCGGTGAGGTCGCCCTTGTGCACCGTGCGGTCGAAGGTCTGCCCGGCGAAGGCCTTCTGGTGCACGGTGCCGTCGGGGTTGCGGTCGAAGAAGCAGCCCAGCTCGTTCTCGAGCTCGTGGATGCGCTCGACCGCCTTGGTGACGAGGGTCCAGGCGAGCTCCTGGTCGGGGAGCCACTTGCCGCCTTCGATGGTGTCCATGAAGTGGCGCTCGACGGAATCGCCGGGAGCGAGGGCCACGTTGTAGCCGCCCTGGACCATGCGGGTGCAGCCGCACTTGCCGAGGAGGCCCTTCACCGCGACCGTGACGCCGAGATCAGGGCGCGCGCGCTTCGCGTGCAGCGCGGCGAAGAGGCCCGCGCCGCCGCTGCCGAGGATCAGGAGATCGGTGCGCGCGCGTCTCATGCCACCCGCGCGCGGATCTGGCTCAGGTCCGTGCCTGGAGGACCCAGAGCCGCGCGATGTCCGCGGTGCCGTCGCTGCCCTTCACCTCGCGGAACGTCTGCACGGCGCGCTGCTTCTGGCCCGCGCGCAGCTCGGCTTCACCGAGGAGCAGCTTCGCGTCGTCCGGGCGCCTCAGGTTTCCCTTCTTGATGCCCTGCTCGACGAGCGAGATGCCCTTCGTCGCGTTGCCTTCGTAGACGTAGTTCATGCCCACGCGCACGAGGTCGTTGCCGTCCTTCGATGCGATCGCGTCGGCCTCGTCCTTCGCGCGCGCCTTCCGGCTTTCCGCGAGGTTGCGCGCGATGAGGTCGCGCAGGCGCTGCTGGCGGCTCGCGTCCGGGCCGGTGCCCAGGGCGCGTACTTCGTAGCCCTTGTCGACGATCTCCTTCGCTTCGGCGGGAACGCCGGCCTGGAGGGCGAGCTGCGCCATCTCCATGTAGTCGTCGGCCTTGGAGAGGTTGCCGGTCGCCATGCGCAGGCGATAGACGTGCACCCCCAGGCGATCGGCGGCGAAGCCGGGCTTCTTCTGCACGCGCGAGAGAAGGTCGGTCCAGTACTGCGGCTTGGGATAGGAGACCACGAGGCGCTCGATCGCGTTCACGTAGCCGCCGGTGTCCCTGTCGCGCAGGTAGCAGTTGGCGAGGATCTGCAGCTCTTCCTCGGAGGCGCGCCGCTCCTCGTTGCCCAGCATCTTGCTCACGGCGTTGCAGTCGTTGCCGAGGTAGTAGCTCTGCAGGAGCATGGTGCGCATCGCGGCGTCGCTGCCGCCTTCCTTGAAGTAGCGCTGCGTCCACTTGGCCGCTTCGGCATATTCGTGCTTGTTGTAGTAGGCGACCGCGACGCCCTGCACCAGCGCCATGGCTTCGCGGCCGGAGACCTTGCCGGAATCCAGGACCGCGGTGTTGTTGCGGATGGTCGCGTCGTTGTCTCCGGAGGCCGAAGAGGCGGCCGCCTTCATCTGCGCGATGATCTGGTTCTCGTAGGCGGTGCGGTTGGGCACCGCCTCGGCCCGGGCGATCTCGGCGAGCGCTTCGCGGCCCTTGTGCTGCTTGAGGAGCGTCGACGCGGCTTGCAAGGGCTTCCCGACCTCGGGCCGCACGCTGTCGGCGGCCTGCGCGGCATGGATGCCCGCGGTGAGCGTGAGGCCAGCGCACAGGACCACGTGCAGGGCAATGCGTTTCATCGTTGCGACTCCGTCAATCGAGGAATTGCTCGGCGCCGATCAGGCCGATCTTGGTGACGCCCAGGCGCTGCGCGGCCGCCATCACGTGCGCCACGTACTTGTAGGTCACGAGCTTGTTGGGCCGCAGGTGGATCTCGGGCTGCACCGGCTGCGCCGCCGCGGCGCTGAACTTGGCGTCCAGCGTGGGAAGGTCCACTTGCTCGCCGTTCCAGAGGATGGTGCCGTCGAAGTCCACGTCGATCTGCACGACCACCGGAGGCACCGGCGGCGGCGGGGGATTGCCGATCGGCATGTTCAGCTTCACGGCGTGCGTCTGGATGGGGATCGTGATGATGAGCATGATCAGCAGCACCAGCATCACGTCGATGAGCGGCGTGGTGTTGATGTCGACCATCACTTCGGGATCGGCCGAGCCGCCGCTGCCTACGTTCATTGCCATCGCGGGTGTTCCTTTCCTAGCCGCCGGACAGAGCGCGCGCGGGCGGCTCGGTGATGAAGCCGATCTTCAGGATCGCGGCACGCTGGAGCGTAGCCACGACGCGGCCCACCGACTCGTAGCGGGCGTTGCCGTCGGCCCGGATGTGCACCTCGGGCTGCGGAACCTTGAGCGATACATCCCTCTTCAGCTTGTCGAGGAGGGTCTTGGAGTCCTTCATGTACTCCATGCCCCAGAAGACGTCCCCATCCTTGTTCACCGAGATCACGATGTTCTCGGGCTTGGTCTGGGTGGGGACGTTGCGCTCCTTGGGCAGCTCCAGCGGCACGTTCTGCACCACCACCGGGATGGTGATGAGGAAGATGATGAGCAGCACCAGCATCACGTCCACCAGCGGCGTGGTGTTGATGGCGGCCATCACTTCCTGGTCGGTCTCGGCGTCCTGGCCGATGGTCATTGCCATTGCGATCTCTCCGGCTTCGCCTGCCCTTGCTAGCGCGCGATTGCCGCGGCCGGCATGCGCTTGGCGGCACCGCCGCCGCTCATCAGCACCATGTGCAGGTCGGCGCCGAAGGCGCGCAGCTGCTCGAGCGCGACTTTATTGCGGCGGACCAGCCAGTTGTAGCCCAGCACCGCAGGCACCGCGACCGCGAGGCCGAAGGCCGTCATGATCAGCGCCTCGCCCACCGGGCCGGCGACCTTGTCGATCGACGCCTGGCCCGCGATGCCGATGGCGGTGAGCGCGTGGTAGATGCCCCACACCGTGCCGAAGAGGCCGACGAACGGAGCCGTCGAGCCCACGGTCGCGAGGAACGCGAGGCCGTCCTGCAGGCGCGAGGAAACGTTGTCCACGGCGCGCTGCAACGACATCGTGACCCAGGTGTTCAGGTCGATCTGCTCGAGGAGCTTGCCCTCGTGGTGCTGGGTGGACTTGATGCCGCTCTCGGCGATGTAGCGAAACGCCGTGCCCTCCTTCAGCTGGGTGGCGCCGTCGTTCACGGAGTTGGCCGCCCAGAACTTGGACTGGACCTCGCGCGCCTGCCGGAAGAGCTTCGCCTGCTCGTACACCTTCACGAACATGATGTACCACGAGCCCATCGACATGATCACGAGGATGATCAGGGTGCCGCGCGACACGAAGTCGCCGCCGCGCCAGAGCGCCTCGAGGCCGTAGGGGTTTTCCACCACTTCCTTCTGGGTGCCGACGTCCTGCCCGGCTCCGGGCGGAGGCACCGGCGTCGCGGCGGGCTTGGCCGCATCGGCCGCGGGGGCGGGCGTGTCGCTCGGCGCTGCGGCCGGGGCGGTGGTCTGTGCGTAGGCGCCTTGCGAGCCGAGCAGCGGCGCGAAGCCGACGATCGCGGCCACGAGCAGCGCGGGCAGTCGATTGATCAATTTCATTGTTGGTTCCTCTAGGAAAATCGTATCGGGCGAAGGATCTCAGTCCTTCAGGTTGAAGACGATGTCGTAGTCGGCGATGAAGCCGGTGCCCTCGGCGGCGAACTTGCACTGGCTGAAGGCGCGGATCACCTCACGGTCGAACAGGCGGTTGGACGAGCTCTTGATCTCGACGCTGCTCACCGAGCCCGAAGGCGTCACGTGCACCCAGGCGTTCACCTGGCCCGCGGTGCCGGCCTGCAGCAGCTGGCGCGGGTAGGCGGGCTCGGGGCACGAGATCGCCTTGTAGTTCTTGCGTACCAGTGGCTGGGGCGGCGCCACGACCGGGGCCACTACCGGCGGCGGGCCGGGGGGCGGGGGCACGTTCGTGACCGTGGTGATCGTGGGCGGCGGCGTCACCACCGGCACCTGGATGTTCACCTCGGGCGGCGGGATGAACGGCGGCGGCGGGACCGCGAGCTTGGGCGGCGGCGGCGGCGGGGTCTCGGGCGGCGGCTTCTTGATCTCCTCGATGATCTTGGTCTCGAGGGGCTTCTTCAGGACCTCCACCACGTGTCGCGCGAGGCCGGTGATCAGCGCATATCCAAGGATGACGTGCAGCAGGACCACCATGGCGATGCTCGGCAAGTGCTTCGCCGGATTGCGCTCGCGCTCTGCGTAATTCAATTCTGCGACCTCCATTGCGTCGGCTCGGCGATCTGCCGGCCATGGCCGGGCGCGCCCCTCATGGAGGACGCCCAACGACTACGGATGATGCGGGGTGGAAACCGGCCAGATTCACGAAAAAACGCGCGAGTTTACCGCATTTCAGAGCATAAGGTTTGTTACCAAGTTACACGGGACCCCCTGCCGCGCGCCGGCCGGGCTATTTGACACCCAGACGGGCCAAAGTGTTCTCGCGGCGGGCCCGGGCCCTTCGGTCGACCTCGTCATAAAGGCTCCCGCCGTGGCTGTCCATGGCCACCAAAAGGGGCCCAAAGCCCCGCACGCGGAACTTCCAGAGCGACTCCGGATTGAGGTCGTCCAGGTCCACGTCCTCGATCGCCTCGATCCAGGTCGTCTCGAGGGCGGCCGTGCCGCCGATGATGGCGAGGTAGGCGCCGCCGAGGTCTCCAAATGCCCCGGCCGATCCCTCGGAGAGGCCGCCCTTGCCGATGATGAGCCGCACCCCCTCGCGCTTCATCAGCGGCCGGGTGAATCGCTCCATGCGGGCCGAGGTCGTGGTACCCACGCAGACCGGCGCATAGCCCGTCGGGTCCTGCGGCGACGCAGGCACCTTGCGCACATTCGGGGCGGTGTGGATGACCGCGTGGCCCTTCATGTCGAATCGCGTCGTGCGGCCTTTGCCGAACATGGCGATCTGGGTCGCGTCGCGGATCCCGAAAAGCGTGCCCTCGAGCGTCACAGTGTCGTTCACCCGCAGCCCGCGCGCCTGGGCTTCGGTAACCGGCATTTGAAAGGCGTGGTGGGCCATGGCTAGAACCCGTACTCGACGCCCGAGGGCGTGAGCGAAGCGCTGGCGCGGCGCGCCGAGTGGCATTGCATGTTCACCGCGACCGGGTTCATGGTGATGTGCGTGGCAGCGATCTCGACGTGCACCGCGAAGGCGGTGGAGTCGCCGCCCAGCCCCTGGGGGCCCACGCCCAGCATGTTGACCGCCTCGGTGAGGCTCTTCTCCAGCGCGGCGCCCTCCGGATCGGGGCAGGCGCTGCCCAGCGGCCGCGTGGCCGCGCGCTTGGCGAGGACCACGCAGAGGTCCGAGGTGCCGCCGACGCCCACGCCGACGATGGTGGGCGGGCAGGTCTTGCCGCCCGCGTCCAGCACGCAATCCACCACGAAGGTCTTGATCGCATCGACGCCTTCCGCGGGAATCGCCATGCGCAGCCACGAGTTGTTCTCCGAGCCGCTGCCCTTCGGGACCATCTCGAGCACGAGGCGATCGGGCTCGTCGCTGAACTCGAAATGGATGGGCGGCACGCCCGGGCCGCACGAGCTGTGCTCGTTCTTGCGGGTGATGGGGTGCACGACCGAGGAGCGCAGCGGATGCTCGCGCGTGGCACGCTCGCAGCCGCGGCGGATCGCGAGCTGGAGATCCGCGCCGTCGACCTCCACGCCGCGCCCGATGGTGACGTTATAAATGGGGATGCCGGTGTCCTGGCAGAGGAGGTTCTCGGTGTCCTCGGCCACGCGGATGTTCGTGATCATCGTGCCCAGCACCGATTTCGCCGTGGCGTCGGTCTCGGTGGCCGCGAGGCGCCGGAAGCCTTCCTTGATGTCGGGCGGCAGGATCTTCAGCGCCCGTATATAGAGCTCGCGCGCAATGTCCTCGACCTGTTTCGCATCTACCTTCATCTCGTGCCTCGTCTCTCGCTTCCTCAATTCGTCTGCAAATGCCGTTCCCTGATCACCTTCGCCCACTTCACGCTCTCCACCTTGATCGCGGCGGCGAAGTCCGCGGGCGAGTTGGCCACCGGCGCCATGCCTTGCTGCGCAAGCTTCGCGCGGAACTCGTCGGAGGCGAGGATCTTCGCCGAATCGCGGTAGACCTTGTCCACGATCTCCGGCGGCGTGCCGGTGGGAGCCATCAGGCCGAACCAGCCGGCATTCTCGAACCCGGGAATCGTCTCGGCCACCGCCGGCACGTCGGGGAGCTCGCTGCTGCGCGCAGGGCTGGTGACCGCGAGCGCGCGCAGCTTTCCCTGCTTGATGAAGTTGATCGAGGCCGAGAGGTTGATGATCGCCGTCGAGATCTGTCCGCCCATCACGTCGATGATCGCGTACGACTCGCCCTTGTAGGGCACGTGCGTCATGTCGATGCCGGCGGAATACGCGAAGTTCTCACCGGCGAGGTGCGTCTGCGTGCCGACGCCCGCGCTGCCGAAGGTGGCCTTGCCCGGATTGGCCTTGGCGTACGCGAGGAGATCCTTCAAGGTCTTGAACGGCCCGTCGGGATTCACGATGACCACCTGCGGGCCCGAAGCGACGTTGGTGATCGCGACGAAATCCCTGGTGGGATCGTACGCGAGCGACTTGTACATGTAGGGATTCGCGGTGACGATCGAGCCCGAAGTCATGAAGAGCGTGTATCCGTCGGCGGGCGAATGCGCCGCGGCCTCGCCGCCGATGTTGCCGCCCGCGCCGGAGCGGTTCTCGACCACCACCGTCTGTCCCCAGGCCTCGCCCAGCTTCTGGGAGAGGAGCCGCGCCACCACGTCCGTGGCCCCGCCGGCGGGAAACGGCACGATCATCCTCACGCTCCTCGTGGGCCAGGTGTCGGCGGCAAAGGCCGCGGCGGCCACGGTGAGCGCGGCAACGGCCAGGATCCATCGCTTCAACATTCCTCTCTCCTCATCGATCTCAGGGGAAAAGCATAACCCTCAGCGGGCGAGCGCGAACAACAGCCCCGCGGCGAGCGCGAAACCGGCGGCCACGGCCGCCAGCACCTTCTGCCACTCGCGCCACGGCAAGAACTCGAGCGCGAGGAGCCGCAGCCCTCCGGCGAGGTGCGCGGCGAGCAGCATCACCAGGATCCATTCCGCCGCCTTCACCAACGGGCGGTCGGTCCAGCGCAGGAACCGGTCCAGCCCCGCTTCGCCCGAAAGCGCGGTGCCGAGGGCCAGGAAATGCGCCGGCAGGAAGAGCGCGAGCGCGATGCCCGACACGCGATGGACGATGAACGCCCACCAAGCCGGATGCGAGCGGGCGCGCTTCATGCGAGGGTCACCGCGGCGACCGCACGCAATCCCGCCACGGCGAGCGCCAGCGCGATGAGCGCCACCGCTGCGTTGGCCCAGGCGCCCCGCCAGCGCAGCCATTCGGCCGCAACGGTGCGTAGCCCGATCGCGCCGTGGGCGGATGCGGCGAGGACGAAGAGCGCATAGAAGAGCGCCCACGTGAGACTCCCGCGAGTGCGCCCGAGCACGTCGGCGGCGGTGAGCCCGGCGCGCACCGCGTAGATGATGGTGGCGAGGTGCACCGCCACGAAGAGCGCGAGGAAGGCCGCGGTCACGCGCTGCGCCCACCAGAGCCTCGCCTCGAGCCGCACGCTCACGGCTTGCCCTTGCCATCGCCGAACGCCACGGACAGCGTGGCCCGCTTCAGCCCGGAAATGGAGCGCGTGGGCGAGAGCTTCTTGGGACAGAGCTCGGTGCAGCTCATCATCGTGTGGCACGAATGGCAGCCCGCATCGCCCGCGACCGCGCGAAGCCGTTCTGCGTTGCCGCCGTCGCGCGCGTCGTTCACGAGCGTCCAGGCGCGGTTCAGGGCCGCGGGGCCGAGGTATTCGCGGTTCCAGGCGACCACGTCGCACGCGGCGTAGCACACGCCGCAGCCGATGCATTCGATGCCCGCGTCGGCCTCCTGGCGCCCGGCGCTCGAGGGTTCGACACGCGCGAACGCGTCCGAGCGCTTTGCGGTCGGCACGAAGGTGCCGCGCGCCTTCGCCCACTTGTCGAAGAATTCACGCATGTCGGACACGAGGTCCTTCACGACGGGAAGGTTGGCGAGCGGCGCCACCTCGAGCCTTCCGTCCTTCGCCACCTTGTCCACGTGGGTGCGGCATGTCCAGCGCGGCTTGCCGTTCACCATCATCGCGCACGAGCCGCACATGCCGACGCGGCAGGCGAAGCGGTAGGCGAGCGACGGGTCGATGTGGCGCTGGATGTGCGTCACCACGTCGAGCACGGTCTGGCTCTCGCGGCGCGGCACCTCGAACTCCTGGAAGCGGCCGTCGGCGCCGCCTCGCCATGCGAGCACGCGAAGATCCTTCATGGCCGCAGCACGATCTTGGCGCTCGCACTGCGGCCCTCGTGCAGGTCGCGGAACGCGCGTGCGCCTTCGGCAAGCGGGCGTTCCTCCACCCAGGCGAGGTCCCCGAACGCGCCCGCGTCGAGCGCGGCGACGGTCGCGCGGAGGTCCGCGGTCGTGTAGGTGTACGTGCCCAGGAGCGTGATCTCGGCGAGGGTGAGGCGGCGCATGTCGATCTCGCTCGCCCAATCCTGGAGCCCCACGTGCATGATCACTCCGCCCGGCTTCACGGCGGCGAAGGCCGCGGCGCGCGTGGCCTTGGCGCCCACCGCGTCCACCACGAGATCCATGGTGGCCGGCTCGGCGGCCTCGCCCATCGAAGGATCGATCACGGCCACGCCCGCGTGCTTCGCGACCGAGGCCCGGCGTAGCGCATTGGTCTCGGCCACTCGCACGTCCCGGCAGCCGTAGTCGCGCGCGAGGAGCGCCGTGAGCATGCCGATGGCGCCGCCGCCGATCACCAGCAGCCGGCTCTCGGGAAGCGGCCTTTGCATCGCTCGCATCGACAGATGCAGCGCATGGAGCGCGGTTGCCGCGGGCTCGGTGAGCGCCGCGGTGCGCGCGTGCATCCGCGCAGGAATCTCGACCAGGCTCGAAACCGGGATCGACATGCGATCGGCGAACGCGCCGGGGCGCGTCATGCCCACCATCGTGCGATCGGAGCAGAGGTTGTTGCGCCCCTGCACGCAGAACTCGCACACGCCGCAGGTGATGAGCGGATTGGCGGTGAAGCGCTTGCCCGTGAAGGGCCCCGCCACCACGGTGCCGGCGAGCTCGTGGCCGAGGATGAGCGGCGGATCGCGGCGTGGATCGTGCCCGTGGTAGGCGTGCATGTCGGAGCCGCAGATGCCGACCGCGTCGATGGCGAGGACCACCTCGCCGGGGGCGAGCGCGGGATCGGGCTCGTCGCGGTACGTCACTTCGAGCGGCCGGGTGTAGACGAGCGCTTTCATGTCCCTATTTCGCGGTGAAGCCGCCGTCCACGGCGAGCGTCTGGCCCGTCACGTAGTCGGAGGCCGGGCTGCACAGGAATACGGCGGCGCCCTGCAGGTCGGCAAGCTCGCCGTTACGCCCGATGGCCGTCTGGCGGGCGAGCGACTCGACCCGCGCCTTGTCCGCGTAGACCGGCGCCGTGAGCGGGGTGGCGAAGAACCCCGGAGCGATCGCGTTGCAGTTCACGCCGTGCGGCGACCATGACTCCGCCATGTGGCGAGTGAGCTGCACGATGCCCGCCTTGGCCGCGCCGTACGCGGTGCCGTTCACGAATGCACGGTAGCTTTGCAGCGAGGCGATGTTGAGGATGCGTCCCCAGCCTTTCGCCTTCATCGCGCCCACCAGGTGGCGCGAGAGGAAGAACGGGGCCGACAGCATCACCTCGATCTGTTCGTCCCAGGCCGCGTCGGTCACGTCGTCCGCATGCTGCCGGTGATTGAGCCCCGCGGCGTGCACGACGATGTCCACCGCGCCGAACGGCTTCGCGGCGTCACGCGCGATCGAGGCGAGGCTCTCGCGATGGCCCACATCGCCGGGCACGACGTGGGCTTTTGCGCCCGATCGCTCGATGGCGGCCTGCGCTTCGCGAAGCGGCGCCTCGCGCCGCGCGCACAGGACCACGGCCGCTCCCGCTTGCCCGAGCGCCTCCGCGATGGCCCGCCCGATCCCCGTACCGGCGCCGGTCACGAGGGCGACGCGGCCATCGAGGCGGAACCGGTCGACTACGCTCGCCATCGCTTCAGGCCTTCACCGGGTCGCCCAGGGGAAACGCGTCCTGGGGAAAGTATTTGTCCAGCCGGTCGTC
The DNA here is from genome assembly GCA_036271595.1 of Usitatibacter sp. Classification (GTDB taxonomy): domain Bacteria; phylum Pseudomonadota; class Gammaproteobacteria; order Burkholderiales; family Usitatibacteraceae; genus Usitatibacter. Next base: position 60,439 of record DATBAI010000060.1, read on the forward strand.
GGCGGTGCGGGCATGCGCTTCCATGCCCTCCAGGCGCGAGATGCGCGCCGTCACGGGACCGATTCTCCGGTTCGCCTCTCGCGTCATGCGCTGCCAGGTGAGCGTCTTCACGAACTTGTGCACCGAGAGGCCACCCGAATAGCGGGCCGCGCCCTTGGTGGGCAGGATATGGTTGGGGCCGGAGGCCTTGTCGCCGAAAGCGACCGTCGTCTCCTCGCCGAGGAAGAGCGAACCGTAGTTGGTGAGCCGGGCGAGCCACCAGTCGAGGTCGCGCGCATGGACCTCGAGATGCTCGCTCGCATGCCGGTCGGAGGTCGCGGCGACTTCCTCGCGCGTATCGCACAGCACGACCTCGCCGTAGTCGCGCCATGCGGCGCCGGCCGCGTCCTTCGCGGTAGGCGGAAGCTCCGCGATCAGCTCCGGCACACGCTTCATCACCGCTTCGGCTATGCGCCGCGAATCGGTGAATAGCCATGCGGGCGACTCGTGCCCATGCTCGGCTTGCCCCACCAGGTCGCAGGCCACCATCTGCGCGTCGGCGGTGTCGTCGGCGATGACCGCCACTTCCGACGGGCCCGCGAACACGTCGATGCCCACGCGTCCGAACAGCAAACGCTTGGCCTCGGCCACGAACTTGTTGCCCGGCCCCACGATGATGTCGGCGGCCGGCGCGCCGAAGAGACCGAAGGCCATGGCGGCGATGGCCTGCACGCCGCCCAACGTCATGATCCGGTCGGCCCCGGCGACTTTCATGGCGTACAGCACGTAAGGATGGATGCCTTCGTCCTTGTACGGCGTCGAACACGCCACGACGGTCGGTACTCCCGCTTCCTTCGCCGTCGCGATGCTCATGTACGCCGATGCGATGTGCGCGTAGCGGCCGGTGGGCACGTAGCACCCCGCCGTATTCACCGGGACGAGGCGCTGCCCCGCCACGAGCCCCGGATGCACCTCGACCTCGAACTCCTCGACGGATTCGCGCTGCGCGCGCGCAAAGCGCCTCACCTGGGCCGTCGCGAACTCGATGTCGGCCTTCACGGTGTCGGGCACGAGCTTCGCCCGCCGCTCGACCTCGGCGGGAGGGACCACGATCTCGCCCTCCCACCGGTCGAGCTTCGCCGCGTACTCGCGCACCGCCGCCTCGCCCCGGCGCTCGATCTCGGCGATCATCTGCGAGGCGACCGCCTGCGCGTTGCCCGATTCGGTCTCGGGCGTCTTGCTCGCTTTCTTGAGGTACGTGGCGGACATGGCTTGCCGCGATCAGCCCTTGTTGTTGGCGAAAGCCTTGAGCTTCGGATCGGCGTTCACCTTCTTCAGGTACTCGTCGCTGATGAAGCTCGCGGGCGCCGGCGCTTCCGGCACCGAGCCCGAGGCCTTCATGAACGCGCCGATCCTGGCGAACCATTCGTCCATCTCCGACCCCTTCGGGCCGCGGTGCATCGCCTTCAGCTGGCCTGCGAGGTCGTACACCGGCCGCGTATCGAATTCCTTGTTCATCGCCGCATCCGAGATGGTGACACCGCCCTGCTCGTAGAACTTCTGCATCATGGCGACCGCCTCCTTGCGATGCGCGAGCGCCCATTGCTGCGCGCGCAGGTACACCGCGAGGAACTTCGCCACCTCCTGCGGATGCTCCTTGGCGTAGTCGCTCCTCGCGATGAGGGCACCGGGGACGATCGCGCCGGCGTCCTTGCCGTCGCAGAGCGTTTTGGCGCCGGCCTTCTCCTCGAGGGTGTAGGTGTTGGGCGCCCAGACGCCCACGAGGTCCGCGTTTTTGGACGACATGGCGGAGATGATCTCGGCCTGTCCCATGTTCTTGAGCGTCACGTCGGCCTTCTTGAGGCCCCATTTGCCGAGGCACGCCTGGACCGCGTAGTCGCCGGTGGAATTGGCCGTGAGCAGGATCGTCTGGCCCTTGATGTTCCCGGGATGCGCGACGAAGGCGCTTGCCTTGTCGCCGCTCGCGAGGAGCGCGTTGCCCCGCGACTCGTCGTTCGTGATGCCGATGGTCTCGATGTGGAAGCGCACAGCGCCCAGCACCGCGGGCACCGATCCCGTCCCGCCGACGTCCCAGCTCTTCGCGGCCGAAGCGGCGATCTGCGGCACGCCCGCCGGGAAGGTGCTGAACGTGGGCTTGAGGCCCACTTCGGCCCACCAGTTCTTCTCCGTGGCGATGTAGAAGGGCAGCGACCAGTAAAGCGCGGGCTGGTAGCTCACCTTGATCTCCTCGAGCGCTTGCGCCCGGGCGCCGCCCATTGCGACCGCCATGGCGATCGCGGCCGCGACTGCGTGAGTCCTTCTCATTGTTCTCCTCCTTGGTTGGCTTGCCCGTTGGACTGCTGCTGCTCCCGAAGCGATTTCCAGATATGCGTTCGCAGGCGCACGAACGAGGGCTGATCCATCACCTCCTCGATGCGCTCCAGCCGGTCCCAGCCCTCCTCGCGCCGGACCCGCCCCACGTCGATGATCTCGCGAATCCGGCCCGGGCGCCGCGTCATCACCACCACCCGGTCGGCGAGGTACACCGCTTCCTCCACCGCGTGCGTGATGAAAAGCACCGTGCGCGGGTTGCGCCTCGCGAGCTTGACCAGCTCTTCCTGCATCACGCTCCTCGTCTGCGCGTCGAGGGCGCCGAAGGGCTCGTCCATCAGGAGCACGGCAGGATCGAGCGCGTAGGCCCGCGCGATCGCGACCCGCTGCTGCATGCCGCCCGAAAGCTGGTGCGGGAAGGCGCTCTCGTAGCCCTGCAGGCCCATGAGCTCGACGAATCCCGCGATGGTAGCGCGGCGCTCGCTCTCCCCCACGCCCTTGGCCTTCAGCCCGAACTCGATGTTCTCGGCGACGCTTTTCCACGGAAAGAGCGCGAATTGCTGGAACACCACGGCGCGCTCGGGGCCCGGCCCGCGCACGGCGACTCCACCCACCTTCACCTCGCCGCTCGTGGGGAATTCGAGGCCCGCGACCATCCTGAGGCATGTGGTCTTGCCGCATCCGGAGGGGCCCACGATGGCGACGAACTCGCGCTCGCCCACGGTGAGGTCGATGGACTCCAGGGCGGGAACATCGCGCCCGTCGCGCCGGAAGGCGCGGCTCACGCTGGCGAACACGATCTCGCTCACAGCCCGCGCCTCGCGTGGATGGCCGACTCCACGCGGCGTAACGCGATGTCGATCGCGAAGCCCACGATCCCGATGCCGATCATGCCGGACATCACGGTGGACGAGCTCATGTTGCTCTGGCCCTTCACCATCAAGTACCCGATGCCGCTCGAGGCCACGATCAGCTCGGCGCCCACCAGCGATTGCCAGCCGAGGCCCGCGCTGATGCGAAGCCCCGCGACGATGGACGGCACCGAAGCGGGCAGCAGCACCTGCGCGATCACCCGCCAGCTTCCGGCGCCGAGCGTCTGCGCGGCCTCGACGAGGCGTGGCTCCACGAAGCGCGCGCCGCGATAGGAATTGATCAGCGCCGGCGGGAATGCTCCCATGAAGATCACCAGCGTGGGCCCGCCGATCCCGGTTCCGAACCAGAGCGCCGCGAACGGCACCCACGCGATCGGCGCCACGAACCGTATCGCCTCGAAGAGCGGCGACACGACATCGTCCAGCCACCGGAACCAGCCCATGGCGAGCCCGAGCGGCACGCCGATCGCGGCGGCGAGGCCGAAGCCCATGAGGAAGCGCCCGATGCTGGAGACGAGATGCTGCTGGATCGTGTATCCCGCGAATGGCTGGGTCGTGAGCGTCGCGAAGCGCTCGGCCACCACCCACGGCGGCGGCAGGAACTGCGGTGCCACCCAGCCGCTCATGGCCGTGGCGCTCCACACGGCGAAGAGGCTCGCGAGGCCGACGGCCGAAAGCGCGAGGAGCTGCGCACGCGTGGCCTTCGTGCGTGCGACGGCCATGGGTCAGGCCGCTCGCCATGGCATCGCGCGACGCTCCGCGAGCGCGAGCGCAAGGGTCATCGCGCCGCCGCACACGCCGACCGCGACCATTCCCACGAGGATCATCGCGGGATAGATGTCCTGGGCGGCTGCGCTCAGCACCTGGCCCAGGCCGCGCAGCGCACCCACGAGCTCCGCCGCGACGAGGGTGGTCCAGGCTGCCTGCAGCGACAACCGCAGCCCCGAGAAGATGTGCGGGAGCGCCGCCGGCACCAGCACCTCGCGCAGGAACATGCCGCGCCGGATGCCCAGCGTCTCGGCGGCCTCGACCAGGTACGGCTCGATGCTGCGCACGCCCGTATAGCTGTTGATCACCGAGGGCACGAATGCCGCCACGAAGATCACCATCACCTTCGCCGCGTCGCCCAGGCCCAGCCACACGATGGCGAGCGGGATCCAGGCGAGTGGCGGAATCGGCCGCAGCAAGAGGAACGGCGGGTTGAAAAACGCCTCCGCACGCCGCGACCATCCCATGGCGAGCCCGAGCGGCACGCCCGCCCCCACCGCCACCGCGAAGCCCATGGCGACCAGCTCGCAGCTTTGCAGCGCGTGCTGCCACAGCTTCGCGTCCGCGTAGCCCTGCACCGAGATCTGCTCGAACGCAGCGGCGAACTCGCGCGGCGAGGCGAAGCGCATCGCGGGAATCACGCCGGTCGCGGTAAAGAGCCCCCAGAGGACGAGCGCGCCCCCGAGCGAGGCGAAAGCCACGGCCACCCGGCGGCCGCTCCGGTGCATCATCGGCGCGCTCCCCGAGGCTTGGCGATCAGGCGCTTTCGTAGAGGCGCGTAAGCACGAACTCGCGATGGCCGAGCGCCTCGGCCGCGGTGAGCCTCCCGTTGGCGGTGCGGAACATGCAATCGAGAAGCGCGTCGCCCGCCTGGTCGGGATTCATCTCCTTGCGCAGCAGCCCCGAGACGTCCACGTCGACATGCTCGGACATGGTTCGCACCGTGCGGGGATTCGCGCACAGCTTGATCACCGGCAGGATCGGGTTGCCGATCACATTGCCCTGGCCCGTCGGGAAAAGGTGCACCGTGTACCCGGCCGCGGCGCAGAGCGTCACCATCTCCGCGGCCGCCGAGGACGAATCGATGAACCAGAGGCCCGGGCCGGTAGGCGTCTCATGCTTGTCGAGCACGCCATCGACCATGCACTTGCGGCCGATCTTCTGGATGTTGCCGAGCGCCTTCTCCTCGATGGTGGTGAGGCCGCCCTCGATGTTGCCCTTGGTGGGCTGCGAGTCGCGCAGGTCGCTCGTCTTGTGCGCCTCGACGATCCCCTGGTAGCGGTCGAACATGAACTGGAATTTCTTCTTCACTTCGGGGGTGCGGCAGCGCGCGGCGACGAGGTGCTCGCCGCCCGTGAGCTCGGTGGTCTCGCCGAAGGCGAGCGTCACGCCGTGCGGGTAGAGCTTGTCGAACGCATTGCCCACCGTCGGGTTCGAGCCGCAGCCCGAGGTCGTGTCCGATTCGCCACACTTGGTGGAGACCCACAGGTCCTTCAGCGGGCGCTCCTCGCGGCGCAGCTCGCTCGCCCACTGCACGAACTCCTTGGCCTTCTTCGAGGCGCGCATGATCGTGTCGTGGTCGCCGTGCTGCTCGATGCCGAAATAGGCCACCGGCTTGCCGGTGGCGGCGATCGCGTCGCCGACTTTCTTCGCCCACTGGTCCTCGATGCAGATCACGACCACCGCGGCGACGTTGGGGTTGCTGCCCGTGCCGATCAGGGTGTGGAAGTGCAGCTCGAGGTCCGCGCCGAACTGCAGGCGCCCGTATGGGTGCGGGATGGCGAGCGTGCCCTTGATGTTGTTCGCGACGGCCTCCGCGGCGGCGTTCGAAAGGTCGTCCACCGGAAGGATCAGCACGTGATTGCGAACGCCTACGCGCCCGTTCTCGCGCTTGTAGCCCCAGAAAGTCGATTTGCCCAGGTCCATTTCCATTTCCTCTCGTCTCACCAACGCTTGGTGCGCAGGTTCTGGACGTGCGCGTGCTCGCCCACCGCGATGTCCGCGATCGTCTTGCCGATGTCCACCCCGTACTTGATCACCGTGTCGCCGCTCTTCAGCGACCTGATGGCGAGCTTGTGGCCGATCGGGATGTCGGATTTCGCGTCGATCGCGAGGTCCTTGTCCTGGTCCATGATCCAGCCGTTCAGCTTCTGGCCGGACTTCACGCCCTCGACCACGACGACGCCGACCGAATCGCCCTCGTCGTGGACCACGAAATGGATCATATGCGCCTCCTGGTGCGGGATATCGATGCTAGGCACCGCGCCCCATCCGAGTCAACCAGATGAGTTGCATGTTATCGTGGCCGGCCCATGCCGCACCTCTACGAGCAGGTCCGGGCACGCATCATCGAGGCCATCTCGGCGGGCCGCTGGCGCCCCGGCGATGCCATCCCCACGGAAGCCGCGCTCGCCCGGGCTTCGGACGTCTCCATCGGAACGGTGCGCAAGGCCGTGGACGCGTTGGTCGCGCAGCAGGCGCTCGTACGGCGCCAGGGAAAGGGCACGTACGTCGCCGCGCACGACGGGCGCCGGCTCATGTTCCACTTCTTCCACATCGTGCCGCGCGATGGCGAGAAGGCGTACCCGGTGGCGCGCCTGGTTTCCTTCCGGCGCGCCCGTGCGGGAGCGGACGAGGCCGCGGCGCTGTCCATCGCGCAGGCCGACAAGGTGATCCGAATCCGCAACGTCCTCTCCATCGCGGGGGAGCCGGTAATCGTGGACGACATCACGCTTCCGGCCGAGCTCTTCCGCGGCCTCACCGAGAAGATCTTCGCCGCGCGCGGCAATACGATCTATCACCTGTACCAGAGCCGCTACGGCATCAACGTGCTGCGCACCGACGAGCGGCTGCGCGCGATCGCCTGCCCGCGCGACGTATCGCAGGCGCTCGGCGTGGCTTCCGGCGGGCCGTTGCTCGAGATCCGCCGGGTGGCCCTCACGTTCCGCGACCGCCCCGTGGAGCTGCGGCTCTCGCGCGTCGACACCACGCGCCACGACTATCACAACACGCTCGGGAAGGAAGTGTAGGTGCGCACCGCGCTCCTCATCCTTCCCAACTTCGCGCTGATCCTCGTGGGGCTCGTTTTGGCGCGGCGTTTCCAGTTCGGGCGCGATTTCTGGAGCGGGCTGGAGAAGCTCGTGTACTACGTGCTCTTTCCCGCGCTCCTTTTCCGGTCGCTCGCGACCGCGAAGATCGACTTCGCCGCCGCGAGCGTGCCGATCGCCATCGCGCTCGCCTTCACGTTCGCGGGGTTCCTGCTCTCGATCCTCGCAGGTCCGCTCCTCGGCCTGGATCGCAAGCTGAATGCCGCGGGCTCGCAATGCGGCTACCGGTTCAATACCTACGTGGGACTCGCGGTGGCGGGGAGCCTCTACGGCACTCCCGGCGTCGCAATGGCGGCGCTCCTGCTCGGCGTGATGATCCCCGAGGCCAACCTGTTCGCGGTCGGCATGCTCGCGCGCCACGGCCCGCGCGGTTTCCTGCACGAGCTGGCGACCCATCCGCTGCTGCTCGCCTCGCTCGCCGGCCTCGCCTGGAATGCTTCGGGCCTGGGCCTCGCGAGTTTCGCGGACCAGACATTGAACCTTCTGGCGGTCACGGCGCTCCCATCGGGACTGCTCTGCGTGGGGGCGGCGATGCGCATCGAGCCGGGCCAGGGCTCCGTCGCGGTGCATGCGTGGTGGCTCGTGGTGAAGCTCGCGGTGGTGCCCGCCATCGCGTGGATCGCCGCGCGCGAGTTGGGCGTGACGGGGCTGGAAGCGCGCATCCTCATCCTCTGCGCGGCGCTGCCCACCGCGACCAACGCCTATATCCTCGCGATTCGCATGGCGGGCGACGGGCGCGCGGTCGCGACCCAGGTCACGATCGGCACCTTGATTTCCATGGCGTCGATCCCGCTCTGGATGGCCGTGGCACCCTAGGCGAAAGGAAAGAATGGAACTGGACGACCAGAGGGCGAGCGAAAACGTCGAGGACCGCCGCGGCATCGGCATGGGCGTCGGCAGCTTCGGCATCGGCGGCGTGGTGATCGCGATCATCGCGGCCTTCATGGGCTACGACCCGCGCGATGTGCTGAACGTGGTGAACGACGTCCAGTCGCAGGCGCCCCAGGCCGAGGCGCGCCCGGCGCCGCACGGCACGCCGGCCGACGACATGGGCCGCTTCGTCTCCAAGGTGCTGGGCAGCACCGAGGATGTATGGACGAATGTCTTCCAGGCGTCGGGGCGCGAATACCGCAAGCCCACGTTGGTCCTGTATACCGGCGGCACGCGCACCGCGTGCGGCCTGGGGCAGTCGGCCATGGGCCCGTTCTACTGCCCCAACGACGAGAAGGTTTACATCGACCTAGCGTTCTACGACGACCTGCGCCGCCGCTTCCATGCGCCCGGCGATTTCGCGCAGGCCTACGTGATCGCCCATGAGGTGGGCCACCACATCCAGAAGCTCACCGGCACTTTCGATCGCATCCAGTCACAGGGCCAGTCGCGTGGCGCGGCCGGCACCTCGGTGCGGATGGAGTTGCAAGCCGACTGCTACGCGGGCGTCTGGGGCTATCACGCCCAACTGAACAAGCAGCTGGACCCCGGCGACGTGGACCAGGCGCTCGCCGCGGCCACCGCCATCGGCGACGACCGGCTGCAAAAGCAATCGCAGGGCTACGCGGTGCCCGATTCGTTCACCCACGGCACATCCGAGCAGCGCGTGCGCTGGTTCAAGCGCGGGATGGCGAGCGGGAAACCGGGCGACTGCAATACGTTCGCGGCGAAGTCGCTATAGGGCGGCGCCCCAGGGGAGAGGCGCGGGCCCCCGGGAAATCCCGGGCTTGACCCAAATTAGTATGGATGCATATAATATGGCACCATATTATATGGACATCCAATGGCCAGACCCGAAGGCGTGGATGAGGCGCTCGCCCGCCTCGTAGACGAGATCTGCCTCAATCGCCCCTTCACCGGGCTCGGCGAGGCTGCGTTCCTGTCGCTGGCGTGGACTTGGCAGAAGGTGGAAAGCGTGGGCCGCGCGTTCTTCCCGCGCTTCAGAATCACGGGCGCGCAGTTCAACGTGCTCATGATCCTCGCCGATTTCCACGGGCGTGCGTTCCGTCAGCACGAGCTGGCCGAGATCCTGGTCGTCAACCGCGCCAGCATCGGCAGCGTGCTCGAGCGCATGGAGCGCGACGGCTGGATCGAGCGCACTCCCGATCCCGCCGACAGGCGCGCGATGCTGGTGAGCCTCGGGCCCGCGGGAGAGGCCAAGCTCGCCGAAGTGCGTGCACCCTACTATCGCCTCATGGCCCGGATCCTTCACGAGGAAGATGACCGCGACCTGCGCGCGATGATCCTCTTCTGCGATCGCATGCGATCAGGGATCGAGCGCCTGGAGCCCCGGATCGGTCTTTCGGCGCGCCGGCGGAGCAAGTGAGCGATCCCGCCGGTCGCTGCTGGCATGCGGCGTCGGTCGGCCAGCGCGGGCTCTGGTTCGAGCAGCAGGCCGAGCCCGCCTCCAACGCTTACAACCTTGCTTGCTGCGTGCGCTTCGATGGCGCGATCGATCCAGCGCGCCTTTCGGCGGCCATCGCCGCCCTCGCCAGCCGGCACCCACTCATGCGCGCCCGTTTCGCGCTGCGCGACGGCGCCCTCGGCTGGATCGAAGACGGCGCGCCTCCGGCGTGCGACGCGTTCGCCGGCATTCCCGAAGTGCAAGCGCAGCGGCGTGTCGCGGACGCGCTGCTGCGCCCGTACGACCTGGAGCGCGAGTCGCCATGGCGCTTCGTGCTGGCGGCGACCGTCGAGGGCACGACGCTCTTTGCGCTCGGCTGCCACCACATCGTGAGCGACCTGCATTCGATGGCGATCGTCGTGACCGAGCTGGAAGAGGCTTACTCGGGTCGCCCCCTGGCGCAGGTGCCCGCGCCGTATGACGGTTTCGTCGCATGGCAAGACGAGCGCATGGGCTCCGGAAAAGGCGGCGAGGAGGCTTCGTGGTGGCACGGGCGCTGGAGCGCCGCGTGTCCGGCCCGCATCTTTCCCGAGGCTGCCGAGGAGGGCGTCGATGGCCGCATCGACTTCGCGTTCGAACCCCGAACCGTAGCTGCGGTGGGCACTCTCGCCAAGGCGGCGGCCACGACGCCGTTCGTCGTGATGCTCACGGCATTTCAGTGCGTCCTCGCGCGCCGTGCAGGTCAGCGCGCGGTCGTGGTCGGCGCCCCGTCGTCGGGCCGCAACGACCCTCGTCATGCCGGCACCGTGGGCTACTTGGTCAACCTGTTGCCGCTCACCCTCGTGCTGCGCCTAGGCGAACCGGTGCTCGCGTTGATCGAGCGCAACGCGCGGGATGTGCGCGATGCGTTGCGCCACGGGCAGTATCCGTTCGGCGCGATGATGCGCGACCTGCAGCACTCGGGATCGCCCGACGCGGCGCGCCGGCTGCAGGCGACGTTCACATTCCAGAAGACGCGCGGCGGACTGGAGGAGCCGCTGGCGAAGCTCGCACTCGGATTGCCGGGCGGGGGACTACGCCTGGGCGGAATGACGGGCGCGATCGTGCGGCTTTCCGACACCCGGGCGCAGTTTCCGCTCGGCATCGCGGTTGCGCCAACGTCCGAGGGCTTCGTGGGTTCGCTCACGTGGCAGGGCACATCGCTGGATCGGGTGGCTGCCGAGGACATCCTGCGCCAGTGGACGGCATTCATCGATGAGGCGGCCGCAACGCCCCAGGGCCCCGCCGACCTCGGCGCCTCCGGGGAAGCGACGCTCGCACAGGAGCTCGATGCGGCGTTCGCACGCTTCGCCGCGCGTCCCGCGGTTTCCACCGAGAGCGGTGCGCTTACCTATGGCGAGGTGGGTACGCACGCGGACGCGATCTGCTCTCGTCTTCAAGCGCTCGATGTGTGCCCTGGCGATCGCGTCGCGGTCGTCGGCTTGGGCGGTTCGCAGACGATCAGCGCCTTTGTTGGAGTGCTGCGCTCCGGCGCGGCATTCCTGCCGGTCGACGGCGATGTCGACAAGGCACGCCTCGAGGCGATCCTGCGCCAGGCGCGCGTAAAGGCGATCGTGGCCTGCGACGGAGTGTCTATCCGGCACGATCCCGGCGTCCCCGTTCTCGAGGCCAACACGCCATCTGCCGTGGTGCCGGTACCTGCGGCAGTGACGCCGCTCGACCTCGCCTGGTTGATGAGCACGTCGGGCACGACCGGCGCACCCAAGCTCGCGGTCGTGCCGCACGAAGCGGCAGCCGCTCACGCGCGCGCGATCGTCGATCGCTTCGGGCTCTGCGAATCCGACCGCGTGCTGCAATTCGCTTCGCTGGGGTTCGACGAGCACGCCGAGGAAATCTTTCCCACGTTGCTCGCGGGAGCCTGCATCGTGTGCCGCCCGCGCGTGCGCTTCGAGGATCCCGAGACGCTGCTCGCCTACGTGCAGGCCCATGGCGTGAGCGTGCTGCACCTGCCGACCTCGTACTGGCATCTCTGGATGGACGAGGCGGCGAGCCGCGCAATCGCCTTCCCCGCTGCATTGCGGCTGGTCAACGCCGGCGGCGAGCAGGCGAGCGCCGCCCGCCTGCGCACGTGGGCGCGCCAAGCCCCGCGGCGCACGCGCTGGTTCAATACCTACGGGCTCACCGAGGCGGCGGTGACCTCGCTCGCGTACGAGGCGCCCCGCGACGGCGCGCGTGTTGAATCGATGGCGCGCATCCCGGCCGGCCAGCCACTCTCGGGCACGCGCGTGCGCATCGTGCGCGACGATGGCACCGATTCGGCCGCGGAGGAGTCGGGCGAGCTCTGGCTCGGCGGCGCTGGCGTGGGCTTGGGTTACTTTGACAACACGGAGGCAACCGAGGCGCGCTTTTCGATCGTGGACGGCGTGCGCTGGCTACGTACGGGCGATCTCGCTTATCGCGATCGTTCGGGCGACGTCGTCGTCACCGGGCGGCGCGATCGTGCGATCAAGCTTCGCGGGCAGCGACTCGACCTGGGCGACGTGGAAGGCGCGCTGGGCCGCCATCCTGCGCTGCTCGAGTGCGTCGTGGCCGCCACCGGCGATGGCCTCTCGAGCGAAGGGCTCGAGCTCTACGCGGCGCTACGCCCCGGCCACGCCGCGAGCGAATCCGATCTGCTCGACTTCTGGCGCGAGGCGCTGCCCGGGACGCCGGCGCCGCGCCGCGTCGCGTTCTGCGCCGCAATCCCGCGCACCGCGGGACGCAAGCCCGACCTGCGTGCACTGCGCACCGGCCTGGTGGCTCGAGCCGCATTGCCGGTGGCGCGCGAGCACGACGCTGCTCATGACGCTGTCGCCGCCACCTTCGCCCAGCTGCTGCAGCGCGAGGGCGTCGACGCGACGGCCAGCTTCTTTTCGCTGGGCGGAGACTCGCTGCTCGCGATGCGACTCGTCGCAAGCGTGCGTGCGGCGCTCGGGGTCGAGCTCTCCATCGCAGACTTCCTCGGCGCGCCCACCGTCGAAGGAATCGCCGCAATCTGCCGCGCGCGCACCGTCACTGCCGCCGCACCGCCTCGCCTCACCGCGAGCGATGGTGAGCGCTATGCGCTGTCCAGGGCGCAGGCGCGTGCCTGGACGATGGCGCGCGCCGCGGGCGGTGACGCGCGGGTATCGCTGCGCTTCGCGATCGCGCACGGCGTCGACGAAGCGCGGCTCGCGCGCGCCTGGACCCGCGTGGTCGCACGCCACCGGCTCCTCGGGGCCGACATCGGCGAGGCAGGCAACCTCGAGCATTCGGCGCCAGATCTGGCGCAGTGCGTGGCGATCCAGCAAGGGAACGGCGGGCGGCGTTACTGGACGGTCAGGGGCAGCTTGCTCACGTTAGACGGCAGTGCCGTGAGCGTTCTGTTGCGCGATCTCGCTTCCGCGTATGCGCGCGACGACGCCAGCGGGCTGGTCGCCGTGAGCTACCGGCGATTCGTCGAGGCCGAGGCGGCGTGGCTCGCCTCGCCGTCGCGCCCCGCCGCACGTGCGTATTGGGAAGATCGGTTGCGCGGGCTGGACGGCGCGACGCGTCCTTTCCGCGATCGCACGGAGAACGCAGGCGACTTCTCCACGCGCCGAGTGCGACTTGCGCTCGGGAGCAACACTCGCCGGCGCGTGCTCGCGCTCGCCGAGTCGCTGCGGTGCACGCCCTTCCATGTCCTGCTCGCCGCGTTCGCGAGCCTCGCCGGACGGTTCGCCGCGAGCGACGACGTCCTCATCGGCGTTCCGGTGTCGTTACGGGAAGTACTCGGTGCGGGCGAGGTGGTCGGCCCCACGCTGAACGCAGTGCCCTTCCGAATGCGGCTGACCGCCGGCGAGCCGTTCTCGGCCCAGGTGCAACGCACGCGAGACCTGGTCGTGAGAAGCCTGGCGCACGCGGCGCTGCCGCACGAGGAGATCCTCGCCTGCTGCCCCGCGCTCGCCGCGAGTCGCGGTACGGCGCTGCCGCTGCAGTTCGTGGCCCAGGACGCGGGAGTAGTGCTGCCTGATCGGTCGCCCTTGCTCGAGGAGGCGTTCGAGCGCGAGGGCCGGGGCCCCGCGGATCTTCTCGTGGGCGTACGCATTGGCGAGCGTATTGCGCTGCACTTCGAGTACCGGCGCGCGGTGCTCGACGACGCGGCGGCCGTCGCGTGGGCGCGTGCCTATCGCACACTGCTCGCGTCGCTGCTCGACGATCCCGACGCCAAGGCATGCTCGGCCCGCCTGCTCGCCCGCTCCGACGTCGAGCGCCGGGTACGGGCTCGGCCCGCCGCGAGCGGCCCCGGCAACGCAATGCTGCTGCATCGCACGCTCGAGGACGGGGCGCGCGCGACGCCTGGGCGCGTGGCGCTCGTGGATGGCGAGCGCCGACTCGACTACGCCGCGCTCGATCGCCTCGCCAATCGCCATGCCGCGCGCCTCGTCGCGGCAGGCGTCGCACCCGGCGACCTCGTCGCAGTCGATTCGCGAAAGGGCGCAGAGGAGATCGTCGCGACGCTCGCGATCCTCAAGGCCGGCGCCGCCTACGTCCCGATCGCGACCGACATGCCCGTCGCGCGCGCCGAGAGCCTGCTGGCGCGCTCGGGGGCGCGCGTGCTCACCGGCGCCGAAGGCGGGCGCCCCCATCCGGCGTTCGTAGGGGTGGACATGTCGGAGGGGCCTGCGGTCCCGCCCCCGCGGGACATCGCCACGCAACCCAGCGATACGGCCTACGTCCTCTTCACCTCGGGCTCGACCGGCGAGCCCAAGGCGGTCGAGGTCTCGCATCGCGCCGCACTGCTCACCGTGCACGAGGTCCTGCGCCGCTTCGGCATCGGCCACGACGACGTCCTCTACGGCCTTTCGGCGCTCGATTTCGACCTTTCGGTCTTCGACGTCTTCGGCGCCTTCGCGGCACGCGCCACGCTGGTGCTCCCGTCCTCGCAGGCCGGCGCGGATGCCTTCGCTTGGGTACGCGACGTCGCGCGCCACGGCGTGACCGTGTGGAACACCGTCCCCAGCTCACTCGACATGTTGCTCGAGGCCACTGGCCATACGCGGCTGCCGTCGCTTCGGCGCCTGCTTTTGAGCGGCGACTGGGTCGGTCTCGGCCTGCCGGACCGTGCGCGAGCGGCGTGCCCCGGCGCGATGTTCGTGGCGCTCGGCGGCGCGACCGAGGCGGCGATCTGGTCGAACTGCCAGGTGGTTGAGAGCGTCGATCCGAGGTGGCGCAGCATCCCGTACGGTCGCGCGCTCAATGGCCACTCGATGTTTGTCGCCGAGTCCTCGGGCTGGCCGGCGCCATCCGGGGCGACCGGAGAGATTCTTATCGGTGGCGGCGGTCTTGCGAAAGGCTATCGCGGTGCCCCCGAGCTCACTGCAGAGCGCTTTGTTGCGCACCCGATCGCGGGCGAACGCGTCTACCGCACGGGGGACCTTGGGCGATATCTTGCCGACGGCACGATCGAGTTCCTCGGCCGCGTCGACCGGCAGGTTAAGGTTCATGGCTTCCGCATCGAGGTGGCCGAGGTCGAAGCCGCATTCGCATCCACGCCCGGTGTCGAGCGCGTGCTCGTGAACCCGGTCGGGATTGGCCGGGGCAAAACCTACGACGGGCTCGCTGCCTTCGTGGTGCCGCTTCGTGGCGCGGCCGTGGACCTGGATGCCCTGCGCCGCATCGCCGAGGAGCGCCTGCCGCGCTACATGCGCCCGACGGCGTGGTGCGTAGCCGAGGCAATTCCGCTCACGGCGAACGGCAAGGTCGATCGCGCCGCATTGACGCTGCCAGCCAATGCCGCCGCACAGCTCTCGGAGGCTGCGGTCGACCGCTCGTTCACCGGCATGGAACGGCGCATCGCGCTCCTCTGGCACGAGCTGCTGCCGCACCGCGCGCCGCGACGGGACGAGGATTTCTTCTCCGCCGGCGGCCACTCGCTGCTGGCCGTGCGCCTGCTCGCACGCGTGCGCGACGATACCGGGGTCGAGGTCTCGCTGCCGCAGTGGCTGCGTGAGCCCACGCTGGCAAACCTCGCGCGCAAGGTGGAGCAACCGGCGAGTGATTTTCGCGGGACGCGGCATGCCTCGATAACCGACCTCGAGCGTCATGTGCGGCTCGCCGACGACATCCGCTTCAACGCCGAGCGGCCGCGGGGCGCGTCGATACTCGTCACAGGTGCGGCGGGGCTCATCGGACGCCGCCTGGTCGGGCATCTCGCGAGGCAAGGCGGGCACGAGATCTTGTGCCTCGTGCGCCCCGGCTCCGCGTCGCGCGCACCGGTTGCGGCCGGCGTTCGGATCGTCGAGGGCGATCTCGCCCTGCCGCGCTTCGGCCTGTCGGAGCCTTTGTTCGAATCCCTCGCGCGGCGCGTCGGCGCGATCTTTCACGTGGGCGCGACGGTGAACCTGGTGGCGGGATACGAGGCCCTGGAAGCAGCCAATGTCGGTGGGACGCACGAGGCGATCCGGCTCGCCGCACTCGGCAACGCGACGCTGCATCACGTCTCCAGCGTGGGCGTGCTGCCCTACGGCGCAGGCAGGCGTGTGCTGGAGACCGACTCGATCGAGGTCGACGGAGCTCTCATGACGGGCTACTGCGAGAGCAAGTGGGTCGCCGAACGCCTCGTGCGGATGGCCATGCAGCGCGGGCTGCGGGCCACCATACACCGCCCCGGCCTCACCATCGCAGGCGATGCGAAGCGCGAGGACGGCGTGCTCGAGTGCGTGCTGGCGCTCGCGACGCAGGTAAGGGCGCTGCCCAGTCTCGACATGCCCATCGACGTCGTGAGCGCCGACTATGTGGCCGAGGCGATCGCGACAATTGCCGGCGAGGCGCGCGCGCTCGGGGGCACGTTCCACCTCACGCACCCGCGCCCGGTGCAAATGGCGGCGCTCGCCCGGCGGGTCGCCGCAACGTTCGGCCTCGCGATCGAGCCGTTCGAGGCGTGGCAAGCACGCCTCGCGTCGGTGCAGGCGCGGATCGAGGATCCGCGTTGTGCCGCGCTCGCCGCGCTCATCCTCTCGCACGATGCCGCCTCGATTGCGCCCGCATCGATCGATTGTCGCGGAGCGGTGCGCGCGCTCGGCGGGCGCGTAAACTGCCCGTCGGTGCTCGACCTGCTTGCGACGTTTTTCCCCGCGAGCGTCGCAAGCGCATGACGAGGCCGCTTCGCGACAACGAGATCCACGTGCGGCCGATCACCGCCGGCGGCGTGCTGTCGGTGCTGGCCGAGTATTTGGGTCGTGCGATCCATGCCGAAACCCTGCGTCGATCGCCGCTCGGCAAGCCCTACATCCGTGGAGCGGACCTCGAATTCAGCGTTTCACACACTCAGGGTTGCGGGGTCATCGCGATCGCGAGGCGCGCGCTGGGCATCGACGTCGAGGCCTTGCTGCCGCTGCCCGACCTGGAGTCGCTGGCCGCGGTGAGCCTTGCCGCGGGTGAGGCACGTGCGCTCGCCGCAATGCCCGCTACCGAGCGCGAGGACTGGTACTACCGGTGCTGGGTGCGCAAAGAGGCGTTGCTCAAGGCACGCGGCTGCGGCCTGACGCTCGATCCGCGCGCGATCGACACGACGCGAGCCGCGGACGGATGGCATTGGCACGACGTGCGGCTCGCAGGACGCATCGCGATGTCGATTGCGACGCCGTATCCACGCGTGCGCATAGTGACCATGGATGGACTGCGATGATCCGACCTCGCAGGCGACCGGTATTCGCCGCGATCGCGGTAGCGGCGTCACTCGCCCTTGCCCAGGGGTACTACCTGCAGCATTTTGCCGCACTGCTGCCATGCCCCTACTGCGTGCTGCAGCGCTATGTGTACGCCACGGTGATCGTAGCCGCCGTGATCGCATGGGCAGATTGGCCGCGCGCCACGTGGCACGGTGCGGCGACAGCGAGTCTCGCGACCCTTGGCGCCGGGGTTGCCTTCTGGCAATGGCAACATGCGTCCTCGATGACCTCATGCCGCGTCGATCCTGTCGGCGAGTTCGTCAATGCGTTGCCGACCGCGCGCTGGTGGCCCGACTACCTTTTCGCTGAAGGAAACTGCGCCGATAGCGCCGCGACGCTATTCGGTGCGCCCATCCCGCTGTGGTCGGGCGGGCTGTTCCTCGTCTTGGCCGCGGCCGCGGCCTGGGCGTCCTTGACCAGGAGCTGAAAAGAAAAACGGGGCGCCTGGCGCCCCGTTTTCCTCGCGTCTCGCGCCTCAAGTACCTCTGTTGCGCTGGCGCTTCTCCTTGTCCACGCGCTTCTTCTTTTCCTTGGCCTTCTTCGGCTTGCCCGCACCCTCGGCGCCTTCCGGCCCGCCTTCGGAGGGCGCGGCATCTTCGGTCATCACTTCGACCTCGGATCTCTCGAGCTTCTCGCGAATCCGCGCTGCCTTGCCGGTGAGGCCGCGCAGGTAGTAGAGCTTGGCGCGGCGCACATCGCCCCTGCGCTTCACCTCGATGGAGGCGAGCGACGGAGAATAGGTCTGGAACGTGCGCTCCACGCCCTCCCCGCTGGAGATCTTGCGCACGATGAACGACGAGTTGAGGCCGCGATTCCTCTTGGCGATCACCACGCCCTCGTACGCCTGCTCGCGCTTCTTGTCGCCTTCGACCACGGTCACCTTCACGATCACGGTGTCGCCCGGCACGAACGCGGGGATCTTGCGGCCGAGCCGCTCGATCTCTTCCTGGTGCAGCTTCTGGATCAGGTTCATCTCGTTCCCTTTCGGTTCCGGCCTTCCGGCCTTTCACGCAGAGCCGCCCGTCGCCGGCGGATGCATGCAATTTATTGGTTACTGCGCACCTATTGCTGTGCCTGTTGCTCCTGCCGCTCGCGACGATACTCCTCGAGCAGCTGGCGGTCCTCCTTCGAAAGCCTCGGCTCATCCAGCAGGTCCGGCCTCCGGTCCCACGTTCGCCCCAGCGCCTGTTTCCTTCGCCACCGGGCGATGGCCGCGTGGTTGCCCGACATCAGCACGTCCGGCACCTTCGCGCCCTGCCAATCCTCGGGCCGCGTGTAGTGCGGCCAGTCCAGCAACCCGCCGGAGAACGAATCCTGCGCGGCGCTCTGCGCGTCGTTCAGCGCCCCCGGAAGCTTCCTCACGATGCTGTCGATCAGCACCATCGCCGGCAACTCCCCGCCGGATGTCACGTAGTCGCCGATCGAGACCTCGCGATCGACCACCCTTTCCACGACCCGCTCGTCGATTCCCTCGTAGCGCCCGGCGATGATCACCAGGCCCGGGGCTCGCGAGAGCTCCTCCACCAACGCATCGGTGAGCCGATCGCCCTGCGGCGACATCAACACCACCAGCGGCCCCTCGACCCCGGCGTCGCGCTGGCGCCGCTTCGCCGCGTCGACCGCCGCTTGCAGGGGCTCGGCCAGCATCACCATGCCCGGGCCGCCCCCGTAGGGCCGATCGTCGACCCTTCGGTACGCATCCTTCGTGAAATCCCTCGGATCCCACGCCTTCAATTCGTAGCGCCGCTCGTCCAGCGAGCGCGCCGTGATGCCATGGTCGGCGAGCGCATCCATCATCGCCGGGAAGATCGTGACGACGTCGAAGTGCTTCACCGGCCGTCCTCCGCCTTCCAGTCCACCGTGATGCGCCTGGCTTCGCGGTCGACCGCCTTCACATAGACCGGCACGAAGGGGATCATGAGCTCCTTCGCCGCTTCGTCCTTCAGCACGAGCACGCTGGTGTCGCCGGCCTCGAAGAGCTGCTCGACATGGCCCAGGCGCTCGCCCTCCACGTTCACCACCTCGAGACCGACCAGGTCGACCCAGAACAACGATCCTTCGCCCGCCTCGCCCAGCGCTTCGCGGGTCACCGCGATTTCCGCGCCGCGCAAGGCGTCGGCGCCATCGCGGCCTTCGCACCCGGCGAGCTTCGCCACCGGTCCCTTCGAATGCACCTCGAATCCGTCCAGCGCCATCGACCGCCAGCCGCCTTCGCGGCCCCGCACGAGCCATTGGCCGTGTTCGCCCAACGTGGCCGCGGCTTCGGTGAACGTCCTCACCTTCACCCAGCCCTGGATCCCGAAGGCCCCGGCGATGCGCCCCATGACCACCAAGCGCGATTCGTCCCCCGCGAAGGGGACGGGCGCTTTACTTGGCGTCTTTGGGGGGCTCGCCGGCTTTGCCGGAGATTTCGGCCTTGCCACGCTTGATGAGCTTCTTCACGGCGTCCGAGGGCTGCGCGCCCCTGCCGACCCAATGCTGGACGCGGTCGAGCGCCAGGCGGTACTTGGGCTCCTGCCCGGCGGCCTTGGGGTTGTAGAAGCCGATGCGCTCGATGAAGCGGCCATCGCGCGGCATGCGCGAGTCGGCGACGACGATGTTGTAGAAGGGGCGGTTCTTGGCGCCACCGCGCGCCATGCGGATCACGACCATGTGTCGTACTTTCTCCCGTTGAGAACGGGGAACATGAAGCAATTGAAGAGCTATGGGAATTGCAGCTAAGCCCGCGATTATACTGGAATTAGCGTCCTTCCGCGAGCTCCCGGACGAGCCTGTCCAGGAATTGCGCCCCCTCGAAGAACGACTTCACCGGCACCCGCTCGTCGCGCCCGTGCAAGCGGTTCTCCCCGTGCTCGAGGAAGATGCCATTCGCTCCATAGACCGCGATGCCGGCGGTGCGAAGCGGCGCGCCGTCCGTGGCCCCCGCGCTCATGAGAGGCACTACCGGCACGCCCGGCCACATCGCCTGCGAGACGCGCTCGATGGTCTTCATGGCGGGCGAGCCGAGGTCGGCGGGTGGGCTCGGATGGGCCTCGTTCATGGCCGTGACCTTCACGCGCTCGCCCGCGGCCTTCTGAAGCTGCGCATGGACGAAGGCCGGATCCTCGCCGGGCAAAAGGCGGCAGTTCACGACGGCGCGCGCTCGCGACGGCAGTGCGTTGTCGGCGTGCCCGCCCTCGACGCGAGTTGCCACGCACGTGGTGCGCAGTTGCGCGTTGAAGCGCGGCACCGTCGAGACCTCGCGAAGCTCCAGCTCCGTGGGCGTGCCGCGCGCGGCCGCCCCGATCGCGGGCACGAGCGAACCGATCTCGGTCGCGCCGATCGCGGCGAAGTAGCGCCGCGTGGCATCGGTGAAGCGCGCGGGAAATTCCAGCGCGGCCACTCCCTCCAGCGCGTGGGCGAGGTCGTAGATCGCGTTCTCGCGCCCGGGAAGCGAGCTGTGGCCGCCCGCCGAGGTCACCTCGAGCGCGTAGCTCTGGTACATCTTCTCGGACACCTGCACGCCCAGCATGAAAGGCACGCCGTCACGCCAGGTGCCGCCGCCGCCCTCGTTCAACGCGAGCTCCGCATCGATGGCATCGCGACGATGCTCGACCAGCCAGTCGACGCCGTTATGCTGGCCGGCCTCCTCGTCGGCGGTGAGCGCGAGGATGATGTCACGCTTCGGATGGAACCCGTCGCGCTTCATCCGCGCGAGGTTCGCGACGAAGATCGCGCCCATGGCCTTGTCGTCGAGGGAGCCGCGACCGTAGAAGTAGCCGTCGCGTTCGGTGAGCTTCGTGGGATCGAGGCCGTCGGACCAGTCCTCTTTCCGGGCGGCGACCACGTCGAGGTGCGCAAGGAGGAGGAGCGGCTTCATTTCGCCGGTGCCGCGAAGGCGAGCCACGAGGTTGCCGCGGCGCGCGAAGGGCTCGATCACCTGCACGTCGGCCGGATCGAAGCCGGCATCGAGGAGGTGCTTCGCCATCGCGCGGGCGGCCGCCGTCGTGTCGCCCTTGGGCTGCATGGTGTCGGTCTCGACGAGCTCGCGGTAGATCGAGACGAGCTCCGAGCGATCGGTGCCGGCCGCCTGCGCGACGTGCATCGACGAAGCGGCAGCCAGAAGGAACCAGGCAAGGCGCTTCATGGGCCGCGAGGATAGCATCGGTGGTTCACGTGTCGCAGCCGGAAACCCCGTCGGCTTTGGCATCGGGCTTCTCGATCTCGCCCGCCGCATTCCGTGCGAGATTCGGGGGCAGAAGCGTCGGCGCCATGGCATCGGCGGCCCGAACCTCCGCGTCATCGAGCCGGGCGCTACGCGTGCCGTTTTCGATCTCGTTCTTCAGCCGCTCGCGGTATCCGGGAGCCGCCGACTGGTAGAGCGCCATGAGGTAAGCGCGCCCACGAACCGGGTCGAACGGCACGGCGCGCGTGCCGTGGCTGGTCTCCAGGTGTTCCTTGCCCAGCGTCTCGATCGCACTCACGTCGCCCGCGGCCGCCGCCTGCGAAAGAAACGGCATCGCGAAGGTGCGATAGGCGGCAAGCGCCTCCACATCCCACTCGATGCCGCTGTGCGTCGCGCCGCTCGTGACGAACCTCGTCATGGAAGGCACGTGGCCCGACTGCGCCGCCGAAAGCAGAAGGCGCCACGGCACATCGCCGGTTTGCGGTGCGTCCTGGCACACGGGCGCCAGCGCACGGATGCTTTGCTCCATTCCCGCGACCGCGACCTTCATCCGGGCCTGGGTGTCCGGTGGAACTTGGGCGAGAAGCCGCTGCAAGGAATCCACCGATGCGCGCTCCGAGGCCCAACTCCTGCAGCGCAGGATTTCCATGGCAAGCCGGCAGGCCGCAGGCGAGCTTCCGGCGATCGCCGCGGCGTGCAGGATCGGAGCCGCCTGCGAAAGCGGGGTATTCGCCGGTGGGAGGACAACGGAGAGGCCCACGCCCGCGTGGCCGGATTCAGGAGCCGCCCTGCGAGCTCGGGACGCGCGCGGCGCAACATCATTCGCCGATGTCGCAATGGTGCCTGCCGCCGTCGCAGGGGTCGATTCCCGCTGGGCCCACCACGCGAGCGCGAATACGAGTGCCACGAAGAGCAACAGGACCGCGACACGCCTCACGGCCGCTCGCAGTCATTGGCGGTGGCGTCCGGGTCCATGCCATGGGACCAATCGAATCCCCCCGCGTCCGCGCGCACCGGCGGAAACGTCGCCGCAAGCGCCCGTGCGGCATCGACGTCGCCGGGCGTGAGCTTTTGCTCGTCGATGATGAGCTGGGCATTGCGCTGCACGACTGGAAGATAGGCGGGCGACGCGGCAGGCTCCGTCGCGAGGATGAGGGCGAGCGCGCGTACCGGGTCGCGCTCGAAGAGCCGTCCACCGTACGTAGGCAGCAGGTAATCGCGCGAGGCGATGGTGAAGATCCTCGGATCGCCCGACTGGAGGCCCAGGTCGATGAGGCCGGGTGCCGCGGCGCGCCATTGCGTCCACCCTTCGAGCGTGTTCTCGGGGCGCCCGGCGTCCAGGCCCGCGGGGAAGAAGCTCGCGCGCCAGATGGCGGTCCGGTTTCCGGCGAGCGCCGCCGCCAGCGTGTAGTCCCAGGCGAGCGTCGTGTCGGTCGCGGGGTCCAGCCCCGCGCACGTTGCCTCGGCATCATCCATCGCGCTCTGCGACTTATCGAGCAGCCATTGCAAGCTTTGCCGGTTCTCCGGAGGCGTGGACGGCTTGGCGAGCTGGCCGCGCCAGAATTCGGGGCCGCTTCGCAACTGCGGAAGCTTGTTGCAGCGATCCAGCTCGTAGCCGAGGCGGCACGCCGCGGCCGCGTCGCCCTGGCGCACGCGCGCTTCGAGCTCGGCGCGGATTTGGACGAGCGGGAGGTTCGCGGGCGGCAGGGGCCGCCGCGGCGCGGAAGATGCCGATGAAACCGGGCCGAGCGGGACTCGTCCGCTCACCCGCGAGGCTGGCGGCCTGCGCGCGTCGCGGACCGCGGCGCCAAGGTGAGCATTCCGCTGTGCGCCTCGGCCGGCCGTTTGGCGGGTCTGGGCGTCTTCCTCGTCGAGGCGCGAAGAGGAGATCCAGATGATCGCGACGATCGCCGCGGCGATGGCCAGCGTGGCCCAGGCGATCCGCGGCGCTCTCACGGGCGCCGCGTCAGCGCATCCCGGGCATCATGCCCTTCATGTTGCGCAGCATGCGCTGCAGGTTGCCCCCGCGCATCATCTTCATCATCTTCTGCATCTGCTCGAACTGGCCCAGCAACCGGTTCACTTCCTGCACCTGCACGCCCGCGCCCGCGGCGATGCGCCGCTTGCGCGAGGCCTTGAGGAGCTCGGGCTTGCGGCGCTCGAGCGGCGTCATCGAGTTGATGATGGCCTCGGTGCGCTTCAGAGCCTTCTCCTGGAGCTCGGGCGAGGCCTGCGCCATCTGGGTGAGCTGCGTCGGCAGCTTGTCCGCGAGGCTCGAGATGCCGCCCATCTTCTTCATCTGCGAGAGCTGCGCCTTGAAGTCCTCGAGGTCGAAATCCTTGCCCTTCTTGAACTTGTCGGCGAGCTTCTGCGCCTCCTGCACGTCGACCTTGGCGTGCGCCTCCTCGACCAGCGAGAGGATGTCGCCCATGCCGAGGATCCGCGAGGCCATCCGGTCCGGGTGGAAGGGCTCGAGGCCATCCATCTTCTCGGAGACGCCGACGAACTTGATGGGCTTGCCGGTGACGTGACGCACCGAAAGCGCCGCGCCGCCGCGGGCATCGCCGTCGAGCTTGGTGAGCACCACGCCCGTGAGCGGGAGCGCCTCGTTGAAGGCGCGCGCCACGTTGACCGCATCCTGGCCCTGCATGGAATCGACCACGAAGAGCGTCTCGATGGGATCGAGCGCGGCATGGAGGTGGCGAACCTCGTCCATCATCTGCTCGTCGATCGCGAGGCGGCCCGCGGTATCGACGATGAGCACCTCGTAGTAGTGGCGCTTCGCGTGGTCGAGCGCCGCCGCTGCGATGTCCACGGGCTTCTGCGACGGATCCGAGGGGAAGAGGTCGATCGACAGGCTCTTCGCGATCGTGGCGAGCTGGTCGATGGCCGCCGGGCGATAGACGTCCGTGGAGACGAGCAGCACCTTCTTCTTCGTGCTCGCGCGGATGAGGCGCGCGAGCTTGCCCGCGCTCGTGGTCTTGCCCGAGCCCTGCAGGCCCGCGAGCAGGATCACCGCCGGCGGCTGCGTCGCGAACGAAAGCTCCGCGTTCGCGCCACCCATGAGGTTCGCGAGCTCCGAATGCACGATGCCCACCAGCGCCTGGCCCGGCGTGAGGCTTCCGACCACCTCCTGTCCGAGCGCCTTTTCCTTGACCCGGGCGACGAAATCCTTGACGACCGGCAGGCCCGCGTCGGCGTCGAGGAGCGCGAGGCGCACCTCGCGCAGCATCTCCTGCACGTTGTCCTCGGTGATGCGGGAATGGCCGCGCAGCGTCTTGACGACGGAGGCGAGGCGTTGCGTAAGGGCGTCGAGCATGGGGAATTGGTAAACTGGTAAGCCGTGGCCAATCGGCGGCGAAATGCCTGATTTGCTTTTGTATTTTAGCACCCTCGCGTGCTGGCTCGCGCTCTCGGCCGTGGCCTGGCGCGCCTCGCGCCCGGCGCTCGCGGGCGTAGCCGCCGCCTCCGAGATGCGCCTGGAAATCGTGGTCGTCCCGGTGGCGCTCGTGCTGCACGCGATGCTGCTTTACCGGCGCGTCGTGGTGCCCGAAGGGCTGGACCTCGGCGTGGCCAATGCGGTCTCGATGCTCGCCTGGCTCACGATCCTCATCTACTGGCTGGCGAGCCTCGCCTACCCGGGCCTCGCCACGATCCTCGGCCTCACCGCCCCCATCGGGGTTGCCGCCGTGGTGCTGCAGATCGTGATCCCCACGAAGCACGTGGTCACCTACGGGTCGGACCCGCTCTTCACCCTGCACTTCGCGATCGCGATGCTCGCCTACAGCCTGTTCATCGTGGCGGCCGTCCACGCGGTGGTGATGCTCGCCGAGGAGAAGTGGCTGCACCGCGGGACGATGCCGCCCTTCCTGCGGGCGATCCCGCCGCTCATGGAGATGGAAGCGCTCCTCTTTCGCATCATCCTCGCCGCCTTCGTGCTGCTCACGCTGACCCTCGTCTCCGGCGTCTTCTTCTCCGAGCGGCTCTTCGGAAAGCCATTCACCTTCTCGGACAAGACCGTTTTCGGCATCGTCTCGTGGATCATCTTCGGGAGCCTGCTCGTGGGCCACTACGCGCGCGGCTGGCGCGGTCGCAAGGCCGTGCGCTGGACGCTCGCCGGCTTCACCGCGCTCGCCATCGCCTACGTGGGCAGCAAGGTCGTCCTCGAGCTCGTGCTCGCGCGCTAGGCCGTGACCGACAACATCGCGCTGCAATGGCTCGGCGTGGCTCTCGTGGCGCTCCTCGCCTGCTCGGGCTTCTTCTCGATGTCCGAGACGTGCATGATGGCGCTGAACCGCTATCGCCTGCGCCACCTGGTGCGCGAGGGCAACACGGGCGCCAAGCTCGCGGCGAAGCTCCTCGAGCGCACCGACGAGCTGCTCTCGTTCATCCTCGCGGGCAACACGGTGATCAACGCCGCGACCACGATCCTGGTGGCCGAGGTCTGCCGCCGGCTATTCGGCGACGGCGACTACACCCTCGCGATCGCGACGGCCGCGGCCTCGTTCACCATCCTCATCTTCTCCGAGATCCTGCCCAAGATCCTGGGCGCCGCGTTCTCCGAGACGATCGCGCTGGGCGCCTCCTTCGTGCTGACGCCCCTCATCCGGGTGACGCGACCCGTGATGTGGATCGTGAACGTGATCGTGCGCGGGCTGCTGAAGCTCCTTCGCGTGCGCCGCGCGGGCGCCGAGGCGGGGCAGTCGCTCAGCATGGGGGAGCTGCGCACGCTCGTCCTCGAAGGGGGCAAGTTCATTCCCAAGAAGCACCGCTCGATCTTCCTGAACCTCTTCGAGCTGGAGGACATGACGGTCGACGACACGATGACCCCGCGCGGCCAGATCGAGCACATCGATCTCGGCGACGACCTCCACGACGTGCGCAACGCGCTCGCCACCTCGCACCACACGCGCCTCGTGGTCTCCGAGGGCGGGCTGGACAACGTGGTGGGGGTGCTGCACGTGCGCAAGGTGCTCAATGCCACGCGCCGCGACGAGCAGATCGACGTGGAAGGCATCCGCTCGATCATGCGCGAGCCCTACTTCGTGCCCGAGGGAACGGCGCTCCTCACGCAGCTGACCAATTTCCAGGAGAACCAGCGGCACATGGGCCTGGTCGTGGACGAGTACGGCGACATCCTGGGGCTCGTCACCATGAAGGACATCCTCGAGGAGATCGTGGGCGAATTCACGAGCCAGGCGATCGGCAGCGCCGCGCGCTTCCACCTCGAGCCCGACGGCAGCGTGATCGCCGACGGAACCTGCTCGCTGCGCGTGCTGAACCGCAAGGCGGGATTCAATTTCCCCCTCGACGGACCCAAGACCATCAATGGTCTTCTCCTCGAGGAGCTCGAGGACATTCCCGAGGCCGGCACGTCACTCCTCATCTCCGATCATCCGGTGGAGATCCTGCAAGTGCAGGACCGCATGGTGAAGGTGGTGAAGATCATGCCGCGGCGCGAGGCGCCGAAGGCCGAGAAGGAAGCGGCCTAGCCAGCGGCTCGCTCGTAGCGAGCCACGAACTTCCGGTCGATCGCGTCCTTCCACCGCCACACGAGCACCCCCTCGACGCAGTGCTCGCCCCAGACACCGACCGCACGCTTCGATCCGGTCGACACCAGGGCGAGGAAGCGCGGGCTCGTGACGTGGCGCTCGAGCGCTCCGCCGGCGAGCGTGGCGCGCAGGTTCGCGGCAAGCGTGGGCGCGGCACGCACCGCGAAGACGCCCGCGCGCGGCAGGGGATGATTTTCCTGCGCGACGCAGTCGCCCGCGCCGAAAACTTCGCGGAAGGTGACCGACTGCAGGAAATCGTTCACGAGGAGGAAGCCGCGCTTGTCGGTCGCGAATCCCGATTGCCGGATCCACTCGTGGGAGCCCGCGCCCGTCGCCCAGAACGTCGCGTCCGACGCGAACTCGAGCCCGCTCGCGAGGCGCACGTAGTCCCCGCCGATCTCGCCGACCTGGCTCGATACGTGGAGGCCGATATTGCGCTTCGCGAGATTGCGCTTGAGCCGCGCGCGCGCGCCCTCGTTGAACTCGGGCACCGCCACCGGCGATTCGGTGAGGATTCGTACGTGGGGGCTCGCGGACTTGAGGCCGCGGCGAAGCCCGTAGTCCATGGCGAGCGCGAGCTCGATGCCGGCGGCCCCCGCGCCGACGACCGTCACCGATTTAACGCGCCCCTCGAGCGCGCGGCTTCGCACGTCGGCCCAGCCGCGCACCAGCCCCTCCAGGGGCCGCATCACCACCGCATGCCTGGCGACGCCGGCGGCTTCTCCCAGTACCGCGCACGAACCCACGTCGAACGAGAGGACGTCGTAGGCCACCACGCTCGCGTCGCTGCAAGTCACCTCGCGCTCCACGGGGCTCACCATGGATGCCGTAGTGAGATGGACGGTAGCGTTCGCGGCACGTGCGAGCGCGGCGAGATCGACGGCGGCATCGGCGAGCGCGTAGTGACCGGCGATCACGCCCGGGACCATGCCGGTGTAGAGCAGGCGGGCGTGCGGCGTGACGAGCGTCACCTCGACATCGGCTAGCGGCTCGAGCGCGAGGCTGCGCAAGACCTCGATGTGCGCGTGGCCGCCGCCCAGGAGCACGAGTCGCTTCATGACCGAGCGCCCAGGTGCAGGTCGCCGAACCAGGCGGTCGCTTCCTCGCCGGTCTGGTCGGTGTCGTTGCCGACGATGAGGCCGTTCACGCGCGGCAACGGACCCTTCCACGCCGGGAAGGCGGCGCGAAAGTCGCTCTCGATGTCGCGCTCCTCGGCGATCCAATTCCCGGCCTTCCCATTGCCGCTTTCGAGGACCACGACGCGCACATGGTCGAAGTGGGGACTCCATACCGCGGTGCCCGGTGCGTGGTGGTTGTCCCACACGTAGCAGATCGCCGCGGAAGGAACGAAGTCGAAGAAGGTGCGGGCGATGGCGAGCTTGGCGCGCGTGGCGAAGGACAGCATCTCCTCGGGATAGTCGAACGACACGTACACGCGCGCCGCGAAATCCTCCTTGCCCTTGCGGTCCAGCCGCGCGCCTTCCACCACGCGATCCACCTTCCAGCGCCATGAGAGGCGCGGCGTCCTCGAGGGATCCACCGACATGCGGTGGGCCATGGAGCCGAACGCATGTACGGAGCGGACCCGAAGGACATTTCCGCCCTGCTCGGCGACGACGCCGATCTCGGAGTGCTTGCCGTAGGGGAGCGCGATCGGGAACCAGCCCGCGGGCGCGGGCGCACCCGGCGCCGCCGTCGAGAAAGGAGGGATGGGTGCCTCGCCGAAGGCGGCCGCGGCGCCGGCGGCGATGAACGCGGCCACGATGATGGCGGCCCTCCTCATGCCGGCATTTCCACGGCGTACCCTTCGCGCCGCATGCGCCGGTAGTCCTCGGGACGATCCACGTCCCACAGGCACTCGAGCTCCTGCCAGCGAGCGTGCGCGCTCACGAGCCTTTCGCGCGTCTGTTGCATCACGGTGTCCTCGCCCCAGGCGACGCCCTTGAAAACGCCGGGCACCGTCCTTGCCATCCCGACCAGGACGTAGCCGCCATCCTCGGCGGGCACGAAGACCGCGTCGTGATCCGCGAGCGCCTTGGCCGCGCGAACCAGAACCGCCGCGTCGAGCGCGGGACAGTCGGCGCCGATCACGAGGACCGCTGAGCCTGCCGCGAGCGCCTCGTCCACCGCGGCCCGCATCCGCTCGCCCAAATCCTCGCCGCTCTGCTCGCGCAGCTTCACGCGGAACCGTGAGGAGCATTGCGCGAAGAAGGGGTGGGTGGTATCGGGCGCGCACCAGAGCTCGACGGTTCCCACGCCGGAGCCCACGGCCATCGCGAGCGTTCGTAGCGTGAGCGAGGCCGCGAGCCGCGCGGCGCCCTCGTCGCCCAGCTCGGGGGCGAGGCGCGTCTTCACGCGTCCTGCGACCGGGGCCTTCGCGAACACGGCGATGCGCATCGTCACGTCTTGCGCGTGTCGTAGGCGCGAGCGAGCGAGCGGGGATCCGCCCCCATCGCGTAGGCCGCGCGCAGTCGCCACATGAGGAAGATCGTGCGCAACGTCCCATGCTTCTCCCAGCGCCGCCCCGAGGTCGTTACGCGATCCGCAAGGCACGCGGGCACGCCCACCGAGCGCTTCAACGCCCGCGAGATCGCCACGTCCTCCATGAGCGGGATTGGCGGGAAGCCTCCCACACGCTCGAACGCGTCGCGACGAACGAAAATCGCCTGGTCGCCGGTAGCGATTCCGGTCCATCGAGAGCGGAGGTTCATCATCGTCGCCACGAGCGTGAGGAGGGGGCCAGCACCGACGATCGATACGTCGAAGCGTCCCCAGGCGTTGCCGCCAAGCGCCGTCCCGATCGCGGCGAGCGCGCCCGCGGGGAGCCTCGTGTCGGCATGCAGGAAGACGAGCGCGTTGCCGTGCGCGGCCTTCGCGCCCGCGTTCATCTGCGAGGCGCGCCCGCGCGGAGCGGTGACGACCCGGCATCCCTGCTGCGCGGCGATGCGATCCGAGCCGTCGCGGCTCCCACCGTCCACCACGATCACCTCGGCGCCGGACGCGGCGAGAGGGGCGAGCGCGGCGAGCGACGCCCCGAGAATGGCCGCCTCGTCGAGCACCGGCATGACGATGGAGATGGAAAGGGCTTCGCCCACCCTCCAAGGATAAAGGAGTCCGGGGCGGCGCCTAAGCCTTGCCGTCGTTCAGCGACCAGTCGTAGTCGAGGAACGAGATGTCGGCCTGCTGGTTGCGTACTTTCGCGCGGTCTTCGGGCTTGTCGGCCAGGAGGTCGGCGTATTTCGCCATGGTGGCCTTTACCGACGTGTAGCCCTTGTTCCCCTTCTCGAAATCCTTGCCGTACCAGTCGAAGATCTTCGAGATTTCGAGCTTGCCGGTCTCCGGGTTGTAGCGGTTGCGTGTGCGGTCCGACAGGAAGCGGCGCATGCCGTCCTCGAGCTGGCCTTCGAGCTTGTCGGCCGTGAAGGCTTCGTTGCGCAGCATGGGGCACCCGATGGAAGCGCACACGACCGCCACGTGCACCCGCGGCTCGTCGTACACGCCGGGCTTCCTCAACGTCTCGTGCTCGACGATGTCGAGGCTGGCCGGCTCGCCGAAGAGCGTGAAGAACTTGTCCTTCCACGGATTGCCGAAGACCGTCCCGTAGTCGCGGATCGACTTGATGTCCGGGTAGCGCTTCAGGATCTTCTCGATGGTGAGCGCGTTGTAGTCGTTGATGAGGAAGGCTTCCTGCTGCGGCTTGGTCCAGCCGTCGAACTCCGCCTTCGTCACTTTCGCGTACTCGTCGAGCACGGCCTTCAGTTGCGCGTGGTCGGCGGCGAAGCCCTTGTAATCCACGCGCGAGGCGCTGCCATTCTGGACGTAGCGCACGTGCTTGTGGAGCAGGTCGTCCCATGCCTTGTGGGTGTGGTCGAGGGCGAACGCCGGCAGGGCGAGCACCAGCGTGGCGAGCAGAACGGCGAAACGCTTCAGCATGTCAATCGTCTCCATGTGCGGGCTGCGGCTTGTAGGCCGGGGCCGTGTCGAATTTCGCGCCCCAGAGCCTCGCGAGCACGTGTCCGAAGCCCGCGGCCCCGCGGCCCCAGGCGGCGATGGCGCGCGTGAGCTCCAACTGGCCGCGCGTGGCGTGCTGGCGTTTCCACACGCCCGCCGCGTACTTGTTGGCTTCCGCCATCGTGGGATAGGTGTGGATCGTGCCCAGGATCTTTTCCATCCCGAAGCCATGGCGCATCGCCGCCACATACTCGGCGAGGATCTCGGCCGCGTGCTCGCCGGCGATGGTCGCCCCGAGGATCTTGTCGGTGCCGGGCTTCGTGAGCACCTTCACACGGCCTACCGCCTCGCTGTCGGTGATCGCGCGGTCGAGCTCATCGATGCCGTACACCGAGACTTCGTAGGGAATCTTCTTCTCCCTCGCCTCGGTTTCGTTCAGGCCCACGCGCGCGACCTCGGGGTCGGTGAAGGTCGCCCACGGCACCACGGAGTAGTCCACCCGGAACTTCCTGAAGCTTCCGAAGATGGAATTCACCGCGCAGTACCAGGCCATGTGGGCCGCCGTGTGCGTGAATTGGTACGGGCCCGCGACGTCGCCGCACGCGTAGATGTTGGGATAGAGCGTCTGGAGGAAGTCGTTCACGTCCACGGTCTTCTGCTTCGTGGTGGGAATGCCGAGTTCCTCGAGGCCGTAGCCCTGCGTATTCGCAACGCGCCCGACGGCGCAGAGGATCTCGTCGCACGCGATGCGCTTTTCGACCCCCTCGTGCTCCACGACCAGGATCTTCTCGCCGTTTTCCTGCAGCACCTGCTGCGCCTTGTGGCCGACGAGGACGTCGATGCCTTCCTCGCGGAAGGCTTTCGTCACGAGGGCGGAGAATTCGGGATCCTCCTTCGCGAGGATGCGCGGAAGCATCTCCACTTGCGTCACCTTCGAACCCAGCCGCGCGAAGCATTGCGTGAGCTCCGAGCCGATGGGACCGCCGCCCAGCACCACGAGGCGCTTGGGTAGCGTGCGGGCCTGCCACACGTTGTCGGATGTCCACGGCTTTGCTTCGGCGAGCCCCGGGATGGGCGGGATGTTGGGGCGGCCGCCCGCGGCGATCACGATGTTCTTCGTGGTGAGCGTGCGTGCGGAGCCGTCCCCGAGCGCCACTTCCACCGTCCAGGGCGAGGTGATCTTCGCCGTGCCCTTCAGGCATTCGACGCCAAGCTCCGAGTAGCGCTCGACCGAATCGTGGGGCTCGACCTGTCCGATCACGCGCTGCACGCGCTCCATCACCTCGGCGAAATCGAACTGCGCCGGAGCCTGCCGGATGCCGAGCTCCTCCGAGCGCTTCATGTCGTGGAGCAGCTTCGCGGTGCGGATCAGCGCTTTCGAGGGGACGCAGCCCGTGTTCAGGCAATCGCCGCCCATGCGGTGCTTCTCGACCAGGGTCACCTTCGCCTTCACCGCCGCCGCGATGTAAGCCGTCACCAAACCCGCGGAACCTCCGCCGATCACGACCACGTTGTTGTCGTAGGCGGCCGGGCGCTTCCATTTCGCGAACACCTTGCGGGCCTTGAGGCCATCCAGGGCCTTCTTCGCGACCAATGGAAAGATGCCGAGCAGGATGAAGGCGGCGACGAGGCCGGGCGATATCTTGAATTGCCCGAGCTGCGTTCCCGCGTACACGTAGACGATGGTGCCCGCCAGCATTCCGATCTGGCTCACCCCGTAGAAGGTGCGCACCTTGATGGGCGTGAGGCCCATCAGCAGGTTCACCGCGAAGAACGGGAACGCCGGCACGAGGCGCATCGCGAAGAGGTAGAAAGGGCCCTCGCGCTGGACGCCCGCGTTGATCGCCTTCAGCTTGTCGCCGAATTTCCCCTGCACCCAGTCGCGCAGCAGGTAGCGCGAGGCGAAGAAGGCGAGGGTGGCGCCGATCGTGGAGGCGAAGGAAACGATCACCACGCCCCAGAGCAGCTGGAAGATCGCGCCCGCCACGAGGGTGAGGATGGCGGCCCCCGGCAGCGAAAGTCCGGTCACGATCACGTACACGGCGAAGAAGATCGCGGCGGTCTCCAGCGGATGCGCCTGGTGATAGGCCTCGATGGCGGCGCGCTGCGCCTGGAAGTATTCGAGCGACACGTAGCGCTTCAGGTCGAGGGCGAAAAACGCCACGACCAGGGCCACGATGACCAGCAGGATGACGATCTTTCCTTTTTTCATGGCGCGCTTCCCGATGGACATTTACGCATGCGGGTCGATCCCGGATGCGAGGCTACCTGAGAAGAGTCGGGGCCGGGCCGGGAAACTTACGCGGCGCGGGGAAAGGCCTGCTCGGGGCGGAAGCGCGGCCCCTCGGCGATCCGGCGCCAGTACGAGTCGTGGGCGGCACTCCCTGGCGGCCAGGCGGCGAGAAAACGCCTCGACCAGGCTTCAGCGTCGTAGGGAATATCGAGCAGGTCCACGTGGCAATCCGCCCACGCAAAGCCGGCCACGCGCCCGGAACCCTCGTAGGGGCGCACCGAGAGCCTCGTCATGAGGCCCATCCGCCGGCCCGCGAAATTCGGCATGCCGGCCGCGCCATTGTTGGCGACCACTCCGGCGCCGGCGAAGCCTCGCAGCGCCGGAAGGCATGTGTGCGTGCTCGCGAAGATGTCCACGCGGGCATCGCGAAAGGCCGACTCGATCCAGCGGCGGTGGTCGCGATCGTCCAGGCGGTCCTGGGCGAAGCCCCAGCCCGCGAGCGAGCTCGCGTCCCCGTGGACGATCGCCACGCGCGCATCGCCTACCTGCGCCACGAGGTTCATGGGAAGCGCCGCGAGGCGCTCGCGCATGCCGGGAGCCGCACGCGCCGTCTCACGCAGCCTCGCCAATATCTCGTTGGAGCGATACACCTCGGCATCGCTCACGTCGGCGGGATAGGCGCAGCCGCAGCCCGCGCCCGAATCCTCGCTCGCGATTTCCGTCTCGACGTTGCCGCGCAGCGCATGGTGCGGCGTCACGCCTGTTTCGATCCCCGCGAAATCCTCGGCCGCCACGTCGAACCAGTGAAAGTCGCCATTGAAGACGAGCTGCGCACCCGGCTCGCTCGCGACCGCTTCCTGCACCGCATGCAGCGACTCGACGTTCCCGTAGAGGCCGCCCACCACATAGACGGTGTCCGCGACGACCTCGGGCGGGCGATCAAGGCTCGCCGGCGGATAGCGATAGGAGAGCGGGCAGGCGCGGCCCGGGCGCGTTTCGGGTGCGGCGAGACGCACGTCGCGCGGCAGCTTGGCGTTCACCCCGCGAGGGCCCCGCCGCAGCTCGATCCTTGGCCGGCAGTGCAGCCGTAGCAATGGTCGCGCACGACGATGGAGTTGCCTTCGAGGTCGCACGCCAGCGCATCCTTCAGGTGCGAGCGCGCGCGCCCGGCGATGCGAAGCGGCAGCCCCAGCATCTGGTTGAAGTCGCAGTCGTAGAGATAACCCTGCCAGTCCACGGAGACGAGCGAGCGGCACATGACGGAGTCGAGGTTCTCGTCGCGGTGCGCCCCGCGCAGGAGCTTCATGTAGTCGTTGAACTGGCCCCGGGTCACGAGCGTCGAGCCGAAGCGCTGGATCGGCATGTTGGCGAGCGTGTAGAGCTGGTTGAACACGATGCCGAACTTCTCGCCGAGGATCCTCTTGTAGTCGGCTTCGAGCGCGGCTTGCGCCGGTGGCAGGCTCGGGCCCTGCGGGTTGTACACGAGGTCGAGGGTGAGTCCGCTGCCTTCGCGCCCGTAACCCAGCTCGTTCAGCCTGCGAATGCCCGCCACGCTTTTTTCGTACACGCCCGCACCGCGCTGGCGGTCGACCAGCTCCTCCGTGTAGCAAGGCAGCGACGCCACGATCGCCACGCCCTGGGCGGCGAGGAATTCGGCAAGGTCCTCCTGGCCGGGCTCGAAGAGCACGGTGAGGTTGCAGCGATCCATCACCTTCACGCCCCGCAGGCGCGCACCCACCACGAGGTGGCGAAAGCTCGCGTTCAGCTCCGGGGCGCCGCCGGTGAGGTCGAGCAGGGTGGCGCCGCTGGCCGCCAGGTATTGCAGGACGTGGTCGGCGGTCTCGCGGGTCATCGCCTCGGTGCGCGTGGGGCCGGCATTCACGTGGCAGTGCAGGCATGCCTGGTTGCAGACATAGCCCACGTTCACCTGCAGCGTTTCCACGCGGCGGCGGCGCAATGCGGGGAATTCGGTGTCGACGAGGAGTGGAAGGGTGGCGTGCATGGCGGCCTAAGCTAGACTAATTCATGGTAAACGAGAAAACCCCCTCGCACCTGGACGGCGCGCGGCTCGATTTCGCCGGCGCCATGAGCTACGGCGACTACCTCGGCCTCGAGCAGCTCCTGGGCGCCCAGCGTCCGCTTTCCGGCGACCACAACGAGCTGCTGTTCATCATCCAGCACCAGGCCTCCGAGCTCTGGATGAAGCTCGCGATCCACGAGCTCGTGGCGGCTCGCGACCGGGTGCGTGGCGACGACCTCCCGCCCGCCTTCAAGATGCTCTCGCGCGTGGCGCGCGTGCTGGCGCAGCTGAACCAATCGTGGGATGTCCTTTCCACGCTGACGCCCGCCGAGTACTCCTCCTTCCGCGGCTCGCTCGGCGCCTCCTCGGGCTTCCAGTCTTTCCAGTACCGCATGATCGAATTCCTCCTGGGCAACAAGGACG
The DNA here is from genome assembly GCA_036271595.1 of Usitatibacter sp. Classification (GTDB taxonomy): domain Bacteria; phylum Pseudomonadota; class Gammaproteobacteria; order Burkholderiales; family Usitatibacteraceae; genus Usitatibacter. The sequence continues at coordinate 95,905 of DATBAI010000060.1, forward strand.
CGCACCGGATGGAGCCCCACCGCCACAAGCCGGCGCTCCATGCCGCGCTGGACGCGCTTGCCGCCGCGCCCTCGCTCTACGATGAAGCGATACGCGTGCTCGCCCGCCGTGGATTCGCCATCGACAAGGAATGTGTCGAGCGGGACTGGCGAGCCTTGCGTCCCTTCAACGAATCGGTGTGCTCGGCGTGGGTGGAGGTCTACAAAGGCACATCGAAGCATTGGGATCTCTACGAGCTCGCCGAGAAGCTGGTCGACCTGGAGGACGCCTTTCGGCAATGGCGCTTCCGCCACGCGACGACGGTGGAGCGGATCATCGGCATGAAGCGCGGCACCGGCGGCACTTCGGGCGTGGGATACCTGCGCAGGATGGTCGAGGTCGAGCTCTTCCCCGAGCTCTGGCGCGCGCGAACACAGCTCTGACACGCGATTGGGCACCGAGATCGAGCTCAAGTTCGACGTCGCGCCCTCCGCGCGCCGGGCGCTCGCGTCGCTGCCCGCGCTCGCGGGAAAGCCGCGGCGTACGCGCATGCGCAGCATCTATTTCGATACGCCCGAAGCGCTCCTCGCGAGAAACGGAATGGCGCTGCGCCTGCGGCGCGAAGGACGGCGCTGGGTGCAGGCGCTGAAGGCCGGCTCCAGCGGCACGGGCGGCGTGCATTCCCGGGGCGAATGGGAGTTCGACCGCCGCGGCGCCACCCTCGACGTGACGCTCCTCGCGGGCACGCCCTTCGAGAAGCTCGGGGATTGCGAGTCGCTCGCGAGCCGCCTGGCACCCGTCTTCGAGGTGCACTTCGTGCGCGATGCGTGGACGGTCGAGCCGTCGCCGGGGACGAGGCTCGAGCTGGCGCTGGATCGGGGAAGCGTCGAGGCGAACAGCCGCACCGCGCCCGTATGCGAGGTGGAGATCGAATGCCTCGAAGGCGCGCCGGCGCATGCGTTCGACCTCGCTCGCACCGTGATGGAGCGCGTGCCGCTTCGCGCGAGCGCGGTTTCCAAGGCCGAACGCGGATACCGGCTGCTGAGGGACGACCGGGCGCGGCCGATCAAGGCGGTAAAGCTTCACCTCCATGCTTCCATGGCTCCGGCGGACGCGGCGCGCGCGGTGATCGGCGCGGGCCTCGCACAGCTCCAGGCGAACGACGCGGGACTCGCCGAGGGAAGCGACCCGGAGTACGTGCACCAGGCGCGCGTCGCGATGCGGCGCATGCGCTCGGCGCTGCGCATGTTCCGGCGCGAGATCGGAATCGAGCGCGCCGGGCGCTGGCACGACGCCCTCGCCGAGACCAGCAGGGCGCTGGGCCGGTCGCGCGACTGGGACGTCTTCGGGTTACGCACGTTGCCCACCGCTCTCGGGGAGCTGGGCGACGCGGCGCTCGCCGTCCGATTGAAGCGTCGCGTGGCACGCCGGCGAGCCCGCGAACGCGAGGCGGCGCGCGAAGCGCTGCGTGCGGGCACACATGCGGCCGCCCTCCTCGAGATCGCGCAGTGGCTCGCCCGCGCCGACGGCGTAGAGGATCCCACGCCACGATCTTCCCTGGTCGAATTCGCCTCGCGCGTGATCGCGAAGCGCAGGAAGCGCCTCTTCACGCGCGCGCTTTTCCTCGGCACCGCAAATCCCGCGGAGCAGCACCGCGTGCGGATCGACACCAAGCGGTTGCGCTACGCGCTGGACGCGCTGGGCTCGCTCTTCCGGCAGAAGCCGCTCGAAACCTTCGCGGCCACGGTGGAAGGCTTGCAGGATGCGCTCGGCGATTGCAACGACGCGGCAACCGCGATGAGGCTGGTAGGCGAGCTCGGCGCGCCGCCCGAATTCGAAGCGTTCGCGCGCGGCTGGTTCGCCGGTCGCGCCACCGCTTCCCCGCAGTTGGTCGAGCCGCTGGTGGCGCAGCTCACGCGCAAGCGTCGGGAGTGGTTGAGGGCGATCTAGGCGCGAGGCCGCAAGACAGGAGAGGCGCGAGAATGTTCGAATCGGCGCAGATCGGCCACAAGCTGGCGAAGTCCACCTACAAGCGCGAGCTGCCGAAGCTGCGCCGGCGCCTCCTCGACCTCCAGTACAAGCTTCTCGACGAGGCGCGCTTCCCGGCCATCATCCTCGTGAACGGCGTGGATGGCGCCGGCAAGGGCGAGACCGTCAACCTCCTCAACGAATGGATGGACCCGCGCCACATCCGCACCCATGCCTTCGGCGAGATGACCGACAGCGAGCGCGAGCACCCGGAAATGTGGCGCTTCTGGCGGGCGCTCCCTCCCAAGGGGCACATCGGCATCCTCTTCGGCTCGTGGTACACGGATCCGATCCTGCGGCGCGTGATGGGCCACGAGAAGCGCGCCGAATTCGCGCGCCGCCTGGAGCAGGTGCGGCACTTCGAGCGCATGCTGGCCGCCGAGGGCACGCTCCTCCTCAAGCTCTGGTTCCACCTGTCGCGCAAGGCGATGAAGAAGCGCCTGAAGCACCTTTCGGCGGACCGCGAGACCGCGTGGCGCGTCGGCCCGGAAGAGTGGGACGACTACAAGCACTACCGCAAGTTCGTGGACGTGAGCGAAGACGCGCTGCGCGAGACCAGCACCGGCGAAGCGCCCTGGGACGTGATCGAGGGCAGCGATGCCGAGTACCGCTCGCTCACCGCGGGCACGCTCCTCGCCGAAGCGCTCGCCGCGCGCCTGAAAGGCGCGGCCCCCTTGATCACGCCGCCGCCTCGGCCGCCCAGGCCGCCCCTCGACAAGCGCTCGCTCCTCGATTCGTTCGACTACACGCGCACCCTCGACCGCGCAGCCTACGAGAAGCGGCTATTGCGGGCGCAGGCGCGGTTGAACGCCCTCACGCGCTCGAAGAAGATGCGCAAGCGCTCCATCGTGATGGTGTTCGAGGGCATGGACGCGGCCGGCAAAGGGAGCACCATCCGGCGCATCACCCAGGCCATGGATGCCCGCTTCTATCGCGTGGTGCCCGTGGCTGCTCCCAGCCAGGAGGAGCTCGCGCAGCCCTACCTCTGGCGCTTCTGGCGCAACGTGCCGGGCCACGGGCGCGCCGCGATCTTCGACCGGTCGTGGTACGGGCGCGTGCTGGTCGAGCGCGTCGAGGGTTACTGCTCCGAGCTCGACTGGATGCGCGCCTACCACGAGATCAACGACTTCGAGGAGCAGCTGTTGCGCGCGGGGGCGATCGTGGCGAAGTTCTGGCTCGCCATCACGATGCGCGAGCAGCTGAAGCGCTTCCGCTCGCGGGAGGACACGCCCTACAAGCGCTTCAAGATCACGCCCGAGGACTGGCGCAACCGGCGCAAATGGCCACGCTACGACCGCGCGGTGAACGACATGGTGGATCGCACCTCGTCGGACCGCGCGCCGTGGAACATCATCGCGTCCGACGACAAGCACTTCGCGCGCGTCGAGGCGCTCGAGCGCCTCTGCGAGACGATCGAGAAGGCGCTATGAAGGCTGCCGGCTCGTCCCTCGACCGCGCTAGGCGAGCGTGAGGCGGATTCGGTTGCGGCCGAAGAGGTAGGCGTAGTCCGCGGTGGCGGTGAGGCCGTGGGCGAGGAGCACCCCCAGGCCGCCTTCGCGGCGCGTCTCGGCGAGCGCTTCCAGCATCTCGCGCGTGGCCTGCGAAAAGGGGTTGAACGGCCCGGCGCGGTCCTCATAGGTGAGCGACAGCTCGCCGCCCGACGCGGAAAGGGTGATCCAGACCGGGGCGTCCGATCCCCCGCGATTGCCGTGCTTCACGGTATTGAGGAAAAGCTCCTCCAGCACGAGGTTCGCCTTGAGGCAGTACTGCCGCGACACTCCGGCCCCTTCGCAGAAGCCGTCCACGAACGCCCGGGCGTTGCGCCATTGGTCAAGGCGCGACGGAAACATCCCCATTCGCGTTGTGACAAGGTTCACAGGCAGCCTCCCGCAGCTTTTGGCATTATAGGCGGGCTGGAAACCCCTTTTCGCCGGAGGCAGTCATGCGCAAGACATGGGTCGCAGTCGCACTCCTTTCCCTCGCCGCGCCGGCTTTCGCCGCCGACGTGGGCCTCGTCAAGGTATCGAAGGGCAGCGTGCAGATCCAGCGCGGCTCCGAGAAGCTGCCTGCCGCCGTGGGCGCGGCCATCCAGCCCAACGACGTGATCGTCACGGGGGCGGACGGCTCCGCGGGCGTGACCTTCATCGACAACAGCCTCGTCTCCGTCGGTCCGAACAGCGTCTTCGCGATCGACAAGTACAGCTTCGACACCACCACCTACCAGGGTGAGTTCCAGGGCAACCTTCGCCAGGGCCGCCTCGCGGCGATCTCCGGGAAGATGGTGAAGCAGTCGCCCGAATCCATGAAGATCCGCACGCCGTCGGCCATCATGGGCGTACGGGGCACGGAGTTCGTTGTCGAAGTCGCGCAGAAGTAAGGCCTCTCCCATGCGTTGGCTCGCGCTCCTCGCCGTCGCGGCGCTCGCGGCCGCCTGCGCGAACACGCCGAAGAACGTCGCCCCGGAGATGTTCGCCGTGGTCCCCAGCGCGGCCGACGGCCACGTGGGAACCATCGTGGTCCACCCCGATGGCGGGCGCGAGCGCGTGATCCACGAGGCATACGGTGTCGAGCGCATCAGGAGCGATGGCACCGTGGAAGACGGGCAGCTGTCCGAGGCGCAGGTGAACGAAGCCTTCGGGACCACCCTCGCCGCGCTGCCCGGGCGTCCCGCCACGTTCACGCTCTACTTCCTCGAGGGCAAGGACGAGCTCACGCCGGAATCCAGGGTCGAGATGGGCCGTGTGCTCGCCGAGCTCAAGCACCGGCCGCTGCCCGACATCATGGTGATCGGCCACAGCGACACGGTGGGCGGCCTCTCCTACAACGACAAGCTGTCGCTCGCCCGCGCCGAGCGCGTGCGCGACATGATGATCGGCATGGGCATCCCCGCCGATCGCGTGCAGGCGGCCGGGCGCGGCAAGCGCGAGCTGCTGGTGCCTACCGACGACAACGTGTCCGAAGGACGCAACCGGCGCGTCGAGATCAACGTCCGCTAGCCCCGTCCGCCGGTCCAGCGAATCGCGAGCAGGGTGATGTCGTCGGCGGCCTCCGCGCCGGCGGCGAAGCGCGCCACGTCGTCCTTCAGCCGGCGCACGATCTGCGTGGGATCGGCATCCTCGGGCATCCACGAGAGCGATGCACGCAGGCGCTCGACGCCGAAGAACTCGCGCTGCGGGTTCATCGCCTCGGTCGCGCCGTCGGTCACCACGCAGAGCCATTCTCCGGCCTGCATGCGACGCCTTCCCGAGGGATAGCCGAACCCGGGAATCACGCAGAGCGGCGGGCCCTCGGGCACGGCAAAACGCTCGGGCGCGCCCCGCGGCGTGCGCACGAACGGCGGTTCGTGCCCCGCGCTGGAGAATTCCAGCTCGCCGCTCGCCACGTCGAGGATCGCGGCGAATCCCGTGACGAAGAGCTGCTCGGGGTTCTCGTGCTCGATCTCCGTCTGCGCGCGTGCAAGCATCTCGCCCACCGTACCGCCGCGAAGTGCCGCGCTCTTGAGGTGCGATTTCGCCGAGGCCATGAAGAGCGCCGCCGGCAGTCCCTTTCCCGAAACGTCCGCCACGACGAAGAACACGCGGTTTTCGTCGATCATGAAGAAATCGTAGAAGTCGCCGCCCACGGTGCGGGCAGGCTCGAGGAGCGCATCGAGCCGGAAGCGCCGGTCGGGGCCGAGCGCTTCGTTCGGGTCGGGCAGGAGCCCCATCTGGATGCGACGCGCCGCATCGACCTCCCCCGCCATGTGGGCCGCCTCCTCGCGTAGCACCCGCCGCTGCCGCTCGGCCTCCGAGAGCGTTCCCACGACGACCGTCACGAAGACCGCGACGGTGCCGAGCGCGGGCCACGCGAAGTCGAAGAGCATCTGGAATTGCCGAAACGCCGTGATGCCGGCGAGAACCAGCAACAGCACCATCACCACCACGAGGTTAATGCCCTGCAGCGCCGAAAGCCTCGGCACCAGTGCGATGAGGATCAGCCCGCAAAGGATGAATGCCGCGCCCTCCGCCCACACCATCGCCGCCGGGCGCACCAGCCCCGTGCCGTTGATGAGGTTCTCGATCACCTGCGCGTGCATCGTGACGCCCGGCACGAATTCGCCGAGCGGAGTGGTCTTGTAGTCCTGCACGCCCAGGCCGCTGATGCCCACCAGCACCAGCTTGCCGCGCACGCGGTCGGGATCGACCTTCCCCGAGAGCACCTCGTAGGCCGAGAGCGTGTCGGGCGGATCGTGGCCGATGCGAAGCCAGGTCGATCCGTCGTCCTGGAGACGCGCGACCACGTCGTCGAAGCGCATCGTGATGAGGCCCGCGGGCGCATCGTCCAGGCGGATGCCCGCGCCCAAGGCCACCCGCAGGGTCTCCACGCCGAGCGAGGGAACGATGGCGCCCTGCACGCGCTCGAGGAGCGGCACGACTCGCACCACCTGGTCGGGCTGCCCCGAATCCATGAGGCCCCGGCCGGCCGCCGCGGCATCGATCTCGGGCAGGTTGCCGATGTGCCCGGGGTGGGAAACGAGGTTCGCGGCGTGGTCCCCGCGGGTGACGACGGGCGCGGCGACCGGGGGGAACGGGAAGCGCGGATCGGGAAAGCTGCTCGCGATGCCCAGCACGACGTTGTGGCCCCGGATCGCATCGGCGAACTGCTGGTCGTTCGAGGGCAGCGCCGCGAGGGCCTGCGCGAGGTTCGACGGAATGATCGGCATCTCCGCGGCGATCATCGCGGGCGAGAAACGATCGGGCTCGGCGAAGAGCAGGTCCAGGCCGATCGCGGCCGGCTGGTTCTCGGAGAGCCGCGTGACGAGCTCCGCCATGCGCGTGCGCGGCCAGGGCCATTGCCCGTAGCGCGCGAGGGCCTCCTCGTCGATCACGACGACCGCGACGTGCGTCGCCTCGCGCTGCAGCGGGAAGAGGCGCTGGTAGCCGTCGAAGACGACGTTGCGCAGCGCGCCGGCGAAGGGCGCGAAGAGGAGGAAGAGCGCCAGCGCGGCCAGGAGCACGAGGGCGAGGACGCGAAGGCCTCGCAGCGTGTTCAGAGATCGATCTCCAGCCCGTCGTAGGCAGCCGAGACCTTGAGCGCCTCCTCGCCGCGGGTGAGCTCCTCGAAACGGCGCGCTTCCTTCAGCAGCCCCTCGAGGGTCGAGTCGTTGTTGGCCGGCTCGTGGTGAAAGAGCACCAGGTGCTTGGCGTGCGCCATCTGGCAGAGCTCCACGCCCACGATGTTGCTCGAATGCCCCCAGTCGGCCTTCACGCTGATCGCCTCGGCGAGCGCGTACATGGCGTCGAAGATCACCACGTCGGCGCCGCGGAAGAATTGCGCGAAGGCCTCGGCCTCGGCGCGGTTCTCGAGCTTGTGCTCGGAGTCCGTGGAATACACCACGCTCTTGCCGTCATGCTCGAAGCGAAAGCCGTAGGAGTCGCCCGAGTGCAGCTGCAGGTGCGGCGTCACGGTGAGCGCGCCCACCTGCCGCGGCTTGTCGGGCTCGAGCTTCACGAACTCGATGTTCGCGGCGAGCTGCGAGAAGTCCACCGGGAAGCAGGGCTCGCGCATCTGCATGCGATAGGCTTCCTCGAGCACATCGTGCACGCCGTAGATGCGGATCTTCGTCGACGGGACGTACGCCGGGCCGAAGAAGGGGAACCCCATGATGTGGTCCCAGTGCACGTGCGACTGGAAGATGTTCACGAGGGCGGGCTTGCGAGCCTGCTTGGCGAGCACGTGCACGCCGAACGGCCGGGCGCCGCTGCCCATGTCGCACACGTAGTACTCGTCGCCGGGCGCCTCGATCTCCACGCACGGCGTATGGCCCCCGAAGGTGTGCGTGAGGTTGAAGTCGAGCTCGGAGGTCGCGTACGCGTGGGCCTCCTCGTAGCTCTCGAAGGTGCGCCCCGAGGCCTGCACCAGCGCCTGCGCGAGCTTGTCGCGGATGTCGGCCGCGGTGAGCGCGACAGGGATCGACCCACGGGTCCCCCAGAAGCGCACTCGCATGGCGTTATCCCTTGTCGAACGCCGCGGCGGCCTCGGCGGACGCCGCGCCCAGCGCCTCCCGCACCGTGGGGAAGACCTGGAACACCAGGTTGAAGTGGGAAATCTCGAAGATCTCCTGCACCATCGGCTGCAGCGCCGCCACGAAGATGCGCCCGTGCTGGGCCTTCGCCTGTCGCGAGGCGAGCATGAAGCAGCGCAGCCCCGCGCTGGAGACGTATTCGAGCGCCGAGAGGTCGAGCACGATGGCCCCGCCGTCGCGCGCGCTCGCCTCGACGTGCTTCATGATGTCGGCGGTGAAGCCGACGCACGTGTCCTGGTCGAGCCGGCCTTCCACGCGGACGACGATGGCATTGGAGTAGCGCCGGGACGTGACGTTCATGGTTCTAGTTATGGGCGGCGAGGAGCGGCGCTATTGTGTCACAGCCTCTGCTCGCGCCAGAAACCGAGCCGCTCCTGGGCGGCGCGGTCGGAATAGGAAAACAGGATCCAATCCCGCGAGGCGTGCAGCGTGTACGGCATCCATCCCGGCACCACGGCGATGTCGTGGGGGCTCATCTCGAAGGATTCCTCGCCCACCTGGATGCGGCCCGAGCCTTCGACGCACGCGAACACCATCCCGTCGCTGGAGCGGTACGCCTGCGTGGCGAAGCCCGCGGGCAGCAGCCGGATCATGGCCGCGATGGTCGGCATGGCCCAGCCGCCGGTTTGGGGATCCGAATAGCGCATGACGTGGCCCAGGTGAGCGTCGGGCGCGCCCTTCGTCGCCAGCGATTCGAGCACCTCGCGCGCCCTGGCATAGGGAAAATGGATGAGGCCCCCGAAGGGCTTGTCCGGCTTCACCCACTCGTCGTGATCCTCCCGGAACGTGCCGTTGAAGGCGCGCACCAGCGGAATGTCCAGCCCGTCCAGCCAAACCATGGGCCCGCTGCCCTCGTTGCCATGGTGGTGCCAGCGCCATGGCGGCGTGACCACGAAATCGCCGGGTTCCATGTCCACTCGCGCGTCATCGACCGTGGTGTAGGCTCCGTGGCCCTCGACGATGAAGCGCAGCGCCGATTGCGTGTGGCGGTGCTTGGGAGCGACTTCGCCGGGCATGATGAGCTGCAGGCCGGCGAAGAGCGTGTTGGTGACCTGCGAGCCGCCCGGAAAGCCGGGATTCTCCAGGAGCAGGACTCGCCGCTCGGCCTCCTCCGCGCTGATGTGCGAGGCCGCCTCCATCACGTACGGCCGCACCTGCGAATACTTCCATTGATGCGGCACGCCCACCGGAGACGGCTCGCGGGGCACGAGGCCCTTCAGGCGCGTCCAGAGGGGCGCCAGGTCCAGCGGGGCGATGCTTTCGTAGAACCGCTCGCGTTGCGAGCGAAGGTCCCGGGTGTTCATAGGCAGTTCTCCACGCGCCAGCCATACAGCCACTCCACCGCATCGTAATACCTTTCGGGGGTGCGCCCACGCCAAAGGTCGTTGCGCACCAGGCGCTCCACCCCCTTGGCATGGTAGACGCGGCCCATCTCGCGCGTCATGAGGACCACGCGGGCGGTCCGCGCCACGCGCGCCTTCTCGTAGCGGTCGAACCCCGCCTCGATGTCGCCGCCGGCGGCTCCCAGCGCCTCGCCCAGCGTGACCGCGTCCTCGAGCGCCATGCAGGCGCCCTGGGCCAGGTACTGCATCATGGGATGCGCCGCGTCGCCCAGGAGCGTCACGCGCCCCTGGCTCCAGCGTCCGATGGGCTCGCGGTCCGCGGTGGCCCAACGCTTCCAGCTCTTGGGGAGGTCCAGGAGGCGCCGCGGGCGCGGAGCGATGCCGGTGAAGTACGACATCACCTCGTCGCGGCTACCCTCGGTCACGCCCCACGCTTCCGGCTTGCGGCTGTGGAACGTGACGACGACGTTGTATTGCTCGCCGCCGCGCAGCGGATAGTGCACGAGGTGGCAGTCGGGCGCGGCCCAGAGGCACGGCGCGTTGTACTTGAGGTCCTGCGGGAATTCGGCGGCGTCGGCGACCGCGCGGTACACGACGTGGCCCGTGACCCGCACCGGGTCGCCTACGAGCTGGGCTCGCACGTTGGACTTCACGCCGTCGCAGCCGACCAACGCCGCGCCGCGGTGCGATTCCCCTCGGCCGTCGATCGCCGCGACACCGTGTTCGTCCTGCTCCACCCGCTCGACCGAGGTCGAGGTCGAGAGCTCGATGTTGCCCGTCGCCTTCACGCCTTCCAGGAGGGCCGCGTGCAGGTCGGCGCGATGGCTCACGGCGTAGGGATTGCCGAAGCGAGCGCGGAACGCATCGCCCACCGGCATGCAGGCGATCTCGCTCTCGTCGGTCGCGTCCATCATCATGAGCTTCTCGACGTACACGGCTTTGCCACGCACGCGCTCGCCGATGCCCAGCGCATCGAAGGCGCTGAACGCGTTGGGACCGAGCTGGATGCCCGCGCCGATCTCGCCCAGCGTCTTGGCCTGCTCGAGCACCTTCACGGCAAAGCCGTGGCGTGCCAGCGCGAGCGCGGCCGCGAGGCCCCCGATGCCGCCGCCGGCTACCAGGATGGGATTGCGGGGATCGGGATGCGCCAAGTGAGGCGGAGCAGCCTCTGGATCGAATTGGTGGCCTGGGGCGGAATTGAACCACCGACACATGGATTTTCAGTCCACTGCTCTACCAACTGAGCTACCAGGCCGGGAAAGCTTTAAATTATAGCTGTTTCGACCCATCCTGAGCCAGTCACCCCATGGTCCTGAACATGCCCCGCCTCCTCCTCGCATTCGCCGCCGCGGCCTTCGCCTGCGCCGCGCTCGCCGACCCCTGGCCCCAGAAGCCCATCCGGGTCATCGTGCCGTACCCGCCCGGCGGCACGTCGGACATCCTGGCGCGCGCGCTCGGGCCCAAGTTGAGCGAAGCCCTCGGCCAGCCCGTCGTGGTGGAGAACAAGCCGGGTGCGACGGGCAATGTCGGCGCGGACTTCGTGGCCAAGGCGCCGCCGGATGGCTACGTGCTGCTGCTCGCGGACATCGGCTCGCTCGCGATCAGCCCGAGCGTCTTCAAGGAGCTGCCGTTCGACCCCGTGAAGGACTTCGCGCCGGTCGTGATGGTGGCGTATTCGCCGCATATCCTCGCGGTGCACCCGTCGGTGCCCGCGGCGAACGTGAAGGAGCTCGTGGCGCTCGCAAAAGCGAAACCCGACTCGCTCAACTTCGCGGTGTCGGGCATCGGCGGAGCCAACCACCTGGCGGGCATCGACTTCGCGATGCGCACCGGGATCAAGTGGACCTACATTCCCTACAAGGGCGGCTCGCAGGCGATCTCCGACGTGATGGGAGGGCAGGCGCAGGTGCTCTTCAACGGGATGCTCGCGACCTATCCGATGGTGAGGCAGGGCAGGCTGAAGGCGATCGCGGTCTCGAGCGCCACCCGCTTCGCCGGCGCGCCGGACATTCCTACCGTCGCCGAGTCTGGATTGCCGGGGTTCGAGACCGGTTCGTGGCAAGGCATCGTCGCGCCCGCCAATACTCCGCGCGCGATCGTGGCGACGCTGAACGCCACCGTCATGAAGATCCTCCAGTCGCCCGAAATGAAGGCGCGCCTCGACCAGGCGGGCGCGGAGCTGAGGCCGCAATCGCCCGAGCAGTTCGGCGAGTTCATCCGGTCCGAGAAAGCGCGCTGGGCGAAGGTGGTGAAGGACTCGGGCGAGAAGTTCGAATAGACACAGCGGAGGGGGAGCTATGCGTGCGACAAGGTTGATGGCGGCATGGGCGTTGCTGTGCGCGGCGATTCCGGCAGCCGCCGCGATCACCGCACTGGATATTTCGTCGGTGCAGCCCTACGGCACGTTCGGGCCCGGCAAGTACGTGCGCATCGAAGGCGAGGCGCATGGCGCGCTTTCCCCGTCGGAACCGATCCCGGGGTTGGACAAGGCGCCGCGCGATACCGCGGGGCTCGTCGAATACCGAGCCCCCGTGACGCTCATCGTTCCCGAGTCGCCACGGGCCGGGAATGGGACGCTGTTGGTCGATGTGCCCAATCGCGGCCGCGCGATCAGCCATGGCCTGTACAACAGTCCGCGCGCACGCCCGGTCGCCGTCGGCTCGCTCGACCAGGGGACCGGATTCCTCGAGGAACGCGGGTATTCCATCGCCGTCGTGCAGTGGGAGATGGGCGAAGGCCCGACGCTTCCGGCCTTCACCGACGCCGCGCGCGGGAGGCTCTACGCCGAGGGCGTGGGCTTCGCGGCCGTACGCGATGTGGCGCTTTTCCTCCGCGAGGCGAAGGGCCCGGGCAACCCGCTCGCGGGCGCCATCGAGCGCGCGTATGTCGTGGGCTATTCGCAGACCGCGCGCTTCGTGAAGAGCTTCCTCCTCGACGGTTTCAACGAGGCCGGAGGACGCATGGTGTTCGATGGGCTCCATATCGTGAACGCGGCGGCGGGCGTGATCCCGCTGCTGGACACCGGGCCGGGACCCGGCACGGTCGCATGGGAAACGCCGGGGCATTCGAATCCGGAGCTACGCGGCGTGCATGAGGAGCCGTTCACGTGGGCCGATGCGATGAAGGCGGCCTCGTCGAAGTATCGCAAGCTGCCGCTCGTCGTCGTGAACAATACGTACAACGACTACATGGGCGGCCGCGCGTCGCTCGCCCGCACCGGCACGCATGCGCCTTCCGAGGCCGGCATCCCGGGGAACGTACGCATCTACGACATCGCCGGCGCTCCGCACACGATGTCGCGCGACAAGAACAAGGATTGCAACGAAGGGCAAGGGCAGATCGACTGGGCGCCCGCGTTGCGCGCCGAGCTGGTGGCGCTGGACGAGTGGGTGCGTGGCAAGCGCGATCCGCCCGGAAGCCGGCTCTTCGCGCTCGAAGCGCGCTCCGCGGATGCCGAAGTGTTCCAGGCGCCGGCATACCTGCGAGGGGCGGTGGCGATGTTCCCGGAGCTCGACGCGGACCACAATCCGGCGAGCGGCGTGATGCTGCCCGATATCGCCGTTCCCATTGCGAGCCACGGCTACATGAACTCGCCGCTCACCGTGATGGCTTGCCGGCAGGCGGGAACGTACCGGCCTTTCATGCACGCGGCAACGCAGCGCAACGCGAAGAACGATGCGCGGCTCTCGCTCGAGGAGCGCTATCCCGGCGGGATCAACGACTATGTCACCCGGGTGCGTGTCGCCGCCAGCGGGCTCGTCGCCGACCGGCTGCTGCTCGCCGATGACGCGGCCGTCATCGTGAACGCGGCGGCGGAGAATCCGGCGTTCGCGCCGACCAAGCCGCGCGCCCGCGGCGCCACCAGTGCGCCCGCGCCGCGCTGAAGAAGCGCGGTGGAGGATCTCGCCAACATCCTGTGGCGCGCCCTGTCGGGATCACATCGCCAACTCTCGGTGGGAAGCGATCGCGCGCGCCGCTACTCGCGCGAGCTTCCCGCGCTCTTCGGGTTCTCCGATCCGTCGCGCCCCGATTTCGACGGCATCGCGGCGCATTGTGAAGCCGGCGATCACCTCTATTGCACCGAGTGGACCGGCGACGCGCCCATGGGATGGAAGGTGGAAGTGGACACGAAGGTCGTCGCGATGATCTGGAAGGGCGCGCGCCCCGCCATCGACGATTCGCTCGCCGCAACGCGCCTCACCGAGTCCCACGTCGAGGAGATGCGCGCGCTCGCCCGGCTCACGCGCCCGGGTCCCTTCGCGCGTCAACCCATGGGGCTCGGCGAATGGTGGGGGGTTCTCGACGCCGGGCGGATCGTCGCAATGGCAGGCGAGCGCCTCCATGCCGGTACCCTGCACGAGGTGAGCGGCATCTGCACGCTGCCGCAATTCCAGCGCCGCGGTTTGGCGGGACGCCTCACGCAGGCGATCGTGCGCCGCCAGCTCGACCGGGGCGAGACGCCGTTCCTCCACGTGATGCCCGAGAACACCGGCGCGCGGGCGCTGTACGAGCGGCTCGGATTCGACACCGTGCGCGAGGCGCCGCTTCGCGTGGTGACCCGGTTGTAGGGCGCCCATGGACCCGTTCGATCTGCTTGCGCGCTGGGGCGTGTGGCTCATCTTCGGTGTGACCCTCGCCGGACGGGCGGGGCTGCCCGTTCCCGTCGAGCCGTTCCTCGTCTGCGCCGGTGCTCTGGTGGGCGACGGAACCATCGGATTGGCCGCAGTGCTTTCGGCTGCGATGGCGTCTTGCCTTCTCGCCGACCATGCCTGGTATGCGGCGGGGCGCTGGCGCGGCCGGGCGCTCCTCGCGGGTGTGTGCCGGGTTTCGCTCTCACCCGACACCTGTGTGCGCAGGACCGACGACCTGATCCTGCGCTATGGCCCGGCGCTGCTGCTCGTGGCGAGGTACATCCCCGGAATCGCGACGGTCGCCATTCCGACCGCGGCGGCCTCGGGCCTTTCCTATCGGCGCTTCCTGGCCTACGAGTTGGCGGGTAGCGCCCTATGGTGCGGACCCCTGGTGGCGCTCGGCTGGATCTTCGGCCGCGAGGTGCGGGCCTTGCTCGACATCGCCGCGCGCCTGGGCATCTGGGCGCTCCTCACGATCGCGCTGTTTTTCGCGGCCTATGTCGGCGTGAAGCTTCTCCAGCGCCGCAGGCTTCGCAAGCTCTACCGGTTGGTGCGCATCGCACCCCACGAGGTGGCACGGCTCATCGCGGACGACGCCTCGCAAGTCGCGATCCTCGATGCGCGTTCCAGGCTGGCTCGCGCGGAAGACCCGCGGACGCTTCCCCTCGCGATCTTCATCGATGGGGAGGACGCGATCGGCGACCTTCCGCCGGAGCTGCGCGAAATGACGGTGATCACCTTCTGCACTTGCCCCAACGAAGCGAGCGCCGCGCTGCTCGCCGAGCGGCTCCTGCGCTCCGGGTACGACCGTGTCCGCGTGCTCACGGGCGGCAAGGATGCCCTCGCCGTCCTCGCATCGGATTGACCTGTCCCCTTTTCTCGCGAAAAAGGGCTCTGACCCCTTCAGGTGATCGGGGAGGCGTGCGCGCTGGCCACCTGCCGCGCGAAGTAGGCGTGGATCTGCGCGACGACGGAGGCGCCTTCGCCGATCGCGGCGCCCACGCGCTTCACCGAGCCCGCGCGAACGTCGCCGATCGCGAAGACGCCCGGAACGCTGGTCTCCAGCGAATCGCGCGATTCGCCGCCGGTGGTGACGAAGCCCTTCGCATCGACCGCGACGCCGCAGCCGGAGAGCCAGTCGGTGCAGGGATCCGCCCCGAGGAAGAGGAAGACGTTGCGGATGGGGCGCGTCGTCTCCTCGCCCGAGCGGTTGCGGAACGTGACGGCTTCGATCGCGTCATGGGGTGCGTCCACCGCCGTGATCTCCGTGCGCGTGCGCAGCTCGATCCGCGGACTGTTGGCGATGCGATCGATCAGGTACTTCGACATCGTGGCGGCAAGGCCTTCGCCCCGCACCAGCATCCAGACCTTCGCGGCGTGCCCCGCGAGGAACACCGCCGCCTGGCCCGCGGAGTTGCCGCCGCCCACCAGCGCCACTTCCTGCTTCGCGCACATGCGCGCCTCGACGGGCGAGGCCCAGAACCAGACGCCCCGGCCCTCCATGTCGCGCAGCGCCGGGAGCCCCGCCCGGCGGTAGCGGGCGCCGCTCGCGACGATGATCGTGCGGCTGCGAATCACGCGCTCGCCCGCGAGGTGCAGCGTGAAGAAGCCCTTCGCCTCGTTGCTCTCGCATTCGAGCTTCACCACCTCGGCGGGAATGAGGAACTGCGCGCCGAACTTCTGCGCCTGCGAGAACGCGCGGCCCGTGAGCGCCTGGCCCGAGATGCCCGTGGGAAAGCCGAAGTAATTCTCGATGCGGGCGCTCGCGCCCGCCTGCCCGCCGAAGGCGCGCTGGTCGATCACGAATACGGATAGTCCCTCGGAAGCGGCGTACACCGCCGTGGCGAGCCCCGCGGGCCCGGCACCCACGATCGCGATGTCGTAGATGCGATCGGCCGACTCGCGGTCCAGCATGCCGATGCAGCGCGCCACGTCGTTGTCGGAGGGATCGTGCAGCACCGATCCATCCGGGCAGAGGACGACCGGGAGCCCCTTGCCGTCCGGCGCGTAGCGCTCGATCACCTCGCGCGCATCGGTCTCCACCGCGGGATCGAGGAGCATGTGGGGGATGCCGTTGCGGCCCAGGAAGTTGCGCAGCCGCACGACGTTCGCGTTGTCCGCCGGGCCCACGATCACCGGCCCGCCCGTGCCGCTTTCCATCAACGCCACGCGGCGAAGGATGAGCGCGCGCATGATCTTCTCGCCGAGCGCCGCCTCGGCGATGAGCATCGCGTGCATCTGGTCGGTGTCGAGGAAGGTCGTCTCGACGCTGCCCACCGCGGCGCCGTCGACGAACGACCGGCGCCGGGTGAGCTGGCCCAGCTCTCCGGTGAAGCTGCCCGGCCCGTGCTCGACGACCGGAAGCTCGCGGCCATGAACGTCGCGCCCGAGGATGCGCACCTTGCCCGACTCGATGACGTGCATGCCGCCGCTGGGCTTTCCCGTCTCGTAGAGCTTCTCGCCCGCGGCATAGCGCAGCGTCTTCCCGAAGCGGCGCATGCGCTCCATCTCCTCGGCGTCCAGCGTGGGAAACGCCTGGCCGCGCCGCGCCTCGAGGGTGGGCGTCGCGAGGAAGGCCGACGCGGCGGCCGGCTCGCTCAGGGTTCCAGCTCCATGGCGAGCTGGTCCACGTAGCACCAGCTCCACGTCTCGCCGGGCTCCAGCGAGCTCATGACCGGATGCTTCGTGGCGTGGAAATGCTTCGTGGCGTGCTTGTTCTTCGAGTCGTCGCAGCAGCCCACGTGTCCGCACTCGCGGCAGAGGCGCAGGTGCACCCACGTATCGCCCATGGCGAGGCACTCCTCGCACCCATTCGTGTTGGGGCGATCCGTCTTCACCGAACCCAGGTGTTTGCAGCGCATGCCGCCTTTATATACCCGTTGGCGGCATCGCCCCTTGCAGCGCCTTGCGGTCTTCGGCGCCCAGGTCGCGGCTGAAGTGAAGAAGCTGCCCGAGGATGTCGTCGCGCCCGAAATATTGCCCGCGGCACGCGACATGGATGTAACCGCCCGCCGAGAAATTACCCTCCTCGTGAAACACGAGGCGGATCCGCCACGAGCCCTTCTCGATCGGCTCCTTGCAGTGGCGGCAACGCGCCTGGCGGGTGGGAGCGCGCTCGGCCCCGTCGATGCGCGGCAGGCGTGGGCCTTCGAGCGTCGCGCGCGCAGTTCGCTCGAGCGACTCTCGGTCGGGCACTTCGAGCCCCGACCCGGCAAGTCCCTCGAGGAGCGCTTCGGGCCGCTTGTACGCCGCGCACGACGGGTGAAACCAGTGAGTCACCTCGCCCTCGCCGAAGGGGTTGGGAAGCCCCTCGCCGAAGCGCAGCTCGCCCTTCGCGATGGGTTGGCGGCAGCCGCGGCACTTGGAGCGCCCGCTCGCCGCATTCTCGAAGACGTGGGGCATGGAGATCTCGTCGCGCCTGGGACCCTTCTTCCTACCCCGCGAGCGCGTCGACCGCGCGCGCCACGCCGTCGCGCCCGAAGGCGATACCCTGCGCGAGCATTGCCGCCTCGACCCCGGCGAGGCACCCGAGAATCATCGCGGCATTGAGGTCGCCCAGGTGCCCGATGCGGAAGGCCCGCCCCGCGAAGGGGCCCAGGCCGCCGGCGAAGGCGACCTGGAAGCGCTCGCGTGCGATCGTGCGAAGCCGCTCGACGTCGATGCCGTCGCCCACCTCGATGGTCGTGACGGAGGTCGAGCGCGCTTCGGGGACGCGACAATGCAATCGCAGCGATCCTTCGGCCGACCAGCCTTCGACCGCCGCCTGGACGGCGCGCGCGAGCAACGCATGCCGGGCGAGGACGGCCTCCAGGCCTTCCCGCTCGATCAATGCCAACGCGGCTTCCAACCCATAAAGCAGGACCTGCGGTGGAGTTCCGCAAAACTTGGTGTAGCTCTGCGCGCCCCGCCGCTGCTTCCAGTCCCAGTAGTAGCGCGGAGCGGTGTTGCGCGCGGCAACCGCGGCGGCGCGCTCATCCGCCGCAATGAACGCGAGGCCCGGCGGCGACATGAGGCCCTTCTGCGAGGCGCCCGCGGCCACGTTCACGCCGAGCGCGTCCATGGCGAAAGGGGCGGCGCCGAGCGATGCCACCACGTCGGCCACGAGCAGCGCCGGATGGCCCGCGGCGTCGATGGCGGCGCGGATCGCGGCGAGATCGTGCGTGATGCCGCTCGCGGTGTCGGTGTGCACGGCGAAGACCGCGACGATCTCGCGCTTCGTGTCGGCGCGCAGCGCCGCTTCCACGCCGGCGGGATCGATCGGGTAGCCCGGCCGATACTCCGTGCGGACCGCGCGCCGGCCGGTCGCCTCCAGTTGTTGCGCCCATTGCTCCGAGAAGTGCCCCGTCGCGGGAACAAGCGCCGCCTCGCCGTGGGCGAGCAGGTTTTCGGTCACCGCCTCCCAGATGCCATGGCCGTTCGCCGTGTACAGGAAGAGCTCGGCGGCCGAGGTCTGGATGAGGCGCCGCAGGCCCGACTCGATGTTCGCGATGACCGCGTCCAGCCTCGGATCCGCATGGTCCATCGGCTGGCGGTGCATGGCGTTCAGCACCTCCCCGGGGATGTGCGTCGGGCCCGGCGCATGGAGCAGGCGCTCCCCGGGAATGTGGACGGTCAACGGCTCGTCGAGCTTCATGGGCGTGATTATGGATCGGCTGGCGAACGTTTGTATTCCGGCCATCGAAGGACTAGATTGGCCGGCGAAGCAGCTATCAACAACAAACCGCCAATGCCGAGGAGAGTTTCGATGGTTTCCTTCACCCTGAACGGCCAGCCCCAGAGCTTCGACGGCGATTCCCAGATGCCGCTCCTCTGGTACCTGCGCGACGTCGCCCACATGACCGGCACCAAGTTCGGCTGCGGCATGGCGCTCTGCGGCGCCTGCACCGTGCACCTGGACGGGGGCGCGGCCCGTTCATGCCTCACGCCCATGAGCGCGGTGGACGGAAAGAAGATCACCACCATCGAGGGGCTGGATCCCAACGGCAAGCACCCGCTCCAGGAAGCGTGGCGCACCCATGGCGTGCCGCAGTGTGGGTACTGCCAGGCCGGCCAGATCATGTCGGCGGCGGCGTTGCTCGCCACCAACAGGAATCCGTCCAGCGAGCAGATCGACAACGCGATGTCGGGGAACATCTGCCGCTGCGGAACCTACCCGCGCATCAAGGCCGCGATCCAGGATGTCGCGACGCGGAAAGGAGCATGAGCCATGGATACGTTCCAGGTTAAGCGCCGTGAGTTCCTCCAGGCCTCGGGCGGCCTCTTCCTCGTCGCCAGCGTGGGCGACGTCTTCGCGGCCGATCCCCCGAAATACGGCGTCGACGGAATGCCCCACGGCTGGGTGGATAGCCCGCTGGTGTTCGTGGCGATCGCCCCCGATGGGATGGTGACCATCACCTGCCACCGCGCCGAGATGGGCCAGGGCGTGCGTACCGGCGTGCCGCTCATCATCGCCGACGAGCTCGAGGCCGACTGGAGCAAGGTGCGCGTCGTGCAGGCCGAGGGCGACGAGCTGAAGTACGGCAACCAGGACACCGACGGCTCGCGCACGACGCGTCATTGGTTCGCGCCGCTGCGCCGTTGCGGCGCCGCGGGTCGGCAGATGCTGGAAGGCGCCGCGGCGGCTCGCTGGGGCGTGCCGGTCTCCGACGTGAAGGCGGCCAACCACTTCGTCGTGAACACGAAGACCGGCAAGAAACTGGGCTATGGGGAGCTTGCCGCCGACGCGGCGAAGCAGCCTGTGCCGAAGACGGCCGAGCTCAAGCTGAAGGACCCGAAGGATTTCCGCTACATCGGCAAGGGCAAGACCCCGATCGTGGACGGCTTCGACATCACGACGGGCCGCGCGACGTACGCGCAGGACGTGATTTTGCCGGACATGCTCTACGCCGTGGTCGCGCGCTCGCCCGTCTACGGCGGCACGATCGCCTCGTTCGACGCGGCCGAGGCGATGAAGGTCCCCGGCGTGGTGAAGGTGATCGAGATCAAGCAGACACCGGTGCCCTCCGCGTTCCAGCCGCTGGCGGGCGTGGCCGTCATCGCCGACAACACCTGGGCTGCGATGCAGGGACGCAAGGCGCTCAAGGTGTCCTGGAACGACGGCCCCAACGGCTCGTACTCTTCCGACACCTACCGTGCGGGCCTCGAGGAAGCGGCCGCGAAGCCGGGCAAGGAGATCCGCTCCCACGGCGACGTGGAGAAGGCGATGTCCACCGCGGCCAAGACGCTCAAGGCGAATTACTACGTTCCGCATCTCGCGCAGGCGCCCATGGAGCCGCCGGCCGCAACCGCGCGCGTGAAGGACGGCAAGTGCGAGATATGGACCTGCGCGCAAAGCCCCGAGGCCGCCCGCAACGACGTCGCCAAGCGCCTCGGCATGAAGCGCGAGGACGTGACCGTGAACGTGACGCTGCTGGGCGGCGGGTTCGGCCGCAAGTCGAAGGCGGACTTCGCGGTGGAAGCCGCGCTCCTCGCGAAGGAGACGGACGGCAAGCCGGTGAAGGTCGTGTGGACGCGCGAGGACGACCTGCACCATTCGTACTATCACACCGTTTCCGTCGAGCATCTCGAGGCGGGCATCGACAAGGATGGCAAGCCCGTCGCATGGCTGCATCGCAGCGTCGCTCCCACGCTCATGGCCCTCTTCGTGCCGGATCCGAAGGTGGAGTCGATGATCGAGATCGGCATGGGTCTCGCGAACGTCCCGTTCGCGGTGCCCAACGTTCGCATCGAGAACCCGGAGGCCGCGGTGCACACGCGCGTGGGCTGGTACCGCGCCGTGTCCAACATCCCGCATGCCTTCGCGGTGCAGTCGTTCGTGTGCGAGTGCGCGCACGCGGCGGGCAAGGATCCGAAGGACTATCTCCTCGAGCTATTGGGCCCTCCGCGGCGCATCGACCCGCGCGACCTGAACGACACCTGGAACCACGGCGAGAATCCACAGCTCTACCTCGTGGACACCGGGCGCATCCGCCGGGTGGCGGAGGTCGCGGCGAAGAACGGCAACTGGGGAGCCAAGCTTCCCAAGGGCCACGGTCGCGGCATCGCGGCGCACTACAGCTTCACGACCTACGTGGCCGCGGTGGTCGAAGCGGCCGTCGACGCGAAGGGCAACCTCACGATTCCGCGCGTGGACATCGTCATCGATTGCGGAGCGCAGGTGAACCCGGAGCGCGTGCGCTCGCAGATGGAAGGCGCCTGCATCATGGGGCTATCGAACGCGATGGTCTCGGAGATCACCTACAAGGATGGGCGCGTCACGCAGGACAACTTCCACCAGTACGAGGTCCTGCGGATGAACATGATGCCCAGGGCGATCCACGTGCACATGATTCCGGGCGACTACGCGTTGCCCATGGGCGGCGTGGGCGAGCCGGGGGTGCCGCCGATCGCACCGGCGCTTTGCAACGCGATCTTCGAGGCGACCGGGAAGAGGATCCGCACGCTGCCGATCAAGGACCAGCTGAAGGCGTAGGCGCCGGCACAAGAGAAAAGCCCCGCCGAGGCGGGGCTTTCTTATGCAGCGCTTCACACCGTGCCCCTCCCCTGCCGCGGTAGGATGGGGCTGTAGAGCATCGGGAACAAAATGGTCACCCCGCACCCTGCCGAGACATCCGATCCCCCGCTGGAGGAGACTCCAGAGCAATTCCGCGCGCGATTCATAAGCCAGCTCAAGGAGGACAACTTCGTCCTCTATTTCCAGGCTATCGCGCCCACCGATTCGCTCCACGAAGACAACTTCCGCGAAATTCTCGCCCGGTATCGCGAGGAAGAGGCGGGTCTCCTTCCACCGGGATCCTTCCTGCCGCTCCTGGAGGACCAGGGCCTTCTCCCCCTGCTGGACCGGTGGGTCGTCGCCAGGCTCCTGAAATGGGGCCGCGACTTGCAAGGCGCGGGCAAGCGCATGCCCCATTGCAGCGTGAACCTCTCCATCCAGACGGTGCGGGGCGACGGCGCCTTCGCCGAGTATGTCGTGAAGGGGCTCGAGAAGGCGGGCGTAGCGCCCACGTCGCTCACCTTCGAGATCATGACGGCCGATGTGCACGCGTACGCTCCCGAGATCGCCCGCTTCATGGCGCCTCTCAAGGCGGCCGGCGTCACTTTCGCACTGAGCTGGTTCGCTGGAGAGGAGCTCGCGCTCAGCATCGCGCCCAGGATGGGGTTCACCTACCTCAAGCTGGACGGCTCGCTCGCGGCGAACATCGCGAAGGACACGAAGCAGCAGGCGCGCCTTTCGGGACTGGTGCAACGTTGCCGCGACACCGGCCTGCGCACCGTGTGCATGTGGGTCGAGAACAGGGAAGCGCTGGCGCAACTGCGCGCGATGCAGGTCGACTACGTGCAGGGGTTCGGGATCGCGAAGCCGAAGCCGCTCGAGGGCGACTGAAAAAAAAGCCCCGCCGAAGCGGGGCTTGATACTTCGTCTCGGCTGGGCCCCCGCCTTCGCGGGGGTGACAGCGATTACATATCCATATCACCCATGCCGCCCATGCCGCCACCGCCGGGCATCGGGGCCTTGTCGTCCTTCGGAAGCTCGGCCACCATCGCGTCGGTCGTGAGGATGAGCGCGGAAACCGAAGCGGCGTTCTGCAGCGCGTAGCGGGTGACTTTCGTCGGATCCAGCACGCCCATCGCCACCATGTCGCCGTACTCGCCCGTCTGGGCGTTGTAGCCGTAGTTGCCTTTGCCTTCGCTCACCTTGTTGATGACCACGCTCGGCTCGTCGCCGGCGTTGCGGGCAATCTCGCGCATCGGCTGCTCGAGGGCGCGCAGCACGATCTTCACGCCCGCGGCCTGGTCCTCGTTGTCGGTC
The DNA here is from genome assembly GCA_036271595.1 of Usitatibacter sp. Taxonomy (GTDB): domain Bacteria; phylum Pseudomonadota; class Gammaproteobacteria; order Burkholderiales; family Usitatibacteraceae; genus Usitatibacter. Next base: position 118,759 of record DATBAI010000060.1, read on the forward strand.
TTCACCTTCGAGACCGCGTCGCGGGCACGCAGGAGCGCCACGCCGCCGCCGGGAACGATGCCTTCTTCCACGGCCGCACGGGTCGCGTGCAACGCGTCTTCCACGCGCGCCTTCTTCTCCTTCATCTCGACTTCCGTCGCGGCTCCGACCTTGATCACCGCAACGCCGCCGGCCAGCTTCGCCACGCGCTCCTGCAGCTTTTCCTTGTCGTAGTCGCTGGTGGCTTCCTCGACCTGCTTGCGGATCGATTCCACGCGGGCCTTGATGTTCTCTTCCTTGCCGGCGCCGTCGATGAGGGTCGTGGTTTCCTTCGCCACCTCGACGCGCTTGGCGCGGCCGAGGTCCTTCAGCTGCGCGTTCTCGAGCTTCAGGCCCAGCTCTTCCGCGATCACCGTGCCGCCGGTGAGGATCGCGATGTCTTCCAGCATGGCCTTGCGGCGGTCGCCGAAGCCCGGGGCCTTCACGGCCGTGGTCTTCAGGATGCCGCGCAGGTTATTCACCACGAGGGTGGCGAGCGCCTCGCCGTCCACGTCTTCCGCGATGATCAGCAGCGGGCGGCCGGCCTTGGCCACTTGCTCCAGCACCGGGAGGAGGTCGCGGATGTTCGAGATCTTCTTGTCGTGCAGCAGGACGAACGGGTCTTCGAGGGCGGCGACCTGCTTGTCCGGGTTGTTGATGAAGTAGGGCGAGATGTAGCCGCGGTCGAACTGCATGCCTTCGACGAGGTCGAGCTCGTTCTCGAGGCCCTTGCCGTCTTCCACGGTGATCACGCCTTCCTTGCCGACCTTGTCCATCGCTTCCGAGATCGTCTTGCCGATTTCCGGATCCGCGTTGGCGGAGATGGCGCCAACCTGGGCGATCTCCTTGCTGGTCGTGCACGGCTTGGAGAGCTTCTTCAGCTCTTCGACGGCGGCGGCGACCGCCTTGTCGATGCCGCGCTTCAGGTCCATCGGGTTCATGCCCGCGGCCACGTACTTCATGCCCTCGGAGACGATGGATTGCGCGAGCACGGTCGCGGTCGTGGTGCCGTCACCGGCCACGTCGGAAGTCTTGGAGGCCACTTCCTTCACGAGCTGCGCGCCCATGTTCTCGAACTTGTCCTTCAGCTCGATTTCCTTCGCGACCGAGACACCGTCCTTCGTGACGGTGGGGGCGCCGAACGAGCGCTCGAGCACGACGTTGCGGCCCTTCGGGCCCAACGTCACCTTGACCGCATCGGCCAGGATGTTCACGCCCGCGATCAGGCGAACGCGCGCGTTTTCCTTGAATTTGACGTCTTTGGCTGCCATGTGAAATTTCCTCTCGAAATCGTTGGGCCGGGATCAGTTCACGACGGCCATGATGTCTTCTTCGCGCATCACGAGCAGCTCGTCACCGTCGACCTTCACGGTGGTGCCCGAATACTTGCCGAAGAGGATCTTGTCGCCGACCTTGACGTCGACGGCGGTGATCTTGCCGTCGTCGTTCTTCTTGCCGGGCCCGACGGCGAGGACTTCGCCCTGGTCGGGTTTCTCGGCGGCGGTATCGGGGATTACGATGCCCGATGCGGTCTTGCGCTCTTCTTCCAGACGCTTGACGATCACGCGGTCATGCAATGGACGCAGCTTCATGTCGTTCGACTCCTCTGATGGGGGTGGTCCTGAAATCCTGGACGCTGGGGAGGTTTGGCACTCACCCGACGCGAGTGCTAATAATAGTGTCGGACGGACGGAGATTCAAGTGCGCCGGACGCCTACTTGGGGCAATTGCCACGCAAATAGTCCAAGTTTACTGAAGTAAGCGCACACTTTTGATGATTAAACATGGTGGAGACCGAGGGGTGGTGGAATCGTGAGGGTGCCGATATGTCCAACCGCCGTTCCGCGCCCCGGCATCCGCATGCCCTTCGCAACGGATTCCTACCGCATTGCCAGCGTCACCGTCGCCCTCGATCCGGATCGGGAGCGCCTCCTGGCGCAGTTGCGAGCCCTCGAAGGACAGGCCGACGACAGGATCGTCGTCGACAACGGATCGCGGCAGGGGCTCGACGCGATGCTTCGCAGTGCCGGCGTCGATGCGCACATCCTGCGGCTGGAGCGCAACCAGGGAGTCGCCGCGGGGTTCAATCTCGGCGTCGAAGCGGCGATCGGGCGCGGCGCGACCCATGTGCTGCTGCTCGACCACGACAGCATTCCGGCACCGAACATGTTGGCTGTCCTGCGCGGTGTCATGGCAGACAAGGAATCGCTGCAGCAGAATGTCGCCGCGGTGGGCCCCTGCACCAGCGACGGCCGCGATGCGCGCGAGCTGCCCTTCATCCGGTTGGGATGGCTGCGCAACCACCACGTACGGCCGCGCGGCACGAGCGACGTCGTGTCCTGCGATTTCCTGATCACCTCGGGCGCCCTGGTGCCGGTGCGCGCTTACCGTGAGCTGGGCGCGTTCGACGAATCGTTCTTCGTCGACAACGTGGACCTCGAGTGGTGCTTCCGCGCGCGCTCGCGCGGGTTCCTGCTCTACGGCGCGGCGGGTGCGCGCCTCGACCATCGGCTCGGCGACCGGCGCGTGCGCATCGGCAACCGGCAGCTGGTCGTCCACTCGCCGGAGCGCCTCTACTACATGACCCGCAACCGGCTCCTCCTCTATCAACGCCCGTATGCGCCGCTCAAGTGGAAGCTGAAGGATGCGTTGCGCGGCGCGGCGAAGTTCGCGGCGACCATGATGTTCGTGGCGCCCCGCGCCGAATACGCGAGGATGACCTGGCGCGGGCTATCGGACGCCTTGCAGCGCCGCGCGGGACGGCTGCGAGGCTAGCTCGGCGCGTGCCGGCCCGACACGAACGGCCTGCCGCCCCTTCACGGGGTCCATCTCGATCGTCCGGCGCAGCGGCTGCACGCTGGCATGCAGAGGCTGCTTCGTTTGCCAGCTCGTGCTGGTGATGGAAAAGCCCGGGCTGTAGTAGGGATCGCCGGCGGCGAGCCACTCGGACCATCTGCGCTGGAAGAAAGCGGAGTCGGCCGGGTGGCTGTTGTTCGGCCCGCGCGTCGCCGACTCGTGGTGCACGAGAGCCGCGCCCGCGCAGTGGAGCACGCGATACCCCGAAGCCAGGACTCGCAGGCACAGGTCGACGTCGCCGAAACCCACCGCAAGCGACTCGTCGAATCCGCCTACCTGCTCGAACACGTCGCATCGCACCAGCATGCACGCCGCGGTGACGGCGGAAACTTCGCGCGTGACATGGAACATTCCGTAGTTGCCCGGCACGACCTCGCCCCGCGGCATGCGCAGGAACTTTCCGTAGTGCTCGGCGATGCCGAAAAGGCCCACGCCCACGCCGGCGTGCTGGATCGTCACTCCATCCGAGTAGAAGAGCTTGGCGCCCACGATACCGACGTCGCGCTCCTGCCCGACCTCCAGCATCCTCTCGAGCCATCCCGCCTCGATGGCCTCGATGTCGTTGTTGCAGAAGAGATAGTGCGAGTAGCCGTTGCCGAGCTCGCGCACCGCGCGGTTGTTGATCGCCGAGAAGTTGAACGGCCCCTCGTAGCGCAGGACCCGTGTGATCAGGCGAGACGCATCGAGGAATTCGAGGGTCGCGGCGTCGTCGGACTCGTGATCGACCACGAACACGTCGAAGGGCACTTCGCCGATGGTCCGGTGAAGGCTTTCGACGCACGAGCGCAGCAGCTTCACCTGGTTGCGGGTCGGGATGATGATCGCGACGCGCAGCTCCGGGCGCAGCGCGCGGCGGCTCTCGAAGAAGTTGAACCCGAAGCCCGGCCCCGCGACCGCATCGCGGGCGGTCCGCTCGAGATGGCGCTGCACGATCGCCGTCGAGGTGGTCATCACCCGGTCCATCATTTTGTGGCCGGCCGACGCGGGGTGCGTGCGCCAGCGGTAGAGGATCTCCGGCACATGGACCACGCGGTGCGCCTGCTCGGAGCATCGCAGCATCAAGTCGTAGTCCTGCGAGATGGCGAGCGACTCGTCGAACCCTCCGAGACGCCGGATCAGCTCGGTGCGGAAGCCCACGAGATGCACGATGTACGGGTGGCTACGCAGGAGCTCGGGCGAGAATGCCGGGCGGTACACGAACTCGGTCGCCGTCTCGCCGTCCGGCGCGACCAGCACCTCGTCGGAATAGGCGATGTCGGCGCCATCCTCGACGAATGCTTCGGCCATGCGCAGCAGCGCCTGCTCCTCGAGGCGGTCGTCGTGGTCCATCAGCACCACGTATTCGCCGGTGACGAGGGACAATGCGCGATTCGAGGCGTGGGCGACGCCGCGGTTCTCGGCGCTGAATTCCACCTTGATGCGTGCATCGCGCGCCGCGTGCTCGCGCAGGATCGCGGCGACGTGGGGCGAGCGGGATCCGTCATCCACGATGCAAAGCTCCCAGTCGGGATAGAGCTGGGCCAGCACCGACGCCAGCGCCTCGCGAAGCATCCGCGGCTCCGTGTCGTGGGTCGCCATGACGATCGAAATGCGCGGCCTCGTGCGAAGCGCAGCCATTCGCTCGCGCAGCCGCGGCAGCACATCGCGCGTGAGCGTTCGCCGGTACACCCGCCAGGCAGCCGCCACGCCATCGCGCGGCTCGTAGGTCACGAGCGCCGATTTGAGCGCGGCGACGCCGCCCGCGCGCCACGCCCTGAACACGTGGGCGATGCCGGCGCGCGGACCCCGCGGATCGCGCACCACGCCCGCCAGGCAGCGTACGAGCAGCCGAAGCTTGCCGATTCCGCGCGCCGTGCGGCGTGCCACGCCGAGCACCCTCCAGCCCGGGGAGTGGAAGATGGCGTTGATCTGCGCGGCTTGCCGAGCGTTCTCCGCGTGCACGGCCTGGTTCTCGACGCGCAGCGCTTCGTTGGCGCGTTGCTTTTCCTCGATCGCCTCCGAGGCCTCGCCGATGCGCCGCTCGCCGACCGCGACTTGCCGGCGAACCTCCTTCAATTGCGCGGCCGCCTCGGCCCGGTCGCTTTCGCGCCGCTGGTTGGCGAGGGCGAGCTGGAGATGCAAGCTCTTCAGCTCCCTCCACAGCTCGGCCATGTGGAGCGCCTGCCGGCCGATGAGTCCGTCAACCCTCTCGGCATCGCGCGGGCCGACCGGTCGCTGGATCGCGTCTCGCACCTGCCCGTCCAGTGGCAGCAGCGCGTGGTAGTCGGCGACCATCTCGCTCGCGCTTCGCGACGGCGGGCGCAGCGCGGCCCGCATCGCATCGAGGGCGCGCGAGTCCTTGTCGATCGATTCGAGGAGGCGGGTGAGCGATGCCGCATCCGGCTCGAAGAGGAATCCGTCGATGCCCGGGCGGATGCGATCCTCGAAGCTTCCCAGCCGCGACGCCGCGACGGGAATGCCCATGGCGAGCAGCTCCGACAGCGTGAAGCTGAATGTTTCGCAGACGACGCTCGCGAGAAGGCCCAGGTGCGGATTGATCGCGCTCACGTGGCCTGCCAGCTCGTGCGGCTCGTAGCGCGGCGTCACGCTCACATGGGGAAGGCCTTCGAAGGACTGGCCCACTTCGCCGGCTCCGACCAGGAAGACGTCGGCCACGCGCGTGATCGCGGGCAGGCTTGCGCGTAGCAGTTCGCAACCCTTGACGAACGAGAGCTGGCCCAGCACCAGGATCCGAAGCCGCTCCCGGTCGACGCGCCGAATCGGCGGCAGCGACGCGGGCAACCGCGACTGGCCGTGGGGCACCAGGGCGAATCGCGCCTGGATGAAGCGGGGGTCGAGCCTCTCGAGATGGCGGCGCACCGAAGGGCTCGGCACGACCATCGTGATGTTGGGCCGCGTCACCGCCTCGATGAACCGTTCACGAACCTGCTCGCGCACGGCCGGCGGAAAGTCGCGGAAAGGCGAGCTTTCGTGGGCCTTGTCGTCGCGCGGCTCGCCGAGGTAAAGGTGGACCGTCGGGCACGTGGGAAAGTAGTCGTGGTTCACGACCAGCGTCGGCAGCCCCGTGTCGAGCACCTCCAGCGAGTGCCCGATCAGCGACGAGACGATGACGGCATCGACGCCGTACGTGCCGATGATCACGTCCAGCGCCGCCTTGTATTCGCGATGCCGAGGCAGTGCCGCGGGAATGGGCTCGTCGAACGGCCAGACCTGGAGCGGCGTGTCGAAATCGCGTGCATCGAACAGCGCGATGGCGGACCCCGATTCAGGGCCGTGCGCGATGGACTTCACCACGAGATTGCGACGCACCGTGTCGGCCGCGACGAATTCGCGCAACCACGTCGCGGTGCCGCCGCCCAGGTCGTGAACGACGTGGAGCTGGGCTATCGAGGGCGAATCCCGCGACGTCATGGGTTGCGTCCTCAAAGAAGGCGCGCCCAGGCGCGCGCGGCGGCTTCCTTCATGCGATCTTCGATGCCGCGATGCGCCCAGCCTTCACGGGTGATCTGGTTCGAGTCGCGCAGGTCCTTGTCGAACACCACGTTCATCTGCGAAGCGAACTCGGACCCCAGCACCACGGCATTGAGCTCATCGTTGTCCACGAGGCTTCTCCAGTCGAGATTCGTCGATCCTACCGTGGACCATACGCCGTCGATGGTCGCGGTCTTGGCGTGCAGGAGGCGCGTCTTGCGTTCGTAGACCTTCACCCCGGCTTCCAGCAGGTCCTCATAGTATGAGCGCCCGGCCTGGAAGACGAGCCAGCTGTCGGTGCGGCTGGGCAGGATCAGCTTCACGTCCACGCCGCGCTGCGCGGCCTCCTTCAGCGCGCGCAGGAGGTCGTCGTGCGGCACGAAGTAAGCCATCGTGATTCGCACGTCGGTCTCGGCATGGTCGATGGCCGAGATCACCGCGAGGTATGCCGCGTTCACGCCCGTGTCGGTCGGCTCGCCCGCGATCACGCGGACCAGGTCCTTGCCCTGGGCCGAGAGCGGCGGGAAGAAAGCCTTGTCGGTGGAAGGCTCCTCCTTCTTCTGCTCGGCCCAGTGGCGCAGGAACGAGCGCTGGAGGTCCGCGACCGCCGGGCCTTGGACTTGCACCTGCGTGTCACGCCACGGCCGCTTGTCGAACGGGGGATCCTTGGGATCGTAGTTCCTGCCGTCGCCCGAACCCTTCGACCCTGAAACGCCGCCGGACCCGGCGGAGCCGCGACCCGACGAGCCCATGGACCCGTAAACGCCGCTGATGTTGATGCCGCCGAGGAAGGCGACCTTGCCGTCGACGACCGTGAGCTTGCGATGGTCGCGGTGGTTGAGCGCCATGAGGCCCGACTTCAGCACCGTCTCGGGGGCGAGCGGATTGAATTCCAGCACCTGGACGCCGGCCGAGGACATGGCCGCGAAGAACTCCTTCGGCGTCTTGTTGGACCCCACGCTATCGTAGATGAGGCGCACCTTCACGCCGGCCTTGGCGCGCGCCTCGAGGACCGAGGCGAACTCGGCGCCCACGTCGTCGTCCTCGAAGATGTAGGTCTCCATGTTGATCGAGGATTTCGCCGCGCGCATGGCCGCGAGCATCGCCGTGTAGGTCGCCTTGCCATCCTCGAGCAGCGAAACGCCGTTGCCGGCGGTGAGCGTGGTGTCGGTGAGAGCCTCCTCGATCGCGACGTGCCTGTCGAGGAGGCTCGTTTGCGGCGATTGCGCCTTCAGCTTCGCGAGGATCGCGTCGGTGCGTGCCTTGCCGAGGGGGCCGTGAGCGCCTTCGATGACCACGGGCTGCTTCGGCGCTTCGAGGAGGTAGCGGTCGAGCGGAGGCGTGGCGCACGCACCCAGGAGCGTCGCGGCGAGCGCGGCGAGCGCAAGGTGCGCTAGCGCGCGAGGCGTGCGGCGCGGCCGAACTGGTAGACGATCTTGCGTGGCCGCCGCGAGCGTTCCGGGCGCGTCGGAAGCGCGAGGTAGGGGCATGGGGGATTGCGATACCCGCCCTCCTGGAGCGTCGTGTCCTCCGCGACCTCCGCCCAGACCCCCCCGCGCACGGGGCGAAAGAGCCATTGCACGTAACCCGCCCGGGAAGCGGCTTCGATCAAATCCGGCGCATCCGGGACGTCCGCCACCACAGGCGACTGGCCGTCGATCGCCACCGGCATCGAGCCGAAGGCGTTCATGCATTCGAGCGACTCCTGCCGCGGGGCCCCGGGCCGCACGAACGGCAGCGCCTCGATCCGAGCGAGGTCCCACGATCCCAATTCCCATGCGACATCCAGTACCTCGTTCTCGAGCTGGTCCAGGCGGTCCCAGCGATCGTTCACCTGCAATGCGGAGCTCGGCACCGGCTGGTACGCGACCACCTCGGCCTCCTCCAGCGCCGCGAGGCGGCTCTCGACGAAGCCGTGCCAGTGCAATGTGAGGACGACCGGCGTATTCGCGTACGGAACGGCGGCCACGGTGATGGCCACCACCGGAAGACGGTTGGAGATCAGCTGCGTTTCGATACGATCAAGCAGTTGCATTCGACGCCCTCCCCGTTGAGAAAGGAATTGCGGCCCGTAGTTCAATCCTGCGGCATCGTGTAGCCGAAGTGTTGCTAGCACTCGTCCCGGTTGGTTGCCAATTCGTGCGCGGGCGACGTCGAGAAAAGGGGGGCGCTAGAATATCGCCTAGTGACAGGGGAGAGGACGTGCCGCTACTGGGAAACGCGGAGAAGGGTGAGCTCGAACGGCTCATCCTCGCGCAGCTCAAGGACTACCACGGCCAGCGCGGCCCCGGTGCGCTGCTCGTGGAAGGGGTCCGCATCGTGGTGACCGTGAGCGGCGTGAGCATCGACGAGGGCCAGTCGCGCGATCCGCTCGCCGCGGTCGAGGTGCGCTCGCTCTTCACGGCGCTTTGCTACATCACCGGCGGCACCACCGCGATCCCTCCCGACTCGCTCGAGACGCTCGCCACCGAGGCCACCAGCGCCGCCGCGCAGCAGATCAACCGCATCGCCGCGGCTTAAGGCAAGCCCATGGACAACCGGGAGATGGTCGCGCGGAGCCGCGCCGCGGTATGGCACCCGTGCACGCAGATGAAATCCCACGAGAGCTTTCCGCTCGTCCCGGTCGCGCGCGCCCAGGGCCCGTGGCTTTACGATTTCGATGGACGGCGCTACCTGGACGCCGTGAGCTCCTGGTGGGTGAATCTCTTCGGCCATGCGCATCCGGCCATCGACGCCGCGTTGCGCGACCAGGTGGGAAGGCTGGAGCACGTGATGCTCGCCGGCTTCACCCATGCGCCCGTGGTCGAGCTCTCCGAGCGCCTCTCCGCGATCGCCCCCGGCCACCTGGGCCACGCCTTCTTCGCCTCCGACGGCGCGTCGGCAGCCGAGATCGCGCTCAAGATGGCCTTCCACTACTGGGCCAATCGCGGGAAGCCCGGCAAGCGCCGCTTCGTCTCGCTCGAAGGCGGCTATCACGGCGAGACGGTGGGCGCGCTCGGCGTGACCGACGTCGCGATCTTTCGCGATGCCTACGCGCCGCTGCTGCACGAATCGATCCTCGCGCCCTTTCCCGCTCACCACCACGACGATCACCGCTTCGGCGGCATCCAGGGCGCGATCCGTGCCGCGGATGCACTGGGGAAGATCCTCGCCGAGCGACACCACGAGATTGCCGCCCTCATCGTCGAGCCCCTCGTGCAGGGGGCCGCGGGCATGCGCTTCTGCCACCCCGAATACCTGCGCCGCGCGCGGGAGCTTTGCACTCGGCACGAGGTCCTCCTCATCGCCGACGAGATCATGACGGGGTTCGGCCGCACGGGGACGATGTTCGCCTGCGAGCAGGCGGCGATCGCGCCGGACCTGCTGTGCCTCTCGAAGGGCCTCACGGGCGGGTACCTGCCGCTCTCCTGCGTGCTCTCGAGCGACGAGGTCTATGCGGCGTTCTACGACGACGATCCGCGCCGCGGGTTCCTGCACTCCCACTCGTACACCGGCAACGCGCTCGCCTGCCGCGCCGCGTGCGCGGTGCTCGACCTCTTCGAGAAAGAGCAGGTGATCGAGGCGAACCAGCGCAAGGCCGCGCGCTTCGTCGAGCTGGCTTCGGGTCTCGCGCACCATCCCCGGGTTCGTGATTTCCGCCATCTCGGGATGATCTGGGCCTTCGAGGTCGCGAGCGACGATCCCGCTTTCGCATCGAAGGCATTCGCCATCGCATTGGAGCGCGGCGTGCTGCTGCGCCCGATGGGGAAGACCGTTTACTTCATGCCGCCCTACGTTGTCGAAGACGCGGATTTCGCGACGATGGTGGACGCCGCGCGCGCCATCGTGGAAGCGCTCGCGACGCCATGAGGATCGCCCTCGCCGCCGCGATGCTCGTCTCGAGCGCTTGCGCCGCGGCGGCGCCCCATGGGCTGCCCCAGCCCGTGTTGGAGGCCCTGGGGCGCGCATCGATACCCGCGCTCGCCGTGGGCGCGATCGTCGAGCCCGTCGACGCGGGCACCGCCGTGGTGGCGAACCAGGCGGGCATCGCGATGAATCCCGCATCCGTCATGAAGCTGGTCACGAGCTTCGCCGCGCTCGACCTGCTGGGCCCGGCCTTCCGCTTCCACACCGACTTCCTCGCCAACGCGCCGATCGAGGATGGCGTCCTCCAGGGCGACCTCGTGATCCGCGGCGGCGGCGATCCCAAGCTCACTTACGAGCGCCTGTGGCAGGCCGCGCACCAGTTGCGCTCGCGCGGGCTTCGCGAGATCCGGGGCGACATCGTGATCGATCGCGCGTACTTCGCGTCCGGTTCCTTCGACCCGGGCCGCTTCGACAACGAGCCGCGCCGCGGCTACAACGTCGGCGCCGACGCGTTCCTCGTGAATTTCGGCGCCGTGCAGTTCACCTTCGAGCCCGGGGGCGAGGGCGTGCGCGTGACGGCCGAGCCGGACCTGCCGAACGTCGAGATCGCGAGCCGCGTGCGCTCGGTCCCGGGCGTGTGCGACTGGTGGCGCAAGGACTTGAGCTACGACGTGCAGCAGAACGGGATTCTCGCGCTCGCATCCTTTTCCGGCACCATCCCTTCGGACTGCGGCATTCGCCGCCTCACCCTCTCCGTGCTCGATCCGGCGAAGTACGCCGAATCGGTCCTGCGCTGGCTGTGGAGCGAGGCCGGCGGGACGCTGCGCGGCAAGGTTCGCGCCGGACCCACGCCCACGGACGCGAGGCTGATTTATCGCGAGGACTCCGAGCCGCTCGCCGTGCTGGTGCGCGACATGAACAAGTATTCCAACAACGTGATGGCGCGGCAGCTTTTCCTCGCGCTCGCCACCGAGAAGGCGGGCGTGCCCGGCAACGAGGCCGCGAGCGCGGAGCTGGTCCGCGCCTGGCTCGCGCAGCGGCGCATCGACGCGGCCGGGTTGCGGGTCGAGAACGGCGCCGGGCTCTCGCGGGACGACCGGATCTCGGCGCAGTCGCTCGCGCAATTGCTGCGCGCGGTGTGGGAGAGCCCGCTCATGCCCGAGATGGCCTCGTCGATGCCGATCTTCGCGATCGACGGCACGCTCAAGGGCCGGCCGGCATCGGACGCCGCGGGCCATGCGCACCTGAAGGGCGGGACGTTGACCGGCGTGCAAAGCGTCGCGGGATACGTCGTGGATCGTCATGGCAAGCGCTGGATCCTCGTGATGATCGTGAACCATCCCAACGCCAACGCGGCGCAGGCGGCGATCGACGCCCTCGTCCAATGGACCTTCGAAGGGGCCGGTCGATGAACGATCCCGTGCTGAACCAGCCACCGCCGCTCGAAGGCTTCAACGCGTACGACGTCGACCCGCGGCTCGCCGAGGCTCTCGGGCGGGCGGGCGCGCAATCAACCGGGCCCGCGGCACGGGAGCTGGGCGCCTTCGTGGGCTCGCCCGAAGCGCAGGCGCTCGCCGCCACCGCCAACCGCAACACCCCGCAGCTGAAGACGCACGATCGCTACGGCCGGCGCATCGATTTCGTCGAATACGATCCCGCTTATCACGCGCTCATGGCACGCGCGATCGGGGCCGGCGTCCACTCGCTCGCCTGGAAACGGCAGGAGGGGGGATTCAGCGCGCGCGCGGCGCTTTTCTACCTCTGGAACCAGCTCGAGCAGGGGACGGCCTGCCCCATCACCATGACCTTCGCATCGGTAGCCATGCTCTCGCATGCACCCGAGGTGGATCGAACCTGGCGCGCATCGATCCTTGCCGATGCGTACGATCCGCGTCCGCTGCCCGTGGGAGAGAAGAAGGGCGCCACGATCGGCATGGCGATGACCGAGAAGCAGGGCGGCTCGGACCTTCGGGCGGTGCAAACGCGCGCCGAGCGGGCGGGCGAGGGCTATCGCCTGGAAGGCCACAAGTGGTTCTGCTCCGCGCCGATGAGCGACGGCTTCTTCACGCTCGCGCGGCTTGCCGAGGGGGTCACTTGCTTCTTCGCGCCGCGCTCGCTTCCCGACGGTTCACGCAACGCCATCCGGCTGCAGCGCCTCAAGGACAAGTGCGGCAACCGCTCCAACGCGTCCGCGGAGATCGAGTATCACGGCGCCGAGGCGATGCTGGTCGGCGAGCCGGGGCGCGGCATCGCGACCGTGATCGAGATGGCGCACCACACCCGCTTCGACATCGTGGTTGGAATCGCCGGCATGATGCGCGCGGGACTCCACCAGGCCATTCATCACGCGAGGCACCGCGGCGCGTTCGGGAAAGCGCTCGCCGCACAGCCGCTCATGGCGAACGTGCTCGCCGACCTCGCGCTGGAATCGGAAGCGGCCACGCTCCTCGCTTTTCGCCTTGCGCGCGCTTTCGATGCGTCGGCCGGCGACGCCCGCGAACGCGAGCTGCAGCGCATCCTCACGCCGGTCGCGAAGTACTGGCTATGCAAGCGGATGGTGCCCGTCGCGGTGGAGGCGATGGAATGCCTGGGCGGCAACGGCTACGTGGAGGAGGCGCCGCTCGCGCGCCTCTACCGGGAAGCGCCGCTGAACGGCATCTGGGAGGGAAGTGCCAACGTGATCTGCCTCGACGTGCTTCGCGCCATCGCGCGCTCGCCGGAATCACTCGCGGCGCTGCGGGCCGAGGTCCTGGGCGTGAAGGACGCGAGGATCGAAAAGCACTGGGTTCAATTCGAGCGCGCCGCCGCGAGCGGTGAGACGCAGGCGCGTGCCGCGGTCGAAGCGTTGGCCGCCTGCGCGCAAGCCTCGCTCATGCTGAGATTCTCGGAGAAGGCGGCCGCGAATGCGTTCTGCGATTCCCGCCTCTCGGACGGCGCGCGAAGCTTCGGAACCCTATCGTCCGGGCTGGACTGCCCAGCGTTGGTCGACCGCGCGCTGCCCGGTTGACCTGTCCCCTTTTTCGGCGAAAAAGGGCTCTGACCCCTTAGGCGGCTTTGGCTTCTTCGAGGAGGGTGAGCTTGTCGCGGGCGGAGGCAAACTGCTGTCCCATCTCGCGCAGGCCTTCAGCGTCGTAGCGTTGGGCGAGCTGCGGGAAGAGGTCTTCGTGCTCGGTTTCGATGTGCCGCATGATGAGCTCGCGCGCCACGCCCAGGCGCGCCGTCCATTCGCTCGATCCCGGGCGGCTGCGCGAAAGCTTGTCGAAGAGGCCCTCGACCAGCTCGTGCTCGACGAAGCGCTCGTCGGCGCGCTTGCGCTCGTCACCCTCCAGGCCTTCGAGGGCGCGATAGACGACGGTTTCCTCCGCGAGCGCGTGGATCACCCAGCTGCGGCGCAAGCGCGCCAGCAACTGGAGCGATTGCGCGTCGCCGTCGGCGCGCAGGGCCTCGAGCTCCGCAAGGACGTCTTCATGATCCTTGCGGAGCTGGTCGCGGATATCGGTGGAGCTTAGTATTTCTTGTGCTCCGCGGCTTCGTTCTCGACCTTCTGGCCGCCGGCCTTCACGTCCTTGCCCGCGCCCTCGACGGTGTTGCAGCCGGCGAGGCCGAGGAGGAAGGACGCGCCGACGATCATTGCGATCAGTGCTTTCATTGTTGTCTCCGTTTGAACCCCGCACAGGGGCAGTGAGAATTCGAACAAGGGACGTCCTCGAAGGAACCGTCCCGCCAGATGCAGTCCCATCGTGGCCTCATGCGCGCGCGGCGGAAATCAGGAAACCTCGCGCGGCGTTGTCAGCCCGGTCCTACGGCACGAGCCGGATTTTCAGCAGGCGAGACGAAACCGAAACGGCGGCGAGCGCCGCCAGCACCGCGAGCAGGAAGGACGCCGCGATGCCGAGGGCGACGGTGCACCCCGCGACGACGAGGAAGAATGCGGAGAAAGCCGTGAGGCCGACCACGAAACCCCGCGTCACTCGCGCCACCGCATCTGGGCCATAGAGCGCGAGCGTGAAAGGCGGAACGATCGATCCGGTCACCGGTAGCGACAGCAGCAATCCGCTCCACACCGGGCCCAGGACGCGGGCCCCGGCGACGATGGCGAACGCGAGCACCAGCGCCGCGGCGAGACGAAGGTAGAGCTCCACCGCCGGCACCGCGGGAAGCTCGCCCGCCTCGCGCGGGCGCGGCAGGCCGATCCATGCGGCCGCGAGCCCGGCCGCCGCGAGCACGATCGCGGCAATGAGCGGTGGCGTAGCCGTTGCGATCGCCACCGACACCAGCGCGAACGAAGACCAACCCGCGGCAAGCGCCAGGGCCCATCCCCTTCGCCACCGGGCCAAGTGCGCGAAGACGAGGAGGTAAGCCGTTTGCCCCGCGACGCCCGCGAGCGTCATCGAAGCCGACTGCGCGGCGAAGGCCGGGCCGTAGTCCTGGGCGAGGAAGAAGGTGATGGGCCCGCCGATGAGCGGCATGCCCCCCAGGTATCCCGACACGGTGTGGCCCCAGCGGCGCGCGGCGAGGCTTGCAAGCCCGACCGCGAGCGGCGCGAGCGCCACGCGCAGCGCGATCTCGAGGCTCACCTCGCGGGGCGCTTCGCGGGGGGGCCGTCCCGGCGGTTGCCGCCGGAGACCATGCGGTATTCGTACAGCCGGCATTCGAGCGCGCCGTTGAAGAGCACGGTCTTGCGCGACGGATGCAGGCGGATCGCCTTCGCGAGCTCCGGGTCGCCCGAGAAGATGAAGGCCGTCCAGTCCGCGAATTTCTTCTTCAGCGCATCTCCCAGCTGCGGATAGAACTGCGCGAGGTCGCTGCGCTCGCCCAGTCTCACGCCGTACGGGGGATTCGTGACGATCATCCCGGACGCGGCGGGCGCCGAGAGGTCGAGGAGATTCACCTGCTTCAGCGAAACCTCTTCCTCGAGGCCGCCTTCGCGCAGGTTGAGCACGGCATGCCCGAGGGAGCGCCCGTAGAGGTCCGAGCCGAAGATGGGCAAGCGCCCCGGCGGCTTCTCGCTTTTCTTCGCGCGCTCGAGCTCTCGCTCCCACGCCGAGGCGTCGAAGCGGGCGAGCTTCGCGAACGCGAAATCGCGGTTCCTTCCCGCGGCGCGATCGAGCGAGATCTCGGCGGCTTCCATCAGGAACGTGCCCGCGCCACACATCGGATCGAGCAGCGGGATCCCCGGGCGCCACCCCGCCAGGCGCAGGATTCCCGCGGCGAGGTTCTTCTTGAGCGGGGCTTCGCCCACGTGGTCGCGGCGCCCGCGGCGAAAGAGCGAATCGCCGCTCGTGTCCACGTAGAGGGTGCAGGTCTTCTCGTCGAGGAAGGCGTGCACGCGAATGTCGGGATCGCGCGACGACACCGAGGGGCGCCGCCCGGTGGCGGTGCGGAATTGATCGGCGATCGCATCCTTTACGCGCAGCGTCACGAAATCCAGGCTCTTCACCGGGCTGCGATGCGCGTTGGTCTCGACCTTGAAGGTTCGATCCGCGATGAAGTAGTGGTGCCAGCGCACGGCCTCGGCACCCTTGTATACGTCCTCCTCGTTGGCGTATGCGAAGCGGGCCACGCGCCAGAGGATGCGGCTCGCGATGCGGGAGTACAGGTTGGCCCGGTAGATGAGGTCGAAGGCGCCCTCGAAGGCCACGCCGGCCTCGGCCGGCACGGGGCGCAGCGCGCCCAGCTCGGAGAGCTCGGCGGCAAGCGCAAGCGCGAGGCCCCGCGGGCAAGGGGCGAAGAAATAATGGACGCCCGTGTCCTGTTTAACCAGTACGCGGGGCTTTCCCGCGGCCATCAGAAGGGTTTCACCACCGCGAGGATCACGATGCCCGCGAGAAGTGCCACGGGAATTTCGTTGATCCAGCGGTAGTACACGTGGGAGCGGCGGTTCGTGCCGCGGGCGAAGTCGCGTGCGATGGCGCCCATCCAGAAGTGATAGGCGACCAGGAGCGCCACCAGGAAGAGTTTCGCGTGAATCCAATGTCCGGCGGTGCCGTATCCCAACCAGAGCCACAGACCGAAACCGATCGCGAGCAGCATCGACGGCGTCATGATGCCCCGGTAGAGCTTGCGTTCCATGACCACGAAGCGCTCCTGCGAGGGCGAGTCGGCCGCCATGGCGTGATAGACGAATAGCCGCGGCAAATAGAAGATGCCCGCGAACCACGCGATGACGAAGATGAGGTGCAGGGACTTGATCCACAACATGGGCCTATAATTTTACGTGATGTCCACCGCCTTCCCCGCCCGGCGAGCCGCGCTCGCCCTCGCGGCGTTGCTCGCCGCCTTCGCCTCGCACTGCGAACCCGTCGTGAAGACGGAGCACGTGGAGGCGCAGCTCGTCACGGAAAAAGCGGCCGCACGCCCCGGCTCGAGCCTCGTCGTGGGCCTGCGCCTGCGCATGGAGCCGCAGTGGCATACGTATTGGAAGAACCCCGGCGACTCGGGCCTCCCCACCCGGATCAAGTGGACGCTTCCCGCCGGCTGGAAGGCGGGCGAGGTCCAGTGGCCATACCCGCAGAAGCTTCCCGTGGGACCCCTGATGAACTACGGCTACGAGGACGAGGTGATCCTCCTCACCGAGATCTCGGTGCCCCGGGACGCGCCGGCGGGCAACGCCGACATCAGGGCCGACGTCGATTGGCTCGTCTGCCGGGACATCTGCGTTCCCGAGAAGGGCGCGCTCGATCTTCCAGTTCCCGTCGCCGATGCCGTGCCCGCCGACGATCCGCGTTACCTGGCGGGCATCGATCGCGCGCGCAACCAGCTTCCCGTCGAGCCCGCGGGCTGGAAGTACGACGCCGCGATCGCAAATGGCCTGCTCCGCGTGCGGCTCACCGCGCCCGAGGGCGCCCAGGCGCCGGCAAGCCTCTATTTCTTTCCCGCGCGTGAAAGCCTGATCGATCCCTCCGCTCCCGAAAAACTGACGCGCGAAGGCCGCTCCGTCACCGTGGAGATGAAGCTCGCCGACCCGCCGCCTCCCGACGTGCAGTCGGTGAAGGGCGTGGCATTCTCCGAGAGCGGCTGGCAAGGCTCGTCGGGACGAAAGGCGATCGAGGTCGCCGCGAACGTGGGCGCTTCGCTGCCGGGTGCCGCGGCCGCAACCACGGGCGGCGGCGAGATCGGCGGCAGCGTGGGCGGCAGCGTCCTTGCCGCGCTCGCTTTCGCGTTCATCGGCGGCGTCCTCCTGAACCTCATGCCCTGCGTCTTCCCCGTGCTCGGCATCAAGGTGATGGGCTTCGTCGAGCATGCGCACGGCGACGCGCGCGCGATGAGGTTCCAGGGCCTCGTCTTCAGCGGGGGCGTCGTCGTTTCGTTCCTGGTCCTCGCCGGGCTCATGCTGGTGCTGCGCGCGGGAGGCACGCAGCTGGGCTGGGGCTTCCAGCTCCAGTCGCCGGCCTTCGTCACGTTGCTCGCGGCGCTCTTCTTCGTGCTGGGGCTGAACCTTTCCGGAGTGTTCGAGTGGGGTGCGTTCGCGCAATCCATGACGAGCAACCTCTCGGCGCGTGGGCGCTACGCCGATGCGTTCCTCTCCGGCGTGCTCGCAACGGTGGTCGCCACGCCGTGCACCGCACCTTTCATGGGAGCCGCGGTGGGATTCACGCTGTCCCAGGGAGCGATGCTCTCTCTCGCGATCTTCGCGATGCTGGCGATCGGCATGGCGCTGCCGGTGCTGGCGCTCTCCTTCTTCCCGGCGCTGCTGCGAAGGCTGCCGAAGCCCGGCGGGTGGATGGAAACCTTCAAGCAAGTGCTCGCCTTCCCGCTCTACGCCACGGTCGCCTGGCTCGCGTGGGTCTTGGGCGCGCAGGCGGGCAACGACGCCGTGTTCGCGCTGCTGGGGGGGCTTGTCCTGGTGGCGATGGGGGCGTGGGCCTATGGCCGCGCCGCGATGTCCGCGGGCTTTCGATACACGGCGCTCGCGGCCATCCTCGTCGCCTCCGGCATCGCCGTCGCATGGCCGCCCAGTCACGAGTACGCAGCTACCGCCGCGGCCACGGAGTCCGGCTGGCAGGAATGGTCGCCCGAGAAGGTTCGCTCGCTCGGCGCCGAAGGCCATCCCGTCTTCGTCGATTTCACCGCCGCATGGTGCGTCACCTGCCAGGTCAACAAGCGCATCGCCCTGCACAACGCCGACGTCGTGAAGGCCTTCGCGGCGCGGGATGTCGTGCTGCTGAAGGCCGACTGGACACGCCAGGATCCGCGCATCACCGCGACGCTCGCTTCGCTGGGCCGCAACGCGGTACCTGTCTATGCGATGTACGCGCCCGGCGAAGCTTCGCCGAGGTTGCTTCCGGAAGTGCTCACGCCATCGCTCGTGCTTTCCGAGATCGCGAAGCTGCCGGCGGCCAGGGACACCACCGCCATCACCCAGCGTTAGGAAAGGAATCTTCGATGCGCCGCGCAGTCCAATCGTTGCTCATTGCCATGTCATTTCTCAGCGCCGCCTGCGCCCCGCTGGTGACCCAAAGTCCCGGCGCCGGCTATTCACCCGTGAACGCCGTCGCCGAGGGCGGAGACAAGCGCGTGCTCCTGAAGGGCGCCGACGTGGTCTCCTACTTCACCGACCACGCCTACCGGCAGGGGTCCCCGGCGATCAAGAGCGTCTACAAGGAAGTCACCTTCTATTTCACGACGCCAGAGCACAAGGCGTTGTTCGACGCGGCGCCCGATAAATACCTTCCGCAATTCGGCGGCTACTGCACGAACGGCATCGTGTACGGCATCCCCTGGGGCGGCGATGCGGACGTCTACGAGATGTTCGACGGCAAGCTCTACATGTTCGGCGGCCGGGGGTCGCACGACGCCTTCATGCTCGACGTGCCGCGCAACATGGCGCTCGCCAACAAGTACTGGAACGAAGAGGTGAACGGCTCCAACGCGTTCTGGCAGCGCACCAAGCGGCTCGTCTTCCGCGTGCCGCACTACAAGAGCGGCGAGGAGCTGGCGAAGGAAGTGGCGGCGGCGAAGGCCTCGGGAAAGCTCAAGTAGCCGGCCCTGTGAGTTTCATGCCCCGCCGGGCGAATAACGCGGCATGGGCACACCCGATGAGAAGCGCTTCCTCGAGCTGCTAGCCGCGCACCGCGCGGTACTGCACAAGGTCGCGTTCGGCTATTGCCGCGATGCCGAGGATCGCCGCGACCTCGTGCAGGAGATGGCGATCGAGCTGTGGCGATCGTTTCCCCGCTTCGACGCTCGCGTGAAGTTCACGACCTGGGCCTACCGAGTGGCGATGAACGTCGCCATCTCGCACTTCCGCGGCGAGCGGCGCCGCATTCGCGACACGATCCCTTTCGACGATGCGCTCGACCTCGGCGCCGACGACCCGCTGTTCGATGCAGCGAGCGACAACATGCGCGTGTTGCGGGGGCTCATCGACGGCCTGGACGAGCTGAATCGGTCGCTCATCCTGCTCTACCTCGATGGACACACCTCGGAGGAGATCGCTGCGATCATCGGCATCTCGCCCGGCAACGTCACGACTCGGATAAACCGCGTGAAGAACGAGCTGCAAGAGGGCTTCGCGCGCCTGGACAATCCCACGGAGGCCACCGCATGAGCGTCACCCTGGAAGAACTTCGCGATGAATGGAACGATCGCTCGCGGCGAATGGACGAGCGCCTGCGGCTTACGGCGCATGTCCTTCGCGACGACTGGACGCAGCGCCACCGCGAACGCGTCCGGGCGTTTCGGCCGCTCGGGCCGTTCGCCATGGCGGTGTGGATCGCCACCCTCGCGCTCCTCGGGCTTTTCATGGCCACGCATGCGAATTCGCCTTCGCTCTTCCTCACGGCGCTGGTGATGGACCTTTGGGTCATCGCGACGGGCGTGACGGGGCTGCGCCAGCAGGGCGCGCTCGCGAGATTGGACTATGGCCGTCCCGTGGTCGAGCTGCAGGCCGAGGTCGAGAATCTTCGCATCGCGCGGATCCGCGCCTTCAACGTTTCGTTCCTCACCGGGCAGATCGTGTGGTGGATTCCGTTCGCCGTGGTGTTGGTCGCGGAGCTCTTCGGCGTGAACCTGTATCACTCCGCCCAGTTCCGCGCTTTCGCCGCATGGAACATCGCGTTCGGCATTGCGGTGATCCCGATGGCTATGTGGCTCGCACGCCGGTACGGGGAACGCCTCGCGCACAGCTCCGCCGTGCGCCAGGTGGCCGACTCGATCGCCGGTCGCGACATCGTCGCGGCACGCGAATACCTCGAGAAGGTGCGGCGATTCGAATCGGATCCGGCCTAGCGTCGGCGCGGTCGGGCGCGGCTTGCATGAATCCGCCCTAGGCCGCGCTGATCGTGACGTAGTACCCGTCGAGGTCGCGGAGCGCGAACTCCATCGTCTTGGTGGCCGCGTTCAGGTGAGGCTCTTCTTCGAAGCGGGGAACGAGCGAACGCGCGTGCGCGAGCACCGTTTCGTAGTCGTCCACGCGAAAGAACAGCAGCAATCCGTTTCCCGGCGTCGCCGCGTCCGGGCTCGCCAGCGACGGATGATCGTGGGCCTCCCACTCGTGCAGGCAGAGCAGCACGGTTCCATCGTCGTCCAGGATCTGGCCCCAGTAATCGTGGGCCGGCTTTGTTTCATGCTGCGCGAACAACGCCTGGTACCACTTGAAACTCGCGGCAACGTCCCGCACGGCGATCACGGTCCAGGTGCGCTTCACGGCAACGCCGCCCTCGCGAGGATCTCGCGGACGACATCCGTTTTCGCGTCGGTCGCTCGACGAGAGTATTCCTCGCTCGTGCTCATCGCACCCATCTCGCCACGATCTCCCTCAGGATATGCAGCTTGCGGTGGAAGAAGTGCTCGCCGCCCGGAACCACGGCGACCGGAACCTCGCGCGGCGTTGCCCACGAGATCGAATCGGCAAGCGGCACGGTCTCGTCGAGGTCGCCATGGACGACGAGCGTGTTGCCCACGGTGTGGCGGCCGATCGGCCCGAGGTTCGGGTCATTCGGGTCCGGCGGCTCGCCGAAGCCCTTCCCGGTGAAGCGGCGGAAGCCGGGTGCCGCCAGGATCAGCTGCGAGAATTCCACGCGGCAGCTCGTGCGCGTGGCCACCGCGCCGCCGAAGGAAAAGCCGGCGAGGATGAGCGGCAGGCCCGCATGCGCGGACTGCGCGTTGCCGACCACTTGAACCATGTCGTCGGTCTCGCCGCGGCCCTCGTCGTGCTCGCCCTGGGACGCGCCCACGCCACGAAAGTTGAAACGCGTGACCGCCACGCCCGAATCGACCAGGGCGCGCGCCAGCGTCGTGACGACCTTGTTGTCCATCGTGCCGCCGAAGAGGGGGTGCGGGTGCGCGATGACCGCGACGGCGCGCGCGTTGCCGGGAGCCGATTCGACCGTCTCGATGTCGCCGGCAGCGCCCTTCAGGAGCGTGCGGACTGCCGCCGCGGCCATCTAGATGCGCAGGCGCTCGACGATTCGGCCGTTCACGAGGTGCTCTTCCACGATCTCGTCGATGTCGTTCTTGTCGACGTACGTGTACCAGACGGCCTCGGGATAGACCACGATGCACGGGCCTTCCTCGCACCGGTCCAGGCACCCGGCGTTGTTCACGCGAACCTTGCCGGCGCCCGAAAGCTTGAGCGCCTTCACGCGCGACTTTGCGTAGTCGCGCATCTCCTTCGCGCCATGGCACGCGCAGCACGCCTCGGGCGCATCGCGCTCGTTGGTGCAGAAGAACACGTGCCGCTCGTAGAAGCCCATGCCTTTATTGTACGCCGCGCCTCGCGCGGAAGAAGAGCCCGATGAGGAAGATCACCGCGGCGAACGGCCATATTTCGTGCACGAAGCGAGTCATGGTGGCGAAGTTGGCGAGCTGGCCGTACGGCCACCGGAAGACGCGCAGGAACTCGTCCAGCGGGCTGTACGCGCCCGCGATCTTCGAGACGAGCGCACCCGCCAGCACCAGGACGAGCGCGAGGTACACGCGCGTGGGACGCGAGAAGCGGCGCGCCGGCACGAGGATCGCGATGCCCACCACCAGCCCCGCGATCCGGCCTACCGAAAGCCACTCCTCGGCAAGGTGCGGCTGCAGCATCAGGGACGCCATCATGAACTTGAGCCACAGCGCAGCCGAGAGCAGCACGAGTGTCACGCGCAGCGTCCCCGGGCCGTCCGCGAGCAACGCCGAGACGAACAGGCCGAAGCCCGCGATTCCCATGGCGACGGAAGCCGAATGGAAGACCGAGAGGTCGCGCAGGTCCGAGTCCGCGCCCACGATGTTGCCCGCGCCGAAGAAGGGCAGCCCCGGATTCAGCTGCGCGATGAGCCACATGAGCATCAGCACCAGTCCCGCATCGCCCCAGGGCCCGGCGATCACCATCTCCTCCCGCGCGAGCCCGAGTGGCCGCGTCACCACCGAGTAGACGGGATCGACGAACACGAGCGCGCCGATCAGCGTGCCCGCGGCGTTGGTGTAGATGTCGTAGATCGAGGAGACGCGCCCGGGAATGAAGAGCTGGCAGGACTCCATGGCGACGCTGAAGAGCGCGCCGAAGGCGAAGGCCCGGGCGATCGCCGCGAAGCGCGAGGCGCCGGCCTCGCGAAAGAGCAGCGTCATGATGAGCCCGAGCGGCATGTAGGCGAGCACGTTCACGAGAGAGTCGAACGTGGCGAGGGACCTGGGGCGTGCGAAGGCCGCGGCCACGAGCTCCCACGAAGACTCGCGCAGGGGGAAGAACGGATAGAGGCTCGCGTACCCGAGGAGGAGGAGCCATGCCGCGGCCGCGCCGCGGAAGCGCCGATAGGTCATCCGACCGGTTTCAGGCCCTTGCGGTAGATCCC
>DATBAI010000061.1:0-75168 GCA_036271595.1 Usitatibacter sp.
CGCTTTGAAAGCCATTTCGAGCAGCGACGGCTGGTGTTTCTGAGCAACCTGTTCACGTTGCTGGGACGGCTCGATGCGCAGGGTTCAGCGCGCGGACGCGAAGGCCGCGAGGTCAGCGCGCATGTCGGCGACCAGTTCGTCAGGTTCAGGGTAGAAACGCCGGCTACGTTGCGGCCGCGCACCCGACCGGCCGGCACGAAAAAGGAACCGATGGCGATCGAGGTCGAAATCGCCCGCTGGCAGCATGGCGAGCGCGAGGAAAGGCTGTTCTGGAGCGACGGCGAAGACGGCAAGTTGGAAAACCGGCTGAAGGAAATCAGTGTCGCGATCGTGCTGACTGGCGAGCGGCAGTACCGGAAAGCAAGAGGGTTTTCGTACGACTGGGACCGGCGCAGTTTTGAGCAAAAGATCGAAAAGGCCCGTTTGGCCAGGGAAGAGGCTGAACAGCAGGAGCGTGGAGCACGCCTGCAGGCCGAACGCGACCGTGTCACACGCCTGCTTGGTCAGGTCAGCGCACGTCAGCAGGCGCAGCAGATCCGCGCGTATGTCGATGAAGTGCTTTCTTTATCAGATGCGGTGGCAGGACGTGCATTGGACGGTGATCGTGAAGAATGGGCTACTTGGGCTCGGACCATTGCAAATGACCTCGACCCGTTTGTACCGGCCAGCCCTGAACGCGATGCAACATTGCCGATTGCGATCCGTGGCGCGCAAGCCGATATGCTTGGACAGGCACTTCCCGATGATGGGCATACCGGGTTCACGCTACCGTAAATACATGCTGTATAGCCATGGCAAGGACAAAAGTGCTCTTCAAACCGAGCGCTATATCAACCTCCTGCGTCTCAACCACCTCCGCATTGCGAACGCGACGCTCTCCCAGCTGAGCTACCACCCCGGTCGGACGGTAATTATAACCTACAGGCCGCCCGCCCGGCCTCTGACAGACCGCGCTTTTGCGCTCTCCTAGCATGCTAGTTGCGGCGCCCAGACCGCGCGACGCGACAACCAAAACAAGGAGAGCCGATGGTGCGCGCCAACCGCCCCCTCGCAGTGCTGGCGACGGTCGCGATGATCTTCCTGCTCCACTATGCGGCGGAATTCTTCATTCCGTTGTTCGTCTCGCTCCTCATCGCCTATGCGCTCGCCAGGCCGGTCACATGGCTCCAGGTCCTGCTGCGCTGGCGCTCCATCGCCGCGGCCGTCGTGGTGCTCTCCATCGTGGGGTTTGCCGGCGCCGCCGCATGGGTGTGGAGCGACGACGCACAGAACATCTACGAGCAGCTGCCCGGCGCGGCGAAGACGATCTCGAAATCGCTTCAGAAGTACGTGAAGCCCGGAGGACCCATCACCGAAGTGAAGAAGTCGGCGGTGGAGCTCGAGAACGTGGCGCAGACGGGCAAGGTCGGTTCGCCGGCAGCGCAGGCGCAGCCTGCGCAGCCGAACTCGGCCTCGCAGATCTCGCTCTGGCAGGTGCTGGGTACCGGTGCGAAGGGCCTCACGTCGGCGACGGCCGATGTCATGGTCGTGCTCTTCCTCGTGTTCTTCATGCTCGCCTCGGGCGACCTCTTCAAGAAGAAGCTTCTCGCCATCGCGGCCGAGCGAAACAAGAAGCGCTTCACGGCACAGGTCCTGGACGACGTCGACGACCAGATCCGCAGCTACCTGCTGGTGATGCTAATTGCGAACAGCCTCGTGGGCCTGGGAACGGGCCTTTCATTCTGGGCGCTCGGAGTGAAGTACCCCGCGTTCTGGGGCGTGGTCGCGGCGGTTCTGCATACGGCGCCCTACTTCGGTCCCGCGCTCGTCGCCGCCGGGAGCCTCGTGGCCAGTTTCGTGCAATTCGGAAGCTGGGCGCACGCGTTCGGAGTTTCGGGAGCGTCGATCGCCATCGCCACCGTCGTGGGAATGCTCTTCTCCACCTGGCTCGCGAGCCGGCAGACCCGCATGAACACCACCGCGACATTCATCGGCTTGCTTTTCTTCGGATGGCTGTGGGGCTTCTGGGGAATCCTCCTCGCGATCCCCATGCTGAGCGTAGCCAAGGTGATATGTGAAGCCAACGAGGATTGGAAACCTGTCGCCGAGCTCTTGGGCCGGTAGAACTACGTTGCCGGAGCTTGCCGGAACTACCCCGATGCGGGACATCTCCTACCGAAGCTCTACGCCTCACCTGATGCGTGGCAACACCAAAGGAGATAGCACCATGAACAAGCACCTTGCCATCGCGGCGGCCGCACTCGGCCTCGCCGCCAGCGGCAGTGCGATGGCGCAGTGGGACGCGCCGTTCACCAGGGACTTCCGCGGTTATCTCGGAGCTAGCGGTGGACGCTCCGACTTCCGCACCGACTGCTCGGACCTCTTCGACTGCGACAAGAAGGACACCGGCTGGAAAGTATTTGGCGGCGGCACCTGGAACGACGTGTGGGGCCTCGAGGCGGGCTACACCGATTTCGGGAAGATCAACGCGGGCGGCGGCGACACCAAGGCGTGGGCCGGCAATCTTTCGCTCACGGCGGGCGTTCCGATCGGCGACCGCTTCCGCATCTTCGCCAAGGGCGGCGGCATCTACAGCGACACCGACGTGAATGCCTCGCCCTCGAGCCTCTTCCACACGGGCAAGAAGACGGGGTGGGGCTACACGTATGGCCTGGGCGCGGCACTCGGCATCACGCCGACGGTCCAAGTACGGCTGGACTGGGACCGTTACAACATGGACTTCTCCACGGGCACGCACGACGTCGACCTCGTGTCGGCGGGCCTCCAGGTGAAGTTCTGACGAGACAGGAGACGAGATGAACACGATCATCGCCGGTGGATTCGATGTCATGACCGACGCGCAGAATGCCGTGCACCGCCTGGAAGTCGCCGGCGTTTCGCGCGACGACCTCTGCCGATTCCGCATCAACCCCCCGGGCGAGCATGACGCGCTGCCTGCCGGCGGCGATCGTGGCGCCTCGCCGGGCGCGAAGCATGCGTCCGGCGGCGCGGTGAAGGGCGGCGCGATCGGAGCCGTCGCCGGGCTGGTGGCCGGCGTGGCCGCCGCGCCGCTCCTTCCCGCCGCGCTCGCCGCCGCCGGGCTCGCCGCCGGCGCGGGAGTGGGGGCCTATGCAGGCTCGCTCTGGGGTAGCCTCAAGGAGATCGACAAGGAAGTCCCCGCGGGCCACGACGACGTTCGCCCGGCCGAGACGCTCGTGGCGGTGAACCTGGGCTCCGCGGCCATCTCGCGCGAAGAGGTCGTGCACATCTTCGAGGAGTGCGGCGCACGCCAGATCGAGATGGCGGAAGGCGAGTGGTTGGAGGGCGAGTGGTCGGACTTCGATCCGGTGAGCGCCCCGCAACTGATCGGGGGCAAGGATTACGGCGTGAGGCCGCGCCCCGGCGCCTGACGCAGCATTTTGTTACGGGTGGGCGGGCCGTGGCGCGCGATAATGCGCGATGCGCTTCGTCCTCCTCGCACTTCTCCTCGCGGCCGCGCTCCCGGCCGCCACGCAAGACACCGACGCGAATGCCCGCGTTCGCGCGTCCATCAACGAGGCCCTCGCAAGGCGGCCCGACGATGCCACCCTCCATTTCTTCCTGGCGCGCGTCGACGCGATGAGCGGCAACGCGGCCGCCGCGACCCAGGACCTCGAGAAAACCGGCAAGCTGGGCGACGGCTTCCTTCCCGCGAAGCAGCTCGGTTTCGAAAAGGTCTGGGACGACCCGGCTTTCCAGGCCGAGCGCGCGCGCATGGAAGCGAAGCTGCCGCGCCTGGACTACGCTCCCACTGCCGTCGAGCTCCAGGATCGGGGGCTCCTTCCCGAAGGCATGGCCTACGACGCGCCCTCGGAGAGCTTCTTCGTCGGCAGCATCGCGCGGCGCAAGATCGTGCGCGTCTCCAGGGATGGCGCCGTCAGCGACTTCACGGTGGAGGGCGCGGGGCTGGACAACGTCCTCGGGCTCGCCGTCGACGCACCGCGGCGCATCCTCTACGCGGTCAGCACGAGCGCACTCACCGCCGAGGGGCGCAAGAACCGCCGCAACGCCATCTTCGCATTCGACGTGGATTCGGGGCGCCTGCTGCACCGCATGGAGATCGCGGGCGCGATCGGGCTGAACGACGTGGCGGTCGCGCCCGGCGGGCGGATCTTCACGACGGATTCCGGAAGCGGCGCGGTATACGAGGTGGCTCCCGACAAGGTGCCGAAGGCGTGGGCCGCACCCGGCGAGCTTCCCGGAGCCAACGGCCTCGCGGTCTCCCCTGATGCCTCGCGCCTCTACATCGCGCACAACACGGGGATCGCCGTGGTGGACATCGCGAAAGGCGGCGTGAAGCGCGTAGCGAACGCCACGCGCGAGAACGTCTCGGCGATCGACGGCCTCTACCAGTGGCGTGGGCAGCTCGTCGGCGTGCAGAACGTCACCACGCCGGGGCGCGTGATCCTCATCACGCTTTCCTCCGACGGCGGCACGATCACGACGGTGAAGACGCTCCTCTCGCACCACCACAGCGCGCTCGACGAGCCGACGACGGGTGCGGCAACGGATCGCGGCTTCTTCCTGCTCGCGGCGACGGGCACCGCGCACTACACCGACCAGGGCACCATCGCCGATCCCGACGGGGTGCCCAAGCCCACGATCGTGCGGGTGTTACTGCCGCGCTGAGCGGCGATAGGCCCACGCGATCATCGCGAGGCCCACGAGGATCATGGGGAGCGAGAGCCACTGCCCCATGGAAAGGCCGAGCGCGAGGAGCCCGAGGAAATCGTCGGGCTGGCGCGCGAATTCCTCGACGAACCGTACGCTCCCGTAGCCCACGAGGAACATGCCCGAGACCGCGCCCGCCGGACGTGGCTTGGACGAATACCACCAGAGCAGGATGAAGAGCAGGATCCCCTCGCCCGCGAACTGGTAGAGCTGCGAGGGATGGCGCGCGAGCGGCTCGCGATCGGTCTGGGGGAACCACATGCCCCAGGGCAGGTCCGTGGGCCGGCCCGGAAGCTCGCCGTTGATGAAGTTGCCGATGCGTCCCGCGCCCAGCCCGATCGGCGTCATGGGCGCGATGAAATCCATGGTGGGGAGCCACCGGCGCTTGCGAAGCCAGCAGAAGAGCGCGAGACCCAGCATCACGCCGATGAAGCCGCCGTGGAAGCTCATGCCGCCGGTCCAGACCTGGATGATCTCGGCGGGATGCTGGAAGTAATGCTCGGGCTTGTAGAAGAGGACGTAGCCCAGGCGCCCGCCGAGGATCGTGCCCACCACGCCGTAGATCAGCATGTCGTCCACGTCGCGCTCGGTGAGGCCGTTGCCCATGCCGTGCCGCACGCGCCACTTTCCGAGCGTGATCACGGCGATGAAGCCGATCACGTACATGAGGCCGTACCAGCGCACGGCGAGCGGCCCCAGGGAGAAAAGGACCGGGTCGAAATTGGGATGGGTCAGCAAGGCGGGGATCAGGCGAAACCGTGGGGTCGTCTCGCATTATCCCAGAGTGGGGCCGCGCGAAGTTCGACGTGCCAGCCCACGTCCTCGCGCGCGGGTCGAGGACGTGGGCGCCGGAGGTGACCTTACAGGCCGCCGCGCATGTCAGGACCCGTGCGGCGCGTGGGGACCAGGGGGGCGCGGTGCATGGCTCCGTAGGCGGCGAACAGCAAGCCCGCCACGATGAGCACCACGGCGTACATCGTCGCGATCGCGAGCATCTTGGCGAAACCGGCGATGCCGAGCAGGATGAAGACGACACCCGCGACCAGGGCTAAGGCTCTCATTGTCAGACTCCTCGAATGTTTCGGATATATCCAATTGACTTCGCGGCACGCCGCGAGTGCCGCGTCCGCATGGCCCGGTCGGAGGACGTAGACTATCGGTGCATTCCTACCCGCCCGAACCGCTTCCCATGACCGCGAAATTCCGCTCGTCCACGATCACCCACGGCGTCGCCCGCTCGCCCAACCGCTCGATGCTGCGCGCCATCGGCTACCGCGACGCCGACTTCGAGAAGCCCATCGTCGGCATCGCCAACGGGCACTCGACGATGAACCCGTGCAATGCCGGCATCCAGCCGCTCGCCGACGCGGCCGACGCCGCCGCGCGCGAGGCGGGCGCGATGCCGCAGATGTTCGGCACCATCACCGTGACCGACGGCATCTCCATGGGCACCGAGGGAATGAAGTATTCGCTCGTATCGCGCGAGGTGATCGCCGATGCCATCGAGACCGCGACCCAGAGCCAGTTCATGGACGGCGTGTTGGCCATCGGCGGCTGCGACAAGAACCTGCCCGGCGCGATGATCGGGATCCTCCGCATGAACGTGCCCGCGATCTGCGTGTACGGCGGCACCATCAAGCCCGGGCACTACCAGGGCAAGGACCTGCAGATCGTTTCCGTGTTCGAATCCGTCGGCGCCTTCACCGCGGGAAAGATGTCGCGGGAAGACTTCGAGTGCATCGAGAGGAAGGCGCTTCCCGGCGTGGGCGCGTGCGGCGGGATGTACACCGCGAACACCATGTCGTCCTCGGTAGAGGCGGTCGGGATGTCGCTGCCCTACTCCTCGACCATGGCAGCCGAAGACGAGGAGAAGCGTGCGAGCGCGGCCGAAAGCATGCGCGTGCTCGTGGCCGCCGTGAAGGCCAACCTGAAGCCGCGGGACATCGTGACCCGCAAGTCCATCGAGAACGCGGTCGCGGTGATCATGGCGACGGGCGGCTCGACCAACGGCGTCCTTCACTGGCTCGCCATCGCGCATGCCGCGCGCGTGCGCTGGACGCTCGACGATTTCGAGCGCATTCGCAGGAAGGTCCCTGTCCTGTGCGACCTGAAGCCTTCGGGCCGCTACGTGGCGGTGGACCTGCACAAGGCGGGCGGCGTCCCGCAGGTGATGAAGATGCTCCTCGCCCACGGCTTGCTGCATGGCGAGTGCATGACGATCACCGGCAAGACCGTCGCCGAGAACCTGAAGGACGTTCCCGCAGAGCCGCGCCGCGGCCAGGACGTGATCCGTCCCTGGTCCGATCCGATGTACGCCCAGGGGCACCTCGCGATCCTCAAGGGCAACCTCGCGCCCGGTGGCAGCGTGGCGAAGATCACGGGGCTCAAGAACCCCGCGATGACGGGGCGGGCGCGCGTATTCGACTCGGAACCGAAGGCCATGGACGCGATCCTCTCCGACCGGATCAAGGCCGGCGACGTCGTCGTGATCCGCTACGAGGGCCCCAGGGGCGGCCCCGGAATGCGCGAGATGCTCGCGCCCACGTCGGCGCTGATCGGCAAGGGCCTGGGCGAATCCGTGGGCATCATCACCGACGGGCGCTTCTCCGGAGGCACGTGGGGCATGGTGGTGGGGCACATCACGCCCGAGGCGTTCGAGGGCGGGCCCATCGCACTGGTGAAGGAAGGCGATTCCATCACGATCGATTCGAAGAAGCGGTTGATCCAGCTGAACGTGTCGAAGGCGGAGCTCGCGCGGCGCAAGGGGAAGTGGAAACAACCCAAGCCACGCTACCCGACCGGCGTGCTCGGCAAGTACGCGAAACTCGTGAGCGACGCGAGCCAGGGAGCGGTGACGGACTGAATCTCCAGGGAGGCCAAATGCCGCTCGACACCCCCACGAGGGGCCAGGGCGACCCGGTCCTCGCGCTCATCGGCAATACGCCGATGGTCGAGGCCACGCGGCTCGATACCGGCTTGTGCCGGCTGTTCTTGAAGCTCGAGAACCAGAACCCGGGCGGGTCCATCAAGGATCGCATCGGGCTCTCGATGATCGAGCAAGCGGAGCGCGATGGGTCCTTGAAGCCCGGCGGCACCATCGTCGAGGCCACCGCAGGCAACACGGGCCTCGGTCTCGCGTTGGTCGCCGTGCGCAAGGGCTACAAGCTGGTGCTAGTGATTCCCGACAAGATGAGCCGCGAGAAGGTCTTCCATTTGAAAGCCATGGGGGCCGACGTCGTGATGACGCGCTCCGACGTCGGCAAGGGCCATCCCGACTATTACCAGGACCTCGCGCAGAAGATCGCTTCCGAGTCCGGCGGCTTCTACGTGAACCAGTTCGGCAACCCCGCCAACCCGCGCGCGCACGAGACGACGACCGGGCCCGAGATCTGGGAGCAGATGAATCACGACGTCGATGCCATCGTGTGCGGCGTCGGCAGTGCGGGCACGGTCACGGGCCTCACGCGGTTCTTCCGCGGCGTGTCCCCGAAGACCGCGATGGTGCTCGCCGATCCCGCGGGCTCGATCCTCGTCGACTACGTGAAGACCGGCAAATTCGCCGCGGCGGGATCGTGGCTCGTGGAGGGGATCGGCGAAGACTTCATCCCGTCGATCGCGGACTTCACCGGCGTGCGGGAAGCCTACAGCGTGAGCGATGCCGACAGCTTCGCGGCGGCGCGCGAGCTGCTCGCGACCGAGGGCATCTTCGGCGGCTCGTCCACCGGCACGCTGCTTTGCGCGGCGCTGCGCTATTGCCGCTCGCGAAAGAGCCCCGAGCGCGTCGTGAGCCTCGTCCCGGACAGCGGCAACAAATATCTTTCGAAGATGTACAACGAGTACTGGCTCGCCGACCAGGGATTCGCCGAGCGGGCGCGGCACGCAGACCTGCGCGACTTCATCGGCCGCCCGATGGAAGAGCGCGCGACCGTGAGCGTGGGCCCCGAGGACACGCTGCTCACCGCCTATGGCCGCTTCAAGCTGAACGACGTCTCGCAGCTCCCGGTGCTCGAAGGCGAGCGCATCGTGGGCCTCATCGACGAGTTCGACGTGTTGCGCGCGGTGGCCAATGGCATGTCGCACTTCCGCGACCTCGTCCGCAAGCACATGACCGCCGACCTCGAGAAGGTGCCTCCGCGCGGCAGCCTCGACGACGTGCTCGCCATCCTCGACCGCGACCACGTCGCCATCGTGGCTGAGGGCGAAAGATTCCACGGCCTCATCACCCGCATCGACGTCCTCAACAGCCTGCGACGCAGACAACAATGAAGAATCCGAAGAAACCCCCCGCCTTCGCCACGCGCGCCATCCATGCCGGCCAGCCGGCCGATCCCCAGACGGGAGCGGTCATCACGCCGATCTACGCGACGTCCACCTACGCCCAGGAAAGCCCCGGCAAGCACAAGGGCCTGGACTATGGGCGCTCGCACAATCCAACGCGCTGGGCCTACGAGCGCTGCGTGGCGGATCTCGAGGGCGCGACGCACGGGTTCGCGTTCTCGAGCGGCATGGCGGCCACGAGCACGGTGCTCGAGCTTCTCGACAGCGGCGCGCACGTCGTGGCGCTGGACGACCTCTATGGCGGGACTCGCCGCGTCTTCGAACGCGTGCGGCGGCGCTCCGCGGGCCTCTCGTTCAGCTACTCGACGATCGCGAACCGGGAAGAGCTCCTCGAGGCCATCACGCCGGCGACTCGCATGATCTGGATCGAGACGCCCTCGAACCCGCTCTTGAAGCTGGTCGACCTCGCGATGGTGGCCGAGGTCGCGAAAGCGAAGGGACTCATCTCGGTCGCCGACAACACCTTCGCTTCACCGTGGATCCAGCGGCCCCTCGAGCACGGCTTCGATGTGGTCGTCCATTCCGCGACCAAGTACCTGAACGGCCACTCGGACATCATCAGCGGGATCGCGGTCACGAAGCGTGACGACCTCGCCGAGAAGCTGGGCTACCTCCAGAACGCGGTGGGCTCGGTGCCGAGCCCGTTCGACTGCTTCCTCGCGACCCGGGGCTTGAAGACTCTCGCGCTACGCATGCAACGCCATTGCGAGAACGCGCTCGCCGTCGCGAAATGGCTGGAGAAGAGCCCGCGGATCGAACGCGTCTTCTACCCGGGCCTCGAGAGCCACTCGCATCACGCGCTCGCCAGGCGGCAGATGGCCGCGGGCGGGGGCATGGTCTCCGCGATCGTGAAGGGCGGCAGGGACGCCGCGTTGCGAATGCTCGAGCGCTGCCAGGTCTTCACGCTCGCCGAGAGCCTGGGAGGCGTCGAGAGCCTGATCGAGCACCCGGCGATCATGACGCATGCCTCGGTGCCCGAGGAGGTGCGAAACGAGATCGGCATCAGCGATGCGTTGATCCGTCTCTCGGTGGGCGTCGAGGACGTCGCGGACCTCATCGCGGACCTGGAACAGGCCCTCGACTGAGTCAATCCTGCGCGGCGTCGATCTCGGTCGCACCCGTGATGCGCACCAGGTCGCGATAGGAAAGCCGGAAGACGGTATTCGGATGCCCTGCCGCGGCCCACACCGCGTCGTAGGCCGCGAGCGAGCGTTCGACGAACGCGCGGAGCGTCCCCGTGTGACCGACCGGGGCGACACCCCCGATGGCGAAGCCCGTCGCGGCACGGACGAAGTCCGCGTCCGCCTTGCCGATGGCCTCACCCGCGATCGCGGCGAGCTTGCCCGTATCCACGCGCCGCGCTCCCGACGACATGACGAGGATCGGCGTGTCGACCGCGCCGCCGCGGAAGACCAGCGAATTGGCGATCTGCCCGACGTCGCAGCCCAGGAACTCCGCGGCGAGCTTCGCGGTACGCGCCGCACCCGGCAGCTCGACGATCGGCGAGTCGATTCCCGAGGCGCGCAGTGCCCCGGTCACGCGCACCACCGCCGCCGAGGCCAGCACGCTGGAATCGCCCGGCACATCGGTCACCGGGCTCACTCGGCCAACGAGGACGTGATCGCGTCGATCCGCTCCATGACGCCCGGCGTGAGCTTGGGAATCACGTCCACCGCAGCGAGGTTTTCCTCGACCTGCGACACGCGCGAGGCGCCGGTGATGACGGTGGAGACGTTCGGATTGCGTGCACACCACGCGATGGCGAGCTGCGCGAGCGAGCAGCCCAGCTCCTTCGCGACGGCGTCCAGCTTGCCGACCGCGTCGTTCTTGGCGCGGTCGGTCAGGTCGTCCACCAGGAACTTCATGCGCGGGATCGCGCCGCGGCTATCCGCGGGGACGCCGCTTCGGTACTTGCCCGTGAGGAGGCCCGAGGCGAGCGGGCTCCAGGTCGTGAGGCCGATGCCCAGGTCCTCGTAAAGGCGACGGTATTCGACCTCGACACGTTCGCGGTGGAAGAGGTGGTACTCGGGCTGCTCGACGACGGGCTTGCGAAGGTGGTGGCGCTCGGCGACCTGCCACGCCGCCACGATCTCGGCGGCGCTCCATTCCGACGTGCCCCAATAGAGCGCCTTGCCGCGCTCGATCATGTCGTGCATCGCCCAGACCGTCTCCTCGATGGGCGTGTCGGGATCCGCACGATGGCAGTACACGAGGTCGACGTAGTCGAGCTTGAGGCGTTTCAGCGATCCGTCGATCGCGTTCATCAGGTACTTGCGATTGAGCGTCGCCTTCTCGTTCGGGCCATCGGTGATGCCCCAGAAGAACTTGGTGGAGACCACGTATCGCACCCGCGGCCATCCCGACTTGGCGAGCGCCTCGCCCATGATCTCCTCGCTCTTGCCCGCGGCATACACCTCGGCGTTGTCGAAGAAATTGACGCCGCGGTCCCAGGCGGCCGCCATGCACTCGACCGCGGCCTTCGTGTCGAGCTGGTTGCCGTAGGTCACCCACGAGCCGAAGGAAAGCTCGCTCACCTTGAGGCCGGATCGGCCGAGTCGTCGATAGTTCATGGGCGCGTAGCATAAACCGTTCGCGCGATGTGCCGGCGATCCAAGAAGCCCCTACGCGGCCAGAGGCACCGCGGCGATCATTTTTTCCAGCTCGGCGGGATCGACGGGCTTCACCATGTGGTGATCGAAACCCGCGTTGAAGGCGCGCTCGCGATCCTCGTCGTGGCCCCATCCCGTGAGCGCGACGATGACCGGATGCGCCGGGCCTTGCTGCAGGCGAATGCGCTCGCACGCCTGGTAGCCGTCCAGGCGCGGCATGCCGATGTCGAGCAGGATCGCCTCGGGGTGGAAGCTCGCGGCGAGCGCCACCGCCTCCTCGCCATCGTGTGCGATACGGACCTCGTTGCCGAAGACCTCGAGCATCATCGCAAGGGTCTCGGCCGAGTCGGTGTTGTCGTCGGCGACGAGCACGCGCCGCCGGGTCCGTGCCGTGGCCAGGTTGCCGGCCGCCTCGGGAGATGCGCCGATCGCGGCCGGCAGCCGCACCGTGAACTCGCTGCCCGTTCCCGAGCCGGCGCTCGCAACCTCGATCGTGCCGCCATGCATTTCCACCAGGCGCTGCGCGATCGAAAGCCCGATGCCCAGCCCGCCCTGCGATTTCTCCAGCTCGCGATCGACCTGGGTAAAGATGTCGAAAATGCGCGCCTGCATCGCGGGGGGGATGCCGAAGCCGTTGTCGCGCACGCGGATGGCTACGGAGGCGTCGGCGAGGGTCACCTCGAGCTCGATCCGTCCGCCGTTGGGCGTGTACTTCGCCGCGTTGTTGAGGAGATTCCAGAACACTTGCGAAAGCCGCGTCATGTCGGCATCCACGACGATGCTGCGCTCCGGGATGCGCGCCACGAACTGGTGTTGCCGTTCGGCGAGCAAGGGCTGGCTGGTCTCGATCGCGTTGGCGAGGACGGCGGCGAGCTCGACGGGCTCGCGCCGCAGGTCGACCTTGCCGCGGCTTACCCGCGAGACGTCGAGCAGGTCGTCCACGAGGCGGACGAGCTGCCCCATCTGGCGCTCCATCATCTCGCGTGCGCGATCGGACGCAGCGCTATTGGCCCCGGCGAGCTTGAGGACCTCGAGGCCGTTGCGCAGCGGGGCGAGCGGGTTGCGTAGCTCATGCGCGAGCGTCGCGAGGAATTCGTCCTTGCGCTGGTCCGTCTCGCGAAGCTCGGTTTCCACGCGCTTCAACCTGTCGATGTCGAGATTGATGCCCGCCCAGCTCACGATTACGCCCCGCCCGTCTCGCACCGGCACCGCGCGCCCGAGGATCGAGTGATGCGTCCCATCGTGCCCAAGGACGCGGAACTCGCAATCCCACTTGCGGCCGTCCGCGACGCACGCCTGCCAGGATGCGAACACCGGCTCGCGATCATCGGGGTGCAGCAGGTCCTTCCAGCGATCTCCGAGGCACTCCTCGAGACGGCGTCCCACGAGGTGCAGGAAGCAATCGCTGAGGTAGGTATAGCCACCCGAGCGCTCGGCGCTCCAGACGCCGAAGTCGAGCGACTCGCCGATCGCCTTGTAGACGCGCTCGCTGTGCCGCGCGGACTCCTCGGTGCGATGCGATTCGATCACGTCGGCGACATGGCGCGCGCATACGTCTGCCATCTGCATGTCGCGCTGGCGCGGCACGTGCGGCTCGCGGAAGTGCACCGAAACCACGCCCAAGAGGTCCCCGGCCCGCGTGATGATCGGCGTGCTGTGGATCCCACGGAAGCCCGCCGCATGCGCGGCGTCGCGGAAGGGCGCGAAATCGGCGTCGGCGTCGATGTCCTCGATCACCCAGCGCGAGGCGCGGGCGAAGGCCTTGCCGGCGCTGCCGCCCCGCGAGCCGGGCATGATGCGGTTGAACTCGAGCAGGGAGGCCTCGCTGAAACCCCGGCTCGCGCGGGCGACCAACGCACCCGAATCCGCCTCGTGGACCCAGATGAGACCGAGCTGCGCGTCCTGCGAATCCACCGCCACGTCGAGGATCGCCTCGAGCGCGGGCTGCTCCTGCGCGATGCCGCCCAGGCGAACCGCGAGCTCGTGCAGCCGCGTGAGGCATTCCACCTGGTGCGCGAGGTCTCCCGGCTCCACGCAAAGGCCGGAAGCGGGTAGATCATCGATGAGGGCGCGCCGCGAAATGGGCGCAAGGGACTTGCGAGTGAGATCGAGCATGCAAAGGCACCTGCCAGAAACCGTGAACCAGTATGGAAGTAAGCGCCGGGAAAGAATGTAGGCACCCTCCTACGCGCCGTAGCTGCGCGACTACACGGCCTGCCTCGAAATTCGATGTCCGGAAATGGCCAGCACGGGCCGGACGGCTATCCGATAATGGCGGCATGTTCCTCGACAACGACCAGTGCTACCGCGCGCTCCGGGCCCATGACGCCCGCTTCGACGGCCGCTTTTTCGTGGGCGTGGGCACGACGCGGATCTACTGTCGCCCGGTGTGCACCGCGCGTACGCCGCGGCGCGAGAATTGCCGCTTCTTCCCCAGTGCCGCGGCGGCCGAATCGCAGGGTTTCCGGCCTTGCCTGCGCTGCCGTCCCGAGCTCGCGCCAGGCTTCGCCGCAGTGGACGCGAACCGGCGCCTCGCGCGTTCGGCCGCAGGGCTCATCGAGGACGGCAGCCTCATCGATGCACGGCTTCCGGACCTCGCCGCGACGCTCGGCGTCACCGACCGCCACCTGCGCCGGGTCTTCCAGGAGGAATTCGGCGTGTCCCCCATCGAGTACGCGCAGACGCAGCGCCTGCTGCTCTCCAAGCGGCTGCTTACCGATACCGCGCTGCCGGTGACCGAGGTCGCGATGGCGAGCGGGTTCGCGAGCCTGCGCCGCTTCAACGACCTCTTTCGCAAGCGCTACCGGATGACGCCCGGGGAGCTTCGCCGCGCGTCCGGAGATGCCCGTGCCGAGACGCTTGCCTTCGACCTCGCGTATCGGCCCCCTTACGACTGGGACGCGATGCTCGACTTCCTGGCGAGGCGCGCCGTGGTCGGGGTCGAAGCGGTGGAGGGAGGCGGCTACCTGCGCACGGTCCGTGCCGAGCGCGACGGCAAGGCGCTGCATGGCTGGATCGAGGTCGCGCCGTCCCGGCGCCGGGCGGCGCTTCGCGTGGTGGCGAGCGCTTCGCTCGCCCTCGCGATCCCGTCGGTGCTCGCGCGCGTGAAGCATCTCTTCGACCTCGCGTGCCATCCCGAGGAGATCTCGGCCGCGCTCGGCACGCTCGCCGCGAGGCACCCGGGCCTGAGGCTTCCCGGTGCGATGGACGGCTTCGAGGTCGCGGTGCGCGCGATCCTGGGCCAACAAGTGACGGTGCGCGCAGCGACCGCGATCGCGGGGCGTTTCTCGGCAGCCTTCGGCACCCCGATCGCCACGCCTCACGCGTCGCTCACCACGATCTTCCCGACGGCCGAGGCGGTCGCAGCGCTCGCTGCCAACGAGATCGCCGCCACGGGAATCATCTCCACGCGGGCCCGCGCCATCGTCGAGCTCGCACGCGCCGTCCAGGAGGGCTCATTGCGGCTCGAGCCTTCGGCGCCCGTGGATGCGACCGTCGCCGCTCTCGACGCCTTACCCGGCGTGGGCCCCTGGACCGCGCAATACATCGCCATGCGCGCGCTCGCATGGCCCGACGCCTTTCCGCACCCCGACGTGGCGGTGCTGAAGGCGATGGCACCCATCAAGCCCGCCGAGGCGCTCGAGGCTTCCGAAACCTGGAAGCCCTGGCGCGCCTACGCGGTACTTCACCTCTGGAAAAGCCTGGAGACCCCACCATGATTCGTTACGCACAGATCCCGACACCCCAAGGCATGCTGCTCGCCACCGCGCGCGATGGCGCGCTCACGGGCCTCTACTTCGAGAGCCAGAAATACTTTCCGAAAATCGGCCCCGCGTGGCGTGAGGATCCCGAAGCCGCGCCGCTCGCGCAATGCGCACGCCAGGTGGGCGAATATTTCGACGGCACGCGCACCATCTTCGACCTGCCGTTGGCCCCCGAGGGAAGCGACTTCCAGCGCCGCGTGTGGCAGCAGATCGCCGCCATTCCGTACGGCGAGACGATCACGTACTCCGAGCTTGCCGCCCGCTCCGGAGCGCCGGGCTCGGCTCGGGCGGCGGGAGCGGCGACGGGACGCAACCCGATCTCCATCGTCG
Source organism: Usitatibacter sp. (assembly GCA_036271595.1). Taxonomy (GTDB): domain Bacteria; phylum Pseudomonadota; class Gammaproteobacteria; order Burkholderiales; family Usitatibacteraceae; genus Usitatibacter. The sequence goes on from DATBAI010000061.1 coordinate 15,731, forward strand.
TGCCGTGCCACCGCGTGCTCGGCGCCGATGGAAGCCTCACCGGGTATGCGGGCGGCCTGCCGCGCAAGACACGGCTGCTGGAAATCGAGGGCGTGCTCCAGCGCAGCTTGATTTGAGGCCCCAGGACCTGGCGAGGCTGGTCGCGCTCGCCGCGATGTGGGGCGCGTCGTACCTGTTCATGCGCTACGCGGTCCCGCAATTCGGGCCCGCGACGCTGATCGAGCTTCGCGTGCTGATCGCGGGGCTCACGCTCACGGCATGGCTCGCCCTCATGCGCGGCAGCGTGGGCTGGCGCATGCACTGGCCCGCGTATCTCTTCGTGGGCGCGGTGGGGCTGGCGCTACCCTTCGTGCTCATCGCGCAGGCCCTCACCGTGATCGACGCATCGACCGCGGCGATCCTCAACGCGCTCTCGCCGCTTTTCGCCTCGATCACCGCGGCCCTCTGGATTCGTGATCCGCTCACGCCGACGAAGGTCTCGGGGATTGCGCTATGCCTCGCGGGCACGGTGGTGCTCGTGGGCTGGACGCCGGCGCCGATGAGCGCACGCGAGCTCGTCGGGGCGTCGTTCTCGGTGCTCGCCACGGCGATCTACGGCTACACGATCGTGTTCACCAAGGTGAAGCTGAAGGGCGCGAGCCCCCTCGGCACCGCGGCGGGGACGCTCGTCATGGCGGCCGCGGCGCTCGCCTTCGTGGCACCGTTCTCGCCGCCACCGCACGGGCTCGCCAATATCCCCGCGATGTCGTGGCTCGCGATGCTGGGCCTGGCCCTCGTCTCGACCACGGTCGCGTTCATCTTCTACTACCGCCTCATCGCCGACGTGGGCCCGGTGAAGGCGATCACGGTCACGCTCCTCGTGCCGATCTTCGGGATGGCCTGGGGCATCCTCTTCCTGGGCGAGCCGCTCACGCCCGGGCGCATCGCTGGCTGCGTGATCATCCTTTTGGGGTGCTCGCTGATTCTCGGGCTGGCGCGCTTTCCCGTTCGCCGTCCGGCGAGTTGAGGCGACGACGCAGATGAACGCGGATGAAGCGCAGATGAACGCAGAAAGGGCCATCGAGGGTTTCGCGCCCAAGCCTGTATCTCCTCCGGCAATCGGCCTGATCCATCTGCGGTAATCTGCGTTCATCTGCGTTTCCAAAGCTTTTTCTCCGCATCACTCCGACATGCCGAATCGCCTCGCGAAGGAAACCAGTCCCTACCTGCAGCAACACGCCGATAACCCGGTGGATTGGTACGCGTGGGGCGAGGAAGCGCTGGCCGAAGCCAAGGGAACCGGCAAGCCGATCCTGCTTTCGGTGGGCTACTCGGCATGCCACTGGTGCCACGTGATGGCGCACGAGTCATTCGAGGACCCGCAGATCGCCGCGGTGATGAACGAGAGCTTCGTGAACATCAAGGTCGATCGCGAGGAGCGCCCCGACATCGACCAGATCTACCAGCTCGCGCAGGCGATGCTCACCGGGCGTAACGGCGGCTGGCCGCTCACCATGTTCCTCACGCCCGACCAGCTCCCCTTCTACGGTGGCACGTACTTTCCCAACGTATCGCGCTACGGGATGCCGGCCTTCCCGGATCTCCTCAAGCGGGTTCGTGCGTTCTACGATCAGCACCCCGGCGACGTACGCGAGCAGGGCGCGGAGCTCTCGGCCGCGCTCGCGCGGACATCGCCTTCGGCGGGGCATGCGGCGCAAGCGCTCTCTTCGGAACCCCTCGACCTCGCGTTCGAATATCTCGACGATGCCTTCGACGCCCGCCATGGCGGGTTCGGGGGCGCGCCGAAATTTCCGCACCCCGACTCGATCGAGCTGTTGCTGCGCCGCTACGCCGCGAAGGGCGATCCGCGCGCGCTCGAGATGGCGACGGTCACGTTGCGCCGCATGGCCGAAGGCGGAATCTACGACCAGGTAGGCGGCGGCTTCGCGCGCTACAGCGTGGACGAGCGCTGGGCGATCCCGCACTTCGAGAAAATGCTCTACGACAACGGCTGGCTGCTCTCGCTCTACGCGGACGCGTGGACGCTCACGCGCGAGCCGCTTTTCGCGCGCGTCTGCGAGGAGACCTGTGCCTGGGTCATGCGTGAAATGCAGTCGCGCGAAGGCGGCTACTACTCGTCCCTCGACGCGGACTCCGAGGGCGAAGAGGGAAAGTACTACGTCTGGAGCGTGGACGAAGCCCGCTCGCTCCTCGATGCGGAGGAATTCAGCATCGCCTCGCGCGCCTTCGGACTGGACGGGCCGCCCAACTTCGAAAGCCACGCATGGCATCCGGTCGTCGCGCGGCCCCTTGACGAGTCCGATGCCGATTCGCGGCACCTCCTGGATTCGGCGCGCAGGAAGCTCTTCGCGGCTCGCGAGAAGCGCGTGCGCCCCGGGCGCGACGAGAAGGTGCTCACCTCCTGGAACGCGCTGATGATCCGCGGGATGGCCCATGGGGCCCGCATCTTCGATCGCAAGGATTGGCTCGAGTCCGCCCGGCGCGCGCTCGCCTTCATTCGCCGCGACCTGTGGAAGGACGGAAAGCTTCTCGCGACGGCGCGCGACGGCCGCGCGCACCTCGATGCCTATCTCGACGACCACGCATATCTCCTGGCGGCGCTCCTCGAGATGCTCGAGACCGACTTCGACCCGCGCGACCTCGCCTGGGCGCGCGAGATCGCCGAGGTGCTGCTGGACCGGTTCCACGACCCCGAAGCCGGCGGGTTCTTCTTCACTTCGCACGGCCACGAGGCGCTCATCCATCGCCCCAAGCCCGGCCCAGACAATGCGACCCCCTCGGGCAATGGGGTCGCCGCGGCCGCGCTGAACCGCCTGGCGTTCGCGACCGGGGAGCTTCGCTACGCGGAGGCTGCCCGCGATACCGTGGAGCTCTTCTACCCGGCGATGCGGCGGCATCCGGCATCGTTCGGCTCGATGCTGGGAGCGCTGGAAGAGCTGCTGGTCCCTCCCCGGACGCTGATCGTGACCGGAACCGGGCCCGAGGCCGGCGCCTGGCGAGACATGCTGCGGGCTGCATATCTCCCGACAACCCTCGTGCTCCATGTCGGTGCGCCGCAGCCCGGGCTTCCCGAAGCGCTCGCAAAGCCGCAGGCGCCGGGCGTTCGGGCGTGGCTCTGCAAGGGTACTGAATGCCTTCCGCCGTTCGCCGACACCGCCGGATTGCGCGAAGCGCTGTCTTTGCCCAGAATCGCGCCTTCCATCGCCCGCGACCCCCATTCCAGGAGCCCGACATGAAGAGTTCGCTCGCCCTTGCCGCCCTCGCCGCCGCCCTCGCCGCGGCGCCCGCCTGGGCCGACGAGGCCCTCGCCCAGAAGAGCGGCTGCCTCGCCTGCCACGCCGTCGACAAGAGGGTCGTCGGCCCCTCGTACAAGGAGGTCGCCAACAAGTACCGCGGCGACAAGACCGCCCAGGCCAAGCTCGAGAAGAAGGTGAAGGAGGGCGGGGTGGGCGTCTGGGGCCAGATCCCGATGCCGCCCAACAGCCAGGTGAAGGACGAGGACATCAAGAAACTGGTCGCCTGGGTGCTTTCGCTCAAGTAGGACGCATTGACATTCGAGGGCGCAACTTCCCATAATCTCGCCCTTTCCGCGTCGTCCTGCCCTTCAATCCCATTCCAGGAGAGTTTTCCATGAAAAGCTCCCATCTCAGCTACGCAGTCGCCCTCGCCCTCGGCCTCGCCGCGTGCGGCCCGAAGGAAGAGCCCAAGAAAGCCGAAGCGCCGGCTCCCGCCGCGCCCGCCGGGGTCACCGTCACGATCGCCCACGCCGGGCCGCTCACGGGCTCGATCGCCCACCTCGGCAAGGACGACGAGAACGGCGTGTCCCTCGCCATCTCGCAGGCCAATGACAAGAAGATCACGATCGACGGCAAGCCCGTCACCTTCAAGATGGACAGCGAGGACGACCAGGCCGATCCAAAGGTCGGCACCACGGTCGCGCAGAAGCTCGTGGACGCGAAGGTCGCCGCCGTGATCGGCCACCTGAACTCCGGCGTCTCGATCCCCGCCTCCGAGATCTACAACAAGGCGGGCATCCCGATGGTCTCGGGCTCGGCCACCAACCCGCAGCTCACCGAGCGCGGCATGAAGACCGTGTTCCGCACCGTGGGCCGCGACGACCAGCAGGGCCCGGCCATCGCCGCGTACATCGCGCACGAGCTGAAGGCCAAGAAGGTCGCCCTCATCGACGACAAGACGGCCTACGGCGAGGGCCTCGCCAACGAGGTGGAGAAGACGCTGAAGGCCGACAAGGTGAACGTGGTGAGCCGTGAGCGCACCACCGACAAGGAAACCGACTTCAAGGCGATCCTCACCAAGATCAAGGCGAAGAACCCCGACGTGATCTTCCACGGCGGCATGGACGCCACCGGCGGCCCGCTCCTCAAGCAGGCCCGCGAGCTGGGCATCAAGGCCGTGTTCGCGTTCGGCGACGGCGCCTGCACGGACGAGATGGGCAAGCTCGCCGGGAAGGCGGCCGAGGGCATGGTGTGCTCGCAGGCAGGCCTGCCGCGCGAAGCCGCCAGCAAGGAATTCGTCGACGCGTTCAACGCCAAGTTCGGCGAGATCAAGCAATACGCGCCGTATTTCTACGACGGCACCAACGCGATCATCGAGGCCATGAAGAAGGCGAACTCGGTCGACCCGGCCAAGTTCACGCCCGAGATGTTCAACATCTCGTTCATGGGCGCAACCGGCAAGGTCGAATTCGACGCCAAGGGCGACCGCAAGGACGCCGAGATGACGATCTTCAAGCTGCATGACGGCAAGGTGGTGCCGATCTCGATCGTGAAGAACGGCGTGGCGACCCCGTTCACCGCCGCGGCGCCCGCGCCCGCGGCAGGCGCAGCCCCGGCAGCGGCCCCCGCCGCCGCGCCGGCGCCCGCCGAAGCGAGCAAGGCAGATACCGCGAAAAAAGACGAAGCCAAGAAGGACGAGAAAAAGAAATAACAAGGCGGGCCTACCCGTCACCAACTGACGGCACCTTCGGGTGCCGTTTTTTTTGCTTACAATCCCCGGCGTGGACATCTTCCTCCAGCAGATCGTCAACGGCCTCACGCTGGGGTGCGTCTACGCCGTCGTGGCGCTGGGCTACACGATGGTCTACGGCATCATCCAGCTCATCAACTTCGCCCACGGCGAGGTCGTGATGATCGGCTGCATGGTTGCCTTCTCCGTGATCGTCGCGCTCGCCCCGATGGGCCTGCCGCCGCCGCTGGTGGTCACCCTCGGCACCCTGGCCGCGATTCCCGTGTGCATGGGGGTGGGCTACGCGGTGGAACGCATCGCATATCGGCCGCTTCGCAACGCCCCGCGGCTCGCGCCGCTCATCACCGCGATCGGCGTGTCGATCGTCCTGCAGCACCTGGCGCTCCTCGTCTGGAGCCGCAACATCATCGCCTTCCCGCAGATCATCGAGTTCAAGCTCTTCCATCTGGGCAGCGGCGATTCGAGCGCCGCGATCAGCAATGTTCAGATAGTGATCATCCTCATGTCGTTCGCGATGATGGCCGGGCTCCTCGTCCTCGTGCACAAGACGAAGATCGGCATCGCCATGCGGGCGACCTCGCAGAACCCGCAGGTCGCGGGGCTCATGGGCGTGGACATCAACAAGGTGATCTCGGTCACCTTCATGATCGGCTCGGCGCTGGGCGCGGTGGCGGGCGTGATGGTCGGAACCTACTACGGCATCGCGCACTACCAGATGGGATTCCTGCTGGGGCTGAAGGCCTTCTCCGCCGCCGTGCTGGGCGGCATCGGCAATCTCGCGGGCGCCGTGCTGGGCGGGATCCTCATGGGGCTGATCGAGGCCCTCGGCGCGGGCTACGTGGGTGACTTCACCAACGTCTGCGCCCTCGACCAATGGCTTCCGGGATTCACCGACGCCTGCGCGCAGGCCCCCGAGGGAAGCCTCTTCGGGAGCAACTACAAGGACGTTTATGCGTTCATCGTGCTGATCCTGGTCCTCGTCTTCCGTCCGCAGGGATTGCTCGGCGAACGCGTCGGCGACCGCGCCTGATGATCGCGCTGGCCGGGCTGAGGAAGCATCCCGCCGCCAAGTGGGTCGGCATGGTGCTGATCGCCGTGGCGCTCATCGCGCTGCCGTTCGTGCTGACGATGGTCGGCACCGCCTGGGTGCGCATCACGAACCTCGCGTTCCTCTACATCCTCCTGTCGCTGGGGCTGAATATCGTGGTCGGGTTCGCGGGGCTGCTGGACCTGGGCTACATCGCGTTCTATGCCGTGGGCGCGTACACCTACGCGCTCCTCGCTTCGCCGCACTTCAACATCCACCTGCCGTGGTGGGTGATCCTGCCCATCGGCGCCTCGATCGCATGCCTCTTCGGCGTGCTGCTGGGGACGCCCACGCTCAAGCTGCGCGGCGACTACCTCGCCATCGTGACGCTGGGCTTCGGCGAGATCGTGCGCATCTTCCTCAACAACCTCTCGGAGCCGTTCAACCTCACCAACGGGCCCAAGGGCATCACCACCATCGATCCGATACGGATCGGCCCCATCGACTTCGGCAACGTCTCCCACCTGGGGCCGCTCCTCTTCACCGAGGCGGTGAAGTACTACTTCTTCCTGCTGGTCGTGCTCCTCGTCGTGATCGCGGTGAACCTGCGTTTGCAGGATTCACGCATCGGCCGTGCCTGGGAAGCGATCCGCGAGGACGAGCTCGCCGCCCGCGCCATGGGCATCAACACGCGCAACATGAAGCTGCTCGCCTTCGCGATGGGCGCGTCCTTCGGCGGCGTGGCGGGCGGCATGTTCTCCGCGATCCAGCTATTCATCAGCCCGGAGAGCTTCATCCTCACCGAGAGCGTGATGGTGCTCTCGATGGTGGTGCTGGGCGGCATGGGCAACATCTGGGGCGTGATCCTGGGCGCGATCCTGCTTTCCTTCGTGCCGGAGATCCTGCGCTACACCGTGGAGCCGCTGCAGCGCTTCGCCTTCGGCCGCTCGCTCATCGACCCGGAAGTGATCCGGATGCTCCTCTTCGGCCTGGCGATGGTCGTGATGATGCTTTTCCGGCCGGCGGGGCTGCTGCCCTCGGCGAAGCGCAAGCGCGAGCTCGCGGTGGCGAAGGATGAGTAGCCCCGCGAAGGCCCCCGCGACAGGGGCGCTCCTCGACGTCGACAACGTCTCGAAGCGCTTCGGCGGGCTGGTCGCGCTCTCCGAGGTCACCTTCGCGATCCAGGCGCGGGAGATCTACGGCCTCATCGGCCCGAACGGCGCGGGCAAGACCACGCTCTTCAACGTCCTCACCGGCATCTATCGCCAGGACGGCGGCGCGATCGACTTCATGGGCACGCGCCTCGTGAAGGCCACGCCCGATCGCATCGCGAAGCTCGGGATCGCACGCACCTTCCAGAACATCCGCCTCTTCGCGAACCTCACCGCGGTCGAGAACGTGATGATCGGGCGCCACGTGCGTACCAAGGCGGGCGTCTTCGGGGCGATCCTGCGCAATCCCGCCACGCGCGCGGAGGAGCGTGCCATCGAGGCGCGCGCCCACGAGCTGCTCACCTACGTGGGCATCGCCCACCGCGGCAACGAGCTCGCCAAGCACCTGTCGTACGGCGACCAGCGCCGCCTGGAGATTGCACGGGCGCTCGCCACCGATCCGAAGCTCCTCGCGCTGGACGAGCCGGCCGCGGGCATGAACGCCTCCGAGAAGCTCGATCTGCGCAAGCTCCTCGAGTCGATCCGCGGCGACGGCACGACGATCCTCCTCATCGAGCACGACGTGCGCCTCGTGATGGGGCTGTGCGACCGGGTGCTGGTCCTCGACTACGGGCGCCGCATCGCGGAGGGCTTGCCGCGCGACATCCAGAAGGATCCCAAGGTGATCGAGGCATACCTGGGCACCCCGCGCGAGGCGCCCCCGGCTCCAGGATTACCGGGGCGGGCGCCCGGGTGAGCCTCATCGCGCTGGAGGGCCTGCAGGTCGCCTACGGCGGAATCCGCGCCGTGAAGGGCATCTCCCTCGAGGTACGCGCGGGCGAGCTGGTGTGTCTCATCGGTGCCAACGGCGCCGGGAAGACCACGACGCTGCGCGCCATCACGGGGTTGCTGCATCCGACCGCGGGCCGCATCCTGTACGATGGCCGCGACATCGCGGGGCTGAAATCGCACGTGATCTCGCGCCAGGGCCTCGCCCTCGTCCCGGAAGGGCGCGGGGTGTTCGCGCAACTCACCATCGAGGAGAACCTCGCCATGGGCGCGTATGCGAGGCGCGATCGCGCGGGCGTCGCGGCCGACGTCGAGCGCGCCTTCACGCTCTTCCCCCGCCTGAAGGAGCGCCGCCGCCAGACCGCCGGCACTCTCTCGGGCGGAGAGCAGCAGATGCTCGCGATCTCGCGCGCGCTCATGAGCCGGCCGAAGCTGCTCCTGCTGGACGAGCCCAGCATGGGTCTCGCCCCGCTGATGGTCGAGCGCATCTTCGAGGTGGTGCGCTCGATCTCGGCCGAGGGCGTCACGATGCTGCTGGTCGAGCAGAACGCGCGCCTCGCCCTGGAGGTGAGCCACCGTGGGTATGTGCTGGAAAGCGGGCTCGTCACGCTCTCGGGTGAAGCCTCGTCCCTCCTCCACGATCCGCGCATCCGCGAGGCCTACCTGGGCGAATAGGGCGGCCGCGGATTCACTACAATTGCGCATGGCGATGAACCGAACGACGCGCGTCGCGCTCCAGGTCCTGGCCGCCGGCATCCTGCTGGGGGCCCTTGCCTTCCTGTTCGTGAAGACGGCCGGCGTCGACGTGAAGAACGAGTCGCAGGCCATGTCGCTGCTGCGCGAGATGAAGGAGCTGGACAGCCACTGGGACGACGAGGTGATGCGGATCGCCGACGACTTCACCGCGCCCACGCCGCGCTCCGACTTCGCCGCCATGATGTCGCGCAGCCTTGCCGAGCTGGAGCGGGTGCCCGCCGGCGAGGAGTTCCGGAAGGAGCTCGCACGGCTTCGCGCAGGGCTCGCCGAGAAAGGCTTGGCGGCGCGAGCCGTCCAGCTGGCCCATGAGCGCACCCGCGTGGCGGCCGATGCGTTCCAGGCGTCCCTCGAAGCGCTCGAAGCGCCCGGAAAGGCCCCCTCCGCGGCCGCGGTGCAGGCGAAAACGCTGCGCGAGGACATCCGCCGGCGCCTGGAAACGTTCCCGTTGCGGGCGAAATCCCTCTCGGAGCGCCTGGCGGCGCTTCCGGCCGCGGTGCGGGCCGCGGGCGAGCCTTTCATCGCCGCGCGCGGCGAGGAGCACGCCGCGTGGTCGCACTTTTCCTTCCTCACCGTGGGTGGCCGCATCGACCTCACCATGCGAACCCTCGCGGCGTCGATCGACCGGCTCCTCGACGAGAAGAATCGCTGGCGCGCCTACCTCTTCGCGTACGCGTTGGCGCTGCTCATCGCGGTGTCGTACCTCGCCGTTCGGGTCGCCTCCACCCAGGCAGAGCTGCGCCGCGCCAACGACGAGCTGGAACGCCGTGTCTCCGAGCGCACCCGGGATCTCAGCGCGGCGCTGAAGCGGCTCCAGGAATCCGAGGCCCAGCTCGTGCAGTCGGAGAAGATGTCTTCCCTCGGCCAGATGGTCGCGGGCGTCGCGCACGAGATCAACTCGCCGCTCGCCTACGTGAAGAGCGGCGTCGCCACGGCGCGCGCGAGCATGCCGGAGCTCTCGGGGCTCGTCACCGAAGCGCGCCTCCTCCTCGCGATCCTGCACAGCGAATCGCCGGAGCCGGCCGAGCTGCAGGCCGCATTCGAGGCCCTCGACGCGCGGCTCGCCCGAGTGTCCGGCAACCGCGTTCTCGAGGACCTCGAGGCGCTCACCCACGACGGCCTGCACGGCATCGAGCAGATCTCGGAGCTCGTCACCAACCTGCGCAACTTCTCCCGCCTGGACCGCAGCAAGGTCGCGAGCTTCAACGTGAACGAGGGTGTGCAGGCGACGCTCCTCATCGCGAAGCCGACGCTGCGCAGGATCGACGTCGAGCGCCACCTGGGCGAAGTGCCTTCCATCACGTGCTCGCCCTCGCAAGTGAACCAGGTGCTGCTCAACCTCGTGAACAACGCCGCCCAGGCGATGGACAAGCCGCGCGGGCGGATCGCCGTGGCCACGCGCCGTGAGGGCGACGACGCCGTGGCGATCGACGTCGAGGACAACGGCCGCGGCATCGCGGCCGAGGTCCTGCCGCGCATCTTCGATCCCTTCTACACCACGAAGGAAGTGGGCAAGGGCACGGGGCTCGGCCTGTCGATCGCCTACAAGATCGTCTCGCAGCACGGTGGGCGCATCGACGTGCGCTCCACGCCCGGCGAGGGCACGACCGTGACCGTGGTCCTTCCGGTAGCGCCTCCGCCGGAGCTCTCGGCGCTGGTCGCGGCCGAGAACGACGCGCTGCCCGCATGAGCGACGCGCGCCGCATAGGCAAGTACACGCTCGAGCAGCCGCTCGCCAAGGGCTCGTGGGGCAACTATTTCCGCGGCTCCGAGGGCGGCAACGCGTACGCCCTCAAGGTCGTGCAGCGCGGCGCGCTCGGCCCGGAAGCGCTCGACAGGATGCGCCGCGACGGGCAGCTCCTCGCGCGCGTGCGCCATCCAGCCTTCGCCAACTTCGTCGAGCTGGTCGTCGCGGACAAGGTCGTCTGCGCGGTCTACGAGCTGGTCGAGGGCGCACCGCTTTCCGAGAGCCTGCAAGCCACGACACCGCCGGACCTGAAGGCCGCCTGGGAGATCTCGCGCCAGGTGCTCGAGGCCCTGGAGGTGGCTCACGCCAAAGGCGTCTATCACGGCGACGTGAAGCCCGCCAATATCCTCGTGGACAAGCAGGGACACGTGAAGCTCACCGACCTGGGCCTTGCACCCCTGGGACCGCCGGACGCCGGGACGCCTGCCTACATGGCGCCGGAGCAGTTCGCCCACCAGGGTGGCGAAGCGCGCACCGACATCTACCAGGTGGGCGCGCTCGTCTATCACCTCGTGACCGGGACAGCGCCATTCTCGGGCGCACGCGAGGAAGTCGTCCACCGGGTCGAGCAGGAAAGGCCCGCGGATCCTTCGACCTTCATGCCGAAGATCGCCTGGCAGCTCGATTGGGTGATCCAGCGCGCGCTCTCCAAGGATCCGATGGACCGCTTCGGCGCGGCGCGCGAGTTCCTCGACGGCCTTCGCCTCGGCCTCCAGGATTCGATCGGCGTGCCGCTCGCGGTGCCGCCGAAGCTCGCGCCCGAGAAGGCGGCAGTCGAGAGCGAGCCCGCAAAAGCTGCGGCCCCGAAGCCGGCACCAGCCCCGAAGCCGGCGCCCCTATCCGCTCCACCCTCACCTCCGCCGCCGCCCGTGCCACCCGCGCCCAAACCGGTCCCGCCCGCGAAGCCGGCTGCACCGGTCTCCATCGCGAAGCCCGCTGCCAGCGCGGCGGCGCTCGCGCAGAAAGCGAAGCTCATCAGCACGCCGGCGGCGGCCGCCGCGCCGGCGCCGCCCAGCACCAAGCCGCGCGTGCTCTTCGTGGACGATGACGAGCGAGTGCTGAACGCCCTGCGCGCGCTCTTCCGTGCCGACTACGAGGTGCTTGTCGCGGGCAATCCCGGCGAAGCGCTGGCGCTGCTTCGCGCCGGGCCCGTGCCGATCGTGGTGAGCGACCAGCGAATGCCCGGCACGACCGGCGTCGAATTCCTGCGCGAAGTGCGCAAGCTGTACCCGCGCACCGTACGGCTCCTCCTCACCGGCTATTCCGACCTCGCCGCCATGGTGGGCTCGATCAACGAGGGCGAGGTCTTCCGTTTCGTGAAGAAGCCCTGGGACAACGACGAGATCCGCGCGACCCTCGCCGACGCGGTCGCGGTAGCGGCACGCCTCAACACTTCGCCCCCGCCGCGGAAGGACTCGCCGCGCGAAGGCTCGATCCTCGTGATCGACCCGCAGCAGGGCCTCGCGCGCGGCCTGGAGAAGCTGGTGGCGGGCAAGGCGCAGGTGAAGCTCGTCGCGAGCGTTCCCGAGGCGGCGCGGCTGCTGCAAGCCGGCGAGTTCGCCGCGATCGTCGCCGACCAGAACGCGGGCGCCGCGGAGCTCGTGAAGCTCTTCCGCGTGGTGAAGGCGAAACGCCCCGAGACTCTCTCCATCCTGGTGGCCGACGAGGCGGACTCCGACCTCGTCACGAGACTCATCAACGAGGCGCAGGTCCATCGCCTGCTCACGCGGCCGATCAATGCCGCGGACCTGCGCAACCACGTCTCCGAAGCGCTGCGCCACTACGCGGCCTACCGTGCAGCCTCAGGCGCCGGCGACTCCGGCGCGCGCCCCAGCCTCGTCCCGCAGCCCTGACAGCCAGCGCTCGAAGGCCGGCGCGCTCATCGGCCGCGCGAAGAGGTAGCCCTGCGCGGCGTCGCACCCGAACCGGCGCAGCTGCGCGAGCTCGTGCTCGGTCTCCACGCCCTCGGCCACGACGGTCAGCCCGAGGTTGTGCCCCAGCTCGATGGTCGAGCGCACGATGGCGGCGTTTCGCTGGTCGGCTTCCATGCCCGCAACGAACCCGCGGTCGATCTTCAGCTCGTTCACCGCGAGCTGCTTGATGTAGGCGAGAGACGAGTAGCCGGTGCCGTAGTCGTCGATCGAGGTGGCCACGCCCAGCTCGCGAAGCCGGCGCAGCGTCGACTGCGCGATCGCCGGATCCTCCATGAGCGCGCTCTCCGTGATCTCGAGGCACAGCATGCCGGCGGGAAGCTCGGCCTCGGCGAGCCTTGCCGACACGAACTGCACGAGCTCCTCGCCCTGGCGCAGGTCGCGCGCCGATATGTTCACGCACATGCGCACGCGCGAGCCGTTCATCTGCCAGCGCCCGCATTGCTCGATCGCGCGGCGAAGCACCCAGCGCGTGATCTCGCCGATGTAGCCGGTCTGCTCGGCGAACGGGATGAAATCGCCCGGGGGCACCATCCCCTTCTTCGGGTGGCGCCAGCGCACCAGCGCCTCGACCGAGCTCGCGCGCTCCTCGGCGAGCGTCACCTTCGGCTGGAAGTGCAGCTCGAGCTCGCCCGCCTCCACCGCGTGGCGAAGCTCGCCCAGGAGCGTGAGGAACTCCTTGCGGCGCTCGTCGTGGCTCGAGTTGTAGATCGCATAGCGGGCCTTGGTTCGCTTCGCCTCGTACATCGCGACGTCGGCCGCGCGCAGCAGCGCATCGGCGTCCTCGCCATGCTCCGGGAAGCGCGCGATGCCGATGCTCGCCGCCACGTCCATGGTCTGCCCGCCCACGACGAGGGGCTGCTCGAGCGCGCGGTGGATTTTCTCCGCCACGACCCGCGGCGCGTGCTCCTTGTCGCCGGTGGGGAGCAGCACGCCGAACTCGTCGCCGCCGAGCCGCGCGACGATGTCGGAATCGCGCAGCGCGGTGCGCACGCGGGCGCCCACCTCGCGCAACACCTGGTCGCCGACGGTGTGCCCGAGCGTGTCGTTGATCGCCTTGAAGCGGTCCATGTCGAGCATCATCACGGAGATGTTCTCGCCGCCGCGGCGCGCGATGCGAACCGCCTGCCCCAGCTGCTCGTAGAACATCGCCCGGTTCGGCAGGCCCGAGAGCGCGTCCTCGTAGGCGAGCCGCAGGATCTCCTTCTCGCGGCTCACGATGCCGTCGAGCATGTGGTTGAAGCTCTCCGCGAGCTCGCCGATCTCGTCGCGGTGCTCCACGTCCACGTGGCGGGAGTAGTCGCCCTGCTGGACGCGCCGCGCCGCGTCCGCAAGGCGGTGCACGGGCCGCGTGATGCCGCGCGCGATCATGAGGCTTCCCGCCACCAGCACCGCGAGGCCGGCAAGCGTCATCCAGAAGAAGACCGCGCTGATGCGCTGGAACGGCGCGAGCCCGACGGCGAGCGGCCTCTGGAGGACCGCCACGACCCGCTTGTCGGCGCGCTGCTCGAGCGCCGCGAGCCGCGTCTCGTATTCGTCTCCGCCCAGGGTGATCTCGCCGCTGCCGTCGGCGGACTCCGGCAGCCTTGCGAGCTCCACGGCAAGCGCCGGGCGCAGCTGCGCCGGCAGCGTGGAGGCGTGAAGGCGCCACTCCTCGCTGGGGCCGACGCGGCTCGCGAACGTGACTTCAAGGCCGGTGAGCTGGTGCATGTCCTTGGCGACGGCGTCGTCCACCTCGAAGGCGAGGCCCACCCATGCGATCGGCTCGGGGGCCAGCACCGGCACGACCACCAGTTGGTAGAGCTTGCCGTCCCGGATCACGATGGAGGACGACTTGCCGTCGACGGACGCGAGCTTCACCAGGTCGGGGTAGGCGAAGGGCTTGCCGATGCGCGCGGGGTCGAGCGTGTCGGCACGCACCGTGTTGTCGAGGGAAGCGAGCGTCATCACGTTCGCGCCCACCCGCGCGCCGTGGTTGCGCAGCACCGAGAGGATCGTCCCGGTGTCGTTCGAGGCGATGGCCTGGCGGAAGGCGAAGTCCGCCGAGAGGATGCCCGCGCCCTGCTCGAGCCTCGCCTGGTTCTGCGTGAGGAGCTGCCTGAACACGCGCTCGCCCTGCTCGAGCTGCTGGTTAATCGTGCGGCGCGCCACCTGCGAGCTCGCCTGTATCACGAGGAAGGCCGCGACGCCCTGCACGATGACGAGCAGCGCGACGAAGAACACGACGATCCGCGTGCCGAGCTTCGGGAAGCGGCCGGTGGGGCGGCGGGGCGGCACGACGGGCATCAGTATTTCAGCCGGTCAAACGGGGGCTTGTACTTGGGCTTGCGTGGGGCGATGTCCATCGTGAAGCGCACCGTCGCCCCCGCCTGGCCTTCCGGGGCCACGGTCACCGGGTCCGCCGGCGCCCGTTGCTGGGGATGCCAGGCGTGGACCGCATACGAGCCCGCCGGCAAGTCCCGCAGCTTCACGATACCCGCGGCATCCGTCTTCCCGAACCATGGGGTGGAAACAACCAGGACGTACGCGATCATCCAGTCGTGGATGTTGCAGCCCAACGTCACGATTCCGGGCTTGTCGAAGGTGACCGAGCTCGGGCTCTTGCCGGTGTAGAGCTTGATCTCGAAGGTCTTGGCCGGCGAGAAGGAATAGACGTGGTGGAGGATCGGATCGCGGTTGGGGAAGCTCGCGGTGGTTCCGGTCTGCAGCAACGTGAGATAGGGTACGAACTCACGGTCCACCTGCTCGATTTGCGCGGTCGCCTTGCCGGGCCGCGCCTCGATCGCACCGGTGGCCGGCATCGCATACACCGCGACGTCCGGCTCCGGATGGCCCGCCGCATCGCGCACCTCGACATCGATCGCGGCCGCGGCGCAGCGCATGGATACCGAGGCGGCAAGCAGCGCGGCCGCAAGTCTGGACATCGATGGCAAGCTGGCGGAGACTCGCGGCGGAAGCCGCATGAAAGGAGATTTCGTATTCTAGCCGCGGGATATATCGCACGGCCACTCATCCTCGTAACCACGCTTGCAGCAACACTTTGTTACTGCCAGGAGCCTTCCGAGCCCTTCAGCATCGCCGATTCGCTGTCCCACGGGCGTTTCAGCCTGGAGCTGCGGCCCCGGTACAACCGCATCACGGAAAGCGACTTCCCCGATGTGACCGATGGCTGGACCATGCGCACGCTCGCGGGCTACACCACCGCGCCATTCCACGGTGTGCGTGCGTTCGTGCAGGCGATCAACGCGTCGCATCCAGGCTACGCGCATTTCAACGACGACCCGGCGCAGTTCTCGACCTCGTCCTACCCGCTGCTTCCCGATCCCACGTACACGGGCCTGAACCAGGCGTACCTGGACTACGCCGGTGACGAGGGACTGCGTGCGCGCATCGGGCGCCAGGTGGTGCGCCTCGAGAACAGCCGCTGGGTGAGCGACAACGACTTCCGCCAGATTCCGCAAGTGTTCGACGGCGCTTCGTTCGCCTACGAAGGATTCGCGAACACGCGGCTCGCCGCGAGCTATTTCGACCACGTGCGCACGACCTCGGGCACGCGCTCGAAGCTGCGCCTCACGCTGCTCGACGCCGCCTGGAACCCCACGCCCGCGCATTCGCTCTCGGCCTATGCGGTGCTGCACGACCAACCGCAGAATGGCGCTTTCACGGGGCTCGCGAACAACTCGTATCGCGTGCTCGGCGTGAAGGCCGAGGGAACCGCATGGCGCTTCGGCAACGGCCTCGAAGTGCCGTACCTCGCCGACTATGCGAAGCAGGATTCGTACGCGGGCGGCGATTCGCGCATCGACGCGAGCTACTGGAGGCTGGGCGCGGGAGTTGCGATGCGCGAATTCACGGTGCGTGCCGACCGCGAGGTGAAGGGCAGCAACAACGGCACCTATGGCGTGCAGATGCCGCTCACCGATTTCTACGCCTACAACGGCTGGACGCTCAACTTCTTCGTGACGCCCGCCCAGGGCCTGCGCGACGACTGGCTCACGGGGCGCTGGGCGGTGGGGCCCGTCACGCTCTATGGCGAATCGCACCGCTTTCATTCCGATTTCGGGTCCCTGGACTTCGGCCGCGAGCAGGACCTCGGCGTCACCTGGGACGTGATGGAAGGGCTCTCGGCGCGCATCCAGCACGCACGCTACGATCCGGGTTCGGGCCTCGCGGACGCCACCATCCGCAAGACCTGGCTCACGGTGACCTACACCTACTAGGAACGATGCCGCTCTCGAAATTCGACCTGGAGGAGCTGGCCCAGGCCAAGCGCCTGCTCGAGCACCCCGGCATCGCGGCGCGGCTCGCGACGCTCGCCGGTGCGCCCATCGAGAAGGGCATGAAGCTGCTGCCCTCGCGCTTGCAGAAGGCCGTCCACGCCGCGACCGAAAAGGCGCTCACCAAGGCGCTCGACATCGCGGTGGGATCGCTCGGCAAGGCGCCGCGCGCGCGCGCCTCGAACCGAATGCACACGATGGCGGTAGCGACCTCCGGGGCCATCGGCGGCGCCTTCGGCATCGCGGCCCTCGGCGTGGAGCTGCCGATCTCGACCACCCTCATCCTGCGTTCCATCGCCGACATCGCCGCCGCGGAGGGCGAGGATCCGCGCGCCATCGATACCAAGCTCGCCTGCCTCACGGTGTTCGCGCTGGGGAGCCCGCGCGATGCCGCGGACGAAACCGCGGAAAGCGGCTACTTCGCCACGCGATCGGCCCTTGCCACGGCCGTGGCCGAAGCCTCGAAGCACCTCGCCCAGAAAGGGCTCGCCAAGGGAGGAGGGCCAGCCGTCGTGCGCCTGGTGACCCTCGTCGGCGCGCGCTTCGGCATCGTGGTCTCGGAGAAGACCGCGGCCCAGCTCGTGCCGGTGATCGGGGCGGCGGGCGGCGCCCTCATCAACACGATCTTCATCGGCCACTACCAGGACATGGCGCGCGGACACTTCATCGTGCGCCGCCTGGAGCGCATCCACGGGTCCGAGCCTGTACGCAGGGCCTACGAGGCAACCTAGCTACTTGCGGATATCGGCGTACTCCGGCCCGCGCGTCGCCTTGGCGACGTAGGTGCAGGCCGGCACGATCTTCGCGTTTTCGGCTCGCGCCCAGGCGACCACCGCATCCACCAGGCGCTTCGCATCGCCCTGCCCGCGCCGGCCCGGATCGACCCACGTGTGGGTGACCACGATGTCGGCGCCCGACCTGTGGCAGGTGAGCTCCGCCACGCGCCGACCCTCGTGCTCGATGAAAAAACCGTCCTCGCCGCGGCGGACCTCGTTCAGGGGACTGTCCATGGATTAATCTTGCGCTTTCCGATGAACGTTGGAGCGCGAAAGGAGCGAAAAGATGCCAGCCTACGTCCTCGCCGAGATCGAGATCACCAACCCGGAAGGCTACAAGGCCTATAGCGCCATGGTCCCCGCCACCATCGAGAAATACGGCGGCCGGTTCCTGGTTCGTGGCGGCAACAGCCAGCCGCTGGAAGGCGAGTGGCCGCAGCGCCGCCGCGTGGTGATCGAGTTCCCCTCGTTCGACCAGGCTCGCAAGTGGTTCGACTCGCCCGACTACGAGAAGCCGAAGGCGCTGCGCCAGGCCAACAGCAAGGGCCGCCTGCTCCTCCTGGACGGCGTCAGCTAGCGGCGCCGCTTGCCGCGGGCCGCGTCCTTGCGCGGCCGAGGCGCCTCGTCGCCTTCGCCCTGGTCCTGGCCGTCGTCGGCCTGCAGGTGGAAGCGATGGAGCATGCGGTGGATGGCAGGCGCGAAAGTGAGCGCCGCGATCACCAGCACCGCGAAGCCGGAGTAGAGCGCGTAGATGCCGGCGAAGAGCTTGCCGCCGGTACTGTCGGGATTGTGCAGCGGCCCCATGCCCGAGAGGATCATGGCGGCGTTCACGAACGAATCGATCCAGCCCAGGCCCTCGAACCATGCGTAGCCCGCCATCCCCACGGCGAGCGAGATCACGACCATGACGAAGCCCGCCACGCCCGACTGGATGAGGCGCTTGCGATAGACGGCTCGGCTCGCGAGCTTTTGGGAGCGGCGTTCGTAGATCATTCGGACATGTTCGCCCAATCGCGCGGCGGTGTCAGCACCTCGTAGAGCTTCGCTTCGGGCGAGCCCTTCGCGGGCTGCCAGTCGTAACGCCACTTCACGATGGGAGGCAGCGACATGAGGATCGATTCGCTCCTGCCGCCCGATTGCAGCCCGAAGAGCGTGCCGCGATCCCACACCAGGTTGAATTCCACGTACCGGCCGCGCCGATAGGCCTGGAAGTCGCGCTCGCGCTCGCCGAAGGCTTGCCCGCGGCGCCGCTCGGCGATGGGAAGATAGGCCGGAAGAAAGGCGTTGCCCGTCGCTCGCATCACCGCGAAGGCTTGATCGAAGCCGCCGTCGCTGAAGTCGTCGAAGAACGTCCCGCCGATGCCACGCGGCTCGTTGCGGTGCTTGAGGAAGAAATAGTCGTCGCAGGCCTTCTTGAAGCGCGAATGCAAGCCGGGGAACGGCGCGAGCGAATCGCGGTTGGCGCGATGGAAATGCGCGCAGTCTTCCTCGAACGGATAGTACGGCGTGAGATCCATGCCGCCGCCGAACCACCATGCATCTTTTCCACCGTCCTTCGCCTGGGCGCGAATGAAACGCACGTTCATGTGGACGGTAGGCACGTAGGGATTGCGCGGATGGAGCACGAGCGATACTCCCATCGCGTCCCACTCGCGGCCGGCGATCTGCGGATGGCGCTCGGTCGCCGAAGCGGGAAGGCTGTTCCCGCCGACGTGCGAGAAGCCCACGCCGGCGCGCTCGAAGAGCTCGCCGTCCTCCAGCATGCAGCTCGTGCCGCCGCCGCCCTGCGGGCGCTTCCATTCGTCGCGCAGGAACTTGCCGCCATCGAGCGCCTCGAGGCGCGAGACGATCGACTCCTGCAGGCCCACCAGATAGTCGCGGACGGGGGTGATCTTCATCGGCGCCCGAAAGCGCGGTGGCCGATGTCCTTGCGGAACTGCATGCCGTCGAAACGAATGCGCTCGACGACCTCGTAGGCGCGCTCGGCCGCGATCTTCACCTTGTCGCCCAGGGCCGTCACGCACAACACGCGTCCGCCGTTGGTGACGACCTTGCCGTCCTTCAGCACGGTGCCCGCATGGAAGACGTGGAAATCCTCCTCGTCCTTCGCAAGCCCGTGGATCTCGTCTCCCTTGCGGGGCGACTCGGGGTAGCCCGCCGCCGCCATCACGACCCCCAGGGCGGCGCGCCGATCCCACTGCGCCTCGATCCGGTCGAGGGCGCCATCGATCGCATGCTCGACGATCTCGAAGAAGTCGGTCTTCAGGCGCATGAAAATCGGCTGCGTCTCGGGGTCGCCCATGCGGCAGTTGAATTCGACCACCCGCGGCGCACCCGATCCATCGATCATGAGGCCGGCGTAGAGAAAGCCCGTGAAGGCGATGCCGTCGTCGGCCATGCCCTTCACCGTGGGGCCGATGATTTCGCGCATCACCCTGGCATGTACTTCCGGCGTCACCACCGGCGCTGGAGAGTACGCGCCCATGCCGCCGGTGTTGGGGCCTTTGTCACCGTCGAAGATGCGCTTGTGGTCCTGGCTGGAAGCCAGCGGCAGGATGTTCTTGCCGTCCACCATGACGATGAAGCTCGCTTCCTCGCCCGCCATGAACTCCTCGATCACGACACGGTGCCCGGCATCGCCCAGCTTGTTCCCGGCAAGCATCATGTCGACCCCGTCGCGCGCTTCCTTGCCGGTCATCGCGACGATCACGCCCTTGCCGGCGGCGAGGCCGTCGGCCTTGATCACGATGGGCGCCGGATGGGCCTCGAGAAAGGCGTGGGCTTCCTTCGCGTTGGTGAAGGTCTTGTGCTTGGCCGTGGGAATGCCGTGGCGCTGCATGAAGCGCTTGGCGAAGTCCTTGGAGGACTCGAGCTGCGCGGCGGCCTTCGTCGGCCCGAAGATTCGCAGGCCCGCGTCGCGAAACGCGTCCACGATGCCCTCGGCGAGCGGCCCTTCCGGCCCCACGACCGTCGCGTGCACGGCTTCCGCCCTGGCGAAGGCGATGAGCTTGCCGATATCCGTGAGCTCCACGTTGAAAAGGCCATCCTCGCGCGCCGTGCCCGCATTGCCGGGCGCCACGTACACGCGCGAGACCCGGGGCGACTGCGCGAGACGCCACGCCATCGCATGCTCGCGGCCGCCGGAGCCGATGACGAGGAGCTTCATCTAGTGCCGGAAGTGCCGCATTCCGGTGAACACCATCGCGATGCCGTGCTCGTCGGCCGCGGCGATCACCTCGTTGTCGCGAAGGCTCCCGCCGGGCTGGATCACGGCGCGGGCGCCCGCGTTGGCAACCACGTCGAGCCCGTCGCGAAACGGGAAGAATGCGTCGGAGGCCACCACCGAGCCGCGTAACGAGAGGCCCGCGTTCTTCGCCTTGATCGCGGCGATGCGGGTGGAGTCGACGCGGCTCATCTGGCCCGCGCCCACGCCGAGCGTCATCCCGTTCCCGCAGAAGACGATGGCGTTGGACTTCACGAACTTGGCCACGCGGAAGGCGAAGACGAGGTCGTTCATCTGCGCTTTCGTGGGATCGCGCTTCGTGACGATGCGCATCTCGGCCACGTCGAAGGCGTCGCTCGTCTGCACCAGGAGGCCGCCTCCCACGCGCTTCATGTCGAGGGCGTTCAGCGTCTTGTCGGCGTCGATCTGGAGGAGCCGCACGTTCTTCTTGGCCGCGAAGACCTCGAGCGCATCGGCTTCATACCGCGGCGCGATCACCACCTCCACGAACTGCGCGGACACCGCCTCGGCGGTAGCGGCGTCCACGGGGCGGTTGAAGGCGATGATGCCGCCGAAGGCAGAGGTGGGGTCCGTAAGGAAGGCGTTGCGGTACGCCGCGAGCGGCGCCTGCGCCACGGCGACGCCGCACGGGTTGGCATGCTTCACGATCACGCACGCCGGCACGTCGAAGGAGCGGCAGCACTCCCACGCGGCGTCGGAGTCGGCGATGTTGTTGTAGCTGAGCTCCTTGCCCTGGAGCTGGCGGAAGGAGGCGAGCGTGCCGCGCGGCGGGCCCCGCTCCATGTAGAAGGCCGCCGACTGGTGGGGGTTCTCGCCGTAGCGAAGCGTCTGCGCGAGGCGCATCTGGACATTGATGCGATCCGGAAACTCGCGTGCCGCGCCATCGACCGAACGCGCCGTGAGCCAGCTGGAGATCATGCCGTCGTACTCGGCGGTGTGGCTGAAGGCCTTGGCCGCGAGCCGATAGCGCTCGGAATCGTCGAGCGAACCGTTGCCGGCCTTCATCTTCTCGAGGATGGGTGCGTAGTCGGCGGGGTCGGTCACCACCGCGACGAAGGCGTGGTTCTTGGCGGCGGCACGCACCATGGCGGGGCCGCCGATGTCGATATTCTCGATCGCGTCGTCCATCGTGCAGCCGGGCTTGGCCACGGCCTGCGCGAACGGGTAGAGGTTCACCACGACCATGTCGATGGGCTCGATGCCGTGCTCGCGCATGGATCGCTGGTGATCCGGCTTGTCGCGCCGGGCGAGGATGCCCCCATGGACCTTGGGATGGAGCGTCTTCACGCGGCCTTCCATCATCTCCGGAAAGCCGGTGAACTCGGACACCTCCTTTACCACGACGCCGTTCAGCCTGAGGAGCTGCGCGGTGCCGCCGGTGGAAAGGATCTCGACCCCGTGGGTGAGCAGTGCCTTCGCGAAATCGACAACGTGCGCCTTGTCGGAGACCGAAATCAGTGCGCGGGTGATTTTCATGGGCCTCGCGCCTCGTGCCTCGCGCCCTAGTCCAGGCCGTGTTGCTGCAATTTCTTCCGCAGGGTATTCCTGTTGAGGCCCAGCAACTCCGCGGCGCGGGTCTGGTTGCCCTGGGCCTGGAACATCACGACCTCGAGCATGGGCTTCTCGATCGCCGCGACCACCATGTCGTAGATGCCCGAGGCCTTCTCGCCGTCGAGGTCCTTGAAGTACTGGCGCATGACCTTGCGCACCGTGGAAGACAGCTCGTTATCGCGCACGTCCCCTCTCCCCTCGTTCCTGGTCCTAAGCGGCAAGCGCCACCTCTTCGTCGTTATATTCGAGGCGCGCCGAGCGCTCGGTAAGCTCGTCGAAGAACCGCGCGACGGCCTCGAGCTGCAGCTCGGCGCTCTCCAGCGTGTTCATGCGCGCGCGGAAGACGGCCGAGTTCTTGAGTCCCTTGGTGTACCAGCTGATGTGCTTGCGGGCCACCCGCGAGCCGCGTTCCTTGCCGTAGAAGGCGTAGAGGTCGTGCAGGTGCTCGACCATCACCTCGCGGATCTCGATCACGCTCGGCGGGGGCAGGTGCGTGCCCGTCTCGAGGAAGTGGGCGATCTCGCGGAAGATCCAGGGCCGGCCCTGGGCGGCACGGCCGATCATGACCGCGTCCGCGCCCGTGTACTCGAGCACGAACCTGGCCTTTTCCGGCGTGGTGATGTCGCCGTTGGCGATCACCGGGATCGAGACCGATTGCTTCACGGCGCGGATCGTGTCGTACTCCGCGTCGCCCGTGTACATGCAAGCGCGGGTGCGCCCGTGCATGGCGAGCGAGCGGATGCCGTGCTCCTGCGCGATGCGCGCGATGGCGAGCGCGTTCCTGTTCTGCTTGTCCCAGCCCGTGCGGATCTTGAGCGTCACGGGGACGTCGACCGCCCTCACGACCGCGTCGACGATCTTCGCGACCAGCGGCTGGTCCCTGAGGAGCGCCGAGCCCGCGTAGACGTTGCAGATCTTCTTGGCGGGGCAGCCCATGTTGATGTCGATGATGTGGGCGCCCTTGTCCACGTTGTACTTCGCCGCCTCGGCCATCATCTCGGGATCGGCGCCCGCGATCTGCACCACTTTGGGCTCCACCTCGCCCTCGTGGTTGCCGCGGCGGATGGTCTTCTCCGAGCCCCACAGGAGCGAATTCGACGCCACCATCTCCGACACCGCCATTCCCGCGCCCATCTTCTTGCAGAGGCTGCGGAAAGGGCGATCGGTCACGCCCGCCATGGGCGCGACCACGAGATTGTTCCGGAGTTGGATGTTGCCGATTTTCAAGGTGGGTCCGGCTTTCGCTGCTTCACGCATGCGTGTCTTTGTTTCGACCCGCGCGCGAAGGAAAGGGTGCCTATTTTATAACCGCGCCAAATCGCGAGTGAAGTGATATTTCGCACATCGCGGGCGACGTGTATCACTTCCGCCACAAAAGTCAATCACCCGCGCCGTATCCCCCGCCGCCCGGCGATTCGATCACGAACACGTCGTCGCGTGCGACTTGCGTCTCGTCGGCGTAAGAAAGCTCGGTGCGCGAGCCGTCGGCGCGCTCGACCCAGTTGCGTCCGACGTCCCCTGGGGCGCCGCCTGCCATTCCGTACGGCGCGATTCGCCGATGTCCGGCGAGGATCGCGGCCGTCATCGGCTCCAGGAAGCGCACGCGGCGCGTGGCCCCGTTGCCGCCATGCCACTTGCCGGCACCGCCGCTTCCACGGCGGATCTCGTGGCTGTCGATGCGCACCGGGAAGCGCCATTCCAGCACCTCCGGGTCCGTGAGGCGCGAGTTGGTCATGTGCGCCTGCACGGTATCGGTGCCGTCGAAGCCGGGGCCCGCGCCCGTGCCGCCCGAGATGGTCTCGTAGTACTGGTACCGGGCGTTGCCGAAGGTGAAGTTGTTCATGGTGCCGCAGGCGGCCGCCATGACGCCCAGCGCGCCATAGATGGCGTCGGTGAGGCACTGCGAGGTCTCTACGTTGCCGGCAACGGTCGCCGCCGGCGGCCGCGGGTTCAGCATGGAGCCTTCGGGCACGATCACGTGCAGCGGCTTGAGGCACCCGGCGTTCAGCGGGATATCGTCGTCCACCAGCGTGCGGAAGACGTAGAGCACGGCCGCATACACCACCGCCGAGGGAGCGTTGAAGTTGCTCTCCAGCTGGCCGCTCGTCCCCGTGAAATCGACCGTGGCGCTGCGCCGGTCGCCGCCGATGGTGATCTTCACGCGGATCACGGCGCCGTTGTCCATCTCGTAGGCGAACTGCCCGTCCTTGAGGACGCCGATCACGCGGCGCACGCACTCCTCGGCATTGTCCTGGACGTGGCGCATGTACGCCTGCACCACGTCCAGGCCGAAGTGCGCCACCATCCGCTTCAGCTCCTGGACGCCCTTCTCGTTGGCCGCGACCTGGGCGCGCAGGTCCGCGATGTTCTGGTCGGGATTGCGCGCGGGATAGCGAGCCGAGGCGAGGAGCGCGCGGATGTCGCCTTCGAGCATGCGGCCATCCTCGACCAGCTTCACGTTGTCGAAGAGGACACCCTCCTCCTCGATCGTCTTCGAGAAGGGCGGCATGGAGCCGGGCGTGATGCCGCCGATGTCCGCGTGGTGGCCCCGAGACCCTACGTAGAACAATGGAGTGGCTCCGTCGCCATTGCGTTCGGGGTAGACGGGAGTAATGACCGTCACGTCCGGCAAATGCGTCCCGCCGTTGTACGGATCGTTCAGCACGTACACGTCTCCGGGTTTCATCCGCCCGGCGTTCTTGGCGATCACCGTCTTGATGCTTTCGCCCATGGAGCCCAGGTGCACGGGCATGTGCGGCGCGTTCGCGATGAGATTGCCGTCGGCGTCGAAGAGGGCGCACGAGAAGTCGAGCCGCTCCTTGATGTTCACCGAATACGCGGTCTGGGCGAGGCGCACGCCCATCTGCTCGGCGATCGACATGAAGAGGTTGTTGAAGACCTCGAGCATGACGGGGTCGGCCCGCGTGCCCAGCGCGTAGCGCGCACGGCGCTCGACCACGCGCTCGAGCACGAGGTGATCGAGCTCCGTCACGCGGGCGTGCCACTCCGGCTCGATCACGGTGGTGGCGTTGCGCTCGGCGATGATGGCGGGGCCCGCGATGGTGGTGCCCGGTGCCAGCTTCTCGCGCGCGAATACCGGCGTGCGGAAGCGGCTGCCATTGGTCGTCATCTCGACCCACTGCAGCGCCACCGGCTTCGCGGCGCTCACCGCTTGCGCCGGAATGATCCCGGGGCCGGCGTCCGGGAGCCCGACGGCCTCGACCGAAACCGCCTCGGCCACCAGCGCACGGTCGGGCATGAGGAAGCTGAAGCGGCTGCGGTAGAGCCGCTCGAACTCGCCATGCATCTCCGATAGCGATGCGAGCGGCACCGCGATCGATGTGTCGGTCCCCTCGTACTTGAGGTGCACGCGCTTTTCCAGCCGGTCGAAACCCACGCCCTGGTCGGCGAGCTCGCGCACGCACTGCTCGCCCAGCTTCACGCACTTCTCCTCGACGTCGGCGATGGCCTCGTCGTCCACGCGCCGCTCCACCGCCTCCTCGCGAAGCGCGCGTACCTGCGCGAGCCCCATGCCATAGGCGGAGAGGACGCCCGCGAGGGGGTGGATGTAGACCCGCTTCATGCCGAGCTCGTCGGCCACGAGGCAGGCGTGCTGGCCTCCCGCCCCGCCGAAGCAGGCGAGCGTGTATTCGGTCACGTCGTGGCCGCGCTGCACCGAGATGAACTTGATGGCATTGGCCATGTTGGCCACGGCGATCTTCACGTAGCCTTCCGCGGTTTCCTCCGGCGACTGCGTCGTCCCCGTGGCGAGGCCGATTTCGCGTGCCAGCACCGCGAACTTCTCGCGCACCACCTGGCTATCCAGCGCCTGGTCGCCCTTCGGGCCGAAGACCTTGGGGAAGAAATCCGGCTGCACCTTCCCCAGCATCACGTTGCAATCGGTGACCGTGAGCGGCCCGCCGCGCCGGTAGCATGCGGGCCCCGGGTTGGCGCCCGCGGAATCGGGGCCCACGCGTTGGCGTTGCCCGTCGAAGCCGAGGATCGAGCCCCCGCCCGCGGCGATCGTGTGGATGGACATCATCGGCGCGCGCATGCGCACGCCCGCCACCAGCGTCTCGAACTCTCGCTCGAGCTCGCCCGCGTAGTGGGAAACGTCCGTCGAGGTGCCGCCCATGTCGAAGCCGATCACCTTGCGGAATCCCGCCGCCTCCGACGTGCGCACCATGCCGATGATGCCGCCCGCGGGCCCCGACAGGATCGAGTCCTTGCCCTGGAAGCGGCGCGCATCGGTGAGCCCGCCGTTGGATTGCATGAACAAGAGGCGAAGCGCCTTGTCCCCGTTCAATTCCGCGGCGACCTGGTCCACGTAGCGGCGCAGGATCGGCGAGAGGTATGCGTCGACGACCGTG
This sequence comes from Usitatibacter sp., assembly GCA_036271595.1. Classification (GTDB taxonomy): domain Bacteria; phylum Pseudomonadota; class Gammaproteobacteria; order Burkholderiales; family Usitatibacteraceae; genus Usitatibacter. Next base: position 42,333 of record DATBAI010000061.1, read on the forward strand.
GTGTCCCCGCGAGAGACGATCTTCATGAGCGGCGAGACCACGTGGGAGGCCGAGACCTGCTCGAAGCCCGCGTCGCGCGCCGCCGCGGCCACCACCGCCTCGTGCGCGGGATAGCGATAGCCGTGCATGAGCACGATGGCCGCGGCGCGGAAGCCCTCGGCATGCGCGGCGGCGAGATCGCGGCGCACCTTCTCCTCGTCCAGCGGCGTCACGATCTCGCCCGACGCGCCGACCCGCTCGTCCACCTCGATCACCTTCGTGTAGAGGAGCTCCGGCACGCGGATATGGCGGTCGAAGATTCGCGGGCGGTTCTGGTAGGCGATGCGCAGCTGGTCGCGGAAACCACGGGTGATGACGAGCACGGTGCGCTCGCCCTTGCGCTCGAGGAGCGCGTTGGTGGCCACGGTCGTGCCCATCTTCACCGCGCCGATGCGCTCCACGGGGATGGGCTCGCCGGGGCCCACGTCGAGCAAATGGCGGATACCGGCGATCGCGGCATCGCGGTAGCGCCCGGGATTCTCCGAAAGCAGCTTGTGCGTGACGATCGAGCCGTCGGGCTTGCGCGCCACCACGTCGGTGAACGTGCCGCCGCGGTCGATCCAGAATTGCCAGCGCGCGCCGTTCATCGCCGCTCGAGGATCTCGCGCGCATCCGGTCCGGCAACCCCGGCCCATCGGCGCAGCGCGAGCGCCGCCTCGGCACGCAGGCGCGCCGCGAGCGCGGGCGAGACTTGCGTATCGATGGTCACCCCGTGGCTGCGCATGCGCGCGTAGTTCTCCTCCACGCGGGCTTCGATCGCCTTCCAGACCTGCGCCTCGGTGCGCCGCGCCGCTTCCAGGAAGGCCTCGCGCTCCTTGTCGTCGAGCGAGCCCCAGCGATCCATATTCACGCTGGTGAAGCTGAGCGGGATCGCGTAGTCGAGCTGGGTGAAGTGCGGCAGGTGATCCCAGAAATTTCGCGCCGCACCGCCGTCGCCCGAGGAAAGCACGGCATTCACCTCGCCGCTCGCGAGCTTCGGGCCCAGGTCGGAATACGAGACCGTCAGGGGATGGGCGCCCAACCGCGTGAAGAGGTACGCGCTGGTCGAATCATAGGTGCGAACGCGCAACCCCGCGATCGCGGGCAGGGTGTCCGCGGGCCCGGCGGTCCAGAGGCCCGAGGGCGGCCATGGCGTGGCATAGAGAAGCTTCTGGTGGTGGCGCGCGAAGGCGGCCTCATACGCCGGCCTCGCCGCGTCGTACAGCGCCCGGGCCCCGGCGATGCCGTTCGCGGCGAAGGGGAGCGACGAAAGGAGGAAGATCGCCTCGGCGTTTCCCATGGCGCCGCCGAGCGTGTCCGCCATGGCGACCTTGCCCTGCTCGACCGCCGCGAGCTGCTCGTGCGACTTGTAGCCCATCCGCGCGTCGGGCATGGTGACGACGGAGATGCGGCCCTCGGTAAGGTCGGCGACCTGTTTCGCGAAGAACTCGTCGGCCTCGCCGGGAAGGCTCGTGGCGGGATACTCGTTGGCGAGTGTCCACTGCTCGCCGTGCTCGTGGGCAAAGCAGCCGCTCGCGGCGAAAAACACCACGGCCGCCGTGAACCCCCGAATCGTTTTGCGTCGCCCAGCGCTCATCTGCGGTTCCCGACGGTTAGCGCTCTATTTTGACACGCACCCGCCTTCTTGCTAGGTTCGCCGGACATCCAGGGGAGAACACCATGAAACGCCTTCACGCGCTCATCGCCGCGTCGACTCTCGCCGCCTGCGGCGCCGCGACCGCGCAAACGAAGTGGGACATGCCCACGCCGTATCCGCCGACCAACTTCCACACCGAGAACGTCATGCAGTTCGTCTCCGACGTCGAAAGGGACACGGGCGGAAAGCTCAAGATCACCGTGCATTCCAATGCGTCGCTATTCAAGGCGCCGGAGATCAAGCGGGCGGTGCAGGGCGGGCAGGCGCAGGCGGGCGAGATCCTCATCTCGGGATATTCCAACGAGGACCCGATCTTCGGCGTCGATTCCGTGCCTTTCCTCGCCTCGAGCTACCCGGAGGCCGCGAGACTGTGGAAAGCCTCGCGCAAGGCGATCGAGGAGCGCTTCGCGAAGCAGGGCCTGATGGTCCTTTACTCGGTCCCGTGGCCCCCGCAGGGCATCTACTCCAGCAAGCCCATCAACACGCTCGCCGACATGAAGGGCCTGAAGATGCGCACCTACAACCCGTACACCTCGCGGATCGCGGAGCTGGTCGGCGCGCAGCCGGTCACGATCCAGGTGGCCGAGCTCGCGCAGGCCTTCGCCACGGGCGCCGTGAATGCCAACATCACGTCGGGCGCCACCGGTTACGACACCAAGGCCTGGGAGGTCGTGAAGTACTACTACGACACGCAGGCGTGGCTTCCGAAGAACATCGTCTTCGTGAACAAGGCGGCCTTCGACGCCCTCGACAAGGCCTCGCAGGCGGCGGTGCTGAAGGACGCGGCCGCGGCCGAGTCGCGGGGCTGGAAGGTCTCGGAAGAGAAGAACAAGTGGTACCTGGCCGAGCTCGCGAAGAACGGCATGGCGGTTTCCCCGCCCTCGGCGCAGCTGAAGGCCGACTTCAAGAAGATCGGCGACACCATGACCGCGGAATGGCTGAAGACGGCGGGGGCGGACGGGCAGGCGATCGTCGATTCGTACAGGAAATGACTGGATCCCGGACTGGCGCCGCTGTCGCAGCATCCGGGATGACATGAGGCGTACGCTCGACCGGCTGTACGACGCCGCGGGATACCTCGCGGCGTTTTTCATGGTGGGGATCCTCGCGATGGTGCTCGCGAGCGTCGTCGGCCGCATGGTGGGATTCAACCTGCGTGGGAGCGACGCGTATGCGGGCTACTGCATGGCCGCCAGCGGTTTCCTCGCACTCGCCCACACGCTGAAGCGCGGCGAGCACATCCGCGTCTCGCTCTTCCTCGATCGTTTCGGGGGGCGGCTACGCCGCCCGCTCGACATCTGGTCGCACGTCGCCGGAGTCTTCTTCAGCGGCGCGCTCGCCTGGTACAGCATCCGCCTCGCATGGCAGTCCCATGTGTTCAACGACATCTCCCAGGGCAACGACGCGACGCCGCTCTGGATACCGCAGGTCGCCATGGCGGTGGGGGCGGCCGTGCTCGCGATCGCGATGCTGGACGACCTCGTGCTGCTGCTGCGCCGCAAGGCGATCGCCACGGCTTGCGACGAGCTGAAGGCGATCGAGTAGCCATGGACCTCTTCATCACGCTCCTCCTCATCGTCTTCCTCTTCGCGCTGCTGGGCAGCGGGCTGTGGATCGGGCTATCGCTGCTGGGAGTGGCGTGGATCGGCATGGAGCTCTTCACCATCCGGCCCGCGGGCGATGCGATGGCCGTGACGATCTGGGGATCGCTCTCCTCGTGGACCCTCACGGCGCTGCCGCTCTTCGTGTGGATGGGCGAGATCCTCTTCCGCACGCGGCTTTCCGAGGACATGTTCAAGGGCCTGGCGCCATGGCTCTCGCGCATCCCGGGGCGCCTGCTGCACACCAACATCATCGGCTGCACCATCTTCGCGGCGGTGTCGGGCTCGAGCGCGGCCACCTGCGCGACCATCGGGAAGATGACGCTTCCGGAGCTCGCGAAGCGCAACTACCCCGACAACATGACCATCGGCTCGCTCGCGGGCGCCGGCACGCTGGGCCTGCTGATCCCGCCGTCGATCATCATGATCGTCTACGGCGTCGCGGCCGAGGTGTCCATCACGCGGCTCTTCATCGCGGGCGTGGTTCCCGGGATCCTGCTGGCGGGCCTCTTCATGGGCTACACCGTCGCCTGGTCGCTCCTCAACCCCGGCAAGATTCCGCCGCCCGATGCGGTGATGACGCTGCGCGAGAAGCTGCACGCCTCGCGGCACCTGATCCCCGTGGTCGCGCTCATCGCCCTGGTGCTGGGCTCGATCTACGTGGGCGTTGCGACCGCGACCGAAGCCGCGGCGCTGGGCGTGGTCGGCGCGCTGGCGCTGTCGGCCGTGCAGGGCTCGCTCACGTGGAAGGTATTCGTGACGAGCCTCATGGGTGCCACGCGGCTCTATTGCATGATCGCCTTCATCCTCGCCGGGGCCTCGTTCCTCACGCTCTCCATGGGCTACATCGGGCTGCCGCGCCGGCTCGCGGAGTTCATCACGGGAATGGGCCTGTCGCAGCTGGGCCTGCTCTTCTGGCTCATGGTCTTCTACGTGATCCTCGGCTGCTTCCTCGACGGCATCTCGATGGTGGTGCTCACGATGGGCGTGATCCTTCCCACCATCGTGAAGGCGCAGATCGACCTGGTCTGGTTCGGGATCTTCATCGTCCTGGTGGTCGAGATGGCCCAGGTCACGCCGCCCGTGGGCTTCAACCTCTTCGTGCTGCAGGGAATGACCGGGCGCGACATCACGTGGATCGGCCGGGTCGCCTTCCCCTTCTTCCTGCTCATGGTGGCGGCTGTGGCGCTGCTCTACTTTTTCCCGGGCCTGGTCTCCTGGCTTCCCAACCACATGAGCTGAGTCCCGGCGTGTCAAAATAGGGCCGCAAGCCAATTTCGGGAGGCCCGCATGGACGACAAGACCGTCAGGGACGCATTCCTGGATACCGTTCTGAACCAGCTGGAGACGGGCGACCCGCCGGAGACGAGGGCGACCCTCGATCGCCTCATGGCCGAGGGGTATTCGCGGGCCCATGCGCTGCAAGCCATCGCGGCTGCGCTGCGCACGGAGATGAACCGGATGATGTCCGAGTCCACGCCCTTCGATAACGACAAGTACGCGGCGCTGCTCGACAAGATCAAGACCGAAGGCTAGCCCGCCGCTCCCATGTGCCTCATCCTGATCGCGTGGCACGCGCGCGGGGACCTGCCGCTCGTCGTCGCCGCCAACCGTGACGAATGGCGCGAGCGGCCCACGGAGCCGGCACGATGGTGGCCGGGCGAGCCGCAGCTTCTCGCAGGGCGCGACCTGCGCGCGGGCGGAACGTGGATGGGAGTCACCCGCGAGGGGCGCTTCGCGGCCGTGACCAATTTTCGCGATCCCACCGAGCGCCGCTCGACAGCGCGCTCGCGCGGGATGCTCGTCACGGGCTTTTTGCAGGGCTTCGACGAGCCGGGGGATTTCCTCGCCTCGGTCGCCGCACGTTCCGGCGAATACAACGGTTTCAACCTCATCGCCGGCGACGCAAGGTCGCTCTGGTGCTACGGCAGCCGCGACGGCCCGCCACGCAGGATCGAGCCCGGCATCCACGGGCTTTCCAATCACGTGCTGGACGAGCCCTGGCCAAAGGTCGTGCGCGGGCGCGAGGCGATGCGCGAGGCCATGACGCGCGCCGATCCCGTGCCGGCGCTCTTCGGCTTCCTCTCGGACACTCGCCCGGCCGAGGACGGCGAGCTCCCCGGCACCGGCGTGGGCGTCGACTGGGAGCGGCGATTGTCTTCGGCCCTCATCACCGGCGAGGACTACGGCACACGCGCCTCCACGGTGCTCACCGTCGGGCGTTCCGGAAGCATGCGCTTCGAGGAACGCACTCGCGGCCCCGGGGGAGAAGTGACCGGCTCGACCCTCGATGGGGAACCCGCGAGGGACATGGCCGATCCCACAGTCGCATGACCAATAGATCCCTGTCGCGGCGTCACGCCGCTTACCGCGACGACATCGGCGACCTCACCACGCGCCGCCCGCTTCCGGGCCCGCATGTCGAGCAGGTGAGCCCGTTTCTCTTCCTGAACCATCATGGGCCGCAGGTCTATCCGCCGGGCAATGCGGGCCTGCCTTTCGGGCCGCATCCGCATCGCGGCTTCGAGACCGTGACCTTCATCCTGGAAGGCGAGCTCGCCCATCGCGATTCGGGCGGGCACGAGAGCGTGATCCGCGCGGGCGGCGTGCAGTGGATGACCGCGGGCTCCGGCCTCGTGCATGCGGAGGTCTCCCCCGAGGAGTTCAAGCGCCACGGCGGCCCGCTCGAGATCCTGCAGCTCTGGGTGAACCTGCCCGCGCGCCTCAAGTTCACGAAGCCCGCGTACCAGGGCCTGCAGCGCGAGGATATTCCGGCCATCTCCACGCCCGGCGCGCAAGGCGTGGTGCACCTCATCGCGGGCGAGTGGGGCGGGCGCAAGGGCCCGATCGAGTCGCTCACCGGCGTCTTCATGTCCACCGTGTCGCTCAATCGCGGCGCGCGTGTCTCGTTCCCGGATGTGGCGAAGCGCAACGTCTTCCTCTACGTCGCGCGCGGGAGCGTCCGGGTGGGCACCGAAGGAGTGCCCGAGTACACGCTCGCCGAGCTGGACGACGAGGGCGATACGGTCGAGATCGAGGCAAGCACCGACGCCACCGTCATATTCGGGCACGCCGATCCCATCGACGAATCGATGGTCGCCCACGGACCCTTCGTCATGAACACCCGCCGGGAGATCGAGGAAGCGATCCACGATTACCAGGCGGGGAAGTTCGGGCCCCTGCAACAGCCACCCCAAGCGCGATGAATGACCACCCGCCCGACAGCGAGGTCCTGATCGCCGGGGCCGGCCCCACGGGGCTCGTGCTCGCACTATGGCTCACCCGGTATGGAATCCCGGTTCGCGTCGTGGACAAAGCGCCGCGGGCCGACAACACCTCGCGAGCCCTCGCCGTGCATACCCGCACCCTCGAGCTCTACCAGCCCATGGGCCTGGCACAGCCCGTGATCGAGGCGAGCCACAAGCTGGACGCGGTGAACCTCTGGGTCGCCGGGCGAAAACGCGCCCGCGCGCGCTTCGGCGATATGGGCAAGGGCCTCAGCCCCTATCCGTACTCGGTGATCTACCCGCAGGACGAGCACGAGAAGCTGCTGATCGAAAGGCTCGAGGCCGCGGGCGTTCGCGTCGAGCGCGAGGTGGAAGTCGTGGGAATCGAGGACGACCGCGAGCACTTCGTTTCCGCGCGGCTGCGCCACCGTGATGGAACCGAGAGCCGCGCGCGCTGCGCGTTCCTCGCCGGGTGCGACGGTGCGCACTCGTTCGTGCGAGGCGCGGTCCATGCGGGTTTCCCGGGCGGGACGTACGAGCACATCTTCTATGTGGCCGATGTGGAGGCGACCGGGCCGGTGACCAACGGCGAGCTGAACGGGGCGCTCGACGCCGCCGACTTCATCCTGGTCTTCCCGCTGAGGGCCGAGGGACATGTCCGCCTCGTGGGCACGGTGCGGGACGATGCGGCGAAGCGCCGCGGCGAGCTTCGGTGGGAGGACGTGAGCAAGGACATCCTGGAGCGCATGCGCATCGACGTGCGGAAGGTGAACTGGTTCTCCACCTACCATGTGCACCATCGCGTGGCCAACGAATTCCGCGACGGACGGGTCTTCATTCTCGGCGACGCGGCGCACATCCACAGCCCCGTGGGCGGGCAGGGCATGAACACCGGCATCGGCGATGCGATCAACCTCGCGTGGAAGCTCGCCGCGATGCTGAAGGGTCGCGGCGCGGAGGCGATCCTCGACACCTACTCCACGGAACGGCGCGCCTTCGCGATGCGCCTCGTGGCCTCGACCGATCGTGCATTCACGTTCGTCACGCGCGAGGGCGCCGCTGCGCGCTTCGTGCGGCTGCACCTGGTGCCCTGGCTGGTGCCTTTCGCCGTCCGGTTCGATGCGACGCTGCGCTTCATGTTTCGCACCATCTCGCAGACCTCGATCGAGTATCGCCCGAGCGCGCTCTCGCAGGGCCACGCCGGCGCGATCCACGCCGGCGACCGGCTGCCCTGGGTGGCGCCGTCCGAAGGAACGCGTGGCAACTTTGCCCCGCTCGACTCCATGGATTGGCAAGTGCACGTGCATGGCGAAGCCCCGCGTGCGATCGCGCAGGCCTGCGAGCGCCACGGCATCGCGCTCCATGCGTTCGCCTGGCAGGCCGCCGCATCCCATGCGGGCTACGAGAGGAACGCGGCTTACCTCGTGCGCCCGGACGCCTACGTCGGATGGGCGGGGGCGGGCGAAGCGGTCCAAGGCTTCGAGGCGTACCTCGCGCGGCATCGGATAGCGCCGCTCGGCTGACTGTACGGCGGGGGCCGCTTCCCGTAACCTTCCTCGCGTCCCCCGGAGGAAGCCCAGCCGTGCGCCCCCTGCTCGCCCTCTCCAGCTTCATCGACCGCCTGAACCAGCGCATCGGCTACCTCGCCGATTGGGCCGTGGTCCTCGCCTGCGCGATCAGCGCCGGCAACGCGATGGTGCGTTACGCGTTCGACATGAGCTCCAACGCCTGGCTCGAGATCCAGTGGTATCTCTTCACCGCGATGGTGATGCTGGGCGCCTCGTACACGCTCAGCCGCAACGAGCACGTGCGCGTGGATATCGGATACATGATGCTCTCCGAGCGCGGCAAGGAATGGCTCGACCTGATGGGGACGCTCCTCTTCCTGCTTCCCACCATGAGCCTGCTCGCGTGGCTCTCGTGGCCGATCTTCGCACGTGCCTGGACGAGCGACGAGATCTCCGGCAGCGCCGGCGGCCTGTTGCGCTGGCCCGTCATCTTCCTCATGCCGCTCGGCTTCGCGCTGATCACGCTGCAAGGCGTGTCGGAGGCGATCAAGCGCGTCGCGGCGCTGCGCGGTTATGTCCGCTACGAGACGCACTACGAAAGGCCGGTCCAGTGATCCCGCTTTCGTGGATGCCCCCGCTCATGTTCTGCGGGCTCGTGTTCTTCATGGTGCTGGGCTACCCGGTGGCATTCTCGCTGGCGGCCCTGGGCTTCTCGTTCGGCGCGATCGGCATCTGGCAGGGCCTGTTCGACATGAACTTCCTCCAGGCCATCCCGCTGCGCATCTTCGGCAACGTGCTCGCGAACGAGCTGCTGCTCGCGATCCCCTTCTTCACCTTCATGGGATCGGTGCTCGAGAAATGCGGCCTCGCCGAGGACATGCTGGACTCCATGGGCCAGCTCTTCGGACCGGTGCGCGGCGGCCTGGGCTACTCGGTGATCATCGTGGGGTTCATCCTGGGGGCGATCACGGGGACGGTGGCCGCGCAGGTGATCGCGATGGCGCTGATCTCCCTGCCGATCATGATGCGCTACGGCTACAACATGAAGTACGCGACCGGCGTGCTCGCGGCTTCCGGAACGATCACGCAGCTCGTCCCGCCGTCGCTCGTGCTCGTCGTCCTCGCCGACCAGCTGGGCAAGTCCGTGGGCGACATGTATCTCGGCGCGTGGGGCCCGTCGATCATCCAGATCGCTCTCTTCATCCTGTACACGTGGCTCGTCTCGCGCGTGAAGCCGGAGTGGGTGCCGGCGCTGCCCCCGAGCTTCCGCACGCTGCGCGGCTGGGCCCTGTGGCGCAAGTGCCTGTGGGGCATCATTCCCTGCGCGGTGCTGATCTTCCTCGTGCTGGGCACGCTGCTGATGGGCCTCGCCACGCCGACCGAGGGCGGCGCCATGGGCGCCGTGGGCGCGGTGGTGCTCGCGGTGGTGCGGCGCCCGGAGCTCAGCAGGAAGAGCCGGATCGTGTTCTGGGTCGGGCTCGCCGCCGCCGTCGCCGCGGGGACCATCGGCTACTTCGCCTTCAAGTCGGTTCCGTTCAAGATCGCGGCGGCCGTCGGCTATTTCGCGATCGCGTGGCTCTGCCTGCAGGCCGCGATCATTCCGGCGCTGCGCGACCTGATCAAGACGGCGGCGCAGGGAACGATGCGGCTCACCGCGATGGTGATCTACATCCTCGTGGGATCGAACTGCTTCTCGGTCGTGTTCCAGGGCTTCGACGGGGGCCGCTGGCTGCAGCACATCCTCACCTCGCTCCCGGGCGGCGTCTGGGGTTTCCTCCTCTTCGTGAACTTCTTCGTGTTCTTCATCGCCTTCTTCCTCGACTTCTTCGAGATCGCGTTCATCATCGTGCCGCTGCTGGCGCCCGTGGCGAAGGTGATCCTCGCCCCGGTGACGGGCGAGGACGCGGCCCTCATCTGGTTCGGCGTGATGCTCTGCGTGAACCTGCAGACGTCCTTCATGCACCCGCCCTTCGGTTTCGCGCTCTTCTACCTGCGCGGCGTGGCCCCCAAGGAGGTGAAGAGCTCGGACATCTATTGGGGCGCGTTGCCGTGGGTCGTGATGCAGCTGATGCTGGTCGGGCTCGTGATCGCCTTCCCGCAGCAGGTCACGATGTTCCTCGACAAGCAGCAGAAGATCGACCTCGACAAGGTGAAGATCGAGCTGCCCGACGAGACGCCTTACGATAGCGAGTCGATGCCGCAATTCGCTCCGCCGCCGACCAAGTAGCGCCGTCAGCGATCCAGGGCCCAGCGCATCATGAAATGGGTCTCGCTCTCGGCGGTGGCGACGAATCCGTGGCGCTCGTAGAGGCTGCGCGCCGGATTCCATTTGATGACCTTGAGCGTGACCGGCACGCGAGCTTCACTCGCCTCGCGAAGGAATCTCGATAGCACTTCGTCTCCGATGCCCAGCCCCTGGTACGCATTGAAGAGGTAGAAGTCGCTGAAGAACCACTCGTCGGGCCTGCCCTCCAGGGACACTGTCCCGGCCGGCTCGCCGGCGACGACGATGCGGCGGAACGCGCGCGATTCCCAGTGCTCCTCCAGCGTACGGCGCTGCGCCTCGGCATCCCAACCCCAACGGGAAGTGATGTACGGGCCCATCGCCTCCTTCTTCACCTTGAGCGCGAAGCGGAAGTTCTCCGCGGTGCGCTCCATCGGGACAAGCTCGATCCCCGTTGGCTTCCTCGGGCGGCGCAGCGCCTCGTCGATGAACGGCCCCTTTGCATCCGTGTAGGCCTCGCGATCTTCGCGGTGGATCCCGGCAAGCGTGGCCTTCAGCTCGGCGTACTCGCGCGCCAACCCGGCGTCGCTACGCAAGGCGTTGCGGAATGCGATGCGGTCCCTCCAGAGGCGCGATCCGCCGGGCACGAGGTGCAGATGGTGCGTGCGATGCGCGGGGCTTGGCTTGCAAAACCAGTGCGTCACGTCGGGGCGGTACGGCGCGTAGCAGTAGCCGATGGCCTCGAGCTTTCCGATCGCGGGGCGCGACGCGTCGAGATCGGCGACCGGCGCCATGATGTCGATCACCGGCTTGGCCGCGAGACCCGGAACCGAGGTACTGCCCACGTGCTCGATTTCCCCGGTGAGCCATGGGCCGGCGACCTCGCGGATCCTCTCCCGCTCTTCCGCGAATCCAAGGGGCCACGCGGGATCGTAAGCGACGAGCTCGATCGGCGCGTCCACGTCTCAGGTCTCGTCGTCGAGCGCGAGCGAGCCCGCCGCGGCCCTCGCCAGGCGGTCGTTCACGGCTTCCCAGTCCGGCGTTGAAGGCGGCGCTTCCACGAGGATGCGCTTCGCACCCGCCGCATCGAGCTTGCGCAGGTTCGCGTACAGATCGTGGGCATAGCGGGACGCATCCTGCTTCGCAGGGATCCACGAGATGGCCTTCGCGTTGGCGGGCGCCTCACCGAAGGCGAGCACGGCGACATCGCTGCGTTCGCCCAACTCCGCCGCGAGGCGGCTCGCGGTGACGAGCGAGAGCGCCGTGGCCGGCGCATAGTGCGCTGCCAGCGTCCCGGAGGCTCGCGGCGCGTCGGCATCACGCTCGAGCGGCTCCTCGCCCAGCACTTCGGCGATTTGCGCGCGCGAGATGCCGCCCGGTCTCAGCAGGACGGGCCGCCCACGGGAGAGGTCGACGATCGTCGATTCCAGCCCCACATCGCAAGCGCCGCCCTCGAGCACCGGAACCGAGCCGCCGAACTCGCTCCGCACGTGCTCGGCGGTGGTCGGGCTCACGTGGCCGAAACGGTTTGCCGAGGGTGCGGCGATCGCACCGCTGCCGATGCGCCCGAACTCGCGCAGCAGCTCGCGCGCGACAGGATGCGAAGGGCAGCGAATGCCCACGCTCAACTGGCCACCCGTCACGACCGACGCAACGCGAGACGACTTCGGCACGATGAGCGTGAGGGGTCCGGGCCAGAAGGCTTTTGCGAGGGCGAGCGCAGCCGGGGACGGATCGCGCGACCATTCCGCGAGATCGCCGATGCCCGCCACGTGCACGATCACCGGATGGTCCGCGGGACGGCCCTTGATGGCGAAGATCTTCTCGACCGCCGCGTTATTCACGGCGTCGGCGCCCAATCCGTACACCGTCTCGGTAGGAAATGCGACGACGGCGCCCTCGGCAAGAAGCTTCGCGGCGATAGCCGGTGTCATGCGCGCCGGCCGCAGCGAAGATGCATCGGCAACCGGACGACCCGTTGCGCGTCGTTTCCCCATGCCGTGGAAAGCGATTCGGACGCGTGGGCGAGAAAGCCCGGATGGTCCGCCACGTACGCCTGGGTCGCCGACCACGTGGCCGCATACGCGAGCAGCTCCTCGAGCGACCATCGCATCTCGATCGTGAAGGCGGGAGCTTCGACGGGCTCGAAGGGGAAACCGACATCGCGGTAGCCCGCATGGAGTTTCGCGCTCTCCTTCGGCCAATGGTCGCGGATCGCGTCCAGGACGGTTCGCTTGAACTGCGCATCGAAATCGTCCGCGACGAAATGCCGGGTATATCCCCACGCGGCGAAGATGCCGCCGGGTTTCAGCACGCGCCGGACCTCGGGATAGAAGCGATCGAGGTCGAACCAGTGCAGCGCGGATGCCGCCGTCACCGCGTCGAACGAGGCGGGCGCGAAGTGCGTGCCTTCCGCCAGCCCGACCGAATAGGTTATGCGTTCGTTCGCAATCGCATGCTCGACCTGCGCGGCGCTCGCATCGGTCGCCTCGACGGCGGCGAAGTGGCGCGCGAGGCCGAGCGCCGCCTGTCCGTTGCCCGTCGCGCAATCCCAGGCGCGCTCGCGGGAAGGCGATCGCGCCGCGATGAACTCGAAAAGCGCATCCGGATAGGACGGCCGTGCGCGGGCATAGAGATCGGGCTTCTTGGAAAAGAGGTCAAGGAACGCCAAGCTAGTGCGCCTTCTCCCAGTTCTCGCCGACCCCGGCTTCCACGACGAGCGGCACGTCGAGCTTCGCGACGCCCATCATCAGGCGCTCGACGTTCTTCTTCACGCGATCCAGCTCGGCATCCGGCACTTCGAGCACCAGCTCGTCGTGCACCTGCATGATGAGCTTGGCATTGAGCTTCTGCGTTTCGATCCATTCCTGCACGGCGATCATCGCGAGCTTGATGAAGTCGGCCGCCGTGCCCTGCATTGGCGCGTTGATCGCCTGGCGCTCGGCCCCCTGGCGGCGAGCCATGTTCGACGACCGGATGTCCGGGAGCCATAACCGCCGCCCCAGCACGGTCTCGACGTAGCCTTGGTCGCGTGCCTCGTGGCGCGTGCGCTCCATGTAGGCCGCCACGCCGGGATAACGCGCGAAATACTTGTCCATGTAGCTCTGCGCGGCGCTTCTCTCGATCGCGAGGTTCTGCGCGAGGCCGAACGCGCTCATGCCGTAGATCAGGCCGAAGTTGATGACCTTCGCCACGCGGCGCTGGTCGGGGCTCACGTCCGCGGAAGGCGCATCGAACACCTCGGCCGCGGTGTGGCGGTGCACGTCCTCGCCGCGCGCGAACGCTTCCACGAGGCTCTTGTCCGCGGAGAGGTGCGCCATGATGCGCAGCTCGATCTGCGAATAGTCGGCGGAAACGATCTTCGCGCCCGGCGGCGCGATGAAGGCCTCGCGGATACGCCGGCCTTCCCCGGTGCGCACCGGGATGTTCTGGAGGTTGGGATCGGTCGAGGACAGGCGCCCGGTGACCGCCACCGTCTGCGCGTAATTGGTGTGCACGCGCCCGGTCCTCGAGTTCACCATCCGCGGCAGCTTGTCCGTGTAGGTGCTCTTCAACTTCGCGAGGCCGCGATGCTCGAGGAGGGCCTTGCAGATCGGGTGGTCCAATGCGAGCTTCTCCAGCACTTCCTCGTCGGTGGAGGGCGAACCCGACGGCGTCTTCTTCACCACCTTCAGCTTCAGGCGGTCGAAGAGAACCTCGCAGAGCTGCTTGGGGGAGCCCAGGTTGAAGGGGCCGCCGCCGAGCTCGTAGGCCTTCTGCTCCAGCTCCAGCATCTTCTGCCCGAGCTCCTGGCCTTGCCTGCCCAGGAGCTGCGAGTCGATGAGGACGCCGTTCCTCTCCATCGTGAGGAGCACGCCCGCGACCGGCACCTCGATTTCCGAATAGACGCGCTCCAGCTTCTCGTCCTTCGCAAGGCGCGGGTGCAGGGCGCCGTGCAGCTGAAGCGTCACGTCGGAATCTTCCGCGGAGTAGGCGGCGGCACGCTGGATCTCCACCTGGTCGAAAGGAATCTGCGAAGCGCCCTTGCCCGCGACGTCGGCGTACTGGATGAGATCGCCGGCCCCGAGATACCTCATGGCGAGCGCGACCATGTCGTGGCGCTGGTTGCTCTCCAGGACGTACGACTCGAGCAGCGTGTCGTGCGCAACCCCCTGGACGTTCACGCCGTGGTTGGCGAAGACATGGCGGTCGTACTTCGCGTTCTGGCCGACCTTCAGCCGCTTGGGATCCTCGAGCCAGGCCCTCAGCCGTTCCAGGACTTTTTCGGTGGGAAGCTGCGTGGGTGCGCCGGCGTAGCGATGCGTGAGCGGCAGGTACATGGCCTCGCCCGGCGCGGCGGCGGCGGAGATGCCGACCAGCTGCGCGCTCATCGGATCGAGGCTCGTGGTCTCGGTATCGATGCATGCGAGCGCGGATTCCTCGAGCTTCCTCGCCCAGCGTTCGAGCGCTTCCTCGTCGAGGATCGTCTCGTAGCGGCGCGTGGCGACGAACGGCACGGCATCGGGCTTGGGCTCGAGCGTGGCGGTGAGGAGCCCGAAGTTGCGCCCGCCGTCCTTCGCGCCCGGCGCTTTCGGCATCGGCGCATCGCCGTGCTCGGGCGCGTCCTCCTTCTTGAGGATCGCGTCGCGCAGCGTGCGGAAGCCGAAGCGCCCGAAGAGCTCCACGAGCTTGGGGTCGTCGCTTCCCTTGTAGAGCAGCGATTCCATCTCGAAGGGAAGGCTCACATCCGTCTTCACCGTGAGGAGGTGGCGGCCCGTGGGGAGCCAATCCTTCACCTTGCGCAGGTTCTCGCCCACGACGCCCTTCAGCTCGTCCGCGTGCCCGATCACGCCCTCGAGGGTTCCGTACTGCTCGAGGAGCTTCGCCGCCGTCTTGGGGCCCACCTTCTCGACCCCGGGCACGTTGTCCACCGCATCGCCCATCAGCGCCAGGTAATCGACGATGCGCTCGGGAGGCACGCCGAACTTGGCCTTCACGCCCGCGGGATCGAGCTTCTCGTAGGGCGTGGCCATCGTGTTCACCCAGAGGATCCTGTCGGTCACGAGCTGCGTGAGGTCCTTGTCGCCCGTGGAGATCACCGAGCTCATGCCGTGCCCTTCCTCGGCGCGGCGCACCAGCGTGCCGATCACGTCGTCGGCCTCGACGCCGTCCACGACCACCACGGGCCAGCCCAGCGCCGCCACGGTCTCGTGGAGGGGCTCGATCTGCCGCGCGAGGTCCTCCGGCATCGCCTGGCGGGTCGCCTTGTATTCGGGATAGACGTCGTCGCGGAAGGTCTTGCCCTTGGCGTCGAACACCGCGGCGATATAATCCGAGGGAAATTCCCGGTGCAGCCGGTTCAGCATGTTCACCACGCCGAGGATCGCGCCCGTGGGCTCTCCCGAGGGGCTGCGAAATTCCGGCAGCGCGTGGAAGGCGCGGTAGAGGTAGCTCGACGCGTCGACGAGCAGCAGGCGTTTGTCCGTGTTCATCTCAATCCAGGCAGGTCCCCATGGCCATCACCGCACCCAAGGTACCCAAACCGTCGGATCCCCAGCTCATCAGGCGCTCGCAGAGCTCTGCCCGCGAGGCGTGGCGGATGTTCGAAATTATCGCAGAGTTCGTCACCGCGACCGAAAGGCTCCAGGCGATACAGCCGGCGGTATCCATCTTCGGCAGCGCGCGCATGACCCCGGAGCACCCCTACTACAAGCTCGCCGAGGACATCGCCCGGCGCCTGTCCGAGGCGGGATTCTCCGTGATCTCCGGCGGCGGGCCGGGGATCATGGAGGCCGTGAACAAGGGCGCGTACGCCGCGGCGAGCCCCAGCGTCGGATTGAACATCCAGCTCCCCCACGAGCAGGGCGGAAATGCCTTCCAGGATATTTCGCATACCTTCCAGCACTTCTTCGCGAGGAAGGTCATGTTCGTGAAGCTGTCCTGCGCCTTCGTGATGATGCCGGGAGGCTTCGGCACGCTGGACGAGCTGATGGAGGTGCTCACGCTCGTGCAGACCGGCAAGATCCGCAAGGTGCCGGTGATCCTCGTGAATTCCGCCTACTGGAAGGGCCTGCTCGACTGGGTCCGCGGGCAATTGCTCGCCGACGGCATGATCGGCACCGACGATCCGGACCTCATGCGCGTGATCGACGATCCGAAGGCGGTCGTGGACGCGATCTTCGACCACTATCATTCGCGCGGTTTCGAGCCGTCCCTCGCGGAACGCGAGGCGGAGCTCGCGCTCTAACTGGTACACTTCGCTTCGATTCCAATGCGATCCGCCACTGCCGCCGTCCTCCTCGCGATCGCCCTTCCCGCCCTCGCGCAGACGGGTGCTCGCCCGATCCCGCCAGGCTCCGTTCCCCTGGACGATCCGCCGCAGCCCCCGCCCCTGTCGCAGCACGACGCGCCGGAGCCCGAGGTCACCACCCGCCACAACGGTGACGACGTGATCCAGGAGTACCGCATCCACGGCAAGCTCTACATGCAGCGCGTGACGCCCAAGCACGGCCACCCCTACGTGCTCATGGACAATCGCGGCGACGGCACCTTCACCCGCGAGGATTCGTTCGACACCCACGTGCGCGTCCCGCAATGGGTCCTCTTCGAGTTCTGAAAGGGACGCATGTCGGTCTTCACGGTCGTCCCTGAGGACGAGGCGCGCGCGCTCCTCGCGAACTACTCGCTGGGAGCCCTCGAGCGCCTGGAGGGCATCGCGCAAGGTGTCGAGAACACCAACTACTTCCTCACCACCACGGCGAACGAGTACGTGCTCACGCTTTTCGAGCACATCCCGCGCGACGACATCCCGTTCTACGTCGGGTTGATGGACCACCTGGCGCGCAACGACGTGCGCTGCCCCGCGCCGGTGCGCCGCGACGACGGCGAGATGATCGTGGAAGTGGCCGGCAAGCCCGCGGTGATCGTGACGCGCCTTCCCGGCGCGCCGCGCCCGCGTCCCGAACCGCACGACTGCCGCAAAGCCGGCGCCATCCTTGGGGCGATCCACGTGGCGGCGGTCTCCTACGACGCGGGCCTCGAGAACCCGCGCGGGCGCGCCTGGCGCGAGAGCTTCGCCGAGCGGGTTCGGCCGAGCATCTCGGCGGCCGAGGCGCGCCTCGTCGATGAGGAGAACCGCTACCAGGCGATGCTCGACGACTCCGTGCTCCCGCAGGGAATCATCCACGGCGACTATTTCCATGACAACGTGCTCTGGGACGATGACGGCGAGGGCGGCGTGATCGACTTCTACTTCGCCTGCGACGACGCGCTCGCCTACGACGTGGCGATCGCGGTGAACGACTGGTGCACCACGCCCGAGGCCGAGATCGACCCCGAACGCATGCGCGCTTTCCTCGCCGGCTACGAGCACAAGCGGCCCCTGGAGCAATTCGAGCGGGAGCTGTGGCCCACGATGCTGCGGCGTGCGGCACTGCGCACCTGGCTCGGGCGCCTGGGCTACAACCACTTTCCGCGCGCCTCCGAGATGACGATTCCGAAGGACCATGCGTTTTCGAGGAAGCTCCTCGAGCACCACATCGCGCATGCCCGCGCGCTGGCCCTTCCCTGATGGACTCCACCGTCCGCGTCGCGGACCTTCCCGCCTCGCGCGGCGCGGCATGGATCGGCGAGTCCTTCAGGCTCTTCGGCGCGGCGCCCTTCGCGTGGATCGCGATGTGCTGCGGCTGGGCCGGGATCAGCTTCGCGCTCGTCTTCGTTCCCGTGATCGGCGTGCCGATCGCGACCTTCCTCCAGCCGCCGTTCTTCGCGAGCTTCGCGATCGCCGCCTATCGCCAGTCGAGCGGCGAGAAGCTGACCGCGGCCGACCTCTTCCTCGGCTTTCGCCGCAACCTGCGATCGCTGGTGAACCTGGGCGCCGTGCTGCTGCTCGCCAACCTCGTGATCTTCGCGATCATGGTGGCGCTCGGGTTGCCGCTCGCATTGCGCGGCCAGCAGGAGATCACCATCAACGAGTACGCCGACCAGGTGCGCGACAACATCTGGATCATCGGCGTCGGCTTCCTGCTCACCGTGGTCGTGAAGGGCGTGGTCTGGTTCGCGCCGCAGCTGATCGCCTTCCACGGAATGGACACGGTGCAGGCGATGCGCTGGAGCGCGTACGCCGCGGTCTCGAATCTCGGCGCGCTCGTGACCTACGCGCTGCTCCTCTTCCTGCTCTTCTGGGCGGCGCTGTTGCCCGCGCCCTATATCTTCGGGCTGGCCCTGGTGCTGCCGGTGATGGCGATCAGCACGTTTGTCGGCTATCGCGACGTCTTCGAGGCGGTCAAAGCGCCGTGAGCTTGGCGTACTGAAGCGCGAGCCACTTGGTTCCGCTGGAGGCGAAGCGCACCTGCACCCGCGCATCCAGCCCGCGGCCCTCGAAATCGATCACCACGCCGTCACCGAATTTGGCGTGGCGCACGTTCTGCCCCACCGCGAAGGGATGCTCGTCCGGGCGCTTCTCGAACTGCGCCTTCTGCGGCGGCGTGCGGTAACGGTCGGTATCGGCACGCGGGGCGCGCCCACCGCCGGCAGACCATGAACCGCCGTTGCCCCGGCCGAAGGACATGTTCTGCTGGCGGAAGTCGAACTGCTTCTCGGGAAGCACTATCCACTTCGTGAGCTCCGCGGGAATTTCCTCCACGAACCTGGAGACGATTCCGTAACGGGGCGCACCGTGCAGCATGCGGCTGCCGGCATACGAGAGGTAGAGCCGCCTCCTCGCCCGCGTGATCGCGACGTACATGAGGCGGCGCTCCTCCTCGATGCCGCCGTCCTCGAGCATGCTGTTCTCGTGGGGGAAGAGGCCTTCCTCGAGGCCCGAGATGAAGACGGCGGAGAATTCCAGGCCCTTGGCCGAATGCACGGTCATGAGCTGCAGCGCGTCCTGTCCGGCGGCCGCCTCGCGTTCTCCCGCCTCCAGGCTCGCGTGCGAGAGGAATGCCGCGAGGATCTGCTGCTGCGGCGTGCCGGCGGCCACGACATCGTCCTGGGATTCGCCGGCGGGCTCGAGGCCGTGGTCGAAATCCTCCGCGAAGAGCGCCGCGGCGTTCACGAGCTCGTTCAGGTTCTCGAGGCGGTCCTGGCCCTCCTTCTCCGCGCCGTAGTGTTCCTTGAGGCGGCTCGATTCGAGAAGCTCCTCGACGAGCTCGGGCAGCGTGAGCGTCTCGCTCGCGTCGCGCAGCTTGTCGATGGTGGCGATGAACTGCGCGATCGAAGCGCCGCTGCGCCCCGTGACGAGCCCGGAGCGAGCGACATGCATGAGGCTTCCCATGCCGCCCTGCGAAGCGTCCTGCAGCTGCTCGACCGAACGTGCGCCGATTCCGCGCGGCGGAAAATTCACCACGCGCGTAAATGCAGTGTCGTCGTCGGGATTCCCCGCGAGGCGCAGGTACGCGAGCGCGTGCTTCACTTCCTGGCGCTCGAAGAACCTCAGGCCCCCGTACACCTTGTAGGCGATGCCGGCGCGGAAGAGCGAGTGCTCGAGCACGCGCGACTGCGCATTCGACCTGTAGAGGAGCGCCATGTCCGAAAGGTTCATGCCCTCGCGATGGAGCTGCTTCACCTCGTCCACGACGAAACGCGCCTCCTCCTCGTCGTTGGCGGCGGCGTAGACGCGCAGCTCCTCGCCCTTGCCTTCCGACGTCCAGAGGTTCTTTCCAAGCCGCGCCTTGTTCTGCGCGATGATCGCGTTGGCGGCGTCCAGGATGTGGCCCTGCGAGCGGTAGTTCTGCTCGAGCTTCACGACCTCCTTCACGCCGAAGTCGCGCACGAACTCGTTCATGTTGCCGACTTCGGCGCCTCGGAAGCGGTATATCGAGTTGTGGGTCACCAATCCCGCCGCGATGAAGTTGTGCGTGGGATGGACGTCGATGTCGTATACCTTGCGGCGGTCACCGGGAAGCCGTTTCACGTTTTCTACTATGTCGAGCTCACCATCGCCGCCGATCATGGCCATGCCGGGACGCACCGACCCGGCGCTTATGAACGGAAGCGATCGCCCGTGAAGATTCGCCCTGAAGATGATCCTGCCATCGAGCGCGTTGCGCGCCTTTTCCGCGAGGGCCATGACCTGTCCATAATCAGCCCTGAGCGTTTCAAAGCGCCAGCTTGCGGAGCCCTTCTTGGCCGGACGTACGGAGAAACCGGCTTCCGAGAGCGCCTTACGGCCGGAATCATCGTTACCCATCGCGCAAACCCGATGCATCGGGCTTGCACCGCGGCGATCTCCACAGAGAGTCACCACGATGTTGCGACGCCTCGAATCGCGCGACATCGCGACGTGGTGAGGTTCCCGGTGCTCGAGATGCCGATCGCGAATCAGCCTGTGCGCGCCCGATGCCGTATCAATCTCGCGAAAAAGGCGCGCGATGTATTCGGCGTCGTGCACGAGGCCCCTCACGGATCCGCCGACCCGAGGCACGAAAGGAAGCGTAGGAATCCCATACTTGAGGGACAGCGAGATCTCGTCGAAGCGGGCGTCGTTCTCGCTCTTGTGTGTTCCAACGATCCACGTTTCATCGGCGTGTTCCTGAATCGCGCGTTGGCGAAACCCAACCATGGGCCTCGCCTGCCCCTGCGTATAAACGCACGACGTGCCAAGCCGGTACCCCACACCTTTCTTGTGCATCAGGTAGGTGAAGAATGTCCGTGGCGTCTCTCCCAGGAGATAGCCAGCGAAGTGCGTGTGCTCGGGCGTGCTGACCAGCCTCCTGCCGCCGCGCGTGCGTATCTCGACCAACTCTCCCCGAGCCGCACTCGAATGCACTCGGGACACCAGGGCCGGCCGAAAATCTCCGGATCCATAGTCGGACAACACCTTGTCGCCGGCCTTGACCGCTTCGATGGGCTTGGTCGAACCATCGGCAAAGGTGACCAGCATTCCGCCCGGCAGGCACTGATCGTCATCTCCAACAGCGAACACGCAGCCGTTGGAACCCGCGAGCATCTTGATCCACTTGTACTGCAGCTTGTTGGTGTCCTGGAACTCGTCCACCAGGATGTAGCGGAAACGCGCCTGGTAATGCTGGAGGATGGGCAGGTGGTTGGCGAGAAGCTCGAAGGTTCGCAGCAGGAGCTCGGCGAAATCGACCACGCCCTCCCGGTTGCACTGCGCGTCGTAGTCCGCGTAGAACGCGACCATGCGGCGCGTGAAGTCGTCGCTCGCCTCCACCGCGTTGGCGCGCAGGCCCGCATCCTTGCAGTTGTTGATGAAGTTCTGGAGCTGCCGCGGCGGGTACTTCTCCTCATCGATGCCCTGCGCCTTCGCCAGGCGCTTCACGAGCGACTGCTGGTCGCCGGAATCGAGGATCTGGAATAGCTGCGGCAGCCCCGCATCCCGATGGTGCGTGCGCAGCAGCCGGTTGCAGAGCCCGTGGAACGTGCCCACCCACATGCCGCGCGTGTTGATGGGCAGCATCGCCGAGAGGCGCGTGAGCATCTCCCGCGCGGCCTTGTTGGTGAACGTGACGGCAAGGACGCCGGCGGGACTCGTCTCGCCCGATTGGATCAGGTGCGCGATGCGCGTGGTGAGCACGCGCGTCTTGCCGCTGCCGGCGCCGGCGAGGATGAGCGCGCTCTCGCGCGGCAGCGTGACCGCCTGCTTCTGCTCGGGGTTGAGATTGGACAACAGGTCGGGCATCGTCGGGCAGCACGAATCGAATCCCCGATTTTCGCGGAAATTCCGGCGCTCCCGCCACCGATATCGAAAAAAAAGAGGGCGCGAAGCGCGCCCTCAATTGTCTGCCCCAACTGCGAAGTCTCGCCGCCAAGCGAGACATGGAATGGACACGGCCCGCGAGGGCGAAGTTCCGCTACGGCCCCTGGATGGTGGGCCCGACGATGCCCGGAATCGAACGCAGGTTCGCCATGAGCGCTCGCGCCTCGGCCTCGCCGGCCAGCCCGCGAACGATGACCGCGGGGTATTCGCCGCTTTTGCCGACCACGGCGGGATATCCGCTCGCGCGAAGCACGCGATTCATCCGCAGCGCCTCGTCGCGGGTCTGGAACTTGCCGGCCGTCACGCTCCATTTGCCGTCGCCGCGCGCCGCCGGGCCGTCCTTCGAGATTTCCGTTTCCTGCGCCCAGATCGCAACCTGCTTCTCGTCCACCTTCGCCACCGCCGGCTCACCGTCGCGCGGCTTCTGGTAGAAATCGAGCGGCTGGTCGAGGGTGACGGTCGGATGGCCCTCGGCGCCCACGCTGATCTTGCCTTCGAGGAGGCAAACGAGGTCGCGCTCGCCCGTGGACTTGCCCCAAAGATCCGTGCCGCGGATGCCGGCGGTCACATTCTTCACCTTGATCTGGATGTCGCGGCCCTGGGACTTGCGCAAGGCATCCGTCGTGAAGCGAAACGCACCCGTGAGGACCGAGAGAGCCGCCCGGAAGATGCCGCGATCCTCCACGCTCTCGATCACGAACTGCGCATTTTCGCCGAGCCTTACCGTGCTGCCTTCGCCCAACCGGAGCTGCACTCTGGCATTCGTTCCGGTGCGCAACTTGTCGTTGCCTTCGAGACGCGTGCCCGGCGTGAGCGGAACGGAGTTGCCGCCTCGCTCGAGCCATGCCGGATACTGGACTGCCGAGACGGTCGCCTTCTCCGCGGCCGCCGTTCCCGCGGCGAGCGCCAGCGCCGTCGCGAGCACCATCATGATTGTTTTCATGCCGCCTCCCTGGGAGATTCGATCCTCGTGCCCTTCGCCTCGTGCCCCCTCTTTACGGCGCGCGCCTCCGCCCGGATTCACAACGCCCAAAATGCCCGAGACTGCACGTCAAATCAAGGGTTTGGACGGCTCCGCCTGATATAATTGCCGGTTCCATGGACGCCCAATATCACCCCGGCTCGATCGAGCCCCGGATCCAGCGGGAGTGGAAGGACGAGCGCGCGTTCAGCGCCCCCGACCAATCGCCCAAGCCCAAGTACTACTGCGTGTCCATGCTGCCCTACCCTTCGGGGAAGCTGCACATGGGCCACGTTCGCAATTACACGTTGAACGATGCGCTCTACCACTTCAAGCGCATGAAGGGCATGAACGTCCTCATGCCCATGGGCTGGGACGCTTTCGGGCTTCCGGCCGAGAACGCCGCGATGGCCAACAAGGTCGCGCCGGGCAAGTGGACGCGCGACAACATCGCCTACATGCGCAAGCAGTGCCAGGCCATGGGCTGGGCCATCGACTGGTCGCGCGAGCTGGCGACGTGCGACCCGGCGTACTACCGCTGGAACCAGTGGTTCTTCCTGCGCCTCCGGGAGAAGGGCCTCGTCTACAAGAAGACCGGCGTCGTGAACTGGGACCCGGTCGACATGACCGTGCTCGCCAACGAGCAGGTGATCGACGGCCGCGGCTGGCGCACCGGGGCCGAGGTCGAGAAGCGCGAGATCCCGATGTGGTACATGCGGATCACGCAGTACGCCGACGAGCTGGTCGATTCCCTCGACGGCCTGGGCTGGCCCGAGAAGGTGAAGCAGATGCAGCGCAACTGGATCGGGCGAAGCCGCGGCGTGGAGTTCACGTTGCCGTACGCGCCCGAAACGGCGAAGCGCATGGCCGATCAAAAAAAGGGCTTGCGAGTCTTCACCACGCGCGCCGACACGATCATGGGCGTGACCTTCGCCGCGGTCGCCGCCGAGCACCCGTTGGCGATCGAGGCTGCCAAGGGCAACCCGAGACTCGCCGCCTTCATCGAGGAATGCAGGAAAGGGGGCGTGCAGGAAGCCGAGCTCGCCACGATGGAGAAGAAGGGCATGCCAACGGGGCTCTACGTGGTGAATCCCATCACCAGCGAGCCGGTGGAAGTTTGGGTCGCCAACTATGTCCTGTGGGGCTATGGCGAGGGCGCGCTGATGGGCGTGCCGGGCCACGACGAGCGCGACTTCGTCTTCGCGAAGAAATACAACCTGCCGATCCGCCAGGTGATCGACATCGAGGGGCAGGCCTACTCGACCGACGAGCACCAGCCCTGGTACGACGAGCCCGGGCGCAACATGAATTCGGGCAAGTACGACGGCCTCGGGCACCAGGCGGCGGTCGATGCCGTCACGAGCGACCTCGAGTCGATGGGCCTCGGCACGAAGCGCATCCAGTACCGGCTGCGCGACTGGGGTATCTCGCGCCAACGCTATTGGGGCACGCCCATCCCCATCGTGATCTGCCCGAAGTGCGGCGACGTGGCCGTGCCGGACGACCAGCTTCCGGTGATCCTCCCGGAAGACCTCGTGCCCGACGGCACCGGCAGCCCGCTTGCGAAGATGCCGTCGTTCTACGAGACGAATTGCCCGAAGTGCGGCGGGGCGGCGAAGCGCGATACCGACACGATGGATACGTTCGTCGATTCGTCGTGGTACTACCTGCGCTATGCGTGCCCGGGCGCCGGCGCGATGGTGGATTCACGCGCCGACTACTGGATGCCGATGGACCAGTACATCGGCGGCATCGAGCACGCCATCCTGCACCTCCTCTATGCGCGCTTCTGGGTGAAGGCGATGCGCGACATGGGCCTCCTCAAGATCGACGAGCCCTTCAGCAACCTCTTCACGCAGGGCATGGTGCTGAACCACATCTTCTCGCGCCGTAACGACAAGGGAGCCATCCAGTACTTCGCGCCCGAGGAAGTCGAGACGGTGGCGGACGCCGAAGGCCACATCGCCGGCGCGAAGGCGAAGGCCGACGGCAAGCCCGTGGACTACGAGGGCATCGGCACGATGTCGAAGTCCAAGAGGAACGGCGTCGATCCCCAGGACATCATCGAGCGCTATGGCGCGGACACGGCGCGCCTCTACGTGATGGAGGCGAATCCCCCGGACATGACGATGCTCTGGTCGGATGCCGCGATCGAGGGCGTGGGCCGGTTCCTGCGCCGCCTCTGGAAGATGGTCCACGACCAGGTGAGCGCCGGCATAGTGCCGACCTATAGCGAGGGCGAGCTCACCTCCGAGCTTCGGGCGCTGCGCCTCAAGCTCCACCGCACCATCGAGAAGGTGGGCGACGACTACGGGCGGCGCATGCAATTCAACACGCCGGTGGCCGCCGTACGCGAGCTCCTGAACCAGCTCTCCGAGCTGAAGGATGCGAGCCCGGTCGCGCGCGCCGTGACGCAGGAAGTGCTCGAGGCGACCGTCCTCATGCTCTCGCCGCTCGTGCCGCACATCACGACCGCGCTCTGGCGCGAGCTTCGCCCGGGCACGCGGCTCCTCGACCAGCCGTGGCCGCAAGTCGATGCCGCGGCGCTGGTGCAGGATTCGATCGAGCTCGTGGTCCAGGTGAACGGGAAGCTGCGCGGGCACATCGGCGTCGCGACAACCGCGACGCGCGAGCAGGTCGAGCAGGCGGCGCTCGCGGATGAGGCGGTGAAGCGGTTCATCGGCGGGGCTAAGGTGAAGAAGGTGATCGTGGTGCCGGGAAGGTTGGTGAACATTGTCGTCTAAGGAAAACAGCAACCGTTCCCGCCTTGGCTGGGTTCCCGCCTTCGCGGGAATGACGATGTTCGCGACGGGAATGACGATGTTCGCGACGGCACTGACGATGCTCGCGACGGCAATGACGATTTCGTCGTGCGGGTTCCAGCTGCGCGGCGAGCCGGAAGTGGGCGTGCACCGGCTCTTCATCTCGAGCGTGGGCCCGTCCCTGGTGCAGGCCGACATCAAGCGCCTGCTGGCGACCGGCCCCACGAAAGTCATGGCGAAGGCGGCCGATGCGGAAGCGCACCTGCACATCCTCCAGGAGACGCGCGACAAGACGGTGTACACGATCACGGGCCAGGGCGTGGTGTACGAGTTCCAGCTTCGGCTGATCGTGCGCTACGAGCTGCTGGTGCCCGGGCGCGAAGAGCCGGTCGTCGCGCCCACCACGATCGAGACCCGGCGCCTCATCACCTATAGCGTGAACGCCCCGACCGCGAAGGAGACCGAGGAGCAGCTCCTCTTCAAGGACATGCAGCTCGACCTCGCCGGCCAGATCCTGCGCCACGTGGCCGCGGTGAAGCGGGACATCACGCAGTGAGGATCTCCTCGCGCCAGGTGGATGCGAGCCTGCGCAAGAGCCTGGCGCCCCTCTACGTGGTGCACGGCGCGGAGGCACTGCTCGCGCTGGAAGCCGCCGACCGCATCCGCGACGCGGCGCGCAAGTCCGGCTGCACCGAGCGCGAGGTCTTTTTCGCCGAGCCGGGGGTCGACTGGAGCAAGCTCACCGCGGGCGCGGCGAACCTGTCGCTGTTCGCTTCGAAACGCCTCGTGGAAGTCCGCATTCCATCGGGCAAGCCCGGCGCCGAGGGCGGCCGCGCTCTCGAATCCTGGAGCTCGAAGCTTCCCGAGGACGCCGTGAGCCTCGTCCTGCTTCCGCAGCTCGAATGGCAGCAGCTGAAGAGCAAATGGTTCGAGGCGCTCGATGCCGCGGGCGTGGTCGTGGAAGCCAAGCCGATCCGCCGCGACGAGCTTGCGGACTGGCTCGCCGAGCGGCTCGCCCGCCAGTCGCAGCGCGCCTCGGTGGAGACCCTCGAATGGCTCGCCGATCGCGTCGAGGGCAACCTCCTCGCCGCACGCCAGGAGGTGGAAAAGCTCTCACTCCTCCTGCCCGCGGGAGAGGTATCGCTGGAAGCGATCCGCGACGCCGTGAGCGACGTCTCGCGCTTCGAGCGCGACACGCTTCTCGACGCCATCCATGCGCGCGATGCGCAGCGTGTCGTGCGCATCCTCGATTCCCTGCGCGCCGAGGGCGAGCCGCTGCCGCTGCTGCTCTGGACGCTCGCCGAGGAGCTGCGCCTGCTCATGGCGTTTTCGGGCGGCCAGCGTCCGCGCCGTTTCCTCCAGCCCGCGCGAAGCCAGGCGATCGAGCGCACCGCCAGGGTCCATTCGCGCGACAGCTTCGATCGCGAGCTCTTGCGAGCGCACCGGATCGACCGCATGATCAAAGGCGTCGAGGTCGGCGACCCGTGGGATGCGATGCTCGAGCTCGCATTGGGGATCGCCGGCCGCCCGGTCATGGAACAGGCCGCCTGATGGATCTCAACGCCACTCCGGTCCAGGCCATGGTGCACGCCATGGGAGAGCGCGCTCGCGAGGCGAGCCGTGCGCTCGCGCGCGCCACGACGGCGCAAAAGAACCGCGCTCTCGAGGCCGCCGCGGATGCGCTGGTGGAACGCGAGAAGGCGATACTCGCGGCCAATGCCCAGGACGTGAAGGCCGCGCGCGCCGAAGGCAACGACGACGCATTCATCGACCGGCTCTCGCTCACCGCCAAGGCGATCGACGCCATGGCCGATGGGCTGCGCCAAGTGGCGAAGCTTCCCGATCCGGTCGGCGAAGTCTCGGGCCTCGCGCAACGTCCCTCGGGCATTCGCGTGGGGCGCATGCGCGTGCCGCTCGGCGTGATCGCGATCATCTACGAGTCGCGCCCCAATGTGACCGCCGACGCCGGCGCGTTGTGCCTCAAATCCGGCAACGCATGCATCCTGCGCGGTGGATCGGAAGCGCTCAGGTCCAACCAGGCGATCGCCGCCTGCCTCGCGATCGGACTCAAGGCCGCGGGCCTTCCCGAGGAAGCGATCCAGCTCGTGGATACGCCCGACCGCACCGTGATCGACGAGCTCGTGACGCTCGACAAGCATGTCGACGCGATCGTGCCGCGCGGCGGCAAGGGGCTGATCGAGCGCGTCTCCAGGCAAGCGAAGGTGCCGGTGATCAAGCACCTGGACGGGGTCTGCCACGTCTTCATCGACGCGGGCGCCGATCACGCGAAGGCAGTGGCCATCGCCGACAACGCCAAGACGCAGCGCTACGGCACGTGCAACACGATGGAGACGCTACTCGTCGCGCGCGCGGTGGCGGCGACAATCCTTCCCGAGATCGGCCGCATCTACGAGAAGAAGGGCGTCGAGATGCGCGCCTGCGAGGCGTCGCTCGCGATCCTCGAGTCCGCGAAGCTGAAAGGAGCCGTGCCCGCCACCGAGGATGATTTCTACACCGAATACCTTGCGCCGGCCGTCTCCATCCGCGTTGTCGAGGGGCTGGACGAGGCCATCGACCACATCGCAAGGTACGGCTCGCGGCACACCGACGCCATCGTGACCGACTCGTGGCCGCACGCCGAGCGGTTTTTGCGCGAGGTCGATTCGAGCTCGGTCATGGTGAACGCGTCGACCCGCTTCGCCGACGGCTTCGAGTATGGGCTGGGCGCCGAGATCGGCATCTCCACCAACAAGCTGCACGCGCGGGGTCCGGTCGGCCTCGAAGGGCTCACGTCGCAGAAGTGGATCGTGCTGGGCGACGGCCACGTGCGCTCCTGAACTTGGAACTGTGAGTTCAACGCCGGCTCGTTCCCCGACCACGGGTCTCTTCGGCGGGACGTTCGATCCCGTCCATTTCGGGCACCTGCGGCTCGCCACGGAATTGGGGGAGGCGTTCCACCTCGACAAGGTCATTTTCCTGCCGGCGGGGCTGCCCTACCACCGCGGACGCGACGCGCATGCCTCGGGCGAGCAACGCCTCACGATGTTGAAGCTCGCCACCGCCCGCGACGCGCGCTTCGACGTGGACGACCGCGAGCTGAAGCGTGGCGGCGAGACGTACACCTACGACACGCTGGCCGAGATCCGCAAGGAGCGAGGCGCCGAAGCGCCCCTCGTTTTCCTCGTGGGCACCGACGCCTTCGCCGGCATCGACACCTGGCACCGCTGGACCGAGCTCTTCGACCTCGCCCACTTCGCGATCGCAGTCCGCGCCGACGACGTCCAATGGTCCACGAAGGGCCCGGGCACCTTTCCGCGCGACTGCTGGCCGCGCATCACCCTCAACCCGCGGGAGCTCGCCGGCGCCCCGGCCGGGAAAATCATGACCTTTGCCATGACGCCGCTGTCCATATCCTCGACCGCGATCCGTGCGTTGGCGGGCGCGGGCAATTCCATCCGCTACCTCACCCCGGACCCCGTGGCCGACTACATCCGCACCCACAACCTCTACTCGCGATGAAGAAGCTCTCGACCCTCGCCAAGAAAAAGCTGGTCATCTCCGCGCTCGAGGACATCAAGGCGCGCGACATCCAGGCGATCTACGTACGCAAGCTCACCTCGATCTGCGACTGGATCGTGGTGGCGAGCGCGGACTCGGCGCGCCAGACCAAGGCGCTGTCGCGCCATGTGCGCGACCGGCTGAGGGAAGCCGGAGCCACCATCGTGGGAACCGAGGGCGAGGAAACCGGCGAATGGATCCTCGTGGACGCGGGCGATATCGTGGCCCACGTGATGCAGCCGGCGGTGCGCGAGTACTACAACCTCGAGGAGCTCTGGTCCGACGGCCGTTTCGACGCCGTCGTGAACTCCACGGCCCCGCCCGCCCGCCTGCGCGTGGCTCGCAAGGCCCCGGCCCGCCGCGCGGCCCGATAATCGGCGGATGAGGATCCTGATCCTGTCCGTTGGCCACAGGATGCCCGCGTGGATCCAGGAAGGATTCCAGGAGTACGTGAAGCGCATGCCCGCCGAATCGCGCATCGAGCTGGTGGAGGTGAAGCCCGGCAGGGACAAGGCCGAAGAGGGCCGTCGCCTCCTGGAGGCGCTGCCCGCGCGCGCCACGCTCTTCGCGCTCGACGAACGGGGCAAGGCGCTCTCGACCCCGGATCTCGCGGGGGTCCTGGGCGGCTGGATGCGAGAGGCCGTGCAGCCGGCCTTCGCGATCGGCGGCGCCGACGGGCTGGACGAGGCGGTGAAATCGCGTGCCGCGAAATCGTTCTCGCTCTCGCCGCTCACGTTGCCGCACCAGCTCGTGCGGGTGGTCCTCGCGGAACAGTTGTATCGCGCCTCCTCGATTCTCGCCGGGCATCCGTACCACCGCGAATGAACGCGCGCGCTACCGAGGTCGTGTTCCTGCCCGGCTTCGACGGCGACGCGGCCCTTCGCTCGGCTTTCGTCGCGGCGATCGCCGAGCATCTGCCGGCACGCGCCATCGGCTACCCGAACCGCGCACTCGGCAGCCTCAACGGCTATGCACGCCTCGTCGCCGGTGAGCTCCCCCCCGAGTCGCGGCCGCTGGTGGTGGCCGAGTCCTTCTCGGGCCTCGTGGCGTCGCGCTGGGCGGCGAAGGATCCGCATGTGGCGGGCCTCGTCCTCTGCGGCGCCTTCGCGCGCAGCCCGGCGATGCTCGCGGCGCTGGGGGCGAGGCTGCCTTCCATCTCGCAGTTCCTCGGTGCCCACTTCCTGAATCCCATCGGCTTCGCGCCGTCGGACCCCGCGCGGCGGCGTTGGTCGCAGGGCCTCGCGCAAGCCATCTCGGGCATGGAACGCGACGTGGTGGCCGAGCGCCTTCGCCTCATCGCCGAAGAGGACGTGAGCCGGGAGCTCGCCTCGCTTCGCATGCCGGTGGTGGTGGTCGAGTTCTCCGAGGACCTGGTGGTCGGCCGGGCGGCGACCTCGCAACTCGCCTCGTGCTGCGCCTCGCCGATCCGCCTGCGCATTCCCGGCCCGCACTTCGCGATCGAGACCCGCCCGCGCGAATGCGCCGCGGCGCTCCTGCCTTGCATGGCACCCTTCTTCGAGAAGTCCCACCCCGCCCAGATGGTGAACGGATGATCTATCTCGCCTCCCGCAGCCCACGCCGCCGCGAGCTCCTGGCGCAGATCGCGGTACGGTTCGAGCCCCTCCTCTTTCGCGAGGGCGCACGCCGCGACACGGATACCGACGAGTCGGTGCGCCCGGGCGAGCAACCCGACGAGTATGTGCGGCGCGTGACGCGCATGAAGGCGGACGCGGCGTGGCAGCGCGTGGTCATGCGCCGCGGCCTGCAACGAAAGCCGGTGCTCACGGCCGATACGACGGTGGCGCTCGCAGGCGAAATCCTCGGCAAGCCCGCCGACAAGGAAGACGCCCGGCGCATCCTCTCCCTTCTTTCCGGCACCCAGCACCATGTGCTTACGGCCGTCGCCATCGCCTACGAGGACCGCTGCGAGATGGCGGTGAGCGAATCGCTCGTGACCTTCACCCCGGTGCCCGCCGAGCGGATCGCCACGTACGTAGAGACCGGCGAGCCCTTCGACAAGGCCGGCGCCTATGCGATCCAGGGCCGCGCCGGCGGTTTCATAGAGCGCATCGAGGGGAGCTATTCCGGGATCATGGGGCTGCCGCTCTTCGAGACCGTGCAGCTCCTCGCGAAATTCGGAATTGTCGTACCCTAGCGGGCCCGATGAACGAACAGATCCTGATCAACGTCACTCCGCAGGAGACGCGGGTGGCCGTGACCGAGCAAGGCGCGGTGCAGGAGCTGCACATCGAGCGGGAGGCGAGCCGCGGCCTGGTCGGAAACATCTACCTCGGGCGCGTCTGTCGCGTGCTGCCGGGCATGCAGTCGGCATTTGTCGAGATCGGTCTCCCGCGCGCGGCCTTCCTGCACGTGGGCGACATCTGGGCGGCGCGCAGCCCCAACGGCGGCGACGTGCGGCCCATCGAGAAGATCCTTTCCGAGGGACAGACCGTCCTCATCCAGGTCGTGAAGGATCCCATCGGCAGCAAGGGCGCGCGCCTTTCCACGCAGGTCTCGATCGCGGGGCGCCTCCTCGTCTACCTGCCCCAGGACCCGCACATCGGCATCTCGCAGAGGATCGAGGACGAGGCCGAGCGCGAGCAGCTGCGCGTGCGGGTGCACTCGCTGATCCCTCCCGGCGAAACGGGCGGCTTCATCGTGCGCACGGTGGCCGAGCAGGCGAGCGACGCCGAGCTCACCGCGGACATCGAATACCTGGTGACGCTCTGGAAGCAGATCCAGATCGCGGCGCAGAGCGCCGCGCCGCAGGAACTTCTCTACCAGGACCTCCTGCTCGCCACGCGCGTGCTCCGCGACCTGGTCAGCGATTCCACCGAACGGATCATCGTCGATTCACGCGAGACGTTCGCGAAGGTGCAGGAGTTCGCTGCCAAGTACACGCGCCCCGCCCTGCCGATCCTCGAGCACTACACGGGCGAGCGGCCGCTATTCGACCTCTTCGGCGTGGAGGAGGAGATCGAGCGCGCACTCGCCCGCCGCGTGGACCTGAAGAGCGGCGGCTACCTCATCATCGACCAGACCGAGGCGCTCACCACCATCGACGTGAACACCGGTGGTTTCGTCTCGGGGCGCTCGTTCGACGATACGATCTACAAGACCAACCTCGAAGCCGCACAGTCGATCGCGCGACAGCTGAGGCTGCGCAACCTCGGCGGCATCATCATCGTGGACTTCATCGACATGGACTCCCAGGAGCACCGTGACTCGGTGCTGGCGGAGTTCCGCAAAGCGCTCTCGCGTGACCGTACGCGCGTGACCGTCAATGGTTTCTCGCAATTGGGGCTGGTCGAGATGACGCGCAAGCGCACTCGCGAATCCCTCGCGCATGTCCTTTGCGAGGCCTGCCCGGTCTGCGTGGGCCGCGGCGAGCTGAAGACCGCGCGCACCATCTGCTACGAGGTGCTGCGCGAAATCCTGCGTACCGACCGCCAGTTCAACGCGAAGGAATACCGCATCCTCGCGTCGCAGAAGGTGATCGATCTCTTCCTCGACGAGGAATCCGCGGCGCTCACGGAGCTTGGCGACTTCATCGGCAAGCCCATCTCGATGCAGGTCGAGAACGCTTACATGCAGGAACAGTACGACGTGATTCTCGTTTAAG
>DATBAI010000062.1:0-2869 GCA_036271595.1 Usitatibacter sp.
TCGCTTCTTCTCCGGCGCGCGCGGTGGTGCAGGGCCACGGCGCGGCGTGGAGGATGACCGCTGCCCGGTTCCGCATGTCGCTCGCCGAGGGAAGCGCGCTGCGCCGCGCCGGGCACGCATATCTCTTCGTCCTGTTCGACCAGCTCGCGCGGACCTCGGGCTGCACGCGATTTCATCTCCTCGAGGAGCGTCTCGCGCGCTGGCTGTTGATGACGTCGGATCGCGCCCGCTCGAACGCGTTTCACATGACCCACGAATTCCTCGCGCACACGCTCGGTGTACGCCGCGTCGGCATCACGCGCGCCGCGATGTCCCTTCAGCAACGCGAGCTGATCCACTACGCGCGGGGCGAGATCTCGATCCTGGATCGCAAGGGGCTGGTGAAGGCGGCGTGCGCGTGCTACGCGGCCGACCTCGCGAGTTACCAGCGCGTCCTGCGGTAGGCCGGCAGCACGGCGCGTTCGCTTTTTTCGCACCACGCCGGGGATCGATCGCACGTGGGTGCGCTACCGTACAGACCGGAAGGCGCTTCGTCGCTATTCTCCGTGCTCGCAGTCCACTTTCCCGGCAACGGGATCCCCACGGAGAAAAAACAATGAAAACGTTCATCGCAATGATCGTCGGCGCGTGCTTCCTGCTCGGCCTCGCCGGTTGCAACACCATCGAAGGCGCGGGCAAGGACGTGAAGGCCGCCGGCGGCAAAGTGGAACAGGAAGCCAAGGAAGACAAGAAGTACTGAGTTGGGCGCCATCCGCAGTGAATCACCGCAAAAGGAACGCTCCATGCGCACCGCCCCAGCCAGCACCGCGATCGAAGACCAGACCAACACCCTGGCGAACGATTTCCAGGATGTCGTGAACGATGCCCAGGAGCTCCTCGAGACGATGGGCTCCGAAGGGGGCGCGAAGATCGACGAGATGAAGAAGCGCGTCCAGGCATCGATCGAAGCGGTGCGAAGGCAGGTCGGCGAGCTGAAGGTGAGCGTGACCGAAGGCGCCACGGCCGCGGCGAAGACCACGGATCAGTATGTCCGCGACAATCCATGGAACGCCATCGCCATCGGTGCCGGAGTGGGCATGTTGCTGGGCTACCTCGTCGCACGAAAATCCACATGAGATGCGCGAAGGCCCCCCTGGTCGGCTGGCAATGGGCGGCCTATTGAGCACCGGTGCCGCCGAGCCCGGGTTCCTCGGTGCTCTGCGTGGTGCCGGCGCGACGCTGGTGGAAATCGCGAGCGTTCGCGCGGCGTTGTTCGGGGTCGAGCTGCGAGAGGAGGTCGAGCGGCGCAAGCGGGCCTTCGTGCTCGCGGCCT
Source organism: Usitatibacter sp. (assembly GCA_036271595.1). Lineage (GTDB taxonomy): Bacteria > Pseudomonadota > Gammaproteobacteria > Burkholderiales > Usitatibacteraceae > Usitatibacter. The sequence goes on from DATBAI010000062.1 coordinate 1,313, forward strand.
GTGCCGGGGCCCTGCTTTATCTCGCGCTGCTGCTGGTCACCTTCCTTTTCGTGGCTATCTTCTGGGATACCCACCGCTTGGCGGCGATCGCCACGATGGCCGGGGCCTACCTCGGGGCCGCCGCAACTATCCTGCTCGTTCTTCGCGTCGAGTCGTCCGGGAAGACCCCGGCGTTCGCCGCTACGCTCGCGGAGCTGGAACACGACCTGCGGGACCTGCGGGCGCCACAATGAACGCGCGCCTGAAGGCGCTCGAACGCGAACGGCATGCGCTCGTGGCGCGCTCGTCGCTGGCACGGCTGCGCATGCACCGCGACGCGCACCGGTTGTGCCGTCCGCTTCACCTCGGTCCCCTTGTCGCCGCGGCGTCGCGTGCCCCCGCGATTCGCGGTGCCGCGCTCGGCCTCGCCCTTTCGCTATTCGGCGCAAAGCGCGTGGCGCGCGCCGTAGGCATCGCTTCTTCCATCCTGTTGCTCGTGCGCCTCGCGCGCTGAAAGCCCCCGAATGCTCATGACCATCGCCGTAATCCTCATCATCCTTTGGCTCCTGGGCCTGGTGAGCTCCTACACCATGGGCGGATTCATCCACATCCTCCTCGTGATCGCCGTGGTCGTCCTGCTGGTGAACTTCATCAGCGGGCGCAAGCGCCTGTGAGGCCGGCGCGATGGGCTCCATGACCCGGCTGAAGTACGCGATCGAGCTGAGCTACGAGATCGCCGACAACACGGCGGACTTCGTCTTCAACATCCATGCCGCGCAAAACCCGTGGCAGAGCGTCGTCGACGAATCGGTGACGTCGAACCCGCCGGTAGCCTCCCTGATCCACGTCGATCCCGCCCTCGGAAGCCGCTTCATGCGAATGAGCGCTCCACCGGGACTCTTCTCCGTGCGTTACGACGCGACGGTCGACATCGCCCACCATTTCGAGTCGCCCGCGCGCATCGAGGAGACCCCGATCGCGCGCCTGCCCCCCGAGGTCCTTGCGTTCATCTATCCGAGCCGCTATTGCCAGTCCGATCGCCTGCGCAGCTTCGCTACGCGCGAGTTCGGGCACTTGAGGCCGGGCTATTGGCGCGTGCAGGCCATTCGCGACTGGGTGGGCGCGCGCACGGCCTTCGTCCCGGGAACCACCGACAGCAGCACGTCGGCCGCCGACACGCTGGTGGAGCAACGCGGCGTGTGCCGCGATTTCGCGCACCTCATGATCGCGCTGTGCCGTGCGGTGAACATCCCCGCGCGGTTCGTCACGGGAATCGACTACGGCGCCGCCGCGAGCCTTGGGCCGCCCGACTTCCATGCTTACGTCGAGGTTTTCCTGGGCCATCGTTGGTACCTGTTCGAGCCGACCGGCATCTCGCCCGCCACGGGCCTGGTGCGCATCGGCACGGGCCGCGACGCCGCCGACGTCTCGTTCGCGACCCTCTTCGGCGCGGTGAAGTCGTCCGCGCCGGCGATCACGATCGAAGCCGTCGACGATCCCGCCCGCGGCTTCACGCTGCCGCGCCATAGCGCCGATGCGATCTCCACGCTCGGCGCTTACGCGACGTTGCAGTGACGC
>DATBAI010000063.1:0-1796 GCA_036271595.1 Usitatibacter sp.
TGCAGCCGAGAGATCGGTCATTTCGCGCCTAGGGCGGTCAAGCGACGTTGACCTCCGGGCGCGACCGCGACGAGGAAGCTCGCGAACGCTCTATCTCGGCTGTTCCGGAGGTCAGACGAGCGCCATGGCAGCACCCGCCGCGGCACTGAAGGCGACGACGACGAGCGGCGGCGCGCGCCATGCGACGAGCAGAACGAAGCCGACGAGGACGACGCCGAAGTCGCGCGGTGTGTGGACCGTCGTTGTCCATACCGGGTCGTAGAGCGCAGCGCCCAGCACGCCGACGACTGCGGCGTTAACTCCCCGCATCGTGGCCTGCGCGCTGGCGAGCTTCCGGAACGAGCCCCAGAACGGCAGAACGCCGAGTAGAATTAGCATGCCGGGCAGGAAGATGCCGGCCAGGCCGAGAGCCGCGCCCGGCAGCCCGTGCGGCTGCGGCGAGACAACTGTCCCCAGGTAAGCGGCAAACGTGAACAACGGGCCGGGCACCGCCTGGGCTGCGCCGTAGCCGGCGAGGAACGCGTCGTCGCTCAACCAGCCCGGTGCGACGAAAGCTTCGCGCAGGAGCGGGAGCACGACGTGGCCGCCTCCGAAGACGAGCGCGCCGGAGCGATAGAATGCGTCGAACAATGCGACCCCCGTGGATCCCGTCAGGCCGCGCAGCACCGGGAGTCCCGCCAGCAACGCGACGAACATCACGAGCATGATCGAACCCACCGTTCGCGACACAGGTATCGCGAGGTGTCCGGATGGCGCCGGCGCATCGTTGCGGCACAGCCAGAGACCGGCGAGCCCGCCGAGGACGATCGCTCCGATCTGAGCAACGGACTCCATGCTGAACAGGGCGATGAGCGCCGCAGTCACGGCGATCGAGGCGCGCTCGCGATCCGGACAGAGGTTGCGCGCCATGCCCCAAGTCGCCTGCGCCACGATCGCGACAGCCGTCAGCTTCAGTCCATGCAGCAGGCCAGCGCCGATCGGACCGTTCAGCGCGTTGGCGCCGTAGGCGAACAGGACGAGGATTGCGGCCGACGGCAGGGTGAAGCCGGTCCAGGCCGCGAGTGCGCCCAGATAGCCGGCCCGCATCAACCCGATCGAGAAGCCGACCTGGCTGCTGGCGGGGCCCGGCAGAAATTGGCACAGCCCGACCAGGTCAGCAAAGGCGTGTTCGTCGATCCACCTCCGCCGCACGACGAATTCGTCATGGAAATAGCCGATATGGGCGATCGGACCGCCGAAACATGTCAGCCCGAGCTTGAGGAAGATTAGCAGGACTTCCATCGGCGAAGCGTCGTGGACTACGTTTTCGACGGAGCTGAACTTCATGCGGTTCTTCATCGAAATTCGCAAATGGAACGACGCCTTCGGCGGGATTTATGGTGCGCGGCCCGGGGATGTTGGGCAAGGGATTAATGAATCCGTTTCCGTCATGCCGGGCTTTATGCCGGGCATCGACGCCTTTGCGACGTTGCTGCGAAGCGAGATGCCATGACGAATTATCGCGACGCGGCGCTCTGCCCGGACGGGTCGCGGATTTCACGGAGCCTGTCATCGGGCGCGCATTCGCGCGACCCGTTGGTTCAATCCAGGCTGCGAAGCTGATTGCCTCGAGCAACGCCACCACGGGTAGCGGCTGAGCGCGCCGCGACTACACTAGCGCTTCGTCAACGCAAATATCTGCGGGCGATGGCGAGTCGATTGCTTGACCCAGGAGGCAAATCAGCAACCTTTACCACGCGTCCCACCTCGACAGAGGGGCGTATCATGATCGTCATTTACGCGGGGAGGGATGCGGT
>DATBAI010000064.1:0-28732 GCA_036271595.1 Usitatibacter sp.
AGGCGAGCGGTAAGAACGCTGACCGCCCGAAGCTCCAAGAGTGTCTGCGCTACGTGCGCGAGGGGGACACCCTCTACGTTCACTCGATGGACCGCTTGGCGCGTAACCTAATCGACTTACGGACAATCGTGGAGGAACTGACTGCGCGAGGCGTGGAAGTGCGCTTCATGAAGGAAGCCATGAGCTTCAATGCGTCCGCGTCCCCAATGTCCAAGCTCCTGATGAACGTGATGGGCGCTTTCGCGGAATTCGAGCGCGAGATTATCCGTGAGAGGCAGCGCGAAGGGATCGCCATTGCGCGAGCGGCCGGGAAGTTCTCCAAGGAACGCGCGAAGAAGCTTACCGCCGACGACGTGAAAGCCGTACTTGAGATGGTGGACGCGGGCACGCCGAAAGCCGAAATCGCTCGCAGCTACGGCATTAGCCGCGAGACGCTGTATCAATATCTCAAGGCACACACAGGAGTCGACCATGCAGCCGTCTGACTTGCAGCCCATGTACAACCAGCTTGAAGACATCCGCGAGCTAAACCGCTCGATAACCGCCGGTCACCTCACAGTCTCTCAAGTACCGCCTTCCTATTGCTGCTGGCGGTCGCGGTGCACGTTTGGCACCACTGGTAAGGCGGGCGTGCGCCGTCGCCGCCCTTACTTCGGGACCCGCACCTCTACCTCTCTACGGAGGTCTCTTCGCCGTTCGTCGTCAGAGGCAAGAATGGATTGGTACTTCTCAGACAACCGCGCCAAGCTGAGCCCATAGCCGTGCAAATCGGCGATGTACCTTTCTAACTCAACCGACGAGTAGCGATTGAGGCCATTTTCGTTCACCCTGGGACGGGAAGCCGCCATGCTGGCTAGACTGCCCTTGTCGCTCTGAAAGGCTTCTTCAAACGCTTGCTCCTCCCCGGATCGATTCCGGCCTGTCGCGTTCAGCACTCGAACGTGAGATTCGTGTGCGTGCTCAAGTAGGCCGTGAAGCGCACCTTCATCCGCATCGATCTCTTTGAGCACCTTTCTAAGCTCTAGTCGGAGGTCAAGCGATTTCATCTCACTGACCCGTCGATAACTCATAGTCGAAACAACGATTGCGGCAATGCCGCAAACGGCACCGATCCCTCCAGTAATCGCCCCAACAATCCCAAATATCGTAGGTTGGTCAGCCATGTTATTCACTCCACTAGGGTTGGCTACCTGGGCGAACCCCGTCAAACGGCTTAGGCAATGAAGCCAGTTTCCTTAAGGATGGCCGAAAGGCGGCGAGTAAGGTCGCCTTCCGATCTAACCCTACTCAATACATGTACCTCCTCGCGAATTGGAATATTGCGCTGCCGAATGTGTGACCGGGTGACTTCGATCCCCCCGTTAGCGAGAGGCACCGAGTGCAGCCAAGATTTCCGTAGCATCGAATCAGACAACGGGTTCGGGGAATACATCAGCAGCCAGCAACGGACGTCACGGATTGTGGGCTTCTCTGCGAGCAGATCACTCACCTCGCTATTGAGAATTATGTCAAAGTGAAGATTAGCGGTTAGTCGAACATCGCTAGGTGTGGCATGCGCTAGTCCCCAAAGCGCCACAACGTGCAGCGTCTCCCGTCGCCTATACCAGGCGAGCACTGGCTCATCGCGTTGATAGCGCGGAACCGGGTAGTGAAGCCGCCGAGCCAAGAGTGAACGCGCCGTTTCACGAAGCGCGACGTACTTCGCCATTTCCGACAAGGCACCAAACCGTGCGGCCTCCAAGCCCGCTTGTTCTTCGGCCTGTCGCACCGCCAAAATGGGGCGAATCACATGGACGATGCGCTTGTTTAGCTTGGCCGGAAATGCCGCATCCGTTAGCGATTTCCACGGGATGATATTGCGCATCTTCAAGTCAAAGTGCACTTGAAAATTCTGATAGACGTCATCGTCTCTCGACTTGAAGTGATCAGCACGACACGTGTAGATCACAGGTCCGACTCGCTGCGCATAACCTGCCTCGAAATAGACCGAAGGACGCGCGAAGGTTAGGTCCGCAATCGTCAGATCGCTTTCTTTGATGAGTTCCAGAATCTTGGTGTCGATGTTGTCATTATGTTCGACACGATCGACGCGACGGAATTGAATGGCCAATCCCTTAGCCGCTTTCGGCAGCACCTTTTCAAACCATCGCTCCGTCTCTGGCTGTCCAATTGCCATCGCAATGAAACACTTCAATCTCCCTCGCATTTGCCTCTTCCAATGATCCTTTATGCGTCGCTCGTCTGCGTCCCGCTGTCGCGACTTGCTTCGACGTTTTCTATATCGAAAACCTCTAAGGCCTGCTGCGCTCGGCGAACCCCCACCACGCGAACACGCTTTCCGAGAAGATCACGTGCCTCTAGAGCAAGATCATCAGCAAAATGGCAGACAACCTGTCCGGATTGACCGGCCACATTGCGTAGCCGAAACTGGTTCTTGTCCAGATCGATTTCTCGAATCTCGCCCACGTGCTCCTCCTCCTCCTCGGAGCGCGCCAGATCAAGCGCCGCTAGAATTCGACTGAACGCATCCGCCGATAGGGCAGCCTCTACCCTCCCCGAGGGTGTCGAGAGTTCTACGAAATCGATCCCGCCGTTAGCCCTTGGGACTATGAACTTCACAGCCCTGAGAAGAATTCTTCGCTTTTCTGCGACGGGGTACTGCTCAGCAAATGCTTCAGCCGAGTGCTCGGAGCCAAGCCATTCGGCGGTAGTCAGGAAGTCCCGATAAGCGACCTCGGCCTCTTGGTGTTCTGGACTCGAGGAGAACAGCGCGGCTTGACGGGGCGGACCGTCGTGGGGAAGTTTGAGGGCGACGCTAAAACTTCCTGGGGAGAACTCGACAACCCGCACGTCACAGGCTTCTTGGACACTCGCCGGGGGGCGCCCACCTCGCTGCCCGGTCTTGTTGTACGCCGCGATACTCTGGAGCCCCTTCCTGATGCCATCCAAGAACGCAGTCACCACGCTGGCGGGCGTGTCTCCCCATTGCGCCTTTGGTCCGACTAGTCTCATCCAGAAGCTTGGGGGATTCAGTTGGGCCTCATCAAGGCCGCAGTAGCGCGCGATGTCCGCCTGAATCCGCCGAATTTCCACTTGGGCGCCTTCGGCTGCCAAAACGAAGGCGCGAGGCTTGTCTGCGAACTCTTGCCGGAGTGCCGCCATCGCGCGAAACAGATCGCCTAATGCGCTCTGCGCTTGTTGAAGGCCAGCGTCACTGTTAATCATTTTGCGTCTTGCAAACGAACAACGCCCTTCGTCAATGTCTCTTGGTCTTTGACGCGCGAAAAGAGCGTCAAGTAGCTGCCATACGCAGCCGACCCTTCAGGCACTACAAAGACATCGAAGCTGTAGGTACGGCGATAGTGCTGGCTCGAAAGCGCGCTGTATTCGTAGGCGTTAACGGTCCCCTGCTCAACACGGTCATAAACCTCGGGGTCGACGACGACGATCAGATCGATGTCCTCGGGCCGGTCCTTCGCCGTCACGAAACTCCCATCCACGATGACGTCGCGGATGAACGAATGCGAACTCAATTCGTGAACCATGTGTACCAATTTCTTGAACAGTGCGGGGCGCCGTCCGCTGCTCTGAAACTGGCCGAAGTGCTGCTCCACATCCCCGATAGTGAGATCGTGTATTCCTGGGGGAAGGACGCCGGCTGAAGTAAGCACAGCGGCAATTTAGCTCAATTCGCCCACAAAGCGGGAACGCCCGTGCCAATTCCGGGGAGTTCTCGCCCGTCCGCCTCGCTACTACGCGCAACGCGGATGCCTCGACCTGGCGCCCACCATCGCGGAGCTACGCGCCCAAGGCGTTACCGCCCTCGGGCCGCTCGCGGCGGCGCTGAATGACCGCGAGGTGACGACGCCCCGTGGCGGGCGCTGGCACAAGACCTCCGTTCGCAACCTCCTCGCGCGGCTCGGCTGACGAAGTCCCCGGAGTGCACGACACTCTTGCCCTCTCGAAGCGTCCGTCCGCCTCGCTGGCGCGGGATGGCGTGCGGCCCGTCTGTTTCGCTCTAGCGGATGGCTGAAGTGGGGGGAGTTCACGACACTCTTGCCCCCTGAAGCGCGAAGGACCGCGCTAGGCGGTCCCTCGGCACTCCCTTACCGAACCCTATTCGGATCGCCGGGCGGCAACCACTCGCACAGCGTGAAGTCACCAGGCTTCCAGAAGCCCGCCACGTTGCCGATGCGCCAGTAGGGTCCATCCAGTTCCACATCGAAGCGCCACACCTTGAGCCTCGCGTACATCGTTCTCTCCCTCACGTGATTGTTGGTCGGTACCGCGAGGCAGAGCGTAGCCAGTATCCCCTAGCGGATCATCAACTGATGCCATGCGATAGCGGATCGGTTGCCAAGCCGTTGAGTCAGCGGGCGTATTAGGTCAAGTGGAGGGAGTGTTACGCACTCTCGCCCCGCTCGGCCGATCTTTTTGCGCTCGCCCGCGCCTACCTGCTTTTGCAACAAAACCCAGACCCCCAATGAAGCGAAGACCGAGAAGACCACCCATCGCGTTACCGCTTGAAGGCCCGCCGACAACAGGCCCGGCGTGGACGGTTGCGCCCATCTCTGCCACGCACAACCCGCTCATGCGCGCATTGACGCCGCAGACCGGGACACGCAAATGGCAATACAAGAACTAGGAGACTGACCACGATGAACACGAAACACAATCCCACCCGCGCGAACACTCAACGCCTCGCCGCACTCGTTCGCCTACTCGATGCCGTCGCGCCGCTGCCGAAACGGGCCTAAGAGCCGCGCAGAGCGCACGAAGGCCCCGAGTACCGCCCGAACCCTTGAAGTCCCCTTGGAGCGCGTCAGGACGAGCCTAGACGCTTGCCTGACGCAAGTCCGAGAGGACAACGACGACGAGACTATCGAGGAGTACGCCCAGGCGCTACGCGCGGGCGAGACTTTCCCTTTGGTGGACCTTTTGGAGGATGGCAAGGAACGCTTCCTGATTGCCGATGGCTGGCACCGCGTGTTAGCAGCACAGCGGGCCGGGCGAACGAAGATCGCGGCGAGGATCAGGCCACCCTTCCCCGGACTGGACCCTTTACGGTCTGCCCTTCGCTACGCCCTCGCGGCGAACCTGCAACATGGCCTGAAGCTCACCCAAGGCGATCAGCGCAACAAGGCGCGGCGCGCGCTCCAACACGTGCCCGAATTGTTGACCTCCTCGGATCGCAAGGTGGCGCACGAAATCGGGACGAGCCATCAGACGGTCAGCCGAGCGCGGGCCGAGCTTGTGCGCGAGCGCGTAATCCCTCACCCGCTCACGGGCGAGAAGATCGACGGCGCGATGCCCGACGAGTACGCGGCACAGGCGGCGTTCCTCGACGCCTTCGGGCGACCCAAGGCCCGAGGCGTGGCGCGGTTCCTCGAACGGAGACAGCGGCGCGTACTTCGCGCTGTCCATTTCGGCGGGCGTCCCCGACGCCTTCAACAAGCCCGCGCGTTTCGTACCTATCGTGCAATGGCAGAAAGAAGACGGCAGTTACGAAGACCTCCTGACCTGCGCGGAGATCAGCTACAGCACGCGCGACCCCTTGGGAGCGGAAGTGCCTTTCACTCCCACGGCCCGCACCTACGCCGTAGGCATGAACCTCAGCGGCGTGGGACAGGTGGATGAACGCCTGGTAATGCCGGTGCGAGCGCATGACGATCCCGAAGGCTTCGCCCACGAAGCGCACGAAGGCGGTACCTATCGCCTTGCGTGGCGAGTCACGGGCGGCACCTTCACGTTCACCGTGAACGGGGCCGGTGCGTGAGCGAATACCTGACTAAAGACGCGCAAGGGAACCTTGTGCGAGAGCGTTCCCTATCGGATTACGTACGCGATACGCGGGACGGCCCCGAGGGAACGGCGGGCGAATGCGAAGACGGATATACGTATCGCTTCAACACCGGGACCGGGAACGTGGACCGCTTCGCTTCCAAGAGGCGCGCATGAGCAGCGACGGCTACGGGCTGCAACCTCCCGAACCCCAAGCGAGTGAAGCTCAATCCCGCCACGCTGTCACCGCTACCTCAGCAGACCTTACCGGCACACGCACGGGAATCATGGCGACAGCGCGTCCAGAGCACGGGGGCGCGATCAACGAACGCAACCCGATCAGCGCACATTCCATCGTAACCGTGGGTGATATGTCCATGCGAATCGAACAAGCCGTTCAATGCGGCCTATTGGTGCGCGATGGCGAAACTTACCGCGAGCCGACGCCCAACGAAGACAAACCCGCGCAGTCCCTTCCCGGTGCAGCACAAGCGGAGCAGCCCGCAGAGGTGCCAGACCCGATCAGTGCCGATGTAATTCAGACGCACAACGAATTAGCGGAGATGGTGCCCGCGCCGATGCTTGATGCGGCGATCAGTCGACTGCTCGACGGCCAGTCGGTAACGCTGGACGGCGATGCCGGAGTGAAGGCGCAAAAGGTTGTGGATGCGCTGTATTCACAGGCGGGGCGGCGCTTTGCATCGCAGAACGTTGACGCGGAAGCCTTCGGCAATTGGGCGCGCGTGAACGCCAAGGGCGAGCTAAAGGCAGCGCAGCTTGCGCACTATGCCCTTGGCGATGCCCGTGTGTATGACCGTCTCGTCGCCCGATACCTGGGGGCGGTCCCACCTGACGGGGCCGCGATCAAGGCGGGGGGCGTGGAAACATTCGCCACCCGAAAAGGTGAGCAGATGGTGACGATCAATGGATACACGATGCGCGCCAAAGTAGCGGCCCGCGCGGGCCTGATCTAAATGCGTACCGTGAGCATTTATTTCCTCGCGGGCGTGATTCACGTACTTGCGTGCGTGGTCGCATTCGCGGCGGTTATCGTCCTCGCCAGTCAACGCGCCATTGAACGCCTGTACGCGGGGCTTCGCTAGTGTGCGTTCCCTTAGTAGTTGCCGGAGCGGCAGAAGCGGCCGGCTCGTGGATAGCGGCTAACGCCGCTGCGCTTTCGTTCGCCTCCACTGCGGCCAGTGCAGTTACATCAGCCGTGGCAGCGCAGCGACAGGCGAAGGCTAACGATGTCTCTGCGGCCAATTCACAGAAGATCGCGGAAGCGGGTCTGCTCGATAAACAGCAGCAGACGAACGCGCAGGCCACCGACCAGATGACCGCGCGTTCCAAGCAGGCCATCAAGGACGCAGGCACTCTCGACTCCATCTTCGCGGACTCTGGCCTGACCGGAAACACCCAAGCCCGCCTCCAAGCGGAAGTGTCCGGCAACGCTGCCGCAGATGAAACCACCATCGAGCGCAACCGTGAGGCCGGCATCAACCAATCCGAGTATCAGGCTGACGCGATCCGCGCGAACGCACAGAACCAAGAGAACAGGACGCCGCGCCCCTCAGTGCTCGGCACGGGCCTAATGATCGTGGGCGCGGGCGTTAACGCCATGCGCAAGCCGGGAGCCGGCAACTAGATTTCTGTAGTAGGTGTGAGAGTGGATGTAGTAGTGAATGGGCCGTCCCTCCTGGGGCGGTCCATTTTTTTCGACGCTCGACTGTCCCTTCATTCCCCCGCAGACTGCCCCTTCAGGAGCAGTTCTACAGAGGGAAGAAAGGCTGTGGGGTGGCTGATGGGATTCGAACCCACGACGACTGGAATCACAATCCAGGACTCTACCGCTGAGCTACAGCCACCATGGAACCTTTGGCGCGCCCGACAGGATTCGAACCTGTTACCCCCGGCTTAGAAGGCCGGTGCTCTATCCGGATGAGCTACGGGCGCTCGACCGAGAATCCTGTCCAGCAAGACGGGTCGGGGTGGAGGGATTCGAACCCCCGACATCTTGCTCCCAAAGCAAGTGCGCTACCAGACTGCGCTACACCCCGTAAGCAGGCATTTTACTGGTTGGAAGCGGACTCGGCTGGCGCGGCCGGCGGCGGCGACTCCTCGCGGCGTGCCGGCGGATCGAGCAGCGCCTTGCGCGAGAGTCTCACGCGGCCCTTGTCGTCGGCCTCGAGCACCTTCACCTTCACGATCTGGCCTTCCTTGAGGTAGTCCGAGACCGCGTTCACGCGCTCGTGGGCGATCTGCGAGATGTGCAGCAGGCCGTCCTTGCCGGGCAGCAGCTGCACGATCGCGCCGAAATCCAGCAGCCGCAGGACCGGGCCCTCGTAGACCTTGCCGACTTCCACTTCCGCGGTGATCGCGCGAATGCGGTTCATCGCGTCCTCGCCGGCCTCCGCCGAGAGGCACGCGATGGAGATCGTGCCGTCGTCCTCGATGTCGATCGTGGTGCCGGTCTCGCGGGTGAGCGCCTGGATCACGCTGCCGCCCTTGCCGATCACCTCGCGGATCTTGTCCGGGTTGATCTTCATCTTGATGATGCGCGGGGCGTAGTTGGACATCTCCTGGCGCGGTCCCGGCACGGCCTGCTTCATGATGGCGAGGATGTGCAAGCGCCCTTCCTTCGCCTGGTCGAGCGCGACCTTCATGATCTCGCGGGTGATGCCCTGGATCTTGATGTCCATCTGCAGCGCGGTGATGCCGCGATCGGTGCCCGCGACCTTGAAGTCCATGTCGCCCAAATGGTCCTCGTCGCCGAGGATGTCGGTCAGCACGGCGAAGCGCCCGCCGTCCTTGATGAGGCCCATCGCGATGCCGGCCACGTGGCCCTTCAGCGGCACGCCCGCGTCCATCAACGCGAGGCAGCCGCCGCAGACGGTCGCCATCGAAGAGGAGCCGTTGGACTCGGTGATCTCGGAAACCACGCGCAGCGTGTAGCCGAACTCCTCCTTGGAGGGGAGGACCGCGAGGAGCGCGCGCTTGGCGAGCCGCCCGTGGCCGATCTCGCGGCGCTTGGGCGAGCCCACGCGGCCGGTCTCGCCCGTCGAGAAGGGCGGGAAGTTGTAATGCATCATGAAGCGCTCGGTGTACTCGCCCTGCAGCGCGTCGATGCGCTGCTCGTCCTGGCCGGTGCCCAGCGTCGTGGTGACGATCGCCTGCGTCTCGCCGCGCGTGAAGAGCACGGAGCCGTGGACGCGCGGAAGGAGCGTCGGGCGGATCGAGATCGGGCGCACGGTACGCGTGTTGCGCCCGTCGATGCGCGCCTCGCCGTTCAGGATCTGGCCGCGCACGATCTTGGCTTCCATTTCCTTCAGGATGCCGCGCACGACGTTGCCGTCGGCGGGCTCGGCGGCGCTCACCACGCACGCGTCGAGGACCTTCGCCTTCAGCTGGTCGAGCTTCTCGGAGCGCACCGACTTCGACTTGGTGCGGTAGGCCTCGTTCACGTCGTTCTCGGCGAGCGAGCGGATCTTCTCCACCAGCGCCGCGTCGGCCTCCTTGGCTTCCCAGTCCCAGTCGTCCTTGCCGCCTTCGTCGGCGAGCTCGTTGATGGCGTTGATCGCCGCCTGCATCTGCTCGTGGCCGAAGACCACGGCACCCAGCATCACTTCCTCGGACAGCTCGTTGGCCTCGGATTCGACCATCAGCACGGCCTGCTCGGTGCCCGCGACCACCAGGTTCAGCTTCGAGGTCTCGAGCTCGGTCTTGGTCGGGTTGAGGATGTATTCGCCATCGAGGTAGCCCACGCGCGCGGCGCCGATCGGCCCCTCGAAGGGAATGCCGGACAGCGTGACGGCGGCGGAGGCCCCGATCATGGCGGGGATGTCGCTATCCACCTCGGCGTTGATCGAGAGCACGGTGGCGATCACCTGCACCTCGTTGTAGAAGCCGTGGGGGAAGAGCGGGCGAAGCGGGCGGTCGATGAGGCGCGAGGTGAGGATCTCCTTCTCCGAGGGGCGCCCTTCGCGCTTGAAGAAACCGCCGGGGATGCGGCCCGCGGCGTAGGTCTTCTCCTGGTAGTCCACGGTGAGCGGGAAGAAGTCCTGGCCCACCTTCACGTCCCTGCGGCCCACGCACGTCACGAGCACCACGGTGTCGTCCATGGTGACAAGCACGGCGCCGTCGGCCTGGCGGGCGATCTCGCCCGTCTCCAGGGTGACCTGGTGGCGGCCGAACTGGAATGTCTTCTTGATCGATTTCACGATGTCTTCCTGTGAGGGGCGATGCGCCGCACGCTGCGGGCTACCGCGAGGTTGGGGAAGGATCCCGGCGAAAACGAAAAACCCCGCGAGCTCTCTTCGAGTCGTTCGCGGGGCTCGCGTTGCGGCTGGGGCGCCCTTACTTGCGCAGGCCGAGGCGCTCGATGAGCGAGCGGTAGGCCTCGTTGTTCTTGCGCTTCAGGTAATCGAGCAGGCTGCGGCGCTGGCTCACGAGATGGAGGAGCCCACGGCGCGAATGGAAATCCTTCACGTGCGCCTTGAAGTGCCCGGTGAGCATGTTGATGCGCTCGGTGAGGAGCGCGACTTGGACTTCGGGCGAGCCTGTGTCGCCCGGGGCGCGCTGGTACTGCGAGAGCACGCGCGCCTTGTCTGCGGTAGTGACGGACATGGGGAGGAATCTCCTGTACTGCTTCTTTGAAGTAATCGCTCTGGTTAAGCCAGCTATTTTAGCGCGGATTTGGCTACAAACTCAAGCAAATCAGGGAACTTGGGCCGCGACCGTGGTGATGAGGCGAAGTGGGGCGATGCGCCCGTCGGCTTGGCGCGCGCCCACCCCCACGAAGCGGCCTCCCGGCTCGTAGACGGCGACCTCGGGGCTGCCTCCCGGCGCGCCCTCCAGCACCTGCCCGTTGCAGAAACGCCAGGCCTCGGCCTCGCTCGCATCGAGCCGGTCGAGGCTCGCGACCAGCGCCTCCACCGGGAGGAGGCGCCCTCGGGCGCCCTCGATCCCGGCCGCCTCCAGCGCCTCGATCGTCGCCGCGCCGTCGATGGAAAACCCGGCCACGCCGGTGCGCCGCAGCGCGACGAGGTGGGCGCCGCACCCCAGCGCCTCGCCGATGTCCTCGGCCAGCGTGCGCACATAGGTCCCCTTGGAGCAGCCCACGCGAAGCGTGAGGTCGTCGCCCGAGCGCCCGAGCCGGGCGAGCTCGACGATGTCGATGGAGCGCGCGGGACGCGCCACCTCCTGGCCGGCGCGTGCGTAGTCATAGAGCCGGCGGCCCTCGACTCGCACCGCCGAATGCATCGGGGGGATTTGGTCCTGGACGCCGAGGAACGAGGCGAGGACCGCGTTGATCGCGGCATCGTCCACCTGGACGCCGCGGCGCTCGACGACATCGCTTTCCGTATCCCCGGTCGAGGTGCGCTCGCCCAGGCGCAGCGTGGCCTCGTAGGCCTTGGCCGCTTCGATGAGAAAGCGCGAGAACTTGGTGGCCTCGCCGAAGACGATCGGCAGCAGGCCGGTGGCGAAGGGATCGAGGGTCCCGGTGTGGCCGGCCTTCAGGGACCCCAGCGCGCGCTTGGCGCGGGCCATGGCGCGCGTGGAAGTGATGCCGGCGGGCTTGTCGAGGAGGAGGACTCCGTCGGGACCGGCGCGGCGGTCGCGCGCTAGCGCGATGGCCGCCTCCGCGCGGGAGCGGGCGCGGGTGCGGGCTTCACGGCCTCGTCGATGAGGCGCGTGAGGCGGATGCCGCGCTCGACGGATATGTCGTGCTCGAAATGCAGCTCGGGGACGGAGCGGGTGGAAAGGCGATGGGCGAGCTGCGAGCGCAGGAACCCCGCGGCGCGGGTGAGGCCCTCGGCGGCGTCGCGCACGGCGGCCTCCGGCCCCATGATCGTGAAGAAGACCTTGGCGTGCGACTGGTCGCGCGAGACCTCGACCCCGGTGAGGGTCACCATGCCCACGCGCGGGTCGCGCAGCTCCGTTCGGATCGCCTCCGCGAGCTCGCGCTGGATCTGGTCTGCGATGCGGGCGCGGCGCGCGGTGGTCACGGTCGGAACGCCTAGGCGAGCGTGCGCGCGACCTCGACCACCTCGAAGACCTCGAGCTGGTCACCGACCTGGACGTCGTTGAAGTTCTTGAGCGACAGGCCGCATTCGAATCCCTGCTTCACCTCGCGCACGTCGTCCTTGAAGCGCTTCAACGAATCGAGCTCGCCGGTGTGGACCACGACGCCGCCGCGAATGAGGCGGATCGAGGAGGCGCGCCGTATGACGCCGTCGGTGACCATGCAACCGGCGACGGTGCCCACCTTCGAGATCTTGAAGACGTTGCGCACTTCGACGGTGCCCACGACGCTTTCCTTGCGCTCGGGGGCGAGCATTCCGTTGATGGCGGCCTTCACGTCGTCGACCGCCTCGTAGATGATGTTGTAGTAGCGCAGGTCCACGCCCGAATTCTCGGCGAGCTTGCGCGCCGCCGCGTCCGCGCGGCTGTTGAAGCCGATCACCACGGCCTTGGAAGCGAGAGCGAGGTTGATGTCGCTCTCGGTGATCCCGCCCACGCCGGTGTGCACGATGTTCACCTTCACCTCGGCGGTCGAGAGCTTGGTGAGCGCGTGCGAAAGGCCTTCGTAGGAGCCCTGTGCGTCCGCCTTGATGATGAGCGTGAGGGTCTTCGTGCCTTCGGCGAGCTGGTCGAAGACGTTCTCGAGCTTCACCGCCTGCTGCTTGGCGAGCTTCACGTCGCGGAACTTGCCCTGGCGGAAGAGGGCGATCTCGCGGGCCTTGCGCTCGTCGGTGACGACGATCACGTCGTCACCGGCACGGGCCACATCCTGCAGGCCCTGGATCTCGACCGGGATCGACGGCCCGGCGTCGCTCACCGGCTTCGCGTTCTCGTCGTTCATGGCGCGCACGCGCCCGAACACGTGGCCCGCGAGCACCACGTCGCCCTTCTTGAGGGTTCCCGATTTCACCAGGATCGTGGCGACGGGCCCCCGGCCCTTGTCCAGGCGCGATTCGATCACCACGCCCTTGCCGGGCGCATTCACCGGGGCCTTCAGCTCGAGCACCTCGCTTTGCAGCTGGATCGCCTCGAGGAGCTTGTCCAGGCCCTGGCCGGTCTTGGCGGAAACCTCGACGAATTGCACCTCGCCGCCGAATTCCTCGCCGACCACTTCCTGGGCGAGGAGCTCGTTCTTCACCCGCTGCGGGTTCGCCTCGGGCTTGTCCATCTTGTTCACCGCGACCACGATCGGGACCTTCGCCGCCTTGGCGTGGTTGATCGCCTCGATCGTCTGCGGCATCACGCCGTCGTCGGCCGCGACCACCAGCACCACGATGTCGGTGATCTGGCTTCCGCGCGCGCGCATCGCCGTGAAGGCCTCGTGGCCCGGGGTGTCGAGGAAGGTGATGACGCCCTTGGGCGTCATCACGTGGTAGGCGCCGATGTGCTGCGTGATGCCGCCCGCCTCGCCGATGGCGACGCGCGCCTTGCGGATCGCGTCCAGGAGCGAGGTCTTGCCGTGGTCGACGTGGCCCATCACCGTCACGACCGGCGGGCGCGGCTCGAGGTTCGCCTCGTCCTGCTCCTCGCTCTCCGCGAGGAACGACTCGGGATCGTCAAGCTTCGCGGGCTTCGCCTGGTGGCCCATCTCCTGCACGACGATCATCGCCGTTTCCTGGTCGAGGACCTGGTTGATGGTCGCCATCGTGCCCATCTTCATGAGCGTCTTGATGACCTCGGCGGCCTTCACCGCCATCTTGTGGGCGAGCTCGCCCACGCTGATGGTCTCGGGGACGGGCACCTCGATCACCTTCGGCTCGGCCGGCGCCGCGAACGAGCTGCCGGCTTCGTCGTCTCGATGGCGCGAGCCGCCGCGCGAACGCCAGCCGTCACGCCCGCCGCTCGCGTCACCGCGTGTCTTGATGGCGCGCCGGCGCGCGACATCGTCCACCCACGCGGACGCGGGCTTCGCCGCGCGCTTGGGCTTCTTGTCCGCCTTCGCTTCCTTCTCGCCGGGCTTCAGCACCGGGCGGTGCAGCGTTCCTTCGGGCGCTTCCGCCTTGGCGGCCGCGCCTTCGGCGGGCTTGCCCTCGACCTTCGCGGGGGCCTCGGCCTTCACCTCGACCAGCGTGGGCGCCTCGGCCTCGGTGGCCGGCTCCTCGCCCTTCTTGCGGATGAGGCGCTTCTTCTTCGCGGGCGCTTCGCCTTCGGCGGGAGCGGCGGCGGGCGCACCCGCGGGGGCGGCCGCCTCTTCGTCCTTCTTCTTCGCGGCGGCGGCGCGCTTGCTGCGCGTCTCGGCGTCGGCGGCCTGGCGCGAGGCGAGCTCGGCCTGGCGCTTGGCCTCTTCCTCGCGCTTCTTCGCTTCCTCGGCGTTGATGATCGGCGCGGGCGGCGCGGTGGGCTTGGGCGGCTCCGCGGGGACTTCGGCCTTGTCGACCTTCACGAAGGTGCGCTTCTTGCGCACCTCGATCTGGATCGTGCGCGCCTTGCCGGTCGCGTCCGCCTTCTTGATCTCGGTGGTCTGCTTGCGCGTGAGCGTGATCTTCTTCTTCTCGTCCTTGTTGCCGTGCACCTCGCGCAGGTAGTCGAGCAGGCGCGTCTTGTCCTGCTCGGTGATCGCGTCCTCACCCGCCTTCTTCTTCACCCCGGCGGCTTGCAGCTGCTCGAGGAGAAGCGCGACCGGGAGCTTCAGCTCCTCGGCGAATTGGGTGACGTTCGACTTTGCCATTTGCTGCGTATTCTCCTGGCGGGCCCTAGGCCTGCGCCTCAACCTTGAACCACGGTTCGCGCGCCTTCATGATGAGCTTGTTGGCGCGTTCGGCATCCATGCCGGTCATCTCGGTCAGCTCGTCGGTGGCGAGGTCGGCGAGCGCGTCCATCGTGGTGATGCCCTTGGAGGCGAGCAGGCGCGCGGTCGGATTGTCCATCCCTTCCATGCCCTGCAGGTCCTCGGCGGCGTGCTCGACGGTCTCCTCGCTCTTGATCGCCTCGGTGAGGAGCGCGTTGCGGGCGCGGCGGCGAAGCTCGTTCACCGTGTCCTCGTCGAAGTCCTCGATCTCGAGCATCTCGTTGATCGGGACGTAGGCCACCTCGTCCAGCGACGTGAAGCCTTCCTTCACGAGGATCTCGGCCACTTCCTCGTCCACGTCGAGCTTCTCCATGAAGAGGCTGCGCACGACCGAGGTCTCGGCCTGCGCCTTCTGCTGGCGCTCTTCCGTGGTCATGATGTTCAGCTGCCAGCCGGTGAGCTCGGAGGCGAGCCGCACGTTCTGGCCGCCCTTGCCGATGGCGAGCGCCAGCTGGTCCTCTTCCACCACGACGTCCATCGAGTGGCGCTCCTCGTCCACGACGATGGAGCTCACGTCGGCGGGCGCGAGGGCGTTGATGACAAATTGGGCCGGTTCCGGGGACCACAAGATGATGTCCACGCGCTCGCCGGCGAGCTCCTGGGTCACCGCCTGCACGCGCGAGCCGCGCATTCCGACGCAAGTGCCGACCGGGTCGATGCGCGGATCGTTGGACTTCACGGCGATCTTGGCGCGCAGGCCCGGATCGCGGGCGGCCGCCTTGATCTCCAGCAGGCCTTCCTCGATCTCGGGCACCTCGAGCTCGAAGAGCTTCACGAGGAACTCGGGCGCGATGCGCGAGAGGATCAGCTGCGGGCCGCGGGCCGCGCGGTCGATCTTGGCGATGTAGGCGCGCACGCGGTCGCCGACGCGCAGGTTCTCCTTGGCGATCAGCTGGTCGCGGGGAAGCAGCGCCTCGACCCGCCCGGATTCGACGATCAGGTTGCCGCGCTCGGCACGCTTCACGGTGCCGGTCACGAGCGACTCGCCGCGCTCGAGGAAGTCGTTCAGGATCTGCTCGCGCTCGGCGTCGCGGATCTTCTGCAGGATCACCTGCTTGGCGGCCTGCGCGCCGATGCGCCCGAAGGTCTCGGGCTCGAGCGGCTCCTCGATCACGTCGCCCAGCGCGGCATCCGAATTCTCGGCCACCGCGTCGGTGATCGCGATCTGGTGCGCGGGCTCCTCGTGCTCCTCGTCGGGCACGACCGTCCAGCGGCGAAACGCGTGGTACTCGCCCGACTCGCGGTCGATCTCCACGCGCACGTCCACCTCGTCCCTGAAGCGCTTCTTGGTGGCCGAGGCGAGCGCCATCTCCAGCGCGAGGAACACGGTGTCCTTCGCGACGTTCTTTTCGCGCGACAGCGCGTCGACCAACAGAAGCAGATCCTTGCTCATGAACCCCTGGCCTCCAAAGCCCTATACGTCCGGCACGAGCCTCGCGCGGTCTATGTCTTCCATCGCGATCACCTGCCGGATGCCTTCGACGTCGAGGACGACCTTGTCCTCTTCCACGCCGACCAACCTGCCCTCGAAGCGCCGGCGACCGTCGCGCGGCAGCTTCAGCTTCACGCTCGCGTCGCGTCCCGCGAAGCGGCGGTAGTCCTCGAGCCGCTTGAGCGGCCGGTCCAGCCCCGGCGACGAGACCTCGAGGCGCTCGTAGTCGATGCCCTCGACGGCGAACGCGCGCGTGAGATGGTTGCTCACGCGGGCGCAGTCCTCGACGCCGATACCGCGCGGCGAGTCGATGAAGATCCTCAAGAGTCCCGCGCGCGAGGCTTCGAGGTCGACGAGCTCGTATCCGAGCCCCTCGAGCGCCCGGGCGATCCACGCCTCGCGTTCCGAAATCGGTTTCACAAACAAAAAATGGGCGCGAGGCCCACTCCTTTTTCGAAACTTTCGAATGATACCACGGATAGGGGTTCGGGCCCAGCGGCGGGACCCCGCGCCGGTGGCCGCCGGGGGTCCAGCCTCCACAAATTCTCCCATTTTTGTGTTGTAAAAACGCAACAGTCACAGAAGAATTGTTGGTCAATTGGAGACCGCCTCGCTATTATCCCGCTCGTGTCATCAGGCTCGAAAAAAGGAATCCAAAACCTACGTTTTACTCCCTACGCAAGTCCTTGTTTTTCCCGAAATTCTATAACTACCTGGGGGTTTCAAGAATGAATCCGAAAATGACGAAGCTTTCCATTGCGCTCATGCAGGTGCTGGGCGCGGGCCTCGCGGCTACAGTCGCGAGCGTGCCCGCCATGGCGCAAACGACCACGCAACCCGCGGCGAAGGAACGCATCGAGGTCACGGGGTCGAACATCAAGCGGGTGGAAGGCGAAAGCGCGTTGCCGGTCACGGTGATCACGCGCGAAGAGATCGACAAGAGCGGTGCGACCAACGCGATGGAGCTGCTCCAGCTGATCGGCTCCAATGCGAGCGCCGGCAGCGTGGGAGTGCAAAGCACGATCGGCGCGACGACCTTCTCGGCGCAGACCGCCAACCTCCGCGGCCTCCAGGGTGGCCGCACGCTGGTGCTGATCAACGGGCACCGCGTGAACGGATTCGCGGGCGAAGTGCAGGGCGTGCAGGGCGTGAACCTCGCGGTGATCCCCTTCGCCGCCATCGAGCGCGTCGAGATCCTGAAGGACGGCGCCTCGGCGGTATACGGCTCCGACGCGATCGCGGGCGTGATCAACTTCATCGTGCGCAACGACTACCGCGGCGCGGAAGCGACCGTGTGGTACGGCGAGCCGACCCGCTCGGGCGGCGGCAGCCAGGAGAAGTACAGCGCCGCGGCCGGCTTCGGCGACCTGAACACCAACCGCTACAACGTGTTCGTGTCGGGCTCCTTCGAGCACCAGAAGCCCCTCTACGACGTGCAGCGCAGCTTCTCCAACTCCTCGTTCATCCTGCCCATCGGCGTGATCGGCGTGTCGTCCAACACGTTCCCCGGAACGGTGACCACGGGCGGCATCGGCACCCCGGGCGGCACGGGCAATTGCACCGGCGGCTTCTCGACGTTCTTCCCGGACCTCGGCGGCTGCTTCTACGACCCGAACGCGGAACCGGGCGTGGAGAGCATCCCCGACACGAAGGACACCAACTTCTTCGGCTCGGTGAAGTTCCAGATCACCAACAACTGGCAGGCCTACGGCACGGCGCTTTATTCGAAGGACGTGAACCACTTCATCATCCAGCCGGTTCCGATCTCGAACCTGTTCAACTACGGCCCGAACGGCGACATCCCGGCCGCGATCACGGTGAGCCCGGGGCAGCCCTTCTACCCGACGGCCGACGCGATCGCCGCAGGCGTGAACGGCCAGGTGCTGAACGTACGCTACCGCGCGCTGCTGAACGGCAACCGCGACACGACCGACACCAACGAGGGCTACCAGTTGGTCGGCGGCGTGAAGGGCTCCTGGGGCAACTGGGATACCGACCTCACGTACACCTACGCGCAAGGCAAGACGAAGGAAGTCCTGAACGGCGGCTTCCCGCTCTACTCGCTGGCACTCCCGCTGCTGAACGGCGGCACGGTGAACCTCTTCGGGCCCAACAGCCAGGCGATCGCCGACCAGGTGAAAGCCACCAACTTCGTGGGTGAGACGTTCCACGGCAAGTCCACCAACGAAGGCTTCCAGGGCAAGCTCTCGAGCGAGCTCTTCCAGATGGCCAACGGCCCGTTCGCGGTCGCCGCGGGCGCCGAGTACCGCAAGGAGAAGCTGGACCAGTTCTACAACCCGGTGCTCGCCTCCGGTGACGTTTCCGGCTACGGCGGCAACTTCCAGGACGTGCACGCGAGCCGCGACGACACCGCGTTCTACGGCGAGGTGAACATCCCGCTGCTGCGCTCGCTCGAAGCGAACCTCGCGATCCGCTCGGACGACTACAGCGACTTCGGCCGCACCACCAACCCGAAGGCGTCGTTGCGCTTCCAGCCGAACCGCGACGTGCTGTTGCGCGCCTCGTACGGCAAGGGCTTCCTCGCCCCGTCGCTCTACCAGCTGTTCGTGCCGCAGACCTCGGGCGTTTCCGCCCCGGGTACGACGGACCCGATCCGCTGCCCGGTGACGCATGACACGGGCCTGGACTGCTCGACGCAGTTCCCGCTGGTGTTCGGCGGCAACCCGAACCTGGAGCCTGAGAAGAGCGAGAACGCGACGTTCGGCATCGTCTTCGAGCCGACCAACGCGCTGTCGATCTCGGCGGACTACTTCAAGCTGCGCCTGAAGAACGCCATCACCAACGGCCTCCCGGTCTCGACCATCCTGGGCGACCTCGGCCAGTTCGGCAGCCTGGTGACGCGCGGTCCGGCGGATCCGAACTTCCCGGGCCTGCCGGGACGGATCACGGGCATCCAGCAGACGTACGTGAACCTCGGCTCGGTGCACATCGAGGGCGTGGACGTCGAGGCTCACTACAAGTGGCCGCGCCAGGGCTGGGGACGCCTGCGCTTCGACATCAACGGCAGCTACTACATCCGCAACGACTCGCAGAACCTCGACGGCTCGTACTCGGGCTTCGTGTCGAACCAGTTCGGCGCCGTGGTCGCGGGCGTGCTGCCCCGTTGGAAGCACTACGCGGCGTTCACGTGGGATTCGGGCCCGTGGTCGGCGACTGTCGCCCAGACGTACCAGTCCGGTTACGTCGACGTGCAGACCGACATCAACGGCGACCTGCGCCGCGTGAGCTCGATGTCGCTCTTCGACATCCAGGGTTCGTACTCCGGTTTCCGCAACCTCACCCTCACGGCCGGCGTGAAGAACGTGCTGGACACCAACCCGCCGACCACCAACCAGCAGCTCACGTTCCAGCTGGGCTACGATCCGAACTACTACGATCCGCGCGCGCGCTTCCTGTACGTTTCGGCTCGCTACGCATTCAAATAACAACGAGCACCACGCACTACCGCAAAAGGGGCCGCAAGGCCCCTTTTTTTTCGTCCGCGTTATCCTTGCAGGGCATGCCCTCGATCCGCCATGCCACCGCCGCCGACCTTCCGGCGATCGTGGCCATCTACAACGCCTCCATTCCCGCCCGGATGTCCACCGCCGACACCGAGCCCGTCACGGTCGCCCAGCGCGAGGAATGGTTCCTCGGGTTCGACGACCGCTCCCGCCCGCTATGGGTCTACGAGGCCGATGGAGCCGTCCTGGGGTGGCTGGGGCTGCGTTCCTTCTACGGGCGCCCCGCCTACCGGCGCACCGTCGAGAGCGCCGTCTACGTCGATCCTGCGCGCCAGCGAGCGGGAATCGCGCGCCGGCTGCTGGAGCACGCGCTCGAGGAATGCGCCGGGCTCGATATCTCGAACGTGCTCGCCTTCGTCTTCGCCCACAACATGCCCAGCGTGACCCTCTTCGAGGCGCTGGGATTCGGCCGGTGGGGACTCCTCCCGAAGATCTGCGAGATGGACGGCATGGAACACGACGTCCTTATCCTCGGCAGGCGTGTGGACAGGGCCGCGGGACGCTAGAATCGCCCCACCGCATGAAGACCTACCTCGACCTCCTCGCCCATGTGCGCCGTCACGGCGCGCGCAAGGAAGACCGCACCGGCACCGGCACGCTCTCCGTCTTCGGCTACCAGATGCGCTTCGACCTCGCCGAGCGCTTCCCGCTGGTCACGACCAAGAAGATCCACATGAAGAGCGTGATCCACGAGTTGCTCTGGTTCCTGAAGGGCAGCACCAACGTGGAATACCTGCGCGCCAACGGAGTCACGATCTGGGACGAGTGGGCCGATGCGCGCGGCGAGCTGGGGCCGGTGTACGGCTATCAGTGGCGCTCGTGGCCCGCGCCTTCCGGCGCGCACATCGACCAGTTCGCGCAGGTGATCGCCCAGATCCGCGCCAATCCCGCCTCGCGCCGCCTCGTCGTTTCCGCATGGAACGTGGCCGACCTGCCGAAGATGGCGCTCGCCCCCTGCCACGCGCTTTTCCAGTTCTACGTGGCCGACGGCCGGCTCTCCTGCCAGATGTACCAGCGCAGCGCCGACATCTTCCTGGGCGTGCCCTTCAACATCGCCTCCTATGCGCTGCTCACGCTCATGGTGGCGCAGGTGACGGGCCTCGCGCCTGGCGAGTTCGTCCACACGCTGGGCGATGCGCACCTGTACCTGAACCACCTGGAGCAGGCCGACGAGCAGCTCTCCCGCGCACCGCGCGCCCTCCCGGTGATGAAGATGAATCCCGCGGTGAAGGACATCGACGGCTTCCGCTACGAGGATTTCACGCTCGAAGGCTACGACCCGTACCCGGCGATCCGCGCGCCGATCGCCGTCTAGGCCGCGCATGAAGATCTCGCTCGTGGTCGCGATGGACCGCAACGGCGTGATCGGGCGCGACAATGCACTGCCATGGCGGCTCCCCGACGACCTGGCGCACTTCAAGCGCGTAACGCTGGGCCATCCGGTGATCATGGGCCGGCGCACCTTCGAGTCGGTCGGCAAGCCGCTGCCGGGACGCACCAACATCGTGATCACGCGCCAGCCGGATTTCGCCGCGCCGGGGTGCGCGGTGGTGCACTCCCTCGAAGAAGCCTGGCGTGCGGCCAACGGCGCCGAAGAAGCCTGCGTGATCGGCGGAACCATGCTGTTTGCCGAGACCCTTCCCGCCGCCGACGTGATCCACCTCACGCAAGTCGATGCGGAGGTGGAAGGCGACACGTGGTTCCCGCCGTTCGATCGCTCGCAGTGGGTGGAGCGCGAGGTGGCACGCCACGCCGCCGACGCGCGGCACGCCTATCCCTTCCGGATCCTGGAGCTGAGCCGCGCCGGCTAGCGGTGGCTGTCGCTGCCGCGCTCGATGCGGCGTTTGAGCTTGCTCACCATCACGCCGTCGGCGTTGAATGTGGTGGAAAACTCCGACAGGTAGCCCCACGCATCGAGGTAGCGGTACTCCCACGCGTGCGTGTGCGAAAGCGAAAAAGCCATCGTGCGGTTGGGCGGGCCGATCGCGGCGAGCACGTCCTTCTCGGTGATGCCGGCCTGCAAGCGGTCGAAGACGCCGTCCGTGAGGACGTTGCGCACCGAGATCAGGCGATGGTCGGGGCCGAGGTCCGCCATGAAAGTCTGGGTGCCGAGCGGACCCTTGGGATAGGCGAGGCGAGTGCCGCCCTCGCCGCGCGGGACCTCGATCGCCGGCGCGCCCATGAGGCCCTTCACCTCGGCTTCCGAGGCGCCCGGCTGCAGCGTGCGCCCGTCGTAAGACGCGCAGCCCGCGGCGGCGGAAAGGATGGCGACGGCGTAGGAGGCTTTGCGGAACATGGTCCTATGACCTGAACAGCGGGCCCGGGTTTCCCATTCCGCCGAAGGACTATCCGCGCAGCAGGGGTGCGATGAGCCGCACGGCCTCCACGCCGGAGCGCAGGCGGGCCTCGGTGCGCTGCTCGCGGAACTCGGCGGCAAGGCGCCGCTCGTTCTCGGCCTCCTTGAGGCGTCCCAACTCCTCGAGCGCCCTCGCCCGCAGCGCGCGCGCGTACACGATGACGTCGTCGGCCGCCCCGCGACGCGCCTGGTCGATCGCTCCGCGCAGGAGATCCGCGGCTCGCGGGGCGTCGCCGCGCTCGAGGTACAGTCGCGAGAGGTACACGGTCGAGACCACGATCGCACGCACATAGTCCAGGCCGCGCGCCTCGCGCTGCGCCTGGGTGAGGAGCCGCTCGGCGCCTTCCCAATCGCGGCCCAGGAGCGTGACGATCCCGAGGAGCGCCGTGCGGTCGGCGACGAGATACGCGTCACCCTCCTCCCGGGAGATCGCGAGCGCGCTGCGCAAATGGGCGCGGGCCTTCGCGAGCTTCTCGGGAACCACGGGGTGCCCGGCATATTGCTCGTCCATGTGGCGGATCCACGCGATCGCCCAGAGGGCGTGGCAAGCCTCGCGCTGGGTGGGCGTGCTGTGCGCCGCGAGCTCGATCGCCGCGTCGAAGGCGCGCTCGGCCGCCGGCATGTCGCCGCGCCCCGTGCCGAGGATCCCCATGAGGCGGGTGAGGCGCACGCGCACCTCCTCGCCCGCCGCCGAGGAGGCCATGCCGCGCGCCACCACGTCCTCGCCCTCCGCGATGAGTCCGAGGCCAAAGAGCGCGAGCCCGATCGAGTAGTAGCTGTCGCCCGCGGCCTCGCGGGCGCCGCTGCGGTTGGCGTAGTCGCGGGCATCGATCGCGGTCGTGATCGCGCTCACGTGCTCGCTGCGGTTGTACTGCGAGATGCTGATGGAGTTCAGCGCATGCGCGGCCGCGGCGAAGTCGCCGAGCTTGAGCGCCAGCGTGCGCGCCTCGCTCGCCGTCGCGAAGCCCTTCACGCCGTCGCCGACATCCACGTAATGGCGCGCGAGCGTGAGGAGCGCCGCGAGCCGCGCGCTCTCGGCGCCGGACGCATCTACGATCCTGCGAAGCGTCTCTGCCTTGCTCACGTGAAAAATTCGCGCTCAAAGACCGCTAGAGCAATCAATTCAAGAATCTAGCATAGACGGGTTGTTGTCAATTGCCGGGCCTGGCCGCGGATTTCCCGCATCGCCCCGTCTCAGGTGTCGAGACGGCAAGCTACGCCCGGCTGCTTTTCACTCCATGCTCCAATTTGATGCAGGTGGCGAAGCACTCGCCCCCGGTTAGTGCGTGGATTGCGCATTCGCGCCTGAGGCTCTTCAGAAGCACGCCATCGCAAGCCACTTTCTCCTTTAGCGATCAACCCTTCTTCCCAAGGCGAGGCACCGAGAGGCGCATTGGCACATTGTGTGCAAACGCACCTTGGATTCCCCCTGAAAATAGCCTGGAGATCTCATGCATTCGATTCGCAGGCGCCTTGCTGCGTCCCTCACCTTGGTCGGGATTGCTGTCGGCGTTCATTGCGGCGCATCCGCCGAAACGGTCGCGCGCTACGGCATCTCGATGGCCGACATTCCCCTCACCACCGGCCAGCCCGACCGCGGTGCCGGCGCGTATCAATTCACTGGCCACACCATCTACGATCCGCTGATCGCATGGGAAGCGAACATTTCGGATCGCCCGGGCAAGCTCGTGCCGGGCCTCGCGACCGAATGGAAGGCCGATGCGGCGGACCCGAGGAAATGGACGTTCAAGCTTCGCAAGGGCGTGAGGTTCCATGACGGCTCCGTATTCGCTGCCGACGCGGTGATCTGGAACCTGGACAAGGTCCTCGCCGACAAATCGCCGCAATTCGACGCCAAGCAGGCCGCGCAGGTGAAGCCGCGCATACCGTCCATTGCGTCGTATCGAAAAATCGACGACTCAACCGTCGAGATCACGACCAAGGAGCCGGACGCGCTCTTCCCCTATCAGTTGCCATGGTTCCTCATTTCCAGCCCCGCGCAATTCGAGAAGCTGGGCGGCGACTGGAACAGGTTCGCATCGCAGCCTTCCGGAACCGGTCCCTTCAAGCTCGACAAGCTGGTTCCGCGCGAACGCGCCGAGCTGGTGCGCAACGCCGACTATTGGGACAAGAAGCGGCTCGCGAAAACCGATCGGATCGTGCTGATTCCGATTCCCGACGCCGTGACACGCGTGAATGCGCTGCTGAACGGCCAGGTCGACATCATCGAGACGCCGGCTCCCGACATGGTCCCGCAGCTGAAGAGCGGCGGCTTCCGCATCGTGCAGAACGTGACGCCCCACGTGTGGCCGTATCACTTCAGCACTTTCCCCGGCTCGCCCTGGACCGACATCCGCGTGCGCAAGGCGGCGAACCTCGCGATCGACCGCGCCGCCGTGGTCCAGCTCATGAACGGCCTCGCCTCGCCCGCGAAGGGCCAGGTCGATCCCACGAGCCCCTGGTTCGGCAAGCCCAAGTTCGACCTGAAGTACGACGTCGACGCAGCGCGCGCGCTCATGACCGCCGCAGGCTACTCGAAAGAGAAGCCGCTGAAAGCCAAGGTCATCATCGCGCAGGGCGGCACCGGCCAGATGCTGTCGCTGCCGATGAACGAATTCATCCAGCAAAGCCTCGCGGAGATCGGCATCCAGGTCACGTTCGAAGTGGTGGAGCTGGAGAATCTTTACCTGCACTGGCGAGCGGGCGCCAAGTCCGACATGAACGCGGGCAAGGGCATCACCGCGATCAACCTGGGCTACGTGACGGCCGACCCGTTCTACGCCATCACGCGCTTCGCCGACAGCCACTATGTGGCCCCCAACGGCGTGAACTGGGGCGGCTATTCGAATCCGAAAGTCGACGAGGCCATCGCCAAGGCGAAAGCGACCTTCGACGTGAAGAAGCAGGACGCCCTCCTCGCCTTCGTGCACGAGCAGATGGTCGACGAGGCGCTCATGCTGTGGGTCGTGCACGACGTGAACCCGCATGTGCTTTCGCCCAAGGTGAAGGAGTTCGTCCAGGCGCAGCACTGGTTCCAGGACCTCACCACCATTCGCATGTAATGCTCGGCTACATCCTCCGGCGCCTCGTCTACACGATACCGATCGCGCTCAGCGCCACCCTGGTCGCGTTCCTGCTGGTGCACATCGCGCCAGGCGATCCCATCAACGCGATCGCGCCGCCCGACGCGTCGGCCGAGGCGGTGGCACAGCTGCGCACGCTGTACGGGCTCGATCGTCCCCTGCCGTTGCAATACGGACTGTGGCTCAAGCGCGCGCTCATGGGAGACCTCGGAACGTCGCTCGCGACGGGAAGAGGCGTCGCCACCGAGGTGATGGCGTGCGTGAAGAACACGTTGATCCTGGCGGGCGCAGCGGCGCTCATCGGCGTGATCTTCGGTTGCGCGCTCGGCGCCGTCGCCGGGTACTGGCATCGCGGCGCCATGGACCACGTCGCGACCACCCTCTCGCTGGTGGGCGTGAGCATCCCTCACTATTGGCTCGGCCTCGTGCTCACCGTCATCTTCTCGGTCTGGCTCGGCTGGCTTCCGGCCATGGGCGCGGGCCCGGGCGACGACGCGGGCTGGAGCTGGGACATCGCGCACCTGCGCCATCTGGTGCTTCCGGCGATCACGATGTCGGTGATTCCGCTCGGCATCATCACGCGCACGGTGCGCGCGTTGATCGCGGACATGCTGAACCAGGAATTCGTCCATGCCTTGCGCGCCAAGGGCCTCGGCCGTCCGGCGGTGTTCCGCCACATCGCGCGCAACGTGGCGCCCACCGTACTCGCAGTCGCCGGCCTTCAGCTCGGCTATCTCATGGGCGGATCGATCCTGGTCGAGACCGTGTTCGCGTGGCCCGGCACGGGGCTCCTGCTGAACACCGCGATCTTCCAGCGCGACATGCCGCTGCTCCAGGGGACGCTTCTCGTCGTGTGCCTGTTTTTCGTTGCGCTGAACTTCGCCGTCGACGTGGCCCAGCCGTTCATCGACCCGCGCATGCGGCGCGCGTGAGTCGAAAGCCGATGGCCGTCGCGCTGGATGCACCTTCGTTCGTGAATGCTCCGGCAAACGGGTCGGCTCGCGGCTATTGGCATGGAGTGCTGTTGCGGCTTTCCCGCGACAAAGTCACCGTCGCGTGCGCGGTACTGCTGCTGGCGCTCCTCCTCTCCGCGATCTTCGCCCCGTTCGTCACGCCCGCCGATCCCTACAAGACCAACATGCTGCGGCGCCTGATTCCGGTCGGCTCGAGCGGCCACTGGTTCGGCACCGACGAGCTCGGTCGCGACATGTTCACGCGACTCATCTACGGCGGGCGGCTTTCGCTCCTCATGGGAACCGTGCCGGTGCTGCTCGCGTTCGTCATCGGCTCCACGATCGGCGTATCCGCCGGCTACCTCGGCGGGCGCATCAACATGGCGGTGATGCGCGCGCTCGACGTCTTCTACGCGTTTCCGTCGGTGCTCCTCGCCGTCGCGATCTCGGGCGCGCTCGGACCCGGCATGGGGAACTGCCTCCTCGCGCTGACACTAGTCTTTGTACCGCAGGTGACTCGCGTAGCCGAAAGCGTGACGACCCAGGTGCGCGCCCTCGACTACATCGAGGCCGCACGCATGAGCGGCGCGGGCGCCCTCGCGGTGATCCGCGTGCACGTGCTCGGCAATGTCCTGGGGCCCGTATTCGTCTATGCGACGGGGCTCGTGAGCGTGTGCTTGATCCTTGCCTCGGGCCTTTCGTTCCTCGGGCTCGGCGTGAGGCCGCCGGAACCGGAGTGGGGTCTCATGCTGAATACGCTGCGCTCGGCGATCTATTCGAATCCCTGGGTCGCGGCGCTGCCGGGCGCGATGATCTTCGCCACATCGATCTGCTTCAACCTCCTCGCCGACGGGATCCGATCGGCGATGGATCTGCGGGATTGATCCCGTGACGACGCTGCTCTCGGTGCGCGACCTCACCAAGCACTTTCCAGTGCGCGGCGGGGGATTCCTCGGCGCGAAGCGCAAGGTGCATGCGGTGGACGGCGTGAGCTTCGATGTCGAGCGCGGAGAAACGCTCGGCGTCGTCGGCGAATCGGGCTGCGGAAAATCGACCACCGCACGGCTCATCGCGCGCCTCAT
This sequence comes from Usitatibacter sp., assembly GCA_036271595.1. Classification (GTDB taxonomy): domain Bacteria; phylum Pseudomonadota; class Gammaproteobacteria; order Burkholderiales; family Usitatibacteraceae; genus Usitatibacter. The sequence continues at coordinate 27,021 of DATBAI010000064.1, forward strand.
CGACCCCGACCGCGGCAGCCTCATCTTCGATGGCGAGGGCGTCGCGGAGTACCGCGGCCTCGCCATGCGCGATTATCGCCGCAGGCTGCAGATGGTGTTCCAGGACTCGTTCGCCTCGCTCAATCCCCGTCTCACCGCGGAGGCGACCATCGCGTTCGGCCCGCGCGTTCACGGAGTGCGGAGCGCCGACGCACGCGATCGTGCGCGATCGCTCCTCGCACGCGTGGGCCTGGAGCCACGGCAGTTCGCGGGGCGCTATCCGCACGAGCTTTCAGGCGGCCAGCGCCAGCGCGTAAACATCGCGCGCGCCCTCGCCTTCGAGCCGCGGCTCCTGATCCTCGACGAGGCGGTCGCCGCGCTCGACAAATCGGTGCAGGCGCAGGTGCTGAACCTGTTGCAGGAGCTGAAGGCCGAGCGCGACCTCACCTACGTGTTCATCTCGCATGATCTCAACGTGGTGCAGTACCTGAGCGATCGCGTGCTGGTGATGTACCTGGGACAAGTCGTCGAGTCGGGTCCCGTGGAGAAGATCTACGGCGCGTCGCGCCACCCCTACACGCGCGCGCTTCTCTCGGCGGTGCCCTCGATGAATCCGCGGCGGCGCACCGAGCACGTGCCGATCGGGGGTGATCCGCCGAATCCGATCGATCCCCCCGACGGCTGCCGGTTCCGCGAGCGCTGCCCGCACGCGCAAGCGGTGTGCAGGGAGCGCGCGCCGGCGCTCCTGCCGCTCGACGCGAGCGCGCTCCACCAGGCGGCGTGCCACATGAACGATCCGTCGTCGGGGCATACCGAGGCTGTGGCGGCCCCATCATGAACGGGGTATCCAGGATGAACAAGGCTCCAAGCGATCCGCTGCTGTCGGTCGCCGATCTCACCGTACGCTTCGAGGGAGAGCGCACCGTGGACGCGGTGAATGGCGTCACCTTCCAGCTTGCGCCAGGAGAGGTCCTGGGACTCCTCGGCGAATCGGGCTCGGGAAAGAGCGTCACGCTGCGTGCGCTGCTTCGGCTCCATGATCCGCGCAAGAGCCGGCAACGCGGACGCATCGTCGTCGAGGGGAAGGACGTGATGGCGCTCGAAGGTCGTGCGCTCGAGCGCTATCGCGGCGGCGTGGCATCGATGGTGTTCCAGGAGCCGGGCCTTGCCTTCGATCCCGTCTACACAATCGGCGCGCAGATCGCGGAAACGATTCGCGCCCATGACGGTGTCGGCTCGCGCGCGGCCAGGGCGCGGGCGCTCGAGATGCTCGACCTGGTGCAGATTCCCCAGGCGCGACGACGCTACGATGCCTATCCTTTCGAAATGTCGGGCGGCATGCGCCAACGCGCGATGATCGCCCTCGCGCTTTCGTGCAAGCCGCACCTGCTGCTTGCGGACGAGCCCACGACCGCGCTGGACGCTACCGTGCAGATCCAGATCCTGCTCCTGCTTCGCGAGCTACAACGAAGCCTCGGCATGTCCGTGATCTTCGTGACCCACGACATCGGCGCGGCGGTGGAAGTATCCGACCGCCTCGCGGTGATGTACGCGGGGCGCATCGTCGAGGAAGGCACCGTGGAAGAGATCGTGGAAGCGGCGCGCCATCCCTACACCGCGGCTCTCCTCGCCGCCACCGTGTCGGCGTCATCGCGCGGGCACGAACTTCACGCGATCGCCGGCGCGCCTCCCGACCTCGGCCAATTGCCCACGGGCTGCGCGTTCGCGCCGCG
>DATBAI010000065.1:0-4442 GCA_036271595.1 Usitatibacter sp.
GTGTGATTCTCGACAGCGACCTTGCGGACCTCTATGAAGTGGAAACAAAGGTTCTCAATCGGGTGCCGGCGCAAAGCGCCTTGAAGGAGGGTCTTCATGGGGTTCATTCCCGAGTTCGTCATCCTTGACAAAACAGGATTCCTTACTTTAAAGTAAGGCATGAGCGCCGCCACCGTCACGAGCAAGGGCCAGATCACCATCCCCAAGGAGGTGCGGGATGCGCTGGGCGTCAGCGTCGGCGACAGGGTGGAGTTCGTCGCCGAGGAGAAAGGCGTCTACAAGGTCGTGGCGGCCACGCGGGATGTGAGTCACCTCAAGGGGATTGTCGCCGCGCCGTCCAAGCCGGTCTCGCTGGAAGCCATGAAGCGCGCCATCGCCAAGGGCGCCTCGGCCCGGTGATCGGGCTCGATACCAACGTCATCGTCCGCTACCTTGCCCAGGACGAGCCGCGCCATTCCGCGGCGGCAACGCGGTTGATGGAGAAGCAGCTCTCTTCAGAGAACCCCGGCTTCATCACGCTGGTCACGATTTGCGAGGTCGCCTGGTTGCTCGCGGGCCCCTACCGTGCGGATCGTGAGCGCATTCGCGAGGTCATGGAGGCGCTGCTCGGCACGCGGCAGATCGAGGTCGAATCGGCGGAGCTTGTATGGAAGGCGTTGCGCGCCTGGGAAGGCTCGCCGGCGAATTTCAGCGACGCCCTCATTGGCGAGATCTGCGCCGCGAAAGGCGCACGGGCCGTCGTGACCTTCGACAAGGCGGCCGCGAAGCTCCCCTCCTTCGAGCTGCTCTCCTAGCCGCTGCTACTCGCGGTTGTTCGAAGCCATCGCCACGCAAGCCCCTACCAGAGCGCCCACGCCGGCCGCGATCGCGATGGATTGCCACGGATTGCCCTGCACGTAGTCGTCGACGTCGGCCGCGGCATCCTGGGCGCGCGCCACCACCTTGCCCTGCACCTCGGCCAGCCGGGCCTTGGCGGTGTCCAGGCTCTTCTGGAGGTCGCCGCGCATCGCCCGCACCTTCTCGTTGCCGTCGGCCGCCGCGGCGCTGAGGAGCTGCTGCGCGTCCGCGATCACCACGTTCATGTCCTGTACCAGCTTGTCCTTCGCTACCCGGGTGTCGCCCATGATGCCTCCTCGTGTCGTCGCGATCCTGTTCGATCCGTCTAGGCCGCGGCAGTTCCACGACTCCTGAAGATCACCGTGAAGTTGTTCGACGGCCTCGCGGCCACCTCCTCCAGCTCGAGGCCGGCGTCCTTCGCCACCTCGGCCACGGCCTCCAGGTTCCGTACGCCCCAACGGGGGTTGCGCGCCTTGAGGCTCGCGTCGAAGGCCTCGTTGCTGGGCGCGGTGTGGCGGCCCTCGCGGCGATACGGTCCGTAGACCACGAGCACGCCGCCGGCCGGGAGGATCTCACCCGCGCCCCGCATCAACGCAAGAGTCGCCTCCCACGGCGAGATGTGGATCACGTTCACGCAGAGGATCGCGTCGGCCGCCCGCACCGGCCAGGGCAGGCGCGTCACGTCGAAGGCGATCGGCGGGCGCACGTTGGCGAGGCTCTCGTGGGCGATCCAGGCTTCGATCGAGGGATGGCGAGACTCGTCCATCTCGCTCGGCTGGAAGGTGAGGCCCGGCAGCGCGCGGGCGAAATGGGCGACGTGCTGGCCCGTGCCGCTGCCGATCTCCAGCACCAGGCCGGAAGACGGCAGCACACGTTCGAGCGCCTCGAGGATGGGTTGCTTGTTGCGCTCGGCGGAGGGCGCGGTTTCGCGAAGATCGGTCATTCGACAGAGTATGCCGCAGCCGGGAGCCGCACGATCGCCGCCGGCGGCTGTCCCACCTCCATGCGAGCCATCGTCTGCGGCGCCGGCATCGCCGGGCTCACCACCGCCACTTGCCTCGCGCGCACGGGGTGGGAAGTGATCGTCCTCGAGCGCGCGCCGGCCCTTCGCGACCAGGGCTACATGATCGACTTCGCGGGGCCGGGCTTCGACACGGCCGAGCGCATGGGCCTCCTGCCCGCGCTGGACCGCGTCCGCTATCGCATGGAGCTCATCCGCTGGCTGGACGAGGATGGCGGCACCGCGCTCACCACGCGCTACGAGATCTTCGAGCGCATGCTCGCCGGGCGCTTCAGGAGCCTCCTGCGGGGCGACATCGAGCGCGCCCTCCATGACGCCCTGCCCGCCTCCGTGGAGATGCGCTTCGGCCGCACCGTGGAGTCGCTGCGTGACGAGGGCGGCCACGTGACGGTCGACACGGGCGGCGGCATTCTCGAGAAAGCGGATCTCCTCGTGGGTGCGGACGGCGTGCGTTCGCGCGTGCGCTCGCTCGCGTTCGGCCCGGAAAGCGAATTCGTGCGGGACTTGGGCTATCGCACTTCGGCCTTCATCTTCGAGGATGCGGGGCTGCACGACGCGCTCCACAATGAATTTCGCCTCCTCGCCATGCCCGACCGGCAGGCGGGCTTCTATCCGCTGCGCGATGCGCGCGTCGCAACCTTCTTCGCCCATCGCGGCTCGGAAGCGCTGCCCGCCGATCCGGTGCAAGCCCTTCGCGAGCACTACCAAGGCATGGGCTGGTTCCTTCCGCAGGCGATCGATGCCGCCGCGCGGCTTCCCTCGGTGTACTACGACATCGTGGCGCAAGTGGTGATGCCGCGCTGGAGCCGGGGGCGGGTGGTGCTGGTCGGCGATGCGGCCCAGGCGGTCTCTCTCCTCGCGGCCCAGGGCGCCTCGATCGCGATGGCCGCGGGCGAGGCGCTGGCGCAATCGCTCGCACACGCAAGCGGCGTTGAGGCCGGGCTCGAGCGCTACGAGGCGGGCCTTCGCAAGCAAGTGGCGAAGTCCCAGGCCGCGGGACGGCGCATGGCCAAATGGGTGGTCCCCGCGAGCCGTGCGCGGATCAAGGCGCGCAACCTCTTCATGCGAGTGGTCGAATTCCGGGCGTTCGATGCGTTCGCCCGGCACGTCCTGCTGGGGAAGGAGAAAGCGCGGCCGCCCGCCTGAAGTTCCGCTCGGTCCGGGCCGGCGCCACCTGGGCGAGATCACCTCCGATCCGCGGGGCGCGGGTGGTCGGCCCCTATTTCTCCTTCATCTGCTTCGAAAGCCTGAACGCCATTCCGGCGAGCACGAGGACGCCGCCGATCAGCATCGCCCAGAGCAGGAACTTGCGGGGATTCGCTTCGCCGATCGCGGCGCGCCATGCAGGCTCCTCGGGCGCGTTGGTGCGGATGTCGCCCACGCTCGCCTCGTGGAGCTTCATCTCGGCGTGGTTTTCATAGCCGGGGATGAGCTCGGTCACGGACAGCATCGCGGGCTTGGCTTCGCGGTTGCCGAATTCGAGGTGGTACGGGCCGTCGCCTCGCGCAACGAACACGAGCTGCGCCGGGCGCCACTGCACCTCGAGCCTGGGCGCCGTCGAGAGCGCGGGGCTGCGTGAATCGAGCGTCGCCTGCACGAAGCGCGCGCGGGTGTGGGATACGTCACGGGCAGGCGATTCGAGCGTCGCGCCATCCCTCACGAGGTTGTAGAACGTCGCGGAGGTGAGCGGGCGCCACGGCTGCTTCTCGTCGTCGCGGGTAGCGAGGGCAAACGGGGCCACCGTATTCGTCGCGAGCACGAGCCGCACGGATTCGATGGGGAGTCGCGCACCCAGGTCGAAGACATATTCGCCAGCCTTCGGACCCGATTGGCTCGCGACCACACGGGTGACGTGCGGCGCGGTTCTGACGATATCGTCCGAGATCGCAGCCACATCCTTGAGCGCGAAGGCCGCGGGCTCGCCTGCGATTCGGAGATATTTGGCGTGCACGCCATGGAGATCCACACGCCGCTGCTCGATCTTCGCCTCGCCCTGCTCCAGGTGCATGAGCGGTGCGCGGTATGCCACGCGGCGCCACGCTTTGAGATCGTCGCTCGCGTCCACATCGACCTTCACGACCTCGGTGCCGGGATGCAAGTCCCAATCGATGACGAGGGTGCGGATCGGGTCCTTGAGCGCGCTTGCATCGACGAGCCACGCGGCGATCCTGGTCTTCGCCGCCGGCGCATTCCCCGCGGGCCGCCCCTGGACCGAAACGATGGTGCCGCGCGCATCGCTCTTCACCATGACGTCGAGCGAGCCCTGCCCGGGAGACGCGGCCGCCACCTCCGCCGAGATCGGAAAGATCGCGAGTGTCGTGGGCTTCGGCTCCTCGCGCACGGTGGCCGGCTCGCCGGCAAACGCGATCGGCAACGCCTCCCCCTGCGCATTGAAGAGGCGAAGGTCCGCGAAGTCGCTGCGCCCCTCGCGATACGCCTCGAAAGGCAGCGTCAAACGATTGAGCGCATCGCCGCCGGAAACGGTCACTGGCGCTTCCCAACGGAACTCGCCCGGAGATTGCGCCATTGCAACTAGCGCCGTCATCCCCGCGAAGGCCGTCACCCCCGCGAAGGCCGTCACCCT
>DATBAI010000066.1:0-45502 GCA_036271595.1 Usitatibacter sp.
CCGCGGTCGCCAACGCGACCGGCCTCACGCCGGCGCCCGACGGGCTCGCGTTCCCGCCGTGCGGCGTCGATGACCTGGCGCGAGTGCTGCGCCCGGCCGGCGTGGGCGGTGCGCTGCACCACGCCGGGCAGGTCGAGGTGATCTCGAGCCTGGAGCGCGACTCGCGCCCGGTGTTCCGCGACTTGCGCTGGGGCGTCTACGTGACCTTCAGCGCCGAGCACGAGTATGTGCGGCGCTGCTTCCAGGAGTACGGGATCGTGACCGACCCCTCGGGCGAATACGCGTCGATGTACAAGCCCAGCCATCTCATCGGGCTGGAGCTGGGCGTGAGCGTGGCGAGCGCCGCGTTGCGCAACGAGCCCACCGGGGCTGCCGACGGGTGGCGCGCCGATTGCGTGGCCACCGCGAAACGTCCGCTCGCCCTGGGCGAGGTTCTCGACGGCGAAGGCGGCTACACGGTGTGGGGCAAGCTCATGCCCGCGGCCGATTCGGCGGCGCGCCGCGCACTCCCCATCGGGCTCGCGCACCACGTGAAGCTGAAGCGCGACGTGCCCGAGGGGGCGGTCGTATCGTGGGACGACGTGGAGCACGACACTCAGTCTCATGCGGTGCGCGTGCGCCGGGAGATGGAAGCCGCGTTCGCAGCGCCACGCGCCATGGCCGAGCGCCGTGAGGCGCAGGCCCTCGCCACATGACCCGAATCCTTCTTGCCGTCGCGCTCGCCATGCCGCTCCCCGCGGCCGCGGCGGTCACCGCGACCGACGCATGGGTGCGCGGGACGGTGCCCGCGCAGACCTCGACGGGCGCCTTCGTGACGTTGAAGAGCAGCGAGGATGCGCGCGTCGTCGCGGTCACCACTCCGGCCGCACGCTCGGCGCAGATCCACGAGTCCCTCATGGAAGGCGGCCGCGCTTCCATGCGCCATGTCGAATCGCTCGCGCTCCCGGCCGGGCGCAGTGTCGAGCTTCGCCCCGGCGGCTACCACGTGATGCTCGAAGATCTCGCGAAGCCCCTCGCCGAAGGCGACCGCGTGCCGCTCACCTTCACGATCGAGGACAAGGGCGGCAAGCGCTCGCGCATCGAGGTGGACGCCTCCGTGAGGCCGCTGGGCCGATGAAGCTCGGGACGCGGCTCGCGCAACGCGGGCGGCGCGCGCGCACCAACCCCGGGACCGTGAACCTGCCGGTCACGCGGGCGTCCACGGTGACCTTCGAATCCATCGCGCAGATGGAGGAGATGCAGGGCCGCTTCGACGCCGACGAGATCGTGCCGACGTACGGCCTGCTCAACATGCCGCTGCGCGCCGCGTTCGAGGAGCTCATGGTGGAGCTCGAGGGAGGCCATCGCGCCGTCACGCTTGCCTCGGGGCTTGCCGCGGTGGCGGTGGCGATCCTCGCATGCACGAAGGCCGGCGACCACGTGCTCGTCACCGACAGCGTCTACAGCCCGACGCGGCGATTCTGCACGCGCACGCTCGCGCGCTTCGGCGTCGAGACGACTTTCTACGACCCCACGATCGGTGCCGGCATCGAGGCCCTCATGCGGCCCAACACGCGTGCGGTATACCTCGAAAGCCCGGGGTCGCTCACTTTCGAGGTGCAGGACTTCCCTGCCATCGCGAGGCTCGCGCGTGCCCGCGGCGCCGCGGTGATCCACGACAATACGTGGGCCACGGGCATGTTCTTCCGGTCCTTCGACCATGGCGCGGACCTCGTTGTCCAGGCCGCGACGAAATATCCCGCGGGCCATTCCGACGTGCTGATCGGAGCGGTGATCGCCTGCGAGGCATGGTGGCCCCGGCTTCGCGATGCGTCGCGCGATCTCGGCCAGACGGCGAGCCCCGACGATGTGTTCCTCGCCATTCGCGGCATGCGCACGCTGGCCACGCGCCTCGCGCGCCACGAGGCGAGCGCGCTCAGCGTGGCGCGCGCATTGCAATCCCATCCTGCGGTGAAGCGCGTGCTGCACCCGGCGCTTGCGGAGGATCCGGGGCACGCGCTCTGGAAGCGCGACTTCCTCGGCTCGTCGGGTCTCTTCGGCATCGAGCTCGCTTCGGCCTCGGGGGCCGAGGTCGCATGCTTCGTGGAAGCGCTCGAGTGCTTCGCGATCGGCTACAGCTGGGGCGGCTATGAGAGCCTCATCGTGCCGGCCAAGCTGGGCGAGGCCCGCAGCGTGCGCCCCTGGGACGGCGGCCCGCTCCTGCGCCTCCAGGTCGGGCTCGAGGATCCCGGCGATCTCATCGCCGACCTCGACCGGGCCTTCGAGGCGATGAAACGGTCGTGAGCTCGGCTGCGCGCAAGGTCGCGGCGGCCGTTGCGACGTCGACCGGGAAGGCATTCACGCTGCTGCACGTGGAGGGCGTGCCGGGCGGCTGCATCCACACGGCCCTTGCCCTCACCGGGCGTGCTTCGGCAAGCGAGGTGCGCTATTTCGCGAAAGTGAACGAGGCCGGGCATGCGGCGATGTTCGAGGCGGAAGCCGATGGCCTCGCCGCGCTTCGCGAGGCCGGCGCGCTTCGCGTGCCTGCCACCATCACGCACGGCCATGACGGCGAGCATGCGTGGCTCGTCCTCGAATGGCTCGACCTCGCTACGCTCGCGCCGCCTTCGGCCGCGTCCCTGGGCACGGCGCTCGCGGCGCAGCATCGCGCGGTGCGGCAACGCTTCGGCTGGCGGCGCGACAACTTCATCGGCGCCTCGCCCCAGGAGAATGTCGAAAGCGACGACTGGAGCGCTTTCTGGCGCGACCGGCGGATGGCGCCCCAGCTACGAATCGCGGCGCGCAATCGCTTGCCATCGAGGATGATCGACCGCGGCGAGCGGCTGGCCGCCGACTGCGAGGCCTTCTTCCGCGACATTGCGGTGCAGCCGTCGCTGCTGCACGGCGACCTTTGGGCGGGCAATGCCGCGGCCTCGGACGGCTCTTTCGTGGTCTTCGACCCGGCCGTCTACGCCGGCCATCGGGAGGCCGATATCGCCATGACGGAGCTCTTCGGCGGATTTCCCCGCGACCTGCTCGCGGCATACTTCACAGACTGGCCGGTCGAGGCGGGCTACACTGTGCGCCGTGATCTCTACAACCTGTACCACGTGCTGAACCATGCGAACCTGTTCGCCGGCGATTACGTGCGCCAGGCTGCCGAGGAGATCGAGAAGTTGCTGGCGGAGGTCGCGTGAAGACAGCCATGGCGGCTAGCGTCGCGCCGTCCATCCCGCCGCCGCGCCGCGTCCTCGTGGTGGACGACAATGCCGACGCCGCCGAGAGCCTGGGGATGCTGCTCGAAGTGCGCGGCAACGAGGTGCGCATCGCCTACGATGGCCTCGAAGCGCTCGAGGCGGCCGGGGATTTCCATCCCGAGATCGTGCTGCTGGACATCGGCATGCCGAAGATGTCCGGCTACGAGGTCGCCAAGCGGCTGCGCGCGGAGCGCGGCGCCACCGTGTTGATCGTCGCGATCACCGGCTGGGGCCAGGAGGAGGACCGGCGCCGAGCCCGCGAGGCGGGCTTCGATCACCACTTCACCAAGCCGGTCGATTACGAGGCGCTGATCGAGCTGATCGAAAGCGAGGCGCCCGAGCAGGCGAGCTGAGGTGCCCCGGATCGCCTTCCGGCGGCTCGCCCCATCGGATTTGCAGTCGCTCTTTTTCTGGCTCGCCCGCCCGCACGTTGCGAAGTGGTACGGGAAGCCGCCCGCCTCTTTCGCCGAGATGGTCGCCAAGTACGGGGCGCGCACCGAGGAGTCCTCTGCCGTACGTGCGTTCATCGTAGGCGTGGACGGTGCCGACTGCGGCTACATCCAGGCCTATCCCCTTGCCGCCTTCCCCGACTATGGGGCCGGCCTCGGCTGCGCGCCCGGCGCCCATGGCGTCGACCTCTTCATCGCCGATCCCTGGCGACTCGCGAGCGGGTTGGGGACGCGTGTCGCCCGGCAGTTCGTCGAGGAAGAGGTCTTCCCACGCGGCGCGACCGAGTGCTTCGCCGATCCCGGCGAGGGCAACGAGGCCTGCATTCGGGCGCTGGAGAAAGCGGGATTCAGCCGCTGGAAGCACGTGCACGTTGCGGGCGGCGAGCCGCAGGTCGTGCTGCGCGCCGAGTCGCTCGCTCAATATCGCCTCGCCCCCATCGACCTCGCGCGCGATTGGGAGACGTGCGTGCGCTTCCGCCGCGACGCGTACGTCGCGACCTTCGGCACGGGCGATGGGATGGACGAGGAGCTGGGAGCCGACAACGCGAAGTACCTGGAGAACCTGCGCGGCCGAATCGGGGAGCTTCCCTCGGCAAACGCGCACCTCTGGAAGGGCGAGCGAATCGTGGGCCAGGCCGAGATGCGGCTGGTGGACGAAGACGCGACGCTCGGCTACGTGAACCTTTTCTACGTGGTGCCGGAGCTTCGCGGCCAGGCGCTGGGCACGATCCTTCATCGCCACGCCATCTCGGTCTTCTCGGGCCTGGGCAAGCGCGCGATCCGTCTTTCGGTCGCCGCGCGCAACGCGCGGGCTCTCAGCTTCTACCGCAGGCTGGGCTGGCGGGTCGCCGGCAGGCGCACGCACCGGGAGGCGATGGACGTCCTGGAGCTCGCGCTTTGATGCGGCTCGCCACCCCGCGGGACGCCCCCGCGGTGCATGCGATCTACGCGCCCATCGTGCGCGACACGTTCATCTCCTTCGAGCTGGAGGTGCCGTCGATCCCCGAGATCGAGGGACGGATCGCGGCGAGCCTCGAGAGCCACGCGTGGCTCGTGTTCGAGGAGCGCGGGGATCTTGCGGGTTACGCCTACGCGAGCGAGCATCGCGAGCGCGCGGCCTATCAATGGTCCACCGACGTGTCCTGCTACGTCCATGCGCGCGCGCGGCGCCGCGGGATCGGGGCGCGGCTCTACCAGGCGCTCTTCCGGATCCTCGCGCTGCAGGGATTCACGAATGCGTTCGCGGGCATCGCGCTGCCGAACGCGGCAAGCCTCGGAATGCACGAGGCCGTGGGATTCGTCGCCCTCGGCCGTTTCCGCGACGTGGGATTCAAGCAGGGCGAATGGCACGACACGGTGTGGATGCAGCGCCAGGTCGCCGAGCCTCCCGCCCGGCCCGAGCCGCCGCGGCCGCTCGCGGCCCTCTCGGCGCGCGAGATCGAGGCAGCGCTCGCGGGCTAGGACGCCGGGCGCGGGTACTCGACGATCTTCCCCGCCTTGCGCTCGAAGGCGTCGCGGCGCGCGAGGAGCTTCTCCTGGCGGGGCGTGATGAGCGCGAAATGGCGCAGCTCCGTGAGCCGGTCGTGGGTCTTCCAGCAGGACCTGGAAGAAGTGACCCACTCGTCCGGATCGACGCGGCGCATGTCGAACGAGGTCGAGTAGCTTCGCAACGTCTTGTGGCCGCGCTTGTTCGAATACTCGTGGAAATAGGAAAGCGCCAGCTCGCGCAGCGACCGGTAGATGGGATCGCGGTAGCGAAGCGGCGCGCCGTTGGTCTTGGAGATGGCGCCCCACGCGCCGCCCCGGCGGAAGAGCGCGATCACGTGCGGATAATCGCTGGTATGGCAATCGAGGTGCATCAAGAGCGGCGGATCGCCATTCGCCCACAGGGCCGCGGCCGCGACCATCGCCCCCTCGATGCAGTGGGCTCTGCGCTGGCGCAGGACCTCGCGCACCGAGAGCACCGTTTCGCCGCCGATCTCGTGGTTGATCGGAATCGCGTTGAGGAACGCCTGGATCTTCGCCGGCGTGGAAAGGCGTCGCAGGACGGCGAACTCGCGCGGCGCGAGCCCCAGGTCGGCGGGACGGGCCGCGCGGCGCCGCAGGGCGCGCGCGAGAGCGCTCGCCGCGAACTGCGATCCATCGACCTTCTTCGCGTTGCGCTTCTTTGCTCCCACTCGGCCTCCCGCTGATGGGGTAGGTTAATCGAAACGCGAGGGCGCGAGGTTCCCGGGGCGCGCCTCGAGCCGCGCGATGCAGGTGCGCCTCGCGACGCCGTCGGGCGAGATTACGTCGGCGACGTCGATCGCCCGGCCATATAACGCGGAAAGATTTTCGGAATTCACGACTGTCCCCGTGGGACCCGCGGCGAGCACGCACCCGTCACGCAGCATCACGACCCGGTCGGCGATGCGCAGCGCATGGTCCGGGTGGTGGGTCGTGAAGAGCACGGCCGTGCCCGCGGCCCGCAGGCGCGCGACCTCGTCCAGGATCAGGGCCTGGTTGCCGAAATCGAGGCTTGCCGTGGGCTCGTCCATCAGCACGTGCGAAGCCTCGCTCGCCAGCGCTCGCGCGATGAGCGCGAGCTGGCGCTCGCCGCCGCTCACGCGATGGATCGCGCGCTCGGCGAGCGCGGCGATGCCCAGGCGCTCGAGGCTCGCCGCCGCGACCTGGCGATCGCGCTCGGCCGGTGCGGAGAAGATCCCGCGATGCGCGGTGCGCCCCATCTGCACCGTCTCCAGGACGCTGTAGTCGAAATGGCTCTCGCCCCCCTGGGGCACGTAGGCGAGGCGCGCGGCACGTTCGCGGATCGGCCACGCGGCGAGCGCGCGCCCGTCGAGCGCGACCTCGCCCGCGAGGGGTGCCAGGAGCCCCAGCAGCGTTCGCAGCAGGGTTGTCTTGCCGCTGCCGTTGGGCCCCAGCAGGCAGACGATTTCCCGCTCGGGAAGCTCGAGGTCGAGCCCCGAGCCCACGATGCGCGTGCCGAATCCGAAGCCGAGCCTGCGCGCGGCGAGCGTCACGGCCGGCGGAAAGCCGCGGCGAGCAGCGCGATGAAGACCGGCGTCCCCGCGAACGCGGTGATCACGCCCGGCGGGATCTCCGTGGAGAACATCGTCCTGCACGCGGTATCGACCACCAGCATGAAGCCCGCGCCGAGGACGAGCGAGAGCGGCAGCAGGCGAGCGAAGGCGGCGCCCACGAGGAGGCGCGCCGCATGCGGCACGAGCAGCCCCACCCAGCCGATGGTGCCGGCGAGCGAGACGGCGCAGGCCGTCGCGAGCGTGGCCGCGACGATCACCACGAAACGCATGCGGCGCACGTTGACGCCCAGGCTCGCGGCCTCGTCTTCGGAGAGCGCCAGCACGTCGATGCGCCAGCGCAGCGCCCAGATCGCGGCGACCGCGATGGCGATCGGGACGAGCGTGCCGGGAAGATCCCGCGGCAGCGCCCCGGTGAAGCTTCCCAGCAGCCAGAACGTGATCGCGGGCAGCTGGTTGTACGGGTCGGCGAGGTACTTCACGAGCGCGATGCCGGCGCCGCAGAGCGAACCCACGACCACGCCGGTCAGGACGAGCGTGAGGATCGGGTCGCGCCCGCCGATCCACGTGCCGATCCCCATCACGAGCCCCACGGCGGCGAGGCCGCCCACGAAGGCGAAGACCTGCACCGCCCCGATCGGCAAGGAAGCGAGGAGGGCAATGCCGGCGCCCAGCGCGCACCCGGCGGACACGCCGAGGATGTCCGGGGAGACGAGCGGGTTGCGGAAGAGGTTCTGGTAGGCAGCGCCCGCGGCGGCGAGGGCCGCGCCCACGCCCAGCGCGGCCGCTACCCGCGGCGCGCGCACCTGGAGCACGATCGCGGCGACATTGTCGGGAAGGCCGCTCGCGGCGCCCGTAGCCGCGGCCCAGAGCACGCGCCACACGTCGCCCGCGGAAACACCGAAGCGCCCGGCGGTGAAGCTCCATGCCACGAGCAGCAGCAGTGCCACCGTGCAGATCGAGAAGCCCATCGCAAAGCGCGCGCGCGGGACGAGCGTCATGGCATGACGACGGGCTCGTGCGTGCGCGGCACCCGTTGCGGCTCGTTCTCGCGGATCACGCGACGTTCAGCCGGGGACGACCGTCTCGATGCGATCGACCGCCTGGCCGGCATGCTCGGCCGAATAACCGGCGAGCTCGGCCACGCGAGCCCGGAACGCCTTGCCGCGCAACGTGCGTCTCAGGTGGCGCATGGCCGCCGACTCGAGGTCGTCCGCGCGGCACGCGAGGTAGTAGCGCTCGCGGCAGACGGGAATGAAGCCCAGCCGATACTGCGCCGCGGCCGCTTGCACGCCGAATCCCACGTCCACCTGGTTGCCGGCGATGAGCGCGGCAACCGCGCCATGGGTGATCTCCTCGTTCTCGTATCCGTCCATGCGCGTCCGGTCGAGCCCGTGCGAGGAGATCATGAACTCGAGGAGCGCACGGGTGCCCGATCCGCGTTGGCGATTCACCATGCGCACGCCTTCGCGGCAGAGATCCTCGACGCCTGCGATCTCGCGGGGATTGCCCGCGCGCACGATGAGCCCCTGCTCGCGCGTGACGAACATGATGAGGCCGTATTCGGGAGGAAGGCACTCCTCGTAGCGCTGCGCGAGGAGGGTGCCGAGCCGCCCCTCGGGCAGGTGGAAGCCGGCGACGTCGCATTCCCCGCGGCGAAGCGAGGCGAGCGCGTCGAAGCTCCCCTTGTACTGGACCGCGAGCTGCGACGGGCCCTCCGAGAGAAGGTCGCGAAGGACGCCGACGGCGAAATCGTGGCTCGCGTGCATCGCGAGCGCCGCCGGGCGCTCCTCGAGCGCCTCGTTCAACGCGCCGGCGAATTCGCCCGCCAGGTTCTCGAGCTCCGGGGCGAGGCGCGCCTGCGCACGCTGGCCCGCCCACAGCAGGCGCTTGCCGAGTGCCGTGAGCTCCGAGCCGCGGCCCTTCGACTTGGTCACGAGGCGCGCGCCGAAGAATGCCTCCCATTCGGAAACGAGGTTCCACGCATGGCGGTAGGAGAGCGCCGCCTGCTCGGCCGCGTGCGTGAGCTTGCCGGAAACCTCGAGGCCCGCGAGGATCGCGATGAGCTGGAAATCGAAATCGCGCTCCGAGGACTCGCCGCGGAATCGCCACACCGGACGGATCTGGAGGCGGATCATCCCTGGATTATCTCCCAACCGCTCACGGCTTGTAGTTGGGAAAGAAGAGCTGCTGCCCGCCGATCTGGTATCGGGAGATGGTGTGCTGCCCCGCGGGCGAGATCAGCCAGTCGACCAGCTTCTGGCCCATCTCCTTCTTTACTTGCGGGTGCTTCGCGGGGTTCACGAGCATCACGCCGTACTGGTTGAAGAGCTTCGAGTCGCCGGCCACGAGGATCGCCAGGTCGCCGCGATTCTTGAAGGAGAGCCACGTGCCGCGATCGGTGAGCGCGTAGGCGTTCATTCCCGAGGCGGTGTTCAGCGTGGGACCCATGCCCGAGCCGGTCTCCCGATACCAGCTTCCCGCGGGCTTGATGCCGGCTTCCTTCCAGTAGCGCTTCTCCGCGGCGTCGGTGCCGCTCTTGTCGCCGCGCGAGGCGAACGGCGCGCCGGCCGCCGCGATCTTCCCCAGCGCCGCGACGACGTCGTTGCCCTTCGCATGAGCCGGATCTGCCTTCGGCCCGACGATCACGAAGTCGTTGTACATCACGTCGTAGCGCTTCACGCCGTAGCCCTCGGCGAGGAATTTCTCCTCGGCCACCTTGTCGTGGACGAAGACCACGTCGGCGTCACCGCGCCGTGCAATGTCGAGCGCCTGCCCGGTTCCGACCGCGACCACGTGCACGTCGAAGCCGAGCGCCTTCTTCGCCTCGGGGAGCAGGTACTTGAAGAGTCCCGATTGCTCCGTCGACGTGGTCGAGGCGACGGTGATGAAATCGTCGGCGAACGCGGGCGGTGCGCCCGCGAGCACCAGCGCGGCTGCGATCCAGGTGGCGGCGAAGCGCGTGATGAGGCGCGCGATGGGGACATTCATGGCAACTCTCCTTCGAGGTAGGCGGCCGCTTGCGGCGAGCCCGGTTCGGTGAAAAAACGCTCCGCGGGGGTTCTTTCCGTGACTCGCCCGCGGTCGAGGAAGACGATTTCGGTGGCGGCGCGGCGCGCGAGGCCCAGGTGGTGAGTCGTGAAGACGATGGCGGTGCCCGCGGCGTGCATCTCGCCCATCACGCGCTCCACTTCGGCGGCGGCCGCGGGATCGAGGCTCGCGGTGGGCTCGTCGAGGAACGCGAGGCGAGGGCGCGTGGCCCAGGCGCGCGCGAGCGCGACACGCTGCTGCTCGCCCCCCGAGAGCACGCGCGCCGGCCGCGAGGCGATCGGCGAAAGGCCGACGCGCGCCAGCGCTTGCGCGGCGCGCTCGCGGCGCTCGGCGCCCCGCACGCCCTGGATCGCGAGCGCGTATTCCACGTTGGCGAGCGCGGAGCGGCGCAGCATCACCGGGCGCTGGAAGACCATCGACTGGTCGGTGGGGCGGATGTGTCCGCCCGACCACGTGACCTCTCCCTCCGAGGGCGCGAGCAGGCCGTGGAGCACGCGCAGCAGCACGCTCTTGCCCGCGCCGTTCGCACCGAGGATCGCGACGGGCGCCGAGCCATCGAGCGCGAGGTCGAGGCCGTCGAGGGCCGCGAGCGCGCCGAAGCGCACCGTGACGCGGCGCGCCTCGAGCGGAAGCGAGCCGTGCGCGCTAGCCATGGCGCTTCATGCTCCATTCGCGCACGAGCTCGGCGAGCGCGTTCAGCGCGAGCACCAGCGAAAGCAGGATCACGCCGAGGGCGAGCGCGAGCGGCAGGTCGCCTTTCTCGGTCTCGAGCGCGATCGCGGTGGTCATCACACGGGTTACGCCCGCGATATTGCCGCCCACGATCATGACCGCGCCTACCTCGGAGGCGGCCCGGCCCAGGCCGACCAGCACCACCGTGAGGAGCGAATAACGCAGGTCCCAGATGAGCGTCGGGACCGCGCGCAGCGCTTTCACCCCGAGCGAGGTGAGCTGGTCGCGGTACTCGAGCCATGCATCCTCGACGAACTGCCGGGAGAGCGCCGCGACGACCGGCAGCACCAGGAAGGTCTGCGCGATCACGATCGCGGCGGGCGTGAAGAGGATGCCCAGGTCGCCCAGCGGCCCCGCCCTCGAAAGCAGGATGTAGAAAACGAGGCCGACCACGACCGAGGGCAACCCCAGCAGGGCGTTCATCACCACCACCGCCGCGCGTCGTCCGGGGAACCGGGTCACGGCGACCAGCGCGCCGAGCGGCAACCCCATCGCGCACGCGAGCGCCGCCGAGGCCATGCTCACGGCGAGCGACAGCCTCACGATGCCCCACAGCTCCGGATCCCCGCCGGCGGCGAGGTGGTACGCGAGCACGAGGCTCGCGCCGATGTCATGCATGGCCGTGATTTTCCCCGCGGCGGGCCGGGGATCACATATGAAGCAGGCTGCCTATACCGTTCGCCCTAGGCGAAGCCCACGCTGCGCCGATCGATCGAGACCGCCTTCACGAGCGCATACAACGCCATCCCCGGGGAGAGCGCGAGCTCTTCGGCGGCCTTGCGGGTGATGCGGGCCACCAGGGCCGTCGCGCCCACCCGCAGGCGCACATCGACGATGCCCCCGAACTCGCCGTCGAGCGCCACGATATCGGCCGCGAAGACGTTCTGGATGCTGATGCCCACGGGACGCGACAGGGCGAGCGAGACATCGCGCGCGCGGACCCGTGCCCGCACCGGCTCGCCGGGGAGCGCGTCCACGTTCGGGACCACGAGCTCGCCGCCCTCGAAGGCGAGAACGCTCAACCCGTAGCGCTCGTCGTGGCGCGCGACCCGCGCCTCGATCACCGCGCCCGCCTCGAAGCGGCCGGTATGCGCCTGCAGCTCGGGGCGCGCGAGGACGTCGGCCACGCTCCCCTGCGCCGCGACCCGCCCGTCGGCCACCAGCACCATGGAATCGGCGAGCCGCGTGACCTCCTCGAGCGCGTGGCTCACGTACACGATGGGCAGGCGCAGCTCATCGCGCAGGAGCTCGATGTAGGCGAGGATCTCGGCCTTGCGCGCGGCATCCAGCGAGGCGAGCGGCTCATCCATGAGGAGGAGCCGCGGGCTCGCGAGCAGTGCACGACCGATCGCCACGCGCTGGCGCTCGCCGCCGGAGAGCGTCTGCGGGCGGCGCTCCAGGAGTCGCGCCAGGTCGAGGAGCGCGATCACGTGGTCGCGATCGACGAAGCGCGCCGCCGGCGGCGTGAGGCGCTCGCCGTAGGCGAGGTTCGCGGCCACCGTCATGTGCGGGAAGAGCAGCGCGTCCTGGAACACGTAGCCCACGCGCCGGGCTTCGGCGGGGACGTCCACGTGCGAGGCGCGGTCGAAGAGCGTACGCCCGTCCACGGCGATGCGGCCTCGCTCGGGCCGCACCGTTCCCGCGATCGCGTTCACGACCGTGCTCTTTCCCGCGCCGGAGCGGCCGAAGAGCGCCACGATGGGTGCGTCGGCCGCGAACGCCACCTCGACCGCAAAAGCGCCGCGGCGAACCGAGATGTCGACTTCGATCACGCGGCGCCCGCCGGAGGCTCGCGGCGCACGAGCCACTCGGACAGCGCCAGCGCGCCGAGGGACAGCCCCACCGACAACAGCGACAGGTGCAGCGCCTGCGCGTCCTGGCCGGGCGACTGCGTGAACGTGTAGATGGCGAGCGGCAGCGTCTGCGTCTCGCCGGGAATGTTGGAGACGAAGGTGATCGTGGCGCCGAATTCTCCGAGCGCGCGGGCGAACCCGAGGAGCGCGCCGGTGACGAGGCCGGGCCATGCGAGCGGCAGCGTCACCGTGAAGAACACGCGCCATGCGCCCGCGCCCAGCGTGCGCGCCGCGATTTCAAGCCTCGTGTCCACCGCGTCGATGGCAAGGCGTATCGCGCGCACCATCAACGGGAACCCCATGACGGCGGCGGCGAGCGCGGCGCCCGTCCATCGAAACGCGAAGACGATGCCGAGGGGCTCGAGGAGGCGGCCCACCGGGCCCTGGCGGCCGAAGATCACGAGGAGTGCGAACCCCACCACGACCGGGGGAAGAACGAGCGGCAGGTGCACGGCCGCGTCGAAGAGCGTCTTGCCGGGAAAGCGCCGGCGTGCGAGGGCGAATGCCGTCGCGACCGCGAGGGGCAGGCTCCACGCCACGCCCCAGAACGCGACCTTGAGGCTCAGCAGGACGATCTGGAGCTCGTCGCCGGTCGGCATCTCGTCATTGCAGGACTCGGAACCCGTAATGCTCCCACACCTCGCGCGTGGCGGGCGATGCGAGGTAACGCGCGAGCGCATGCGTCCCGGGCGCCGATCCCTTCAGCTCGACCATCGGATACACGATCGCGGGAAAGCCGCCTTGGGGGAACGTATCGACGATGCGCACGCCATGGTCGGCCATCGCGTCGGTGCGATAGACGATTCCGAACGGCGCCTCGTTGCGGGAGACGAGCGCCAGCGCCGCGCGCACGTTTTCGGCAGGCGCCACGTGGTTCTCCACGCCGGCCCACGCGCCCAACGACGTGAGCGCGGCCTTCGCGTACTTGCCGGCGGGCACCGCGTCGGGGTTGGCGAGCGCAAGGCGCCCATCGCCCAGGGCCTTGGCGAGCTCGAATCCGGGCGCGATCTTCACCGACGCCGTGGACGCCGTGGGAGCGATCAACACGAGGTCGTTGCCGAGGAGGTTCACGCGCGTACCGGCGATCGTGAGCCCGCGCTTTTCCACGTAGTCGACCCAGGCGAGATCCGCGCTGATGAAGAGGGTCGCGGGCGCTCCCGCCTCGATCTGCCTCGCGAGCGCGTTGCTTCCCGCATACGACACGACGACCTTGTTGCCGGTGGCCGCCTCGAAGGGCTTCGCGGCCGCGTCGAGCGATTCCTTGAGGCTCGCGGCGGCGAAGACCGTGATGGTGTCGGCCTTCGCGAATGGTGCAATCGCGAGGGCGAGCAGGACCGCGGCGATTCTGCGCATGGGTTCCTCTCGAGTGCGTTGAGCGGCGAGAAGTCCGCTCCAACGCGAGTCCGGGTGCGATTCGGGGTACGCTCGCCTCGTAATATACAACGGGATACAGCGCCGTTCAGCGCGGGCGTGCGGCGAGGAGCTCCGAGAAGCGCACGATCTCGGTATCGATCGCGTGGTCGGCGCGATCGCGCATCGCATGGTAGCGGGACAGGACGCGTCGCCCGAACGGCGTCACCCGCGCGCCGCCGCCGCGCGCGCCGCCCGCCGCCGAGGAGACCACCGCCTCGCGGAAGCATCGGTTCATGGTGTCGACCAGGAGCCACGCGCGCCGGTACGACATGCGCAGCCGGCGCGCGGATTCGGAGATGGAGCCGGTCGCGGCGATCGCTTCCAGCAGCTGGGCCTTGCCCGGTCCCATGGCGATCTCGGCCCCGAACATCACGCGCAGCTTGAGGGCGCCGCGCGGATGGCGCATCGAAAGGCCCTAGGCGGCCTTGCCGGCGTCCGAGATCAGCTTCTGCAGCTCTCCCGACTGGTACATCTCGCGCATGATGTCGCAGCCGCCGACGAACTCGCCGTTCACGTAGAGCTGCGGGATGGTGGGCCAGTTCGCGTAGTGCTTGATGCCCTCGCGGATGTCCTGGTCCTGCAACACGTCGACCGTGAAGACCTGGCCCGCGCCGCACATCTTGAGGAGCTGGGTCGCGGTGGCGGAGAAGCCGCACATCGGCATCTGCGGCGAGCCCTTCATGTAGAGCACGACGGGGTTGCTGCTCACCTGCTGGCGGATGGTGTCCTGGACGCTCATGGTTGTCTCCTGGGTTCGGTGCCCATTTTACCCCCGGCCACGCGGGGAATCCCCGCGAGGTCGGCAAGGGATATGAGCTCGGTGAAGCCGCCCGAGGCGAGGATGCCGCGGACCGCGGCGGCCTGGTCGTAGCCGTGCTCGAACAGCACCCAGCCGCCGGGTACGAGGTGGGCGGGGGCGCCCGCCACGATCGCGCGGATCGAGTCGAGGCCGTCGCCGCTTCCATCCGTAAGCGCTCCGCGCGGCTCGAAGCGCAGGTCGCCGCGCCCGAGGTGGGGGTCGGCCGAGGCGACGTAGGGCGGGTTCGAGACGATCACATCGAAGCGCCGCCCCGCGACCGGTTCGTACCAGGAGCCCTGCGCGAACACGATGCGTTCGGCGCAGTGATGCTTCACGGCATTGCGCGCGGCCACCTCCAGCGCCGCGGCGCTCACGTCGGTGGCCATGACCTGCGCCTCGGGGCGCTGGCAGGCGATCGTCACCGCGATCGCGCCGCTGCCGGTGCCCAGGTCGAGGCAGGAGGCGCGCGGCGTGAGGCGGGGAAGGGCGGCCTCCACCAGGGTTTCGGTCTCGGGGCGGGGTATGAGGACGTCGGGGCCCACCTCGAGCTCACGGCCGTAGAACTCGCGGCGGTTGAGGAGGTAGGCCACGGGGCGGCCCATGGCCCGTTGGACGGCGAGCATCTCGATCTTCGCGTCCTCGCTCTCGGTGAGGATGCGCATGGGATTGGCGGCGATCCAGGCGCGGTTCACGCCGAGCACCTCGGCCATGATCACCTGGGCGTCGATGCGGTCGATCGAGGCCATCAGCTCCTCGAGCGCGGCCTTCACGGTGTGCACGCGTTCACCCGGATTGCGCGAGGCCCGCGAGCTGCTCGGCCTGGTGCTCGGCGGCGAGCGCCGCGGTGATCTCCGACAGGTCGCCGTCCATGATGGAGTCGATCTTGTGCAGGGTGAGGTTGATGCGGTGGTCGGTTACCCGGCCCTGCGGAAAGTTGTAGGTCCGGATGCGGTCGGAGCGGTCCCCGCTGCCGATGAGGCTCTTCCTCTCCGAGGCCTCCTTCGCCTGCTGCTCGCGCACCTGCTTGTCCTTGATGCGCGCGGCGAGGATGCGCCAGGCCTGCTCGCGGTTCTTGTGCTGGCTCCTCGCGTCCTGGCACTCCACCACGATCCCCGTGGGCATGTGCGTGAGGCGCACCGCCGAATCGGTCTTGTTCACGTGCTGGCCGCCCGCGCCGCTTGCGCGGAAGGTGTCCACGCGCACTTCCGACGGGTTGATGACCACGCCGGAGGCGTCGTCGGCCTCGGGCATCACCGCGACGGTCGCCGCCGAGGTGTGGATGCGTCCCTGGGTTTCGGTGGCGGGGACGCGCTGGACGCGGTGCCCGCCCGATTCGAACTTGAGCCGGGAATACGCGCCCGAGCCCACGATTCGCGCGATCACTTCCTTGAAGCCGCCCGCTTCCCCGGCCGACTCGCTCACCAGCTCCACCTGCCAGCGGTTCCGCTCCGCGAAGCGCGAGTACATGCGGAAGAGGTCGCCCGCGAAGAGCGCGCTCTCGTCGCCTCCCGCGCCGGCGCGGATCTCGAGGAAGAGGTTGCGCTCGTCGTTGGGATCGCGCGGCAGGAGCATCTTCTGGAGCTCGGCCTCCAGGGCCTCGATGCGCTTCTTCGCGGCGCCGATCTCCTCCTGGGCGAACTCGCGCATGGCGGGATCGCGCGCCATCTCCTCGGCGGCGGCAAGGTCGCCCCGCGCGCGCAGGTATTCGCCGAAGGCCTCCACGACGGGATGGATCTCGGCGCGTTCCTGGGAGAGGGCGCGGAAGCCCGGCAGGTCGTCCACGACCCCGGGGTCGGCCAGGCGCGCATCGATTTCCCTCAGTCGCAGCTCGAGGCTCGCGAGCTTCGCGGCGATCGAGGGCTTCATGGGTCGAGCGGCGCTTCGCGCTCCTCGCCCTCGGGCGCCGCCTGCGGATAGAGGACCTCGATCGCGCGTGCGAGCGCCTCGCGCTCGCCGTCGGGGGCGCGCGACAAGGCGAGGGACGGATGGTGCAGGAATTTGTTGGCAAGGCCCTTGGCCAGGGCCTCGAGGACTTCCGCGGCATCGTCGCCGCGGGCAAGCCGGGAACGGGCCCGGGCGAGCTCGATCTCGCGGTACTGGTCGGCGCGCCGGCGCAGCTCCACGATCGCCGGGGCCGCGGCGCGCGCGGCCGCCTTCTCGCGGAAGGCCTCGACCTGCGCGGCGACGATGGCCTCGGCTTCCGCCGCGGCTTCGCGCCGCTCGAGCGCTCCCTGGTCGACCAGCTTGCCGAGGTCGTCGATCGTGTAGACGAACACGTCCTCCAGCGAGGCGACCTCGGCCTCGACGTCGCGCGGCACCGCGAAATCGGCGATGAACATCGGGCGGTGGCGCCGCGCGGCGAGCGCGCTCTCGACCTGGCCCTTGCCGATGATGGGAAGCGTCGAGGCCGTGCCCGTGAGGACGACGTCGAACTCGTGCAGCCGCGCCGGCAGCGCCGTGAGGGAGATCGCTTCACCCCCGAATTTCTCGGCGAATTCCTCGCCGCGCGAGAGCGTGCGGTTGGCGACTACGACCGACATCGGGCGCTGGGCGACGAAATAGGTGGCGGCCAGCTCGACCATCTCGCCCGCGCCCACGAGGAGCAGGCGCGTGCGGGACAGGTCGCCGAAGAGCCGCTGCGCGAGGCGCAGCGCCGCCGCGGCCATGGAGACCGACTGGGCCCCCACCCCGGTCTCGCTGCGCACCCGCTTGGCGACGCTGAAAGTGTGGCGGAAGAGCCCGCCCAGGACGGCGCCCACGGTGCCCGCGCCCTCGGCGGCGCGCACCGCCTGCTTCACCTGCCCCAGGATCTGCGGCTCGCCCAGCACCATGGAGTCGAGCCCCGCGGCCACCCGAAAGGCGTGCCGGACGGCGTCGTCGCCGTCGCGGGTATAGACCATCGATCCCAGGTCGAGCCCCGACCTGGCGGCCTCGCCGCGCAGCCATCGCTCGGCGCCCACGGCGGTATCGGCCCGGAAATAGATCTCGGTGCGGTTGCAGGTGGAGACGAGCACCGCTTCGGCCACCCCCGGCGCGTGCGCGAGCTCCGAAAGCGCGGCCGCCTGCCGCTCCGGGGCGAAGGCGAGTTTCTCGCGAACGTCCAGCGGCGCGCTGTGGTGGCTGATTCCGACGACGAAAACGGGCATGGGAGGGTTGGTGCCGGGCGTCTTGAATTATACCTGCGATCCTGTAGGCTTTCTTTACAAGAAGAATCCAAAAGGCGCATTATGACTTTGATTTAATGTAAGCTTTTCCCATGGCTGCCCAGCCCCAAGCCTTCAGCGCCCTCGGGCGCGCCCTCGTCCAGCACGGCCGCCTCGTGCAGGCCGATGCGAACGCCATCCAGCAGGAGGCGCGCACGGCGGGCGTGGGCTTCGTTTCGCAGCTTGTCGCATCGCGCAAGCTCTCGGCCAAGGAAGTGTCGATGTTCGCGGCGCAGACCTTCGGCTACCCGCTGCTCGATCTCAACGCCGTCGACGTGGACGCGCTTCCCCTCACGCTGATCGACAGCAAGATCGTCTCCAACCATCGCGTGATCGCGTTGGGCAAGCGCGGCAACCGCATCTTCGTCGCGATGAGCGATCCCTCCAACGAGCAGGTGCTCCAAGAGGTGAAATTCGCGACCGGCATGACGATGGAGCCGGTCGTCGTCGAGGACGACAAGCTCGGCACCATCGTGCGCAAGCTCACCGACTCGTCGGCCAAGACGCTCGAGCAGGCGACCGAGGACGTGGACCTCTCCGGAATGGAGATGGTCGACGGCGAGACGAGCACGACCGAGGTCGTCACCGAGGACATCGACGACGCGCCGGTGGTGAAGTACGTGACCAAGATCCTGCTGGACGCGATCAACGGCGGCGCATCCGACATCCACTTCGAGCCGTTCGAGAAGTTCTACCGCATCCGCTACCGCACCGACGGCATCCTCTACGACGTGGCCCAGCCGCCCCTCGCGATCAAGGAGAAGATCGCCTCGCGCATCAAGGTGGTCTCCCGGCTCGACATCTCGGAGAAGCGCGTGCCGCAGGACGGGCGCATGAAGATGGTGCTCTCCAAGACCAAGGCGATCGACTTTCGCGTCTCCACGCTCCCCACGCTCTTCGGCGAGAAGATCTGCATGCGAATCCTCGATCCCTCGAGCGCCACGCTCGGGATCGACGCCCTGGGCTACGACCCGGACCAGAAGGAGAGCCTCCTCGCGGCGATCACCCGCCCCTACGGCATGGTGCTCGTGACGGGCCCCACCGGCTCGGGCAAGACGGTATCGCTCTACACGTGCCTCAACATCCTCAACAAGCCGGGCATCAACATCTCGACCGCCGAGGACCCCGCGGAGATCAACCTGCCCGGCGTGAACCAGGTGAACATCAACGACAAGCAGGGGCTCACCTTCCCCGTGGCGCTGAAGGCCTTCCTGCGCCAGGACCCGGACATCATCATGGTGGGCGAGATCCGCGACATCGAGACCGGCGAGATCTCGATCAAGGCCGCGCAGACCGGCCACATGGTGCTCTCGACCCTCCACACCAACGATGCCCCGGCCACGTTGAGCCGCCTCATGAACATGGGCATCGCGCCCTTCAACATCGCTTCATCGGTAATCCTCATCACGGCGCAGCGCCTGGCGCGCAAGCTATGCTCCTGCAAGAAGCCGGAGGACATCCCGGAAGAGGCGCTGCGCAGGGCCGGATTCGTCGACGAGGACCTGGACGGCAGCTGGCAGGCGTTCAGGCCCGCCGGGTGCGACATATGCAAGAATACCGGGTACAAGGGTCGCGTCGGCATCTACCAGGTGATGCCTATCTCCGACGAGATGGCCCGCATCGTCATGAAGGACGGCACCGCGATCGATCTCGCGGACCAGGCGCGGCGTGAGAACGTGAAGGACCTGCGCCAGTCGGGGCTCATCAAGGTGAAGAAGGGGCTCACTTCGCTGGAGGAAGTCGAAGCCGTGACCAACGAGTAGGGGGAAGACCATGGCAGCCGTCGCGAAGAAGGACACCGGCAAGGACGTCAAGCTCTACAACTTCAAGTGGAGCGCGAAGGACAAGTCCGGCAGGAACCAGCAGGGCGAGATCCGCGCCGCGGGCGACCATATCGTGCTCGCGCAGCTGCGCCGCCAGGGGCTGCAGAAGATCAGCGTGAAGAAGGTCTCCGGGCGCGGCGGCAAGAAGATCACCGAGAAGGACATCACGGTGTTCACCCGCCAGCTCGCGGTGATGATGAAGGCGGGCGTGCCGCTGCTGCAGGCCTTCGACATCGTGGGGCGCGGCCACTCCAACGCCTCGGTCGCGAAGCTCCTCCTCGACATCAAGACCGACGTCGAGACGGGATCTTCCCTCGCCCAGGCGTTCCGCAAGTACCCGCTCTACTTCGACGCGCTCTTCTGCAACCTGGTGGGAGCGGGCGAGCAGGCCGGTATCCTGGACACGCTCCTGGACCGCCTCGCGACCTACAAGGAAAAGATCGTCGCGATCAAGGGCAAGATCAAGAGCGCGCTCTTCTACCCGATCTCGATCATCGTGGTCGCGCTGGTGGTGACGGCGGTGATCATGATCTTCGTGATCCCGGTGTTCAAGGACCTCTTCAAGGGCTTCGGCGCCGACCTTCCCGGGCCGACCCTGGTCGTGATGGCGATCTCCGACTGGATGCTCGCCAACTGGTGGTGGCTCTTCCCCGGCGGGGGCTTCGGCATCTGGTTCTTCTTCTACACGTGGAAGCGCTCGGCCACCATGCAGCGCACGATGGACCGGATCATCCTGAGGGTGCCGATATTCGGCGAGGTGATCCGCAAGGCCTGCATCGCGCGCTGGTGCCGAACGCTCTCGACCATGTTCGCCGCCGGCGTGCCGCTGGTCGAGTCGCTCGACTCCGTGTCGGGCGCATCGGGCAACTACGTGTACTTCGCGGCGACCAAGAAGATCCAGGCGGAGGTCTCCACCGGCACCAACCTCACGCTCGCCATGACCAACTCGGGCGTCTTCCCGAGCATGGTGCTGCAGATGGTCGCGATCGGCGAGGAATCCGGCGCGCTCGACTCGATGCTGAGCAAGGTGGCCGATTTCTTCGAGCAGGAAGTGGACGAGGCGGTCGAGTCGCTCTCCTCGCTGATGGAGCCCATGATCATGGTGGTCCTCGGCGGCCTCATCGGCGGCATCGTGGTCGCCATGTACCTGCCGATCTTCAAGATGGGTCAGGCGATCTAGCCTGGAGTTCCTCCAAGTCCTCCGCGAGTTCCCGGCCGCGTTCATCGCGGTCGCGGCGCTCGTCGGCCTTTGCGTAGGGTCGCTCCTGAATGTCGTGATCCACCGCCTGCCGAAGATGATGGAGGCCGAGTGGGCCGACGATTGCGCGGCGCTCGACGGACGCGAGCCCGCCCCCCGTGAGCCGTACAACCTCTTCCATCCGCGCTCGGCCTGCCCCCATTGCGGGACGCAGATCAAGGCGTGGCAGAACGTGCCGGTGGCGAGCTGGCTGGCGCTTCGCGGGCGCTGCGCCTCGTGCTCGGCGCCCATCCGTGCGCGCTATCCCGCGGTCGAGGTCCTGGGCGGCGCGCTCGCCGGTTTCATGGCGTGGCGCTTCGGGTACTCCGCCGCGGCGGCGTTCGCGATGGTCTTCGCCTGGGCGCTCCTCGCCCTCACCTTCATCGACCTGGACACCCAGCTCCTGCCGGACGACATCACGTTGCCGCTGCTCTGGCTGGGCCTGCTCGCCAACGTGGGTGGCGTCTTCGTGAACCTGGCCTCCGCGGTCCTGGGCGCGGCCGGCGGCTATCTCCTCCTCTGGTGCGTCTATTGGGGCTTTCGCCTCATCGCGAAGAAGGAGGGCATGGGCTTCGGCGACTTCAAGCTGCTCGCGGCGATCGGGGCCTGGACCGGCTGGCAGGTGCTGCCGGTCGTGATCGTGGTCTCGGCGGGGCTGGGCGTGGTGATCGGCGGCCTTTCGCTCTGGGCCGCGAAGAAGGGGAAGGACACGCGCATTCCGTTCGGCCCCTACCTTGCCGTGGGAGGGCTCGTGGCGCTCCTCTGGGGCCGCGCCGCCGTGATCGCCTGGGTGGGCTCCTTCCCGGCGTGATCGCGATCGGGCTCACGGGTGGCATCGGTTCGGGCAAGACCACCGTCGCGCAACGCCTCGCTTCGCTGGGCGCCGCGGTCGTCGACACGGACGAGATCTCGCATTCGATCACGCGGGCCGGGGGCGTTGCGATCGAAGCGATCCGCGAGGCTTTCGGGGCGCGTTTCGTGGGCGCCGACGGCGCCCTGGAGCGCGCCGCCATGCGCGAGCGGGTGTTCGAGGATCCGCTGGCCCGGGCGCGCCTGGAATCGATCCTGCACCCGGCGATCCGGGAGGAAGCCGAGCGCGCGCTGGCCCGGGCGCAAGGCGACTACGTCCTGGTGGTGGTGCCGCTCCTCTTCGAGACGCGCGGCCTCCTCGACCGCGTCGCGCGCACCCTCGTGGTCGATTGCTCCGAGGCGCTCCAGGTCGAGCGCACGGTGGCTCGCTCGGGCCTCGAGCCGTCCCGCGTACGGGCGATCATGGCCACGCAGTGGCCGCGTTGGCGGCGCCTGCAAGCCGCCGACGACGTGGTGTGGAACGGCGGCGCGCCGGAAGCGCTGCTCGCGCAGTGTGAACGCCTTCACGCGCGTTACCGGGCCTGAAAATCTTCCCGCCCGCGTTGTCAACGCCATGACATTGCCCCACAATCCCGGCCAACCGACGGCGGGTCCTTGATCACCTACGAATATCCCCTGAACGAGCGCATCCGCACGCTCCTGCGGCTCGAGGACCTGTACGAGCGCGTCTTCCATTTCCTGTCGCAGACCGATCCGCACGGCCACCACGCGTGCCTCACCGGCATGTTCGAGATCGTGGAAGTGGCGAGCCGCGCGGACCTGAAGAGCGACCTGCTCCAGGAGCTCGACCGCCAGCGCACCTTCCTCGAGGCGCTGCGCAGCAATCCCGCGATCTCCGAGGAAAAGCTGGACGGGGTGCTGCACGAGATCGAAAGCGCCTTCGCGAACCTGCACGCCACTTCCGGCAAGACCGGCCAGAGCCTGCGCGAGAACGAGTGGCTGATGGCGATCAAGCAGCGCGTCGGCATTCCCGGGGGAACCAGCGAGTTCGACCTGCCCTCGTACCACCACTGGCTGCACCACCAGGCCGACCGCCGGCGCGCCGACCTGGAGGCGTGGCTGAAGCCTCTCCTGCCGATCCACGCGGCACTCTCGATCGTGCTGCGAGTGCTTCGCGAAAGCGGCCGCACGGTCTCGCTCATGGCTTTCCAGGGCGTCTACCAGCAGACGCCCGCCGAGAAGCCCGCGCAGATGCTGCGCCTCGTGCTCGCGGACGACCTCGCCTGCGTGCCCGAGATCAGCGCCAACAAGTACGCGCTCAACGTGCGCTTCCTGCTGCCCGAGGGCGTGCAGAAGAGCCGCGTCTACGAGCACGACGTGCCCTTCGACCTCTCCTTCTGCAACCTGTGAGCGGTCGCGATCCGGGCAACGTCGTCGCCTGCCCGGCATGCGGCAAGCCCGCGCGGTTCGAGCTCTCCAACCGCTGGCGGCCCTTCTGCAGCGAGCGCTGCCGCCTCACCGACCTGGGCGGCTGGGCCTCCGGGGACTATCGGATCCCGGGGCCTCCGCAATCGCCCGATGTGCCGCCGGAAAAGGGCGAGTCGTAGCGAGCCCCGCTTTTTGCGCGCGGCCCGCGCCTCGGCTAGAATGCGGCGTTCGAGTTCGCGGTTCCAAGCGATGAGCTCCCGCGCGGATTTCCCGCCGTTTGTCCACCACTCGGTTCCCAACAGGTCGCTCGGCCGTGAAGGGCGGCGCCTGTTCCTCGCGGCGATCGCGATGACCACGATGGGCGTGGCGGCCTTCGCGGCGGCGTTGGGCGCGTGGCCGGTGATGCCATTCGCGGGCCTGGAGGTCGGGCTGGTGGTCCTCGCGTTTCGCGTGCTCGCGGCGCACGACGGCGATTTCGAGCACCTCGAGATCGGCGCGGGCGAGGTGAAGATGGATTCGCGCTGCGGGCGCTCGGTGACCCATGTGGTATTCCACCAGCCGTGGGCGCGCGTCGTAGTGAAGGAATGCGGCGACCGGTGCACGGTGGGCCTCGCGTACGCGGGGCGAACGGTGCCGATCGGCAGGCTGATGTCGGACGAGGGGCGGCGCGATCTCGCGAGGAGGCTGCGCGGCAGGATCGCCGTCACGGCAAGTTAGACAGGATTCGCACAATAAAAGGTCTGGCCATGCATCTGAAACACCTGCGCGCACCCGGCGTCCTCGCCGCGGCCGCCTCGATCCTCCCGGCGTTCGCCAACTACCACGTGGACATCCTCGAGCCGGTGACCCCGATCTCGAAGGACATCTACAACCTGCACTGGGGCATCCTGTGGGTCTGCGTGGCGATCTTCGTCGTCGTGTTCGGCGCGATGTTCTGGTCGATCCTGCGCCACCGCAAGAGCCGCGGCGCGAAGGCCGCGCAGTTCCACGAGAACACCACCATCGAGGTGATCTGGACCATCGTGCCCTTCGTGATCCTGATCGCGATGGCGCTCCCCGCCACGAACACGGTCCTCGCCATGAAGGATGCGTCCAACTCCGACATGTCGGTGAAGATCACCGGCTACCAGTGGAAGTGGGAGTACGACTACCAGCAGGACGGCGTGAAGTTCCTTGCCAACCTCGCCACGCCGCGCGCGCAGATCGACGACTACCACGGCGACAGCGCGCCCAAGAACGAGCACTACCTCCTCGAAGTGGACAACCCGATGGTCGTCCCGGTCGGGAAGAAGGTGCGCCTCCTCATCACGTCGAATGACGTGATCCACGGCTGGTACGTGCCGCAGCTGGGCGTGAACCAGTACGGCATCCCCGGCTTCGTGAAGGAAGCCTGGTTCACCGTGGACAAGCCCGGCATCTATCGCGGCCAGTGCAGCCAGATCTGCGGCAAGGAGCACGCCTTCATGCCGATCGTGGTCGACGCGAGGAGCGAGGCCGACTACGCCGCGTGGGTGAAGGAGATGAAGGCCAAGACCCCGCCCGCGCTTCCCGAGGCCGTGCCGCAGCAGGCGCCCGGCTCGGCCGCCGCCGCGCCCGAGCAGGTCGCTGCCGCCGCCCCCGCGGCCGGCGCTCCCGCCGCTGGCGCGTCCGCCAAGCCCGCCGACGGCAAGAGCACCTTCGATTCGGTCTGCACCGTCTGTCATACCGCGGGCGTCGCCGGCGCTCCCAAGTTCGGCAACAAGGCCGACTGGGCCCCGCGCATCGCGCAGGGCAAGGCCGCGCTGTACAACTCGGCCCTCCACGGCAAGGGCGCCATGCCGCCCAAGGGCGGCAACGCGGCGCTCTCCGACGAAACCGTGAAGGCCGCCGTCGACTACATGGCCGCCGCGGCCAAGTAACGAACATCACGAAATCGAGAAAGCCGAGCACACCATGAGCGCCACTCCCGCAGACGTCCACGGCCACGACCACGCGCACGGCGAGGCCCACGATCACCACGGCCCGCCCCACGGGATCACGCGCTGGCTCTACACGACCAACCACAAGGACATCGGCACGATGTACCTCTGGTTCGCGTGCACGATGTTCTTCGTGGGCGGCACGATGGCCCTCGCGATCCGCGCCGAGCTCTTCGAGCCGGGCCTGCAGTTCTTCGACCCGCAGTTCTTCAACTCCCTCACCACCGTGCACGGCCTGGTGATGATCTTCGGCGCGATCATGCCGGCCTTCGTGGGGTTCGCGAACTGGCTGGTGCCCCTCCAGGTGGGCGCGGCCGACATGGCCTTCCCGAGGCTCAACAACTGGAGCTTCTGGCTGCTCATCCCCGCGGCGATCCTGCTGCTGGGCTCGTTCCTCGCGCCGGGCGGGGCCGCCGCCTCGGGCTGGACGCTCTATCCGCCGCTCGTGATCCAGCAGGGGATCGCGGTCGACATGACCATCCTCGCGATACACCTGCTGGGCGCCTCGTCGATCATGGGGTCGATCAACATCATCACCACGATCCTCAACATGCGCGCTCCCGGCATGACCCTCATGAAGATGCCGCTCTTCGTGTGGACCTGGCTCATCACGGCGTACCTGCTGATCGCGGTGATGCCGGTGCTCGCGGGCGCGGTGACGATGCTGCTCACCGACCGCCACTTCGGCACGTCGTTCTTCAACGCGGCCGGCGGCGGCGATCCCACGATGTTCCTGCACATCTTCTGGTTCTTCGGGCACCCGGAGGTGTACATCATGATCCTGCCGGCCTTCGGGATCATCTCGCAGATCCTCCCCGCGTTCACCCGGAAGCCGCTCTTCGGCTACGCCTCGATGGTGTACGCGACGGCCTCCATCGCGATCCTGTCGTTCATCGTGTGGGGCCACCACATGTTCACGGTGGGGATGCCCGCGGCGGGCAACCTCTTCTTCATGTACGCGACGATGCTGATCGCGGTCCCCACGGGAGTGAAGATCTTCAACTGGATCGCGACGATGTGGCGCGGCGAGATGACCTTCGAGACGCCGATGCTCTTCGCGATCGGGTTCCTCTGCCTCTTCACGATCGGCGGCTTCTCGGGCCTGGTGCTCGCGATCGTCCCGGTGGACATCACGCTTCACAACACCTATTACGTCGTGGCCCACTTCCACTACGTGCTGGTGTCGGGCGCGCTCTTCGCCATCATCGGCGGCGTCTACTTCTGGATCCCGAAGTGGAGCGGGCACATGTACAACGAGGCCCTGGGGAAGCTGCACTTCTGGCTGTCGATGATCGGCTTCAACGTGCTCTTCTTCCCGCAGCACTTCCTCGGCCTCGCCGGCATGCCGCGGCGCATTCCCGACTACGCGCTGCAGTTCGCCGAATGGAACATGTGGTCGTCTATCGGCGCGTTCATCTTCGGCTTCTCGCAGCTGATCTTCCTCTACAACATGGTCACGACCGTGAGGGGCGGCAAGCCCGCCGCGCAGAAGCAATGGGAAGGCGCCGACTCGCTCGAGTGGACGCACCTGCCCACGCCGATGCCGTACCACACGTTCCAGACGCCGCCGGTCGTGAAGTGACGGGCATGGCGCGCCCGGAGCCCACGCGCGAGCAGAAGCGCCGCGCGCTGATCTCGGCGATCGCGCTCGCGGCGATGGCGCTCGGGATCTACCTCGTCATGATGTTCAAGGTGTTCGTCACCCTATGACCCCGGCCGTCGATCGCCGCAACCGGGAGCTGGTGGTGAAGCTCCTCGTGATCGTGGTGGGCATGGTGGGCTTCGCCTACGCGATGGTGCCGATGTACCGCCAGATCTGCAAGGCGACCGGCATCACGCAGACGCGCATAGTCGCTCCCGTGAACACGCAGGTGGATGCGAGCCGCGAGGTGCGCGTCGAGCTCCTCGCCTCGACCGCGGGAAGCCTGCCCTGGAAGTTCGTGGCGCTCGATCGCGAGGTGCGCATGCACCCCGGCGAGCTCGTGAGCGTGCGCTACCGCGTGACCAATACGCTCGGCCGCCCGGTCACCGCGCACGCCAGCATGAGCACGGCGCCGATGAACGCCGCGCGCTGGATCGCGAAGCAGGAATGCTTCTGCTTCACCAACCAGACGTTCCAGGCGGGCGAGACGCGCGAGCTGCCGGTGGTCTTCCGTGTGCTCACGGACGCGCCGCGCGACATGGATACGATCGCCCTCTCCTACACCTTCTTCGAGCTTCCCAAGGAGTGAACTCAGTGGAACACACCCACCCGACCGGTTACTACTTCGCGCCGCCCTCGCACTGGCCGATCGTAGGCTCGATCGCGCTTTTCTTCCTCGCCTCCGGCGGGATCCTGCTGATGAACAGCTACATGGCGGGATGGGTGCCGTTCGCGATCGGCTCCGTCATCCTGCTCTACATGCTCTTCGGGTGGTTCGGCACCGTGATCCGGGAGAGCGAGGGGGGGCTTTTCAACAGCCAGGTGGATCACTCCTTCCGCTGGGCCATGAGCTGGTTCATCTTCTCCGAGGTGATGTTCTTCGCGGCGTTCTTCGGCGCGCTCTGGTATGCACGCCAGTATTCGGTGCCATGGCTGGGCGACCTCGACAACAAATTGCTCTGGCCCGACTTCGCCTCGCAGTGGCCGACGATGGGTCCCTATCGCCCGGCGGAGTTCACGGCGATGGAGGCGTGGGGCATTCCCGCGATCAACACGATGCTCCTCCTCTCCTCGGGCGTGACGGTCACGTGGGCGCACTGGGCGCTCAAGAAGGGCGATCGCTCGAACCTCATCTTCGGCCTCGCGCTCACCATCATCCTGGGCATCCTCTTCCTCACGCTCCAGGCGCACGAGTACGGCCACGCCTACGAGGCGCTGAACCTCAAGCTCACCACGGGCGTGTTCGGCTCGACCTTCTTCATGCTCACCGGTTTCCACGGCTTCCACGTGACGCTCGGGGTGACGATGCTGATCGTCATCCTGTTCCGCTGCGTGGCCGGCCACTTCAAGCCCGACCACCATTTCGGGTTCGAGGCGGTGTCGTGGTACTGGCACTTCGTGGACGTGGTCTGGCTGGGCCTCTTCATCTTCGTGTACTGGCTCGTGTAGCGCCTTACAGGTGGCCGTTGTTCAGCCACCCGAACCAGTACGAGGCCATGAGCAGCGCGAAGACGACGAGCGACAGCACGATCCGGATGGTGAGCGCGATCACGGCGCGGTTCGTGGTGCCCTTGTCCTTGTAGACGAAGTAGAGCCCCGAGAAGAGGCTCGCGACCACGGCGAGCAAGAGGACGAGGATGACTATCTTCATGGGCGGGAGTTTGCGCTCTCCGTGCAGTCTACCGTGAAGGTCGGATCGCGAGAGTTCGCCCCGGGCTTCTGGCCCACCCTGGGAGCCGCGCTCCTCGTCTTCCTCACGGTCTTCCTCGCGCGCTGGCAGACGGACCGCGGCGACGAGAAACAGGCGCGCCAATCGCTCTACGAGACGCGCATGCATGAGCCTGCCGTGGAGCTGCGCGGATCGGCTTCCGGCGAGGACCTCCTCTACAGGCACGTTCGGGCGGCGGGCGAATACCTCGCCGCCGGCCAGATCTACATCGACAACCAGGTGTTCGAGGGCCGCGCGGGTTTCCTCGTGGTGACGCCGCTCCAGCTCCCGTCGGGGAACGTCCTCCTCGTGCAGCGCGGCTGGATCGAGCGCGACTCGCACTATCCGGCCGCGCCCGCGGTGGCCGTGCCCGCCGGCCCCGTCCGGGTGAGCGGCGTCGCGGCGCTGCCGCCGCGCCGCTATCTCGAGCTCTCCGACAAGACCATCACCGGCAACGTGTGGCAGAACCTCTCCCTCGAACGCTACCGAAAGCGAACCGGCGACAAGTTGCAGCCCTTCGTCCTCGTCGCCGACTTTCCGGCTCCCGGATTGCAGGTGATCCGCGAACGGCCCGATACCGGCATCGAGCGCCATCGCGAATATGCGCTCACGTGGTACGCGTTCGCGGCCACCGCGCTCGGTTTGTGGATCGCGCTGGGCTTGCGGCCGAAGCGATGAACCTCACGGCGCGGGCGAAGCTCCTCCTCATCGTCTCGGGCTTCCTCCTCCCGATCGCGGCGTCGGTGGCGACGTACGTGTTCTTCCGCCCGGAGCCCACCGGGAATTACGGCGAGCTCCTCATGCCGCCGGAGGCGATCTCCGCCGCGGCTTTCCGTCGCGATGACGGCGCGACGTTCCGTTTCGAGAGCCTGCGCGGCCGCTGGGTACTGCTCGCGTCCGAATCCCGGCGATGCGATGCGGAGTGCTCCGCGAAGCTCTACGCCGTTCGCCAGGTGCGCCTCGCGCTGGGACGCGACGCCTCCCGCGTGGCGCGGGTGCTGGTGGCGCAGGCCCCGGAGGCGCTTCCGGCCGTGCCCCACGAGGACCTGGTGGCCGTGATGCCGGCCGCGCGGGAGCCGGTGGGCCCGGTGAACGACGCGTCCCACATCTACCTCGTGGACCCGCGCGGCAACGTGATGATCCGCTGGCCGCGCGAACCCGACATGCGCCGGATGCTCAAGGATTTGCAGACGCTCCTCAGGGCCTCGCAGATCGGTTGATGCGCTAAAATATCGGGCTCCCATGCATGCGACTTCACGGCCGGCCGTGCCCGGCATCGGCATCCAGTTCTGGCGCCTCACCAAGCCGCGGGTGGTGTCGCTCATCGTATTCACGGCGGTGATCGGCATGCTGCTCGCCGCTCCGACGATCGCGCCGCTTTCGCTGCTGGTGGCCGCGACGATCGGCATCGCCCTCGTCGCCGGGGCCGCGGCCGCCTTCAACTGCCTCGTGGAGCAGAAGATCGACGCGGTGATGGCGCGCACGCGCGGGCGTCCCACCGTGATCGGGACGATTTCCGCGGCGCAGATCCTGCTCTTCTCGGGAGCCGTGGGCGGCCTGGGCCTCGCGATTCTCTGGCACGCGGTGAATCCCCTCACCATGTGGCTCACCCTGTGCACCTTCGTCGGCTACGCCGTGATCTACACCGTGCTGTTGAAGCCCGCCACGCCGCAGAACATCGTGATCGGCGGCGCGTCGGGCGCCATGCCGCCGCTGCTGGGCTGGGCGGCGGTGACGGGCGACGTCACGTACCAGCCGTTGCTGCTATTCCTCATCATCTTCGCGTGGACGCCGCCGCACTTCTGGGCGCTCGCGCTCTACCGCCGCGAGGAGTACGCGCGCGCCGGCGTCCCGATGCTGCCGGTCACGCACGGCGAGGCGTACACCCGCCTGCACCTGCTGCTCTACACGCTGATCATGGTGGCGGCCACCCTTCTGCCCTTCGCGACGGGGATGGCGGGCTGGTTCTATCTGGGAGCGGTCGCCGTGCTGGACGCGGTGTTCGTCTTCTACGCGGTCTCGATCTGGCGCCGCTACAGCGACGCGCTCGCGAAGAGGACCTTCGCGTACTCGATCTTCTTCCTGGCGATGCTCTTCGCGGCGCTGATGGTCGACCACTTCCTGCCGCTCCTCGCCTCATGATCCGCTCCGCCCTGGCTCGCCTTGCTTGCGCGGCCACGCTCGCATGCGCGGCGCTGCTCGCGGCTTGCGATTCCTCGCCGCGCACCCCTTTCAAGGGGATCGACGTCACGGGCGCTCCGATGGGCGGCGAGCTTCGCCTCACGGATCACAACGGCAAGCCCCGTACCCTGGCGGATTTCCGGGGCAAAATCGTGGCGATCACGTTCGGCTACACGCAATGCCCGGACGTGTGCCCGACGACCCTGTCGGACTGGAACAAGGCCCTGAAGCTCCTGGGACAGGACGCGAGCCGGGTGCAGATGCTGTTCGTGACCGTCGATCCGAAGCGCGACAAGCCCGAGCTGCTGAAGGAATACGTGCCGGCGTTCAACCCCACCTTCCTCGGCCTCTACGGCAGCGAGGCGGACACCCACAAGGTGGAACAGGACTTCAAGGTGTACGCGCAGGAAAAGCCGACCACGCCGGGGCACTACATCATGGAGCACGATGCGCGTACCTACGTCTTCGATGCGAACGGCAAGGTGCGGCTGGTGGAAGCACCCGGCACGGCGCCCGATGCGATCGCCTCCGACCTGCGGCTGTTGCTGAACGGCTGAGCGCCGCCCCGCGGCCCCCTACGCTTCGAGGGCCGCCATCTCCTTCTTCATTCGCTGCATCGCCTTCGTCTCGATCTGGCGGATGCGCTCGGCCGAGACGCCGAACTCGTCGGCGAGCTCGTGCAGCGTCTTGGGGTCGGTCTCGGCGAGCCAGCGCGCGCGGATGATGCGCTGGCTGCGTTCGTCCAGGC
This sequence comes from Usitatibacter sp., assembly GCA_036271595.1. GTDB lineage: Bacteria > Pseudomonadota > Gammaproteobacteria > Burkholderiales > Usitatibacteraceae > Usitatibacter. Next base: position 31,310 of record DATBAI010000066.1, read on the forward strand.
TTCCAAGTGCCCGGGCAAGGCCGGTGCTGGCGTTGGATTCCGATTCCTCGCGCTCGTAGACCTCCGCGGGGCCTTCCCCGGTCTCCTTCAAATACGCGATGGGCGTGGTGAAGAATTCCTCGGAATCGTCGGGCGAAGGCTCGAGGGCGACGTCGCCACCCTGCAAGCGCTGCTCCATCTCGATGACGTCGCTCTCCTTCACGTTGAGCGTCTGCGCCACCTGCTGGATCTCCTTGCGGGTGAGGGCTTTGCTGGAAGCCTTCATGCTGCGCAGGTTGAAGAAGAGCTTTCTCTGCGCCTTGGTGGTGGCGATCTTCACCATGCGCCAGTTGCGCAGGATGTATTCGTGGATCTCGGCCTTGATCCAGTGGATCGCGAAGGACGCGAGGCGAACGCCGCGCTCGGGATCGAAGCGCTTCACCGCCTTCATGAGGCCGATGTTGCCCTCCTGCACGAGGTCGGCCTGCGGGAGGCCGTAGCCCATGTAGTTGCGGGCGACGGAAACCACGAGGCGCAGGTGCGAGAGCACCAGGCCGCTCGCGGCGGTGACGTCTTCATGGTCGCGCAGCCGGCGGCCCAGCTCCTGCTCGCGATCCTGCGCAAGCATGGGAACGGCGTTCACGGCCTGGACGTAGGCCTCGAAGCTGGAGATCGGCGGAAGGGCGGGAAGGGAGATGCTGGTCACGGCTGGGATTACCTCCTCAGGTTCGATTTTAGCACTCGTCCGATTGGAGTGCTAAACCCCCTCCGGAGTTCCTACCTGGAGGGAGAAAATTGCCGAAGCTCCCTCGCCACGGCCCACCATGCCCCCGCCAAGCCGAGGCCGGCCGCCAAGCCCACGACGCCTAGGCTCCAAGTAAGGTCCAAAGAAACAATCTTCAATTCAGAGGCATACTCAGGAGTGAGCGCTCGCAATTCGGCGCCGAGCCATACGGCGGCGATCGCTCCCAGCCCGACCGCGAGGCCGCCGGCCAGGGCGCCTTGCAGCAGGCCGTGATACAGGAAGGGCCGCCGGACGTCCGCGGCGGTCGCCCCGATGAGCTGGCTCACCTCGATCTCCTCGCGGTGGGCAAGGGCCTGGAGCCGGATGAGGTGGCCGGCGATGAAGGCGACCGAGATGCCGAGTGCCAGCGCGATCGCGGTAAGGAGGCGCCGCCCGAAGCGGATCCAGTTTCCGAGGCGCCTGGCCCATTCGAAATCCGCCGCCACCTGGTCCACCTTGGGGAGCTTCGCCCATGCTTCGCGCGCGGCGGCGATCCGGTTCGAGTCCTCGGCGCGCACGCGAACGATGTACGCGTCCGGCAGGGGATTGCCCTGGAGGCTGTCGATCACGTCGGCGAGGTGCGTCGTGGCCTTCAGCTGCTCGAGGGCCTTGGCGCGCGGCACGAACTGCACGGAATAGGCGTCCGGGCTCGCACGCAACGCCTCGCCCACGCGCTTCGCGTCGTCGCCGCTCGCATCGAGCGCGAGATACACGTTCACGTGGGGATCGGTCTCGAGGGACGAGGCGATCGCGCCGACGCTTTGCAGGACCACCGCGGCGAGGACGGGGAGTGCGATCGCGATGGCGAGCACCAGGATCGAGAAGGCACTTGCCACGGGCTGGGCGGAGATGCGCCGCATCGCCTCGCCCAGCGCATGGCCCTGGAGGCGCAGCCAGCTCATGCCGCGAGCGTCCCGGCGGCGAGCGCGATGCGCCGGCAGCCCAGGCGCTGGATCACCGACTCGTCATGGGTGGAGAGGATCACGGTGACGCCCACGCGGTGGAACGACTGGAAAAGCTCGAGGATCGCCCGCGCATATTCCGCGTCGAGGTTGCCGGTGGGCTCGTCCGCGATGAGGATCGCGGGCCGGTTCACGATGGCGCGCGCGATGCAAAGGCGCTGCTGCTCGCCGCCGGAAAGCGCCACGGGCATCGCCTTTTCCCTCGCCAGCAGCCCCACCTTGTCCAACGCGGCGCGCACGCGCCGGCCGATCTCGTCCCGCGCGAACCCCGCCACGCGCAGCGGCAACGCCACGTTGTCGTACGCGTTTCGGTCGAAGAGGAGCTTGTGGTCCTGGAACACGAAGCCGATGCGCCGGCGCAGGATCGCGAGCGCGGTCTCGCCGAGCGCGCCCAGGTTCTGTCCCTGGATCACCACGGTGCCGGTCGAGGCGCGCTCGATGCCCGCCGCGAGCTTGAGGAGCGTGGACTTGCCCGCTCCGGAATGCCCGGTGACCGCCACCATCTCGCCCGAGGCGACCTCGCAGGTGACGCCGCGCAGCGCTTCCTGGCCGCCGGGATAACGCTTGGCGACCGCGGAGAACTGGATCACGCGAAGAGCGCTTCCACGAAATCCGCGGCGACGAAAGCGCGCAGGTCCGCGGCCTGCTCGCCGATGCCCACGAAGCGGATCGGAACGGGGTGCTCGCGTGCGATCGCCGCCACCGCGCCGCCCTTGGCCGTGCCGTCGAGCTTGGTCACGATGAGGCCCGTGAGCGAGAGGGCGTCGTCGAAGGCCTTCACCTGGCGTACCGCGTTCTGGCCGGTGTTGGCGTCGATCACGAGCCACGTCTCGTGGGGTGCGGCCGCGTCGGCCTTGGCCATCACCCGCTTCACCTTGCGTATCTCGTCCATGAGGTTCAGCTGGGTAGGAAGCCGCCCGGCCGTGTCGGCGAGCACGACGTCGATCTTGCGGGCGCGCGCGGCCTGGATCGCGTCGAAGATGACCGCGGCCGAATCGGCGTTCTCCTGCGAGATCACGGTGACGTCGTGGCGTCGTCCCCACTCGGCGAGCTGCTCGCGCGCGGCGGCCCGAAAGGTGTCTCCGGCGGCCAGCAGCACCGACTTGCCCTGCGACTGGAAGAGGTGCGTGAGCTTGGCGATGGTAGTGGTCTTGCCGGCGCCGTTTACGCCGGCGAGGAGGATCACCATGGGGGCGGTGGGGTGCGCGGGCATCGGCCGCTCGAGGGGAGCGAGGAGCTCGACCAGGGCGGCTTTCAGCTCGGACTCGAGCGCTGCGGCGTCCTCGAGGCGCTTGTCGCGCTGGGCCTTGCGCAGGCGCTCGATCAGCGTGGCCGTGGCGGCCACGCCCACGTCGGCGGCGATGAGCTGCCCCTCGAGGGCTTCATAGAGCGCCTCGTCGATCTTCGGGCTCGAGCGCAGCAGCCCGATCGCGTTCTTCCAGCGATCGCGGGTGAGCTGCAGGTCCTTGCGGAGGAACGAAATCAGCGGCATGGGGAGGCGATATTTTACGGTATGATTTCCTCGATCATGGCCGCTGCGAAAAGCAATCGCGTTCGCATCATCGGCGGCCGCTGGCGCAGCCGCATCATCCGCTTTCCTCCCGCCGCGCAACTGCGACCGACACCCGACCGTGTCCGCGAAACGCTTTTCAACTGGCTCGGCCAGCGCCTGGACGGCCTCGCGTGCCTCGACCTCTTCGCGGGCAGCGGCGCGCTGGGCTTCGAGGCGCTCTCCCGCGGGGCCGCGCGCGTGGTGATGGTCGAGAACGATCGCGCGGTCGCCGCGGCGCTGCGCGAGTCGGCAAAGCTCCTCGAGGCCGATGCCGAGGTCATCGCCGCCGACGCCATGGCGTGGCTTTCGAGCCCGGGCGAGCGCTTCGACGTGGCCTTCGTGGATCCCCCTTACGCGAGCGCCCTGGCCGGGCCCGCGATGCGCGCGCTGGGCCCCCGGCTCACGGGCGGCGCCCGCGTCTACGTCGAGAGCGACCGGCCGCTCGAGGCGCCCACCGGCTGGCAGCCGATGCGCGAAGATCGCGCCGGGGCGGTACGCTATGCCTTATACGAGGTTCATCCATGACGATCCGCGCCGTCTATCCCGGCACTTTCGATCCCATCACCAACGGCCACGAGGACCTGATCCAGCGGGCCTCGCGCCTCTTCGACGAGGTGATGGTGGGCGTGGCGCACAGCCAGGCGAAGCGCCCCTTCTTCTCGCTCGACGAGCGCATCGCACTCGCACGCGAGGTGCTGAAGCCGTACAAGAACGTGACCGTGGAGGGCTTCTCGGGGCTGCTCTCGGAATTCGTGAAGGAGCATTCGGCGACCGTGATCCTGCGCGGCCTGCGCGCGGTCTCCGATTTCGAATACGAGTTCCAGCTCGCGGGAATGAACCGGCGCCTCGCTCCCGGCGTGGAGACGCTCTTCCTCACGCCTTCGGACAAGTACCTCTTCCTCTCGGCCACGATCGTGCGCGAGATCGCGGTGCTGGGCGGCGACATCGCGGCTTTCGTGCACCCGGTGACCGCGCAGCGCATGCGCGCGAAGATCGGCGCCGGGGAGACGTCCTGATGGCGCTGTCCATCACGGACCAATGCATCAACTGCGATGTGTGCGAGCCCGAGTGCCCGAACCAGGCGATCCACATGGGGCCGGAGATCTACGTGATCGACTGGCTGCGCTGCACCGAGTGCGTGGGGCACTTCGAGAAGCCGCAGTGCCGGGAGGTTTGCCCGGTCGATTGCATCCCGCTCGACCCGCAACACCTCGAGACGCGCGAGGAGCTTCTGGCGAAGTACTCGGCCTTGCAGGCTGAAAAGTCGGCGTGACCGGTTGCCCGGCGACTCAACGCGGGCGCTAGGCGGGGAGCCCGCGCGCGGGGTCGGTAAGGCCGAGGATGCGTCGCTCGTGCACTTCCTGCTCCTCCCGCTGCACGGCCATGCTCGCCGCGAGCTTGCGAAGCTCGTCCAGGCGAGCGATGAGGTCGGTCTCGGCGGTCTGGATGCGGCCCATTCCCTCGATGCGCGAGTACGACTGCTCCTGGTAATTGGCGAGCTGCGTCTCCAGCGGGCGCACGAAGGCGCCCATCCACGCGCGCGTTTCGCGGTCGGCGATCTCGAAGATGCGGATCACCTGGGAGGCGGCGGTATCGAAGAAGAGCGTGCCCAGCGCCTGGCGGCTCTTCAGGAACATGCGCGAGCCTCCGCCGAACTCGCGCGCGCAAGCCTCGTGGATACGATCGAGCTCGACGAAGAACCGGTCGGTGCCGAACTCCGCGGTCTCGACGGTGGCGATCTTGAATTCCTGGGTCATCTTGCGCCCGACGTTGGCCATGAGGGCGCGCTCCTCGACGATCACCTCCACCGCGTGGGTGAGCTTGTCGTGCGCCGCGCGGAAGTAGCGCTCGAGGATCTCGCCGATGTTGCGCGAGAAGCTCGTGCCGGCCACCGCCTCGCGCGCCTGGGCCGCGTCCTGGCGCGCCGCCGCGGGATCGAGCAGCTTCTCCAGCGCCTTCCCATGGCGCTCATGCGCGGCCCGCATGCCATCCAGCGTGGCGCGCGCCTGCTCGATGCGGCCGCGCTCGATGCCCGCTTTCTTCGCGATCGCCTCGACCAGCTTCTGGTTGCGTCCCTGGAGGGCTTCCAGCTCCTCGACCTGGTCGCGCGCGAAGGAAAGCCGGCTCGTGAGGAGCGCCCGCGTCTCGGCGAGCACGCCCCGCGCCTCGGCGCGCACCTCGGTCGCGTGCGCGAGCTGGCGCTGGCGCGTCATGCCGCGCGCGAGCGCCTGCTCGAGAAGATAGAGGCGGCTCCTCACCAGGCCGTCGCGGTCGCCGACGAGCTTCGCGTTGAGGCCCTGCTTGGCCGAGAGCGCGAAGATGCGCGTGGGATCGACCGTGAGCGCCTCCGCCACGATGCGCACCTGGCGGTCGATCTCGGAAAGCACCTGCCCCTCGCCGCGCCCGCCCTCGCGCAGCCCGTCGATCTTGTTCAGCACGACAAAGCACGAGTCGTGGATGCCCGAGATCGTGGCGACGTGGTCGGACCAGAGCGAGCGGTCGGCTTCGGCGACGGCGTTCTCCGCGGAGACCACGAAGACCACGGCCGCCGCGTCGGGCACGCGATGGAAGGAAAGCTCCGGTTCGGAGGCGAGCGTCGCGAGGCCCGCGGTGTCGAGCAGGGTCACGCCCGCGGCGAGAACCGGGTGCGGGAAATTCACGATGGCGTAACGCCAGCGCGGCACCGCCGTGCCGTTCACCTGGCGCATGTGGGTGAGCACTTCGCAGGCCGTGGCGATGCTCGCGGGCTTGGTGGGATCGAGCGGGTCCTCGCGCCAGGCCTGCGGGTCGCCCGTGTATTCGCGAAGCGCGTGCCCCTCGTCGCGCGTCTCGATGGGAAGCAGGCGGATCGATGGCGGGCGCGACGGGTCCCAGAGAATCTCGACGGGACAGACGATCTTGCCGCCACTCGCGGGAAGCAGCCGCGCCCCGAGCGCGGCGAAGAAGAGCGCGTTGATGAGCTCGCTCTTGCCGCGCGACTGCTCGGCGACGAAGGCGATCGTGAGGCGCTCGCCCGCGAGGCGCTGCTCCAGGTAAGCCACGCGTGTGGCGGCGTGCTCGTCGATCAGCCGGCCGGTGATGGCCCAGCGCCGGAACGCGGCGAGCGCCGCGGCGACGTCGATCCGCCATTCGCGCAGCGCCGCGAGGCTCGCCTCGAACGATTGGGCTTGTCCCGCGAAGGTGCCGACGGTGCTCAACGCTGGCACCTCGGGCAGAAGAACGTCGCGCGCTGTCCCTGGCGCAGCGACCGGATCGGCGTGCGGCAGGTGGGGCACGGCTTGCCCTCGCGCCCGTACACCGCGTGGCGATGCTGGAAGTAGCCGGGCCGCCCTTCGGCGGAGGCGAAGTCGCGGAGCGTGCTGCCACCCGCATCGAGCGCCCGCTCGAGCGTGGAGCGCACCGCGCCCGCGAGCCGTTCCCACCGGCGCGTCGAGATGCGTCCGGCCGCGCGCCCCGGATGGATCCCCGCGTGGAAGAGCGCCTCGCTCGCGTAGATGTTGCCCACCCCCGTCACGATGTCGGCATTCATGAGGAACTGCTTCACGGAGACCCTGCGGCCGCGCGCCTTGCGATGCAGCGCCTCGCCGGTGAACTCCGGCTCGAGGGGCTCGAGGCCGAGGTGCTCGAGGAGCGCGTGCTTTTCCGCCGGCGTCTCGAGCCAGAGGATCGTGCCGAAGCGGCGCGGGTCGGTGAAGCGCAGCGTGCGTGCCCCTTCGAGCTCGATATCCACGTGGTCGTGCTTTCGCGCGGGCGCGCCGTGGGGAACGAGCGTGAGGCGCCCCGACATGCCGAGGTGCACGAGCAGGTGGCCGTGGTGAAAATCCATGATCAGGTACTTGGCACGGCGGCGAATGTCGAGGACCTCCTCGCCTTGCAAGCGTCGCGCAAGGCCGCGCGGCACGGGCCAGCGCAGGTTCGGATTGCGCACCTTGACCGCACGAACGCGCCGGCCGACGAGGTGCGGCAGGAGCCCTCGCCGCGTGGTCTCGACTTCCGGCAGCTCCGGCATGGATGGGTCGAAAGGAGGATGGACGCCAGGGCGGGATTATACGTTCGTGCACCCTTCCTACAGGGCGACGGATGAAACACTACAGGGCGTAGCCGGGGCTTGAATCGGACTATGATAGTTCGACGACATGGCCCGGCAGCAAGGGGCGCGCAAGGAGGAAGCACGGCATGGTGGGCAGAACCTGGTGGTTGGCGGTGGTGGCGGCGTTTGCGTTGGGTCTGGTGGGTCCCTCGGCGGCGGAGCAGCCCCGGGAAGAACAGCAGGCGGATGCGGATTCGGGCACCGACACCGATGCGATGTTCGAATACCTCGTGGCGGAAGTCGCCGCGCAACGCGGCGACACCGACGGAGCGATCGCCGTCTACCAGCGCCTCGCGCGCGAGCTGAAGGATCCGCACATCGCGCGCCGCGCGGTGGAAACCGCGATCCGCGCCCGCGCCTTCGGCCCGGCGATGGACAGCGCCACGCTCCTTCTCGAGCTCGATCCGGAATCGGCACTCGCCCGCGAAATCATCGCGGCGCTGCTCGCCAACGGCGGGGACATCAACAAGGCGAAGACGACGCTCGCCGGCATCCTCGAACGCACCACGGACCGAGGCCCCATCCTGGTCCAGCTCTCGCACCTCTTCAGCAAATTTCCCGACAAGGCCGCGGTTCTCGAGGCGACCCGCGCGGTGACGGCGCCCTATCCCCTGGCCGAGTCCCACTATGCGATCGGCGTCGCGGCGATCCTGGACGACAAGTACGACGTCGCGGGCACGGAAGCCGATGCCGCGCTCGCCATGAAACCCGCATGGGACAAGGCCGCGATCCTCAAGGCGCAGGTGCTGCACCAGACGGCGCCGGCGGACGTGATCGCCTTCTACCAGAACTTCGTCGCCGCCAACCCCGGCTCGGTCGAGGTTCGCATGCAGCTCGGGCGCGAGCTCGCGGGCGACCACAAGCTCGCCGAGGCGCGCGAGCAGTTCCGCGAGGTCGAGAAGCTCTCGAAGAACGATTCGCAGGCCGCCTACGCGACCGGGCTCCTTTCGCTCCAGATGGAGGACTTCGAGGATGCGAAGGTCGCCTTCACCCGCGCGCTGCGGGAGAACTACCACGAGCCGACCTCGATCTACCTGGGGCTCGGGCAGGCGGCGGAAGGCCTCAAGAACTTCGACGAGGCGATCGGCTGGTACCAGAAGGTGGAGCAGGGCGACTGGGTCCGCGCGCAGCTGAAGATCGCGACGCTCATCGCGCGCCAGCAGGGCCTGGAAGCGGGCCGCAACTACCTCGAGAAGATCGACGTCCGCAACCCGGACGATCGCGTCGAGATCATCCAGGTGGAAGCGCAGTTGCTGCGCGACGCGAAGCAATGGCAGGGCGCCTACGACCTGCTCACCAAGGCGGTGAAGGACAACCCCCAATCCTACGAGCTGCTCTACGACCGCGCGATGGCCGCCGAGAAGCTCGACAAGCTGGAGGTGCTGGAGATCGACTTGCGCAAGGTGATCCGCATGAAGCCCGACTATGCGCACGCCTACAACGCGCTGGGCTACACGCTCGCCGACCGCACTGACCGGCTCGCCGAGGCGAAGGAGCTGATCGAGAAGGCCTACAAGCTTTCTCCCGACGATCCCTTCATCCTCGACAGCCTCGGCTGGGTGTACTACCGCATGGGCGACACGCAGTCGGCCCTCAAGCACCTGCAGGATGCGTACGTCTCGCGCTCCGATCCGGAGATCGCCGCCCACCTGGGCGAGGTGATGTGGAGCAGCGGCAAGCACGACGAGGCGCAGAAGATCTGGCGCGCGGCGCTCAAGGAGAACCCGAACCATGAGACGCTGCTCGCGGTGATGCAGAAGCATCCCGAGCGGTAGGCGCTTGCGCGGCCTCGGTTGGGTTCCCGTCTTCACGGGAATGACGCTGGGGCTGTTGCTCGCGTCCTGCGCCATCGCACCGCCGGCGCCACTTCCCGAGCTGACCAGCGTGCCCAAGGCCTTCGAGGTCGTGGGCCGCATCTCGGTACGTACCCCCGAACGCGCCGACATCGCCAAGCTTCGCTGGACCCGCAAGGCGGGCACGGATACCTGGGTGATCGCCTCCCCGCTCGGCAACGAGGTGGCGCGGCTCGAATCGGGGCCCGGCGGAACGCGCCTCGAGCGTGCGGGCGCGCCGCCCATGTCGGCCACCAACTTCCGGGAGCTCACCGAGAACATCCTCGGCGTGCCGCTCGATCCCGATCGCGTCGCGGCATGGCTGCATGGCAAAGCCGTGAACGATGCCGCCGGCGATTGGAAGGTGTCCGTGGACGAAACGCAGCAGGCCGGAGCCGTGCAGCTCGCCCGGCGCATCACCGCGACGCGGGGCGATGTGGTCGTGCGCCTGGTGGTCGACGAATACCACGCGCTTCCCGATTGACGCCGTGGAGCTACCGCCGCCGGACTATCCCGCTCCCGCGAAGCTGAACCTCTTCCTGCACGTCGTCGGGCGCCGCGCCGACGGCTACCACCTGCTGCAAAGCGCCTTCCGGCTGATCGACCTCGCGGACACGCTGCGCTTTCGCGTGCGCGAAGATGGCCTCGTCCAGCGAGTGAACGACGTGCCCGGCGTGCCCGCGGCACAGGACCTTGCCGTGCGCGCCGCGCTCCAGCTCAAGGAAGCAAGCGGCACCGCGCTCGGCGCCGACATCGAGGTCGAGAAGCGCATCCCCATCGGCGGGGGCCTGGGCGGCGGAAGCTCCGATGCGGCGACCACCCTCATCGCCCTCAACGCGCTCTGGAAGGCTGGCTTCGATCGCGAGGGCCTCGCCGAGATCGGGGCCGGGCTGGGAGCCGACGTGCCCTTCTTCATCTTCGGGCGCAACGCATGGGCCGAGGGCATCGGCGACCGGTTGCGCGAGCTGGAAATGGCCCCGCGCTGGTACGTCGTCCTGGTGCCTCCGGTGCAGGTCCCGACGCAGGCGGCCTACACGGCCCCTGAATTGACCCGGGACACCGAAGCCCTTAAAATGGAAGACTTTTCAGCATTTCCCGCGGGCTTTTCGGCAGAGGTGGCGACGGGGCGTTTGCACAACGACCTCGAAGACGTCGTCATCGCCCGGTTTCCCGCGGTGCGCGAGCACCTGGAGTGGCTGCGAAAGCACGCGCCCAACGCCCGGATGACGGGCTCGGGGAGCTGCGTGTTCGCGGCCCTCGAGGCGCGCGAAGCGGCCGAGCGGGCGATCGAGGCGCTGCCGGCATCGATGCACGGTTTCATCGCGCAAGGACTCGAGAGGCATCCCTTGCACGAGCTGTAGAAGCACCGTAGGGGAGTCGCCAAGTTGGTTAAGGCACTGGATTTTGATTCCAGCATTCGAAGGTTCGAATCCTTCCTCCCCTGCCCCTGGATACGCAGCACCGCCGAGAGTTCGAAATGGCCTTCGACAACCTGATGGTGTTCACCGGCAACGCCAACCCGAAGCTCGCGCAGCGGGTGGCGAAGAGCATGAACATCCAGCTCGGCAGGGCGACCGTCGCCCGGTTCAGCGACGGCGAGGTGATGGTGGAGCTCCTGGAGAACGTCCGCGGCAAGGACGTCTTCGTCTTGCAGTCGACGTGCGCGCCGACCAACGAGACGCTGATGGAGCTGATGATCATGTGCGACGCGCTGCGGCGTTCCAGCGCGGCGCGCATCACGGCCGCGATCCCGTACTTCGGGTACGCGCGCCAGGATCGACGCCCGCGAAGCGCGCGGGTCGCGATCTCGGCGAAGGTCGTGGCGAACATGCTGGTGAGCGCCGGCGTGAACCGGCTGCTCACGATGGATCTGCATGCCGACCAGATCCAGGGGTTCTTCGACATCCCGGTGGACAACGTCTACGCGACGCCGATCCTCCTGGGCGACCTCTGGCGGCGTGACGAGCACGGGTACAAGAACCTGGTGGTGGTATCGCCGGACGTGGGCGGCGTGGTGAGGGCGAGGGCGATCGCGAAGCGGCTGGAAAGCGACCTCGCGATCATCGACAAGCGGCGCCCGCGCCCGAACGTCGCCACGGTGATGAACATCATCGGCGACGTGAACGGCCGCACGTGCGTGATCATGGACGACATGGTCGACACCGCGAACACGCTGTGCGAGGCGGCGAAGGCGTTGAAGGAGCAGGGCGCGGTACGGGTGGTGGCGTATTGCACGCACCCCGTGCTGTCGGGCCCGGCGGTTGGAAGGATCGAGGCGTCGGTGATCGACGAGCTGGTGGTGACGGACACCATCCCGCTCAGGCCCGACGCGGAAGCCTCGAAGAAGATCCGCGTGGTGAGCGTGGCGGAATTGTTCGCCGAGACCATGCGCAGGATTTGCGAGGAGAGCAGCGTGAGCTCGCTCTTCGTGGAGTAGCAGTGTCACCCCGGCGAAGGCCGGGGCCAATGCGGTGAGCCTGGTCGCGGGCTGCCGTCCAATGCAGCACCAAACGGAGAAGTCATGAAAATCGCAATCAAAGCCGAACCGCGGAGCGTTCAGGGCACGGGTGCGAGCCGCCGCCTGCGCCGCGAGTCGAAAGTCCCCGGCGTCGTATACGGCGCCGGCAAGGAAGCCGTCGCCATCGAAGTCGACCACAAGGAGCTCTGGTTCAAGCTGAAGACGGAGGCGTTCCACGCTTCCATCCTCGACATGGAGCTCGGGAACGACAAGGCGCAGGTCCTGCTGCGCGACTACCAGATGCACCCGTTCCGCGCGCTCATCCTGCACGTGGATTTCCAGCGCGTCGCGGCGGATCGCAAGATCCACATGAAGGTGCCGCTGCACTTCGTGAACGCCGAGATCTCGCCCGGCGTGAAGGTCGCGGGGGGCTTGGTCGAGCACGTGATGAAGGAGCTCGAGATCTCGTGCCTGCCGAAGGACCTGCCCGAGTACGTCCAGGTGGATCTCTCGAGCCTGCAGGCGGGCCACTCGCTGCACCTCTCGCACGTTCCGCTGCCCCCGGGCGTGGAAGCCGTGGTGCCGAAGGGCGAGGATCCCACCGTCGCCACCATCGTGATCCCGAAGGTGATGACGGCCGAAGAGGAGCTGGCGGAAGCCACGGCCTCGGCCACGGTGTCGGCGGCCGATGTGCCGACGACGGCGCAGAAGGCGAAGGACGAGGAGGGCGGTGCGCCCGCGGCGGCCGGAGCGAAGGGCGAAGCCAAGCCCGCGGCCGGCGGCAAGGACGAAAAGAAAGAGAAGAAGTAAGCCGAACAACAGCGGGGCGATGGTTGGGGCGCACGCAAAGCGCCCCTCAACTCCGCGAGCAAACCGGACGCCCGCCGCCAAGGCGGGCGTTCTCACATGGAAGACATCCGCCTCATCATCGGCCTGGGCAATCCCGGCAAGAAATACGACCTCACCCGCCACAACGCGGGCTTCTGGTGGGTGGACGCCATCGCCGGGCGCAAGCGTGCTTCGTGGTCGAAGCAGTCGAAGCACTCGGGTTGGACCACTCGTGTGGACGAGGGCGGCCACGATTTCTGGCTTCTCAAGCCCGATACCTTCATGAACGAGAGCGGCCGAAGCGTGGCTTCGTTCACGCATTTCTATCGCATCGAGCCCGCGCAGATCCTGGTCGTCCATGACGAGCTGGACCTCCCGCCCGGCACAGTGAAGCTCAAGAAGGGCGGCGGCACGGGCGGCCACAATGGCCTCACCGACATCGTCGATGCGCTCGACACCAAGGACTTCTGGCGCCTTCGTATCGGCATCGGCCACCCCGGCCACAAGGACCTCGTCGCCGACTACGTGCTCCACGAGGCGCGCCGCGAGGAGCGGGAGCTCATCGACGCGCCCTTCGAGCGCAGCCTCGATTTGCTGCCACGCCTCGCGACGGGAAGACTCACCGACGCCATGACGTGGCTTCACACGAAGGTGGTCACCCCCGCCGATCCCGTCACCGCCGTCGATCCCGTCACCGCCGTCGATCCCGTCACCGCCGTCGATCCCGTCACCCCCGCGAAGGCGGGGGCCCAGCCTAAGCCGGAAGGAAGCACCAAGTGACTCTCCAATGCGGCATCGTCGGCCTCCCCAACGTGGGCAAGTCGACCCTTTTCAACGCGCTCACCAAGGCCGGCATCGCGGCGGAGAACTATCCCTTCTGCACCATCGAGCCCAACGTCGGCATCGTGGAGGTGCCCGACGCGCGCCTCGACAAGCTCGCGGCGGTCGCCAAGCCCGAGAAGGTCCTTCCCGCGGTCGTCGAATTCGTCGACATCGCGGGCCTGGTCGCCGGCGCCTCGAAGGGCGAGGGCCTGGGCAACCAGTTCCTCGCCAACATCCGAGAGACCGCCGCCATCGCGAATGTCGTGCGCTGCTTCAAGGACGACAACGTGGTGCACGTCGCGGGCAAGGTCGATCCCATCTCCGACATCGAGGTGATCCATACCGAGCTCGCGCTCGCCGACATGCAGTCGGTCGACAAGGCGCTGCAGCGCTACGGCAGGAACGTGCGCGCGGGCGAGAAGGACGCGATCAAGCTGGTCGCGCTCCTGGAGCGCATCCAGAAGGCGCTCGACGGCTTCCATCCGGTGCGGGCGATGGGCCTCACCGCGGACGAGATGCTGCTGCTCCAGCCCTTGCAACTCCTCACCGCGAAGCCCGCGCTCTACGTCGCGAACGTGGACGAGAAGGGCTTCGAGGACAACCCGCTCCTCGATCGCGTGAGGGAATATGCGATGAAGGAAGGCGCGCCGGTGGTGGCCATCTGCGCCAAGATCGAAGCGGAGATCGCGGACCTCTCCGGCGAAGAGAAGCTCGTGTTCCTCTCGGACCTGGGGCTCGCCGAGCCGGGATTGAACCGCCTCGTGCGGGCGACATTCGACCTCCTGGGCCTGCAAACCTATTTCACGGCGGGGCCCAAGGAAGTGCGCGCGTGGACGGTCAGGAAGGGCGCTTCAGCCCCGCAGGCGGCCGGCGTGATCCACACCGA
>DATBAI010000067.1:0-13876 GCA_036271595.1 Usitatibacter sp.
GGCTTTTATGCGGGCGTCACAAGCGGGCCATGACGGATTCGGTGATGCGGTCGCAGCGCTCGCCGGCGAAATGGAAGGCGTCGCCCAGGGCCATGTCGAGGCTGCGGGACAGGGATTCGCGCAACTGGCTGCGCGCGCGGAAGAAGCGCGTGCGCACCGTGGCCTCCGGAATGCCGAGCGCCGCCGCGGTCTCCTCGACGGTCATCTCCTCGACGGCGCGAAGCACGAAGACGGTGCGGAACGAGTCGGGCAGGGCGTCGATGCGGTCTTCCATGATGCGGCGCGCCTCGGCGCGCAGCGCCGCGGCTTCCGGCGTGGGCGAAACCTCGTCGGGCGTATCGCGCATCTCGCCCTCGGCGTCGATGTCGGCCGCGAGCGGAATCACCTCGGCGGCACGCTTGCGGCCGCGCAACCTTCCGAGCGCCTCGTTCACGACGATGCGCGTGAGCCAAGTCGAGAGCTTCGCGTCGCTGCGGAAGCCTCCGATTCCCCGGATCGCCTTCACGTATGCCTCCTGCACGGCGTCTTCCGCCTCTGCGTCCTCGCGCAGGATGGCGCGGGCCGTGCGGAAGAGCGTCTGGTTGTGCCGTCTCACCAGGAAGCGGATGGCGTCCTGGTCGCCGGCCGCCACCCGCCCCGCGAGTGCCGGGTCGGACAGCTGCGAGGGCGGGGTTTCGACGGGGACGGGACGGTTCATGGCACCAATTCCTGGGATTTGCGCATTGGATGGATGGGCCGCTCCGCGCGTTCCCGCAATTGCCCTGTCCCCTTTTTACGGCAAATCTGGGTCAGAGCCCTTTATCGACCGAAAAGGGCTCTGACCCCATTCAGCTGTTGCGTGTCGTCGAGGGGGGATACAGGGTCATGCCGCCGTCCACGAAGAGGGTGGCGCCCACGACGTAGTCGCTTTCGTCGGAGGCGAGCCAAACGGCGGCCTTGGCGATGTCCTCGGGGTCCCCGATGCGGCCGTAGGGAATCAGCTGCACCATTGCCGCGGCGCCTTCGGGCGTGGACCAATGGTCCTTGTTGATGTTGGTGCGGATGGCGCCGGGCGCGATGGCGTTCACGCGAATCCTGTAGGGCGCCACTTCCTGCGCGAGGCTTTGCATGAGCAGGTGGATGCCGCCTTTCGACGTCGCGTAGTTCACGTGGCCCGCCCAGGGAATCACCTCGTGGACCGAGCTCATGCACAGGATCTTGCCGCGCGCCGGCGAGTTGGGAAGCGGATCCTGGTGGCGCATTCGCCGGATCGCTTCCCGCGCCGTGAGGAACTGGCCGGTGAGGTTCGTGCCGATCACGGCGTTCCACTGCTCGAGCGTCATGTGCTCGATGTCCGCATCACGCTGGATCCCGGCATTGGCGACCGCAATGTCGATGCGGCCGAACACCGCGATCGCGCGCTCGAACATCGCGATCACGTCGAGCTCCTTCGAGACGTCGGCACCCACGGCGATCGCTTTCCCGCCTTGGGCGGCGATCTCGCGCACCATCGCCTCGGCCGGACCGGAATCGGTCACATAGTTGATGGCGACCTTCGCACCCTCGCGCGCGAATGCGCGACAGGTGGCCGCACCGATCCCCGACGATCCCCCCGTCACCAGGGCGGCCGCACCTTCCAGCAATCTTTCCCGCATGACTCCTCCAGGCTATCGCGATTGCGCATGAGTCGGACCTCGGCGAGAAGGAACGGTGCCCGGCCGCCCGCCATCCAATCCATGCATGCGAACAACAACCAAGGAGGCATCATGCGCACGCCCGCAGGCACGACCGGACACGCTGTGACCCCGATCAACGAGCCGCGCTGACCGATGGCCGCAAAAGCGCCGGCCGCGATCGTCCGGGCGGGCGCCCGCGAGGTCGCGGTCAGCAATCCGGCGAAGGTTCTCTTCCCGAAGCCGGGCCACACCAAGCTCGACCTCGTCCACTATTACCTCGCGGTAGCCGATGGGGCACTGCGTGGCTCCGGCGACCGGCCCAACATGCTCGTGCGTTATCCGAATGGCGTGGGCTCGGATTTCTTCTACCAGAAGCGCGCGCCCGAGTCCCGGCCAGCGTGGATCGAGGTCGCGACGATCCGATTTCCGTCGGGGCGTACGGCCGACGAGATCGTTCCCCGCGACGCCGCGGCGCTAGCGTGGATGGCGAACCTCGGCTGCATCGAGCTTCACCCCCATCCGGTGCGGGCTGACGACCTGGACCATCCCGACGAGCTGCGCGTGGACCTGGATCCCGTGGAGGGGGTGAGATGGGCGCAAGTCCGGCGCGTGGCCCTGGTCGTGAAGGATGCGCTCGACGAGCTCGGCCTCAAGGGCTGGCCCAAGACCTCGGGCAAGACCGGGATGCATATCTACGTGCGCATCGCGAGGCGTTGGACCTACGACGAAGTGCGCCGCGCGGCACTCGCGCTCGCGCGCGACGTGGAGCATCGCGTGCCGAAGCTCGCGACGACCAAATGGTGGAAGGAGGAGCGCCGCGGCGTCTTCATCGACTACAACCAGAATGCGCGCGACCGCACCATCGCGGGCGCCTACTCGGTACGCCCCGAGCCCGACGCGCGAGTCTCGGCGCCGCTCTCGTGGGAGGAGGTGCCCGATTGCGATCCGCGCGACTTCACGATGGCCACGATGCCAAAGCGCTTCGCGAAGCTGGGCGACCGCCACGCGGCCATCGACCGCAAGGCCTGCGACCTCTCGTCGCTGCTCGAGCTTTCCGCTCGGCACGAGCGCGATGGCATGGGCGATGCGGCTTGGCCACCGCAATACCGGAAGGCTCCGGGCGAGCCCACGCGCGTGGCTCCGTCCCGGGCGCGACCTAGCGCTTCGCCCGGCGCCGCGCCGCGAACACCTTCGAGAGCTCGAAAGGCTTCGTGACCTCGAGCTGGTCGTAGCGGCAATCACGCGGCGGCTTGTCCGGCCGCCAGCGCATGAAGATCGCAGCGTGCCGGAAGCGATCGCCCTGCAGGTGGTCATACTTCACCTCGCAGGTGCGCTCGATCCGAAGCGGCTCCCACGAGAGATCCTTGCCGGCGCTCCAACGGCTCGATCCGCCCGGCATTCGCGTGGCCTCCTGCGCCTGGGCATTGCCCCAGTCGCGCCACGGATGATCCTTCATGGCATTGCGGCGCAGGGGTTCAAGCGCCACGGCAAGCTTGCGCCGCGTGTCCATCGTGAAGGAGGAGGTGACGCCGACATGATGAAGCGTCCCGGCGCCGTCGTAGAGCCCGAGAAGTAGCGAGCCCACCGCGTCGTTGCCCGTCTTGTGCCAGCGGAAGCCCGCGACCACGCAGTCGGCGCTGCGCACGTGCTTCACCTTCAGCATCGAGCGCTTGCCCGGCTCGTAGGGCAGGCTCGCGGGCTTGGCCATCACGCCATCGAGGCCCGCGCCCTCGAAGAGATCGAGCCACTCCCGCGCCTTCTTCCGGTCCCGCGTCATCGCGGTCACGTGGATCGGGGCGGAGACGGATTCGAGCGCTTTCTCGAGCGCCTCGCGCCGCTCTTCCTGCGGCAGCGCCATGAGGTTGCGTCCGCGCGCGGCCAGGAGATCGAACGCCACGAAGGATGCGGGCTGCGCCTTCGCGAGCTTCTCGACGCGCGAGGCCGCGGGATGCAGCCGAAGCTGCAGCGCGTCGAAGTCCAGCCCTCGCTTCGTCGCGATCACGATCTCGCCGTCGACCACGCAGCCTTGCGGAAGCTGGTCCAGGAATACCTGGTGCAAATCCGGGAAGTAGCGGTCGAACGGGCGCTTGTCGCGGCTCTGGATATACACGCCGTCCGCGTCGCGAAAGACGATCGCACGAAAGCCGTCCCACTTCGGCTCGAAGAGGAAGTCGCCTTCGGGCGGCAGATCCTCGGTAATGCGGGCGAGCATGGGGTCGATTGGAGGAACGATGCGCGTCGGCATGGTCAGCCCGAAGGAAGCGGCTGCTTCACCAGGCCACGAAGCAATGACGCATGTTCGGCGACTTCGCGGGCCTGCGCCGACAGTTGCTCGGCCTGCGCGTGGTCGCCATTATCGCGCTTCGCATCGGCGGCGCGATCGAGCAGGAAGCGCTTCTCCTGGAGGGCGCGCACCGCGCTCCAAAGGGCGGAATCGGTGGAAACTCCCTGGGCATGTGCGAGGTTCCCCAGGGAGAATCCATGGCCCGTGTGGCAGCGATACTGCGGGGGCTTGGAGCCGGCGATCTCCCAGAGCGAGCCGTGGCACTCGGGACACGTGAAAGTCGAGGGCTGGCCGATCGCCTTCAGGTGTTCCAGCGGGTCTCCCTGGTTCATGAACAGGGCGTGCTCGTTGAGAAGGACTTTCGGCGTCGGAGGGCGAGGCGCTTGGGCGGGCGTCCCGGCGAGCGACACGAGCAGCGACGGCAGCGCGTCCAATGTCGTCTTGTGATCGACTTCCACGTGGCGAAGGGCGCTCGTGGGCATGCTCGGCGACTGGGCATCGTCGGGGTCCTGCACGACCGCGATTCCGCCGCACTGCTTGATCGCCGCGAGGCCGGCCGTGCCGTCATCCAGGCGGCCCGTGAGGATTCGCCGATCACATCGGGGCCGCGCGAGAGCGCCGCGGATAGAAACAGCGGGTCGATGGCGGGGCGCGTGAAGTTCTCCTTCGGGCCGTCGGACAGCTCGATGCTTTGGTCCCTGAGGAGCATGTGCCTGCCCGGCGGGGCGACATAGATCCTGGCAGGTTCGACCCCCTCGCCGTCGACCGCGAAGGTCGCGCGCAGCACGCCGCGCTGCGAGAGCAACTGGGGAAGGATGCTCTCGTGGGAGTCGATATGCAGCACGATCAGGATTGGCGCCGGAAAATCAGGCGGCAGCCGCTTCACGATTTGCCGCAACGCGGCGAACCCACCCGCGGACGCGCCGAGCACTACCACGCGGTTCGATGCCATGGGGCTTTGACACCCCGCCACCGCGGCGTTCGATCAGCCCACTTCTATTTGGGCTGCGGACGTGCCGATTTCACGTACTTGCCGTCGAAGGAGGTGGTCCAGGTCTTGCCGCCGTCGGGCGAGACTCGCCAATGCTGCCGCACCGAACCGTCCGGATTCGCGGTCCAGGTGATCTCGTTCACCGCCAGCGCGTCCTTCTTTCCGGGGAGGTTGCGGTCGGACATGGACATGGAGCCGTCCCGCATGCCGCCCTCGATCACGAGCACGGTGCCCTCGGAGTCGATCCAGGTCTGGTGCCAGAGGCCGCGCGTGGCGTCGAACCCGTTGAAGCTCTGGCCCTCGACGGAACCGGACTTCCACGACTCGTGCAGCATGCAGCCGTAGAGCCGTTCGATATGGTTCGTCCCGGCGAGCTTGCCGCTGGGGACGTAGACATCCCAGTCGCCGATCCAGAAATCGAACTGGTGCGACTCGATTGCCGAGCAAGGCGCGGGTTGCGGCGGCGTCTGGGCGGCGGCCGTGAGGGCGAGGCCGAGCATCGTGGCGGTGAGGGTCAATGCGTTCATGGTCGCCATCATGCCGCTTGCGGGACAGTAGTAAAGTTGCGGCTTGTTACGGGGAGAAAAACACGCATGACCGCGACTGCCGCGCCCACCGCTACCGTCTTCAACTACACGTACCAGTACGCAAAGCCCGACCCGCGGGGACGCGTACCACCCTCGATCCGGAAGATCGCCATCGTGGGCGGCGGCACCGCCGGCTGGATGGCCGCCATGATGCTCGCCCACAAGCTCGGGTCGCGCGGCGTGGAGATCTCGGTCCTCGAGTCGCCCGCGGTGCCGATCATCGGTGTGGGCGAGGGCTCGACGCCCTGGCTGCGCGGCTTCTTCGACATGCTCGGCATCGAGGAATCGGAATGGATGCCGCAGTGCAACGCCACCTACAAGTGCGGAATCAGCTTCGAGAACTGGTCCACCCGGCCCGGCTTCGAGAGCTATTTCCACCCGTTCGCCTCGATGCTGGACAACCTCACCCTCACGCAGTTCGTTCACAACGCCCAGGCGCGCGTGAACGGCTACGACGTCGAGGCGCATCCCGACAAGTTCTTCATCTCCTCGTATCTCGCGAAGCACCGCCTCGCGCCCAAGCCCGGCCGCAACTTCCCCTTCGACGTGTGGTACGGCTATCACTTCGACGCCGTGCTGCTGGGCCGGTACCTGCACGAGAAGGCGGTGGAGCGCGGCGTGAGGTACGTGAGCTGCCACGTGAACAGCGTGAACATGAAGGAGAACGGCGACATCAAGTCGGTCTCGACGAAGGAGGCCGGTGATTTCGAGGCCGACTTCTTCGTGGACTGCACGGGCTTCGCCGGCCTCATCATCCAGAAGGCGCTCGGGACTCCTTTCGTGAGCTTCTCGGAGAACCTCTTCAACGATTGCGCCGTCGCGATGCCCACGCCGATGGGAGAGCGCATCAGCTCCCAGACGATCTCGGCCGCGATGAAGCACGGCTGGTGCTGGGAGATCCCGCTCGCCAACCGCTACGGGAACGGCTACGTGTACAGCTCCTCCTTCTGCACGCCGGACGAGGCCGAGAAGGAATTGCGCGAACGGCTGGGGATGCTCGACTCGAAGGTCGAGGCGCGCCACCTCAAGATGAAGGTCGGCCGGGTGACGAAGCACTGGAATCGCAATTGCCTCGCGGTGGGCCTCTCACAGGGCTTCATCGAGCCGCTGGAGGCCACGGCGCTCCTCTTCATCCAGCGTACCGTCCAGCAGTTCATGGACGCGCTGGAGGAGGGCGACATGGGCGATGCGGTGCGCGAGCGCTTCAACGACAAGGTGAACGGGCATTTCGAGGGCACGCGCGACTACGTCGTCACGCACTTCAAGACCAACACGCGCAAGGACACCGATTACTGGCGCGCCAACGCCGACAACACGAACATCTCACCCGCCCTCCTCGAGCTCTATGCGAAGTGGATGAGCGGAAAGAGCATCGCATCCGACGTGGGCAGCCAGCGATTGGGCCGTGGCTATCCGATCTTCTCCTGGTACAGCATCCTCGCGGGCATGGGCATCTTCCCCGGGAAGGACAAGCTGCGGAAGCCGAACGGCACGGGGCCTTCCTACAGCATGGCGGAGATCGACAACCTTCTCACGCGAAGCATCATGAACTTCCGCGACCAACGCGAGGTGCTGGGCGACATTCCGCCCAAGCCGAAGGAAGAGTCGCTGCAAATCTACTTCTGGTGAGCGGCGATCCCCCGTTCCAGCCGGTCACGCTGGAGAGCTCACGGCTGAAGCTGCGCTTCATCGTGGCGGGCGATGCGCCCGGGCTCTTTGCGATCTACGGTGATCCGGTCGTGGCGCGGTATCTATCGCGGCCCGCGTTCACGCAGATGGCCCAGGCCGAGAAGCTTGTCGCCACGGCGAATGCATGTTATGCCGATGGCAGCGGCGTGAACTTCGCGGTCGAGCGGCGTGACGATGCGGCAATGATCGGCACGTGCATGCTGTTCCGGTTTCATCGCGAGAGCCGGCGTGCCGAGATCGGCTACTCGTTGGGGCAGGCGTATTGGGGGCAGGGTTACATGCACGAGGCATTGCAGGCGCTCATCGACTACGCATTCGGCCCGCTGGGCTTGAATCGCATCGAGGCCGACATCGATCCACGCAACTCGAACTCCGCGAGGAGCCTCGAGCGGCTGGGGTTCAGGATGGAAGGGGTTCTGCGCGAGCGCTGGATCGTGGCCGGCGAGGTTTCGGATACCGGGTACTACGGGCTGCTGCGCAAGGAGTGGAGCTACGCCCATGGGTGACTGGTTCAACAGGTTGTGGGCGCTTCCGTCGTATGGGATCGGCGGCGTCGCGATCCTCCTTCTCTATGTCGTCCAGGCGGAGGTTCGATTCGGCGCCAGGGCGCGGTCCCATTCGACGGGCCCCGCGGACCGCGGCAGCAGCGTCCTCATCTCGGTTGCGTCGCTTTTTCCCATCCTGGGTCTCACGCTCGCGATGAAGGCTCCCGCCAGCGCCTGGATCCCCGCCTGGTTTCGTGCCTGGACGCTACCCGGAATGCCGGCGGTCGCATGGGCGGGCGTGGCGATCGGTGCCGTCGGGTTGGCGGTCCGCCTGTGGTCGGTGCTGACCCTTCGCGAGCGCTACACGCGGACATTGCTCACGCACGATCAGCATTCAGTGGAGCGAAGCGGACCTTATCGTTGGGTGCGGCATCCCGGCTACCTTGGTTCGCTTCTCGCGTTGAATGGAATCGCGATGGCATCGGGCAACGGGATCGTCCTCCTCGCGTCGCTCCTTCCCACCCTCGCCGCGTACAGCTATCGGATCCGTGTCGAGGACGAAATGCTGGTCGCCGCGCTCGGAGAGGAATACGACGCTTACCGGCGCGAGGTCGGCGCATTGAGCCCTTTGAGGCTCAAGCGTTGATGGGTAATCTCACGAACGGTGAGCCGGCTATGTGGAAGCATGTAGCCATCTTCGTGGCCACACTCGGGGCATTCGGCTTCTCCATCATGATGATGTCGCAGGTCATCGGCTTCAGCTCGCCATGGATGGTGCTCATGCTCTTCTTCTGCTTCCTGGGCCTCGCGAAGGTCGCCGAGCCGATCTACATGCTCGAGCTGCCGGCGAGCCTTCGCAGGTTGCGGCCCTGGGAATTGCGGGGCGGTATTTATGCGAAGCTGGGCGTCGGGGGATTCGGTGCGTTGCTCAGGAATACGCCGCTGCGCCTGGCCAACACCAAGGTCTACGTGTCGAAGGAGCGCCGGGATCCATTCGTCATCTGCCGCCAGGTCGCATCCGCCGAGGCCATCCACTTCTGGGGAGCATTCGTGCTCCTGCCCTACCTCGCCTTGTGCCTCTGGTTCGGGAAGTGGAGCGTCCTGGCCGCCTTCCTCGCGATCCAGGTCGTAGGTAACGCCTATCCGATGATGCACCTGCGCAGCGTGCGCGCGCGCCTTGAGCGCATTTCCCGACGAGCGGCCCGCTAAGCGCCTATTGTTCCGGCACGTTCCTCTGCAGCTCATCCATCCACGCCCTCGAGTTGCCGTCGGAGGGCGCGCGCCAGTCGCCGCGCGGCGAAAGGCTTCCACCGGACACGACCTTCGGCCCGTTCGGCAATGCCGAGCGCTTGAACTGCGAGATGTCGAAGAAACGGTGCAGGAACACGCCCAGCCACTTCTTGATGTCCGCGAGCGAATAGGAGTGGCGAAGCGACTCGGGAAATTCCGGCGGCCAGTCGCCGCGCGAAGCGTCGCGCCAGGCGTGCCACGCGAGGAACGCGACCTTCGAGGGCCGCAGCCCGTAGCGGGTGATGTAATAGAGGTTGAAGTCCTGGAGCTCGTACGGGCCGATCTTCGATTGCGTGCTCTGGATCTTCCCGGAATCGGCCGGCACGAGCTCGGGCGAGATCTCGGTATCCAGGATCGATTGCAGTGTCGCCGACGCGCCCGGATCGAGCTGCCCGGAATTCATCACCCAACGCACCAGGTACTGGATGAGCGTCTTCGCCACGGAGCCGTTCACGTTGTAGTGGCTCATGTGGTCGCCTACGCCATACGTGCACCAGCCGAGCGCCAGCTCGGATAGATCGCCCGTACCGAGCACCATGCCCTTGCGCTGGTTGGCCAACCGGAAGAGGTAATCGGTACGCAGCCCCGCCTGCACGTTCTCGAAGGTGACGTCGTAGACCTTCTCTCCCCTGGCGAACGGATGGCCCAGGTCCTCGAGCATCTTCAGCGCGGTGGGCTTGATGTCGATCTCCTCGCCCGTCACGCCGAGCGCCCGCATGAGGCTCCAGGCGTTCGCCTTCGTCCCCTCGGACGTGGCGAAGCCGGGCATCGTGAAACCGAGGATGCCGGCGCGCGGAATCTTCAGGCGATCGAAGGCACGCGCGGCAACGAGCAGCGCATGCGTCGAATCCAGGCCACCGGAGACCCCGATCACGATGTGCTGCGACTTGGTCGTTTCGAGGCGCTTGGCGAGGCCCTGCACCTGGATGTTGAAGGCCTCGTAGCAGTCCTGGTCGAGGTGCGCCGGATTGTCGGGCACGAACGGAAACCGGTCGACTTTTCGTTCGAGGCCGACATCGTCGAACGAGGAGCGATGCGTGAACGCGATACGGCGGAAAGACTTCTCCGGATGGCCCGCGGCGGCAGCGGCCGCGTTGAAGGTCACGGTTCGCATGCGCTCCAGCCGCAGGCGCTCCACGTCGACGTCGGCCACTGCAATCTGGCCCGTATCGGCGAAGCGCTGCGTTTGCGCGAGGAGCACGCCGAGCTCGTGGATGAGCCCCTGTCCGTCCCATGCGAGATCGGTGGTGCTCTCACCGCACGCCGACGCCGCGAAGACGTAAGCCGCGAGGCAGCGGCCCGATTGCGAGGCGCAGAGCATCGCGCGCTCGTCTGCCTTGCCGATCAGGACGTTCGACGCCGACAGGTTGCAGAGAATCAGCGCTCCGGCGAGCGCGCCGCGCGTCGAAGGCGGCGTCGCCACCCAGAAGTCCTCGCAGATCTCGGCGTGGAAGGTGAAGTCGGAAAGATCGCTCGCCGCGAAATACAGGTCGGTGCCGAAGGGCACCGCGTGGCCGCCGAGAGCGATCTCGAGGCCGGTGAGGCCCACGCCCGGAGCGAACCAGCGATTTTCGTAGTACTCGCGATAGTTGGGCAGGAACGACTTGGGCACCACGCCCAATACGCGGCCACGTGCGAAGACCACGGCGCAGTTGTACAGGCGCCCGTTGCGGCGAAGCGGCGCTCCGACGAGGCAGACGGAGCGCAGGTCCCGGGAAGCTTCCACCAGCCTTGCGAGCGCGGACTCGACGGCTTCGAGCAAGGCATCCTGGAGATGAAGGTCGTCGATCGCGTAACCGGAAATCCCGAGCTCGGGGAAGACCAGGAGGTCCACGCTGCGCGAATCGCCTTCGCGCATCGTGGCGAGCGTTTCGTCGGCGTTCGACGACGGATCGCCCACGTGGACCCGCGGCGTGCACGCGGCGACGCGCACGAATCCCTGCCGATGCAGCGAGAAGAAGCTCACCCGGAAATTATACTTTGCCTCCCGTTACCGGGCGTTCGCACAACCTCCACACGCACTGCACAATCGCATCGCACCATGGCATCGTCCCGCCAGAAGGAGAACCGCCATGAAGATGTTGCGCTCCACTGCCGCTGCTTTCGCCTTCACCACGAGCCTCGTGCATGCCACCGGCGCCGGGCCGCTACCCGTGAGCTATGCCACGATGATCGGTCTCGACGGCCCACGCGCGCAGGTGGTCGACACGATCCTCGAGAGCGCCATGACCCGCGTGGCGTGGGTTCGCGGGGAAATGGGTTCGCCCAGCGACCCTACATCTCGCAATGTGATGCGCGCCGCCATGGACGCGATCATCGACGACACCGAGCAGAAGCTGGACGCGGTCCTGAGCGCCGAAGAGCTCGAGCGCCTGCGCCAGGCGATGGCGCCGCCCCGGCGCGCGGCGTTGCGCCAGGGCTAGAGCTCGAGCTTGTAGCCGACGCCGTAAACCGAATGCACGAGGTCCTCGCCGGGCCTCGCGCGCTGCAACTTCCTGCGCAGGTTCTTCACGTGGCTGTCCACGGTGCGGTCCGACACGACACGATGGTCCGCGTAGAGCGAGTCGAGCAACTCGGCGCGCGGGAAGATCCGGCCCGGGCGTGAGGCGAGGGTGTTGAGGAGCCGGAATTCGACCGGCGTGAGGTCGAGCGGATGGCCGTCCAGCATGGCCTCATAACGCGCGGCGTCGAGCGCCAACCCCGGCGTGCCCGCCGTGGGGCCGCGTGCGCCGCGCCGCAGAACCGCTTTCACGCGGGCCACTACCTCGCGGGGGCTGTACGGCTTGCAGATATAGTCGTCGGCGCCGAGCTCCAGGCCGACAAGGCGATCGACTTCCTCCACGAGCGCGGTCACCATCACGACCGGGATGTCGTGCGCCGCCCGCACATCCTTGAATACCTCGAGCCCGCCGCGGCCGGGGAGCATGAGGTCCAGGAGGATGATGTCGGGCTTGCGCTTCTCGACGGCCGGCAACACGTCACGCCCGTCATCGAGGACCGTGGTCTCGAAGCCGGACGCACGCAGGTATTCGTCCAGCAGCGTCGCGAGCTTCGGCTCGTCCTCCACGACGATTACGTACGGTTGCGTCGTGCTCATGCGCCCTCCACGATAGGCAGCCGCAGCTCGATGCGAAGCCCCCCGAGGCCGGAATGCGCCGCCGCGATTCGCCCGCCGTGCGCCTGCGCGATGCTGCGCACGATCGCGAGACCGAGGCCCGAGCCGCCGCCGTCGCGGCTGCGCGAGCCTTCCACGCGAAACAGCCGCTCGAAGATCTTCTCGAGCGCTTCATCGGGGACGCCGGGAGTGGAGTCCTCCCAGTCCAGGTGGGCCTCGCGGCCGATGCGCGATACGCTCACGCGTACGCGTCCGCCGGACTCGGTGTAGCGCGCGGAATTCTCGGCGAGGTTGCCGACCAGCTGGAGCAGGCGTTGCGCGTCGGCGCGCACGCGCACGGGATTGGCGGAGATTCGCTCCTCGAGCTTCAATCCGGCGGCAGCGATCCGGTCTCGTGCGCCCTCGAGCGCTTCGTGCACGAGCTGGGCGAGATCCACGTTGGTGAAGTGATATGCCACTCCCACGTCGGCAAGCGAGAGGTCGTGCAGATCGTGAACGAGCTTCTCCAGGCGCCCGACCTCGGCGTGGAGCGAGCGAAGCGTCTCGGGCGTCGAATGGCGCAAGCCGTCCTGGAGCGCCTCGATCTCCGCCTTCAGGATCGCGATCGGCGTGCGCAGCTCGTGCGAAGCGTCGGCCATGTAGTCGCGGCGCAGCTTCTCGTTCTTCTCGAGCGTGTTGCCGAGGCGATTGAAGTCCTGCACGAGCTGGCCGATCTCGTCGTGCGACGTGGCGGCGACCCGCGTTCCGTATTCGCCTTCGGCGAGGCGCCGCGTCGCCTCGGCGATGCGCATCAGGGGCGCGAGGAGGCCATGCGAGAGCACGCCGGCCACTACCGCGGAGAGGCCGATCGCGAGCAGCAGCACCGTCCATCCCGCCTGCTTCTGCTCGTCCTGGAAGCGGCTATCGGCAAGATCGAATTCGGGATGGCGGAGCGGAGCGGTGAGCCATCCCACCTGCCGGCCGTCGATGCTGATGGGAAGGGTCTTCACTTCCTGCGTGAGATCGGCGTCGCCCACGATCACGTTATTGAAGAGGTCGAGCACGACGGCGGGCGGCGGCTGCGCGTCGCCGGTAAGCGCATTGCCGGCAGGCAGGCGCGGTGATCCGGCGAGGGTGGTATCGCGGCGGCGTAGCGCATCGGGCCGCACCACCTGGTTGAATTGCGACCACAGGGTGCGGTTGCCGCGCAGGAATTCCCACGAGCCGCGTTCCTTGTACGCATTGGCGAGCACGCCCGCGAGGCGCGTGAGGCGCTGGTCCTCGCGCTGCTGCACATAGCTCTCGAAACCCGTCACGAATGCCGCGCGCACACCCAGGCCCACGGCAACCGCCGTGATCACGTTCGTGAAGAGGACCGCGAGGAAGAGCTTGGGGGTGACGCCGAGCGTCATTGGGCGTGGCGGAGGGAAGCGATACCCCTATTTTGCCGTGAGTCGCACCGCCGGTGGAGTTCTCCAGAATGTCTTCACAATAAGGCGACGCTCGCCCCATGCAGGGTGACCGATTTGCCTTCCGCCTGCACGGTGAGGGCATCCCCGGAGCGAGTGAGCTTCGCGTCCGGCGCCTTGCAGTCGCTTCCCACGCGCATCACCGTCACGAACTCGGCCGTGGTCGAAGGCGCCTTCGTCGCGAAGGTTCCATGCCACTGGTTGGGCTCGTTCCGGTTCATGCTCGAGGGCTCGGGCGCGGCGGTGAACCGGTCGGTCTGGCTGAACGCGACGTCGGGGCCGCCGAGCATCTCGACGCACATGCGGGCGTCGCCATTCACCAGCGCGATCTT
>DATBAI010000068.1:0-5591 GCA_036271595.1 Usitatibacter sp.
TCGCAGACTTCGCGCACGCGCTTGAGGTAACCGGGGACGGGCGGCACCGCACCCATCGTGGCGCCCACCACGGTCTCGGCGACGAACGCGATCACGTTGCGCGGCCCGATCTCCTGGATCTTCGCTTCCAGCTCCTTCGCCAGCCGTTCGCCGTACTGCTCGGGCGATTCGTCCGCGCGCCGATCGCGATACTCGTAGCAGGGAGAGACGCGGCCCACGTCGATGAGGAGCGGCTGGAACTGCTTGCGGCGCCATTCGTTGCCGCCGACCGCGAGCGCGCCCAGCGTGTTGCCGTGATAGCTCTGGCGCCGCGCGATGAACTTCGAGCGCTGCGGCTCGCCGGTCTCGACGAAGTACTGGCGCGCCATCTTGAGCGCAGCCTCCATCGCTTCCGATCCGCCCGAGACCATGTAAACGTAGCCCATGCCTTTCGGCGCGTTGGTGACGAGCAGGTCCGCGAGCTCCTCGGAAACCCCGGTCGTGAAGAAGCTCGTGTGTGCGTAGGCAAGCCTGTCGATCTGCGCGTGCATCGCTGCGAGCACGTCGGGATGCTGGTGACCGAGGCACGAGACCGCGGCGCCGCCGCTCGCATCGATGTAGGTCTTGCCCTCGCGATCGGTGAGCGTGACGCCCTTGCCGGAAACGGCAACGGGGAGCGCCCCCGAAAGCGAGCGATGGATGATGTGCGTCATAGGTCCTCCGGATTCACCTGGAGCGCGACGAGGATTCGCGCCACCATGTTGTAGGTCGCGATCGCCGCCGTGAGCTCGACCACCTCCGACTCGTTGAAGCGCTTGCGGATCTCGGCGAAGAGCGCGTCGGGCACCTTGATGTCGCGCGTCATGGCCGCGGCATAGCGCATCACGAGGCGCTCGTCGGGGCTGAACGCGGGTTCGTCGATCGCCGCGGCAGGATCGTCGAGCTTGGCACGGAGCTGCTCGTTGCCGCCAGCCGCGACGTATTCGGGCCAGTGGTGCTTGAATTCATACGAGGCGCCGGTCAAGCGCGCCACCATGCAGATGGCGATCTCCTTCAGGCGGGGGCTCACCTTGAACTCGCGGCGCACGGCGCCGACGTAGGCGTTCCATCCTCGCGCAAGCGGCTCGCTCCAGAGGAGCGCGAGATCGAGATTGATGTATTTGCCGCCGCGGCGCTTGAGGATCGCTTCCGTGAGGTCGCCGGGACGCGGGGCCGCTTCCGGGCTCCAGGGGGTGATGCGCACGTTCATTTCCTCCGCTTGGAAGGGGTTGCCATCTCGTAGGTGCCGGACTCGAAAAGCTGGCGCTCGGCCGATTCTATGCGCCTAACCACGCCCTTGCCTTCGCGCGCGACGATGAGGCCGAGCAGGCTCTCGGCTACGGACACTCCGCCCACGATGGACGGGAAGAACGACGGGCTCGTGACCGAGAAGAGCACGGTCTCGTCGGCCTCGAGGGCGATGGGTGCCAGCGCACTGTCGGTAATGGCGACCACCTTGGCGCGGACGCGCTTGGCGCATTCGACGGCGAGGCGTGCTTCGCGCGAATACGGGGCGAAGCTCACCACGACCAGGGCGTCACGCGGCCCGATGGCGCGCAGCTGCGCCTCGAGCGTGCCGCCTTCGGCCGCCACGAGCGTGACGCTCGAGCGGAACAGGCGATAGAGATAGGCGAAGCCGAAGGCGATGGCATAGCTCGCGCGGAAGCCTGCGACGTGCACGGTGCGCGCCTTGTGAAGCAGGGCCGCCACTCGCGGAAGCACTTGCGCGCTCTGCGCCTCGGTCTTGTCGATGTCGCGGCGCTGCGCCTCGAAGACGCCGGCCGCGAGGTCGAGCCCGCCGCGCTTTTGCAGCGCTTGGGCCCGCGAGGCATAGGCGGCGCCACCCAGCTCGGCGAGGAAGACCGCCCGCAGCGCCGGCCAGCCGGCGAAACCGAGGGACTTGGCGAGGCGCACCAGCGTGGGTGGCTTGGCTCCAGCACGGGCGGCCAGCGCGCGCATCGAGGACACGGCGATCTCGCCGGGGCGGTCGGCGAGGAAGCGCGCGGCCTTCGCGAGCTCGGGGCTGAGGGAGGGATATGCGTCCCGGAGGAGGACGACGAGGCCTTCCTTGTCACGAACCATATGTTCCATTATATTCCGCCGCTGAAACGTTCGTTTCATACTTTCCCGAAAGGAAGACCATGAAGAATACGTGGCTCGTTGCGCTCCTCGTCGCCGCCGCGGTTCCGGCGTTCGGCGAAGACGCCGGCACCCTCGGCAAGATCAAGGCCTCCGGGGTGATCACGCTCGGAGTGCGCGACGCCTCGATCCCCTTCTCCTTCCTCGACGACAAGCAGGAGGCCGTGGGCTACTCGGTGGACCTGTGCATGAAGGTGGTAGAGGCGGTGAAGCGCAGCCTCAAGATGCCCAACCTCGAGGTGAAAAAGCAGGTGGTGACCTCGGCCAACCGCATCCCGCTCATCGCCAACGGCACCGTGGACCTCGAGTGCGGCTCGACCGTGAACAACATCGAGCGCCAGAAGATCGTGAACTTCAGCATCACGACCTTCCTCGTGAACACCAAGTTCATCGCCAAGAAGTCGAGCAACATCCACGCGCTGAAGGACTTGAAGGGCAAGACCGTCTCGGTGACCGCGGGCACCAATACGCTCGGCAAGATCCTCGACATCAACAAGGCCCAGAACCTCGACCTCACCATCATCCAGGGCAAGGACCATCCCGAGTCGTTCCTTTATGTCGAGACCGGCCGCACCGTGGCCTTCGCCGAAGACGACATCCTGCTGGCAGGCCTGGCCGCCAATTCCAAGACGCCGAACGAGTTCAACCTGGTCGCCATCGACGGGATGCTCGCCGATCCGTACTCGCTCATGCTGGGGCGCGACGACCCGGCGTTCAAGAAGGTCGTGGACGATACGCTAAGGCATGTCTTCTCCTCGGGCGAAATCTTCGCCATCTACGACAAGTGGTTCGCGAAGCCCATTCCGCCGCGCGGCGTCACGATGAACTTCCCGCAAAGCGAGCAGTGGAAGAGGATCGTGGCGCATCCGACGGATTCGCCGGATCCGAAGGACTACCGCTAGGTCGCCACCCAGAGGTTTGTCACCCCGGATGCTGCAATCGCAGCGATAGTCCGGGAGCTTATCCGTCGCGGCGCCGGTTGACTGCCGCGCCGCTTTTCATTTAACTGCCGTTAGCTGTCAGTTCTCAGCAATGTCATCGATCGACTCAAGGCAGGCAACGGTGACTCTGCCAGTAATCTATTCGTTGGATCGCGGCGTGACGAGTACAAAGCCTTTTTTGCTGGGCTAGGTACGTCCCTACCTAGCATCGCGAGTCAATTAGGCACTATTGATGGGGGCACCCTTATGGAGAACTTTGTTGAGCTCATGGTCGTGAAGGACGACGGCTCCGGTCAAATCGCGCATCCCATTCATCTGATTCGCGATCCAGATGGCGTATGGCGTATCGAGGCGATGTGATCATGGAGACTCCTACTGCTGCTCTCGCGAGCCTTGGACTGGCGATCGTCTGCTGTGCGTCATTACCCAGCCTTGCGGACACTGGAATCGTCGTAGACAAAGATACGGGGAACCCGATTCCAAACGCCGTTGTGCTGGCTCAATGGACCGGGGTGATACGGACGTTCACCGAAGCTCGCAGCAAATGCTTCAAGGCCGAAGTGACCCAATCGGACGCATCTGGACGATTTTCATTTTCCTCTTTTTCCTGGAATCTCAATCCCGTCCTGATGGACCGCAGCCGAACGATCGCGGCGCTGGCTCCTGGCTATCACCTGAGCCCGCAGGCCGATATCAATGGTCCGCGCATCGCCCTCGAGCGACAATCAGGTACGAGTGCCGAACAAATCAAATCGTTAGGAGGTGCGGCAATAGCGTGCGATGGCGCAAAGAGTGTTGTCCTTCCCTACTTGAAAGAGCTCTACGCGGAGGCCTCGGCAATCGCCACCACTAGGGAGGACAAGCTAAAGGCCGCGTACGTACTGTTTGAGATCGAGACTATCGAGTTGGGCCAAGACCGAGCGCTCGTGCGGGACGCGGAACGAGTTCAGAAAATAAAGGAGGGCTCGTGATAAATTCATTTTCCAAATTCGCTATCGTGATAGCTGCCGTCGGCGCGTCCCAGCCTTCCTTGGCATATGAACTAGCGACGCACGCTCAAATGATGAATTTCGCGTATTCGCAGTCAAGCCTTGGGTTCGATACCGACTTGGTCTTTTCGCTAGGCCTGGCGCAATGGGTTCTGCCGCCAACGCAGGTCTCTCCCTTAAGCAATGCCTACTTCGATCTCAGTTCTTCGACAAATTACATCCGACTCGCTAAACCTTACGAAAGCAGCGTGATAAGTAGCATCTCCCAAGACCGGGATGTGTTGCGCGTCAAGGGCTGGCTCATGCGAGGAGCCATAAGAGAGGATGACGGCGCTGGCGCGATTGCGTTCTTCAAGAACGAGCCTCGCGATGACCCTAATCCAGATGGGGACCTCAATCGATTTTGCAACCACTTCTTGGACCCAGTCGTCTTGCGCCATACACTCGACGGCGATACGCGCGCCCTCACCGAGTTTTGCCCAACCGGTCTCATCACGAAGGATGCCTCTCAATGGGCCTTGGGCTCCGACTCCCCATACGATCCGCAGCCCTCAGAGTCACCTACAAGGAGAAACCATTTCACTCTTCTTGATGCTAGAGAATCAATGTGGCGCGCTCTTACGCTGCTCGACAAGGCGCGTAACCCCCTTCCTCTGACGGTCAATTCGACAACCTTCTCGCAAGAGGATTTGAGAAAGGCGTATTGGGCCACATTGTTCAGGTCGTTAGGAGATGTCGTTCACCTGCTCCAAGACGTGGCGCAGCCTCAGCACACTCGAAACGAGGGGCATGGAACATCCAATACTGGATATGAAGAATATTTGGCCGCACGGACCACCAGCGGCGCAACGCCGCGCGCTGCGTACACCATCGATGGCCGAACATTGGCGGCGACAGCCGGGACATTGAGCGATTTGACCTACGATGGATACCCGGCGCCGACATTTAGCAGATATAGCGACTACTGGAGCACGGCCCTAAGAACGGGGGTGACACAAGGCTTGGCCGACTACTCCAATCGCGGCTTTTTCACGTTAGAAAACAACTTCGGAAATACAACCTATCCCAGACCCACGTCAAATGCTGCGGACTACCACACAGAAGACGCGAGTTCGCGCTTCGGAGAAGTGAACTCAACATACCTAATTGGGGCCGTGACCGACGACGTTCTCCATGTCACCGTCCCCGGCGTTTCGATGTCGACACACGGTGTTTTTTGGCCAAACCGCTACACGCTTTCAAGGCGGGACTATGACGATCGCGCCGCGCTACTAATACCCAGGGCGGTCGGCTACTCGCAAGGACTGCTGGATTACTTCTTTCGCGGTCAAATGGAGATCACGCCTCCTACGGACGGCGTATACGGCTTTGTGGATCACTCCCGCTTTTCCGGTGAAAACGCGCCAGTCACCGATGTCAACAACGGATTTGCAGGCTTCAACAAGATTCGGCTGAATCTCCAGAACACCACCCACGCGATCATGGACCCCACCGGCGCAACCTT
>DATBAI010000069.1:0-2915 GCA_036271595.1 Usitatibacter sp.
ATGCGCGCCGATCTCTTTCCCGAGGGACACGCCGCGCTCATCGTGTGCAACCCGCCCTGGGTTCCCGCGCGGCCGAGCTCGCCCCTGGAGCACGGCATCTACGATTTCGAAAGCCGCATGCTGCAAGGGTTTCTTCGCGGACTCTCCGCGCATCTGGGGCCCGGCGGCGAAGGCTGGCTCCTGCTTTCGGATCTCGCCGAGCACCTGGGCCTGCGCTCGAGGGAAGATCTGATGGCGTGGATCAAGGATGCCGGGCTGGCGGTCGTGAACCGCATCGACGTGCGGCCGAAGCATCCGAAGGCCTCCGACAAATCCGATCCGCTGCATCGCGCGCGGACTTCTGAAGTGACGTCACTCTGGCGACTCGCCATCCCATGAAGAAACAGAAAATGGAAGGATTTGCCGCCCTCGGCCTCGACCCGCGCATCGTCGAGGCGCTCAACATCCTGGGCTACGAGGAGCCCACGCCCATCCAGCAGCAGACGATCACGCCGCTGATCGACGGGCGCGACTTGCTCGGCCAGGCCGCGACCGGCACGGGGAAGACCGCGGCCTTCGCGCTGCCGATCCTGCAGCGCTTCATCGACGAGGGCGGGCCAGGCACCGCGGGGCCGCTCGCCGTGGTGCTGGTCCCCACGCGCGAGCTCGCGATGCAGGTGGCCGAAGCGATCCATCGATACGGCAAGGCGCTGGGCGTACGCGTCTTGCCGGTCTATGGCGGGCAGCCGATCGGCCGCCAGATCCACGCCATGCGCTCGGGCGTCGACATCGTGATCGCGACGCCGGGCCGCGCGCTCGACCACATGCGGCGCGGGACGCTCCAGATGGGCGGCGTGCGCATCGTCGTGCTGGACGAAGCCGACGAGATGCTCGACATGGGGTTCCAGGAGGATATCGAGGCCGTCCTCAAGGAGTCGCCGGCCGGGCGCCAGACGGTGCTCTTCTCGGCCACCATGCCTTCGCGCATCGAGGCGATCGCGAAGCGCCACCAGAACGATCCGATCCGGATAAAGATCAACAAGCCCGCGGCCGCGGCGGGCGAAACGCCGAAGGTGCGCCAACAGGCATACGTGTTGCCGCGCGCGCAGAAGATGGAAGCGCTCGGCCGCATCCTCGACCTCGAGTCTCCTGCCGCGGCCATCGTCTTCTGCCGCACGCGCACCGAGGTGGACGAGCTCGCGGAAACTCTCAACGCACGCGGCTACAAGTCGCAGGCGCTGCACGGCGGCATGACCCAGTACGACCGCGACAAGGTGATGCGGCGCCTTCGCTCGGGCGAGGCGGAGCTGCTCATCGCGACCGACGTCGCCGCCCGGGGGCTCGACATCGACCGGCTCACGCACGTCGTGAACTACGACCTCCCCGCGGCTCCGGAAGCCTACGTGCACCGCATCGGGCGCGTGGGACGGGCCGGCCGCGAGGGGGTCGCGATCACCCTCGTGGAGCCGCGCGAGCACCATGCCCTGCGCAACATCGAGAGGGTCATCAAGCACAAGATCGAGACCGCCAAGGTGCCCACGGTGGCCGACCTGCGCGCACGGCGCCTGGACAACACCATCGCGGCGTTGCGCGAGGCGCTCGCCGCCGATGAAACCGAGCACTTCAGGGTCGTGGTGGATTCGCTGTCGAACGAGTACGACGTCGTGCAGATCGCGATGGCGGCGGTCAAGCTCTACCACCTGGCGACGGCGGGGGAAGAGCAGGAAGAATCCGAGGAGAGCGACCCGGGGCGCGCCGCCGATTCTCGTCACCCCGAGCGCGCCGCCGATTCTCGTCACCCCGGGCGTCGCAATCGCGACGATGACCCGGGGCCCACTCCCCCCGGCGACATGGTCCGCATCTTCATCGGCACCGGCAAGCAGGCCGGCGTCCGCCCGCAGGACCTGGTCGGAGCCATCGCAAACGAGGCGGGAATCGCGGGCGGCCTCATCGGCGCCATCCAGATCGCCGATCGCTTCTCCCTCGTCGAGGTTCCCGCGGAGGTGGCGGATCAGGTCATCAAGGCGCTAAGCAAGAGCAACATCCGCGGCAAGAAGGTCCAGGTGCGGCGCGACAGCGGGCGTTAGGCATTCACCCCAGTATCTCGACTTTCCCGCCCTTCTCGATCGCGCGCTTGTAGGCCGGCCGTTCGTGGATGCGTTCGAGGAAGCGCTTGACGTTCGGCAGCGCCGCCGCACCCGCGCGCACCGCGGCCGCTTCCACGGGAAAGCTCATCTGGATATCGGCCGCCGTGAACTCGCTTCCGGCGAACCAGCCATCGCGCCCCAGCTCGTGGTCGATGTGCTTCACGATGCGCTCCAGGTTCGGGTCGATGAAGGCACCCTTCACTTTCTTCGAGATGCCGCGAGCGATGGGCTTCGCGAAGAACGGCATCGGGCTGCGCTCGACGCGGTTGAACACGAGCTTCATCACGAGCGGCGGCATGGCCGTGCCCTCGGCGAAGTGCATCCAGTAGGTGAAGCGCAATTTCTCGGGCGTGCCCGGCGGAGGAATCAGCGCACCTTTCCCGTAGCGATCGACCAGGTATTCGATGATCGCGCCCGACTCGGCGATGGTGTTGCCATCATCCGTGATGACCGGCGCTTTCCCGAGCGGATGGATCTTCAATAGCTCCGGTGGCGCGAGGCTCGTCTTCGGATCGCGCTTGTAGTGCCTGATCTCGTAGGGGACGCCGAGCTCTTCCAGGAGCCACACGACGCGGTGGGAGCGGGAATTTTCGAGATGATGGACGGTGATCACCGCTTGCCACCTTCAGCTTTCTACCAGTTGTGCCATATGTAGGGGAACGTTCGCCTATTCAGCGACGCGTTTACGCGATTGCCAGCCAAGAATACCTGGCGCTGCGCAACTGGCAGGCGACAAGGCTCTTGTGCTTTTCAACCCCAGCTGGCTAGACTTAGTGTGCCCTTGAAATC
>DATBAI010000070.1:0-3774 GCA_036271595.1 Usitatibacter sp.
GCAGACCGCGGTGTGCAACCGGCACCATTCGGTGGACCAGCAGCTGTGCCGATGGCTGCTGCTCAGCATCGACCGCCTTCCGTCGCCCGAGATCACCATGACGCAGGAGCTGATCGCCAACATGCTCGGGGTGCGCCGCGAAGGCGTCACGGAAGCCGCAGGCAAGCTCCAGGACGCGGGAGTCATCAGCTACCGCCGCGGCCACATCAAGGTCCTCGACCGCGAAAGGCTGGAAGCGATGTCGTGCGAGTGCTACGGCGTGGTGCGCCGCGAGACAGCGCGGCTCCTGCCGGTGGTCGCGCCGCACTGATCGCGGCGGATATCCTTCCCCAGCGCCGGATCCGCCGCGGGTAGGGCCTCGCCCGCTGAAATGAAACGGGCCCGCGAGGGCCCGTTGGCGATCAGCGCGGCCCGGAGGCCACGGGTTCGTAGCGTCGCAAATGATGGACACGGCGAATATGCCCTGCCCCCAGCCAACCACCCACGCCGGAAGCCGCGAGGGCGAGGAGGATGCTGAGGAACGCGACCCACATGGCGCCCTGCGCACCGGATTGAGTCACGAGAGGCGCGAGCTGCGCCTGCGCCAACCCGAGGGCGAGAAGGAGTCCGCTCGCCGCGATGGAAAGACCCCAGACGGTCACACCGTGCAGCGCACCCATGGTCTGGTCCGACCGGCCATCGAACCAGCTCGCGAACATTCCGCCGAGGAAGAGCGAAACCGTCCACGTGAGAATCATCCAGACCGCGGTCCCGAGGCCGACGCTCCTTGCCGCGGCGTCGGCATTGTTCGCATCGATCGCGGAAAAGCCCAGGGCCAACCCCGCGACGTAGAGCATCGACGCGATCCCGGTAGCGACCAGCCAGCCCCCGATGATGGCGCCCCAGCGCATGAGAGGCTGGGAATCGACGTCGGCTCGGAGGACGGTGTTGCCTTCAGCTGAGAGCATGTTGTTTCTCCTTTTGTCGCGCTATTGGCAACCGCGGAGCAGCGAGATGAGGATCAGCACGGGAATCGGAACCCCGAGCAGCCATAGAAAAATGTATCCAATCCCTCCGCGTTGCTTGTTCCCGAAACGTTCCTTCAGTGCATCGAGGCGGCTCTTCATGGGACCTCCTTTAGTTGTCGGTATCGGTTCGCACCCGCTTGCGCTCATCGGACATGGAAGGAAAGATCTCGTTCTCTTCTTCCCCTCGTGTGGTGCGTGCACGGCGAGCTCGTTGCAGGTGGTTGCTGCGACGTGTAGGAACAGCACCCGACCTGCCGTAGGAACTCAGGCGTCACGTGAAAAGGGCCGGTCGCCCGGCCCTCTTTTGCGGCAGTGCGTGAATTCAGCGGCCGGCCGAAGAACCCGTGGTCGAGTTGTCCGCCGCGCCGTTGGTGCTGTCGATCGGCGCGGTGTTCGTGCTCGGGGTGGTGTTCTTGGCCATCTTCGCCTTGTGCTTGCGGGCCTTGGCCGTCATGGGCTTGGTGTTGTCGGCCACGGGCATGCCCGACTGCGCCTGCGTGTCGTCGATGCGCGCGTTGGTGCCGGGCGAGGTCGTGCTCTTGTCGGTATACGACATCCCTTGCGGGTTGTTCGTGTTCACGTCGACGGTCGGCGAGCCGGTGACCTTGTCGGTGGTCGAAGAGGTGACGGCGGTGTTGGCGAGGGCGGTGCCGCCGACGAGGGCGGTGATCGAGGCAAACAGGATCGTGGGCGCGAGCTTGCGCATGAAACCTCCAATGGTTGGGTGATCGCGGCTCGCGAGTGGCTCGCGAGGATTCACTGCAAGTCTAGGCTTCGTGCAGCCGCAGGATATCGGCGGATTCCCGACTTGCCGTCGGAGGCCGAGCGCGCGGCGTAGACGATGCGCTACGCCGCCTGGGTTTGTTCCCCGCAAGCGAGAACCACAAGCTTCATCGCCGCCGTGGACAGCACCGCCCCGACCTCTTTCAGGAAGGTCGCCTCCGGACCGTCGGCGATCGCCTGCGCCTCGCGGTGCGCCACCTCGACCGCGGCCTGCGCGATCTCCTTCGCATGGTCGATCCCGACCGCGATCAACGAGGGAGGGACGAGCGCCGCCCTCTCCATGCTGAACGACGAGAGGTAGCCGCGGACGATCGAAATGACCTCGGACTCGGAATTGGCCGCCATGATCGCGGCGCAAGTGCTGTTGCAGTCGGACATTGGGTTGCCCCGAGGAAGGGAACGCAGAGTATGCCGCCGCGGCGTGTCGAAGTCTCCGATCGGGACTGGTCCGAATGGATCGGTTAAAGCGGCTGGATTTCCGGCTCGGGGTCCATCCTGAAGGTACCGCCCGGAGCGATGAAATTCCTGAGCGAGCCGTCGCGTGTGGTAACCACCTGCCAATCGCGTTCGCTCCGGTCGAGCATGCAGTGATGCCTGCGGGCAACGTCGAGAAGGTCCGTCGCCGTGCATTGCCCAAGGCGATAGCTGCACAAGGTGACGATGCGCCGGTTCGCCAAGGCGTCGTTGAACCCCTTTTCGTAGCGCATGAACCCCGCCCAATCGGCGGCAGTGACGAACGAGGTGTTCCCGGCGATCCGCAGTCCGTTGCAGCCGTCAGCGAGCGCTTGGCGTTCGGCCTCCAGCCAAATGTCCAGAATGGCCTCGAGCTTCGAATTGTCGATGGCGCCGTACCAGTCGCCGTGATCGCGGATCACCAGCATTCCGGATCGGATAAGCGAGCTCACGTCGAGCCCTGCCTTGCCCAGCGCTTCGCCGGCGCTCGCGGCGTCGAGCGGGTCGGCGGTAATCCAGATGCAGCGTTCGTTCGAGCTGAGGCCCGCGGTGAAATAGGGCACCAGCGCAGCGGCAAGATCTTCCTGCCGCTCGTAGAAATGGCACATATGCAGGCCGTAGGGGATCGAATTCAGCCCGAACAAGCCGCAGTCCGTGAGGTTTGGCCGCCCGCTCATGCCGAGACCTTCGCGCCGCCGCTCGCATGCTCGTGCTCGCGCGCGTGCGCCAACACGTCTTCGAACTTGGAGGGAAAGTGCTCCCGGACCCACAAGAGGAGCGCCTGCGACGAGGGCATCAGCGTGGGAGCACCCTGCCAGGACATGAGCTTGTTCAGCAGGGGGCCGCGAATTTCGCCGATCACCTCGGCGATCGCGCAATTGACCGCCGCGCCGTAGGCCGAGTAGTCGTTGGCCGGAATCACGTGGCTGTGGGTGCAGCAGACGTGCCCGAACGCCTCGTCGTAGATCTTCGGATCGAACTTGTCCATGAGGAAGGAGCAGAAAATGGCTACCTGCTCCTCGTGCGCGACCTGGTCGAAGAACTGCTCGAGATGGTTGGAACCTCGCGGGTTGCCATCCACATAAAGCACGTTGACCATCTCGCCCCACCAGCGCACGCGCGGAAACTTGCCGCCCTGGCGGGCCTTGGCGATCGTTTCCTTCGCAAGCGGCTTGAAGATGGCGCCATCCGGCTCGTTCCCCCGCATGAACTTGGGCAACGTCTCGTCTGCGTCGAGCAGGGTGAGCTGCCCCTGGGCGAACAATTGGTCCGGCTGGAATCCCTTGGCCGAGAGGCGCGCCGAGATGTTCTTCCAGTTGGGCCTGGTCGCCACGAGAATGATGGATTCGCCGCGCACCAGACCTTCGGCCGCGAAATGACTGATTGCCTCTCCGTAGAACTCCTCGTCCTGGTAGAGCTGGACGATGTGGCCGTCGGGGCCGGGTTCCGCGAGGAGGTCTTTCCAGGAGGGAGAGGCCATCGGCCATCTTAGCGGACCGTGGGGAAGCCTGATGTCAGAACATTCTTACAC
>DATBAI010000071.1:0-9127 GCA_036271595.1 Usitatibacter sp.
GTCACCAATTCGAAGGACGTGAAGATCTACACCGACGCGATCGCGCCGCTCGCCGTGGAGGTCGACCGCGAGGCTATCCACAAGATGCATATCGACAAGGCGCGGCAGGCCGCCGAGGAAAAGGCGAAGCGCGAGCAGGAAGACGCCGCCGCGCAAGCCGCCAAGGGGAAGGGCGGCTGACCCCGCGACGGGTGACATGGGCGGCTCGGGCGGCGCCATGTTGACCGGCGCGCTCGAGGCGTTCTCGCGCGGTAACCTCGCCGAAGCCGCCCGCCTCTGCGACGAAGCGCTCGCGAGCCATCCGCGCGATGCCCGCGCGCTCCAGCTCGCGGCGGCGGTGGCGTTTCGCCAGGGAAGGAACGACATCGCGTTGGAACGCGCCGGCGAGGCGGTCGCCTACGAGCCGGGCTCGGCCCACGCGCACCAGACTCGCGGCCAGATGCTGCGCGCGCTGGGTCGCGGCGCCGACGCCGAGCGAGATTTCCTCCGCGCGATCGAGCTGGACCCGGAGTTTCCCGAGGCCCGCGCGAGCCTTGGCGCCTTGCGGGTAGCGAATGCCGACCCGATAGGGGCCCGCGGCCACCTGGAACGCGCACTCCAGGCTCGTCCCGATGCGGCCGAATGGCGCTACAACCTCGCGCTCTGCGACCTGGCCGAGCAGCGCCTCGACGACGCGAAGGCGCAGTTGCAGCACGTGCTTCGGGAACGCCCCCAATGGCCCAAGGCGCTGAACACGTTCGGCGCGCTCCTGATGCACCTCGACCAGCCCCGTGCCGCCGTCGCGCCGCTCGCCGCCGCGGTCACGGCCGACCCCGGGATGGACCAGGCGTGGGGCAACCTGGGGCTCGCGCTGCTCGCTTCCGGGCGTGCCGACGAGGCGCGCCAATCGTTCGAGCGCTGCGTGGCGCTCGTACCCTCGCCCGACGCATGGACCCACCTTGGCAACGCCTGGCGTGCCCTGGGCGACCGCGAGGCGGCCGAGCGAGCCTACCGGGAGGCACTCGGGCGCTCCGCGTCGTTCGCCCCGGCGCTGCGTAACCTCGGCAACGTCCTGCGCGAATCGGGCCGCGTGGATGAAGCGATCGAATACCTCACGCGGGCTTGCGAAATCTCCGGCGAACCGGGGTCGCATCTCTCGCTCGCGATCGCGCTCCTCGGCGCCGGCCGGCTGGAACATGCCTGGACGGAATACGCATGGCGCGAGGGCGAGCCGCCGCAGCCGCTCGACGCGGTTCGCGAGGTCATGGACTCGGGAGGCATCGTCGCGCTGGAGGGCGAGCAAGGCCTGGGCGACATGCTGTTCTTCCTGCGCTGGACAGGCGTGGCGCCGCAAGCTGCGCGTTTCGCCTGGCAGGGCGACTCCCGCCTCGCGCCTCTGCTCGAGGGTAC
Source organism: Usitatibacter sp. (assembly GCA_036271595.1). Classification (GTDB taxonomy): domain Bacteria; phylum Pseudomonadota; class Gammaproteobacteria; order Burkholderiales; family Usitatibacteraceae; genus Usitatibacter. Next base: position 1,390 of record DATBAI010000071.1, read on the forward strand.
GCGGGTTGAAACGACCGATGCGGCCGTGGCTGCGGCGCTTCCGGTGGGCGACCTTCCCCGGCTCTTCCCGCAGGTGGCCCACCCGGCGCCGCTCGCGCTGCGAGTCGCCGCCTCCGCGCGGGAACGCACCCTCGAGATGCTTCGCCCCCTTGGGCCGCCGCCGTACCTCGCCGTTGCGTGGCGGGCCGGGCTGGCGTTCAATGCGGCCGAGGAAAGGCTCGTCAAGGAAATTCCCTTCGACGCATTCTGCGATGCACTGCGCCACTGGCCCGGGACTCTCGTATCGGTCCAACGCAACCCGCGGGCCGGCGAGGTCGAGGCGTTGCGCTCGCGCTCGGCAAGGCCCGTCTTCGACGCGGCGGCTTTCAATGACGATCTCGCGGGCCTCATACCGCTCCTCGCGTCCATGGATCGCTACGCGGGTGTGAGCAGCACCAACGTGCACATCGCCGCGGGCGTGGGCCTCGCGGCCCACATCCTCGTGCCGCGCCCCGTGGAGTGGCGTTACGCGGGAACCGGGCAGGCGACGCCGTGGTTCCCCGGGTACGTGCTGCATCGCGAGGATGCGCGGCTTGGTTGGGACCGCGCCCTCGCCGAACTCTCGCAGGCGCTCGCCACACCGCGCGCGCCATGAGCCAGCCCGCCGCGCGGCGCCCTTCGCAGCGCTGGCTGGTGTACGAGCTGCTGCGCCGCGAGCTCATGCAGCGCTATGCGGGGAGCGTGAGCGGGATCGCGTGGACGTTCCTCCAGCCGCTCGCGCAGCTCGCACTCTTCGCCTTCGTCTTCAGCCAGGTCTTCCGCGCGACGGTGCCGCCCGAGTATCCGGGCATCACGTACACGGCGTTCGTCGCGATGGCGCTCTGGCCGTGGACTCTCTTCTCGGAGGCGATCCTGCGCGGCATGGGCTCGGTGAGGGACAACGCCGGCCTGATCCGCAAGGTGGCGCTGCCGAGCGAGGTCTTTGTCTATGCCGCGGTGGCCGCGTGTTGCGTCGTGCACCTGGCGGGGTTCCTCGTCGTGCTGCTCGTGCTGCGCGCCACTGGCGAGGCGATCCATCTTTCCGGCATTCCGTTCGCGATCGCGCTCCTTGTTCCGTATGCTTTGCTCGCGGCCGGCATCGCGCTCGTGCTGGGCGCGCTTCAGACGCTGGTGAAGGACATCGAGTACGGCATCGGCGTGGTGTTGGGGCTCGTGTTCTACGCGACGCCGATCCTTTATCCCCTCTCGCTCGTTCCTGCGGCGTGGCGCGGCGCCATTGCGTGGAGCCCGCTCGCGTGGCTCTCCGGGCGTATGCGAGACGTGCTTGTGGGAACGCCTTCGTTGCGGCTCATGGACTTTGCCGTGCTCGTCGCGTGCGCGGTGGTTTTCGCCGCCGGCCTGTGGGTTTTCCGGCGCCTCGCACCGTACTTCGAGGATTTCCTGTGAGCGCCCTGGTCACGCTGCGCGGCGTGGGCAAGGACTATCCGAAGGTCGGCACCGGGGCGCAACGCATGCGCACGCTGCTCTCGCTGCTCCTGCGCCGTGAGGACTACCCGCATTTCAGGGCGCTGGACGGCGTGGACCTCGACGTGCAACCGGGCGAATCCGTCGGCCTCGTGGGAGAGAACGGCGCCGGGAAATCGACGCTCCTCAAGGTCATCGCCGGTGTCGCACGCCCTTCGCGCGGCACCGTGGCCGTACGCGGGCGCGTGACGGCGCTCCTGGAGCTGGGGAGCGGCTTCCACCCGGAATACACCGGGCGCGAGAACATCTACCTCTCGTCGGCGATCCTCGGGCTCTCGCACCGCGAGGCTCGCGCGAAGGTCGATTCGATCGTGGACTTCGCCGACATCGGCACGCAGATCGACGAGCCGATCAAGCACTATTCGTCGGGCATGGTGGTGCGGCTGGGGTTCGCCGTAGCGACCGCGCTTCGCCCGGAGCTCCTCATCACCGACGAGGTCCTCGCGGTGGGCGACGAGTCGTTCCAGAAGAAGTGCATCCACTGGCTCGAGCGCTACCTGGATACGGGCGGGACGCTGCTCCTTTGCTCGCACAGCATGTTCCACATCCAGACGCTCTGCCGCAGCGCCTTGTGGGTGCACCAGGGCCGCGCGCGCATGTTCGGCTCGAGCTTCGACGTGAGCCGGGAGTACCTCACGTACCACGAGGAAAAGCGGCGCGGCGAGAAGCAGGCCGTGCCGGCGGCCGGTGGCAACATGCCGCGCATCGTGTCGGCCTGGACGGAAACCGCGGGCGGCGAGAAGTCGGGCACGTTTCGTCACGGCGAGCCTCTCGTATTGCAGGGCGTGGCCTACGAGCCCGACGGGCGTACGCCGGTGTTGCTCTTCGGGATCGTTCGCGCCGATGGCACGCCCGTCTATGGATCGCCTTCGAACGAGCAGAAATTCGCCGCGCCGGCGAGCGGTGAGCGCGAGTTCGCTTTCGCGGTCCACTTCGACGAGCTGGCGCTCCTGCCTGGAAAATACTTCGCGCGCCTGCATGCGCTCGACCCCGAGGGGCTGCGGCTCTTCGACACCGTGGAAGTCGACTTCATCGTGACGGGAGAGACGCGCGACATGGGCCTGGTGCGCCTTTCCCACCGGTGGATGCCGGGACGCGGGCGGTGAGCCAGGAGGCGCTCCAGGCCGCCCAGGAGCGACACCGTCGCGGCGACCTCGCCGGAGCGATCGCGGCGTACGAGGCGATCCTCGCCGACGAGCCTGCACGCGGCGACGTCTGGCACCTTCGCGCCCTCGCCGAGCACCAGTCGCGGCGCCTCGATGAGTCGTGGGCGAGCGTGAACCGCGCGTTGCAGGAAGGCGGCCAGCAGGCGGCGACATTGCTCCTGGCGGGAATGATCGCGCAGGACCGTGGTGACACGGGAACCGCCGAGCAGACGTTTGCGCGCGCCGCCCTTGCGCGCCCCGGTTGGGCGCCTCCACTCGCCAACCGCGGCCAGTTGCTGCTCGAGCTGGGCCGCGCCGACGAGGCGCTCGAGGTGCTGCGCGCCGCGGGAGCCATCGAGCCCGCCAATCCCCGCATCTGGAACAACACCGCGCTGGCACTCCTGCACCTGAATCGCGTGGACGATGCGCAGCGCGCGTTCGAGCACACCCTCACGCTGGCGCCGCTCGCGACCGCACACTTCAATCTCGCGCGCGTCTTCAACATGCGTAACGAGATTGCGCGCGCGTTCGAGCGGGCACAGACCGCCGTGCGCATCGACCCGAAGCTCACGGACGCTTGGCTCCTGCTGGGGGATCTCTACCGCAAGCAGCGCGACGTCGATGGCATGCGGCGAAGCTTCGTCACGGCGGTTCAGGTGGCCCCGCGGCACGCGCGCGCGCTCAACTCCTATGCCGAGTTCCTTGCGAGCGTGGGCGAGGTGCGCGAGGCTCGCGAGCAGTATCGACGCATCGAGGCGCAGGATTCTTCGAACCTCGTCGCGGCGCTCGGTGCGAACCTCACGTTGCCGCAGGTCTATCGCGATGCGGCCGATGTCGAGGCGTGGCGGCGCGAATTCGAGGACGGCCTGGCGCAGCTGGAATCCGTTCGGGAGCGCTTCAATCCGCCGACCCCGCGCGACGCGATGGAGCAGGCGCGCTGGAGCAACTTCTACCTCGCCTACCAGGGGCGTGACGACCGCGAGCTTCAGTCGCGCTACGGCGACTTCGTGTCCTCCGTCGTGCAGCCGCGTTTTCCACCGGGCGCGCCGGTGCGGCCGCGCGGCGCTCGCGAGCGCATCCGCGTGGGCTTCTGCAGCCACTTCTTCTTCAACTGCACGGCGGGGCGTTACTTCTCGTCCTGGATCACGCGACTGGATACCTCGCGCTTCGAGCCGTACGTCTACTACACGAACGAATGGGTCGCCGACGACACGCGCACCATCGCCGCGGCGGCCGCGAAGTTCCGCCACCTGCCGTCGCGCTCCTTCGATCTCGTCGCGCGCCACATCCTGGACGACGAGCTCGACATCCTCGTGTATCCCGAGCTCGGCATGCACGGGCAGACCTTCGCGATGGCGGCATGGCGCCTCGCGCCGGTGCAGGTCGCGGGATGGGGCCATCCGGTCACGACGGGGCTGCCGAACATCGACTACTTCGTCTCGTGCACGGCGATGGAGCCCGAGGGGGCGCAGGCGCACTACCGGGAGAAGCTGGTCACCCTGCCCGGGCTCGGCACGCACTACGGGTTGCCTCCCGTCGCGGAAGCCGGCGACCGCGCCGCGTTCCAGCTTCCCGCCGACGCCAATCTCTACCTCGTGCCGCAGTCCCTCTTCAAGATCCATCCCGACAACGACGAGCTGCTCGCCCGCGTGATCGAGGCGGATCCACGCGCGCGGCTCGTGGTATTCGCGGCGCACTACGATGCCATCAACACCGCGTTCCACCGCCGCCTTTCCGCCGCGTTCGGCCCGCGCGGCCTCTCGGTGGACGATCGCGTGATCTTCCTGCCGTACATGACGCACGGCGAATACCTGCGCGTGAATGCGAGCTGCGACGTGATGCTCGACACGCTGCATTGGTCGGGCGGCAATACCTCGCTCGATGCGATCGCCTCGGGTCTTCCGATCGTGACGCATCCGGGGAGATTCATGCGGGGGCGCCAGAGTGCCGCGATGCTGCGGATGGCTGGCGTCGATGAGTTGGTGGTGGAAGATTCGGATGCCTATGTGGCACTCGCCACGGTGCTTGGCAACGATCAGGCGCGTCGGTCCGAGATTTCGCTACGGCTTAAGGAGAGGCGTAACACGCTCTTTTCGCGCGACGAACCAATTCGTGCTCTGGAGCAGTTCTTGACCGGCGTTGCCACCCGCTAGGGCTCCGAAAGATTCACGCAAGACTCTCCATTTAAGGCAGCAATTGGGAAACTAACGGTTGCATTTCTCCAGGTGCTTCGGTTAAATCCGTACGGCGTTTTGCAAGGCTTACCGAACCTCTGCCGGAGCCGCGATGAATCGATCAATCGAACGGATTGCCTTTGCGGCAATTGCTCTTCTCTCCTCGACGTCCTTTTACGCCAGCGCCATGGTGTATACGCCAAGCAGCGGAGGCGTCAGCGACTTGGGCAGCGCGAGTTACACCGTGCCAATCCAGGCTCCGCCGGGGACCGCTGGTATCACCCCGAAGCTTGCAATTTCCTATAGCAGTCTTGGATTGAATGGGGTTGCAGGGATTGGGTGGTCACTTTCGGGTTTGTCAGTCATTTCGCGATGCCCCAAGAGCCTAGCAACCGATGCGCTTGTTGGCGGCGTGCGGCTAGACATAAACGATCGGTTCTGTCTCGACGGAACGAGACTCGTCGTGGTTCCAACCACCGCGACATACGGCGCCGACGGTACCGAATACAGGACGGAGGTCGAGTCTCTTACCAAGGTGATCTCCCACGGCAGCGCGGGCAACGGCCCGGCGTGGTTCCAAGTGTGGACGCGTGAAGGGCTGATCTACGAATACGGCAACACCGCCGACTCGCAAACCCTTTCCGTGGGTTCGAGCACCGCGCGACTCTGGGCCGTAAACAAGGTTTCGGATCTCTTCGGAAACTACTACACGGTCACGTATTCACAGGACCCCGTGAACGGCAGCTTTCAGCCAACGCGGATCGATTACACGGGCAATGTCGCAGCGAGTCTGGCGCCATATAACTCAATTCAGTTTGCATACGAATCCAGATTGGACGGCGAACAGTGGTATGTCGGATCCGGACTTGTGCGGCAGACGAATCGACTAACCAACGTGAGGACCTACTCAGGCACGACGCTCGTTCGGGATTACCGATTGGCGTATGAAACCTCTCCGAATACCCTCCGCAGTCGACTTACGTCCGTTACGGAGTGCGCGGGAGATGAAACGACGTGCATGCCGGCACTCACGGAAAACTATGTCGTGCCCAGCGGCGGGCTGTCGCAAGCGGGTGCGACCATTGCCACGCTGAATGCAAAGAACCCGGTGGTGCCTGCCGCCCCAATGAAGCAAAGCAACCTGATCAGCGCGACTGTCGGCGACTTCAATGGGGACGGTATACAGGATGTCCTTTACGTTCTCAACTATGCAGGGATGTCGACCACACCGCGTGCGGTTTGTTATGGCCCGACGTTTTCGACTTGCACTTCGCAGATTTCGATGAACAATTCTAGCGTCGAGTACATCGGCGATTTCGACGGGGACGGAATTACCGACCGCCTCGTCTGGCAATCGGACGGTTCCATGGGGTATTGCCCCGGCCCGGCCCTGACCACTTGCTACACGTTCGGATATGGCACGAGCTCGCCATACTGGACCTTCGTCGTAGGAGATTTCGACGGCGACGGCCGAGCAGACCTCCTTGGCTGGGATATCCGAGGAATCGGCGGGAACTACGGATTTCTGTGCAGCATAACCAGCTCTAGCGGTTGCAAATCAATCCAAGGTGTCAGCGGACACGGCTATGCCGTCCAAACCGGCGATTTCGATGGAGACGGCGCAACAGATTTGTTGCTGATTTCAGCAAGCTCCTACACGGCCTGCTCGCAGATCAATACGGGAACGAATGTTTCATCGCCTCCGTGCCAGCCTGTCAATCTCCCATTCAACACCTCGAATGCGAACATCGAGGTCGGCGACTTCAACGGCGACGGCAAGGCAGACCTGATGTTCCTTACGACCTCGGGTGTCTTCTTTTGCCCGGGTCCAGGATTGCTGCACGGGTACAACTGCAGCCAAGTGCCGGGGACCAGCGGCGATTGGAAAAGCGCTTTCAAGCCCTTCGTCGGCGACTTCGACGCGGATGGAAGGTCCGACCTGCTGCTGACCGGCCCTTCGGGAACCCAGTTCTGTTCGGGACCGGTGTTTTCCCAGAATGGCGCTTGTGTAACTGTCAGTTCCCAGGACTTGAGCGCCTCGACCATCCTGGTTGGCGACTTCAACGGCGACGCGTCGAGTGACGTCTTCGCCATATCAGCCACGGGAAACCAATTTGCGTCGGGAATAAGCCACATTCCGGACTTGCTAGCTGGGGTAACCAATACGGCCTTCAATACGGCGACCACTTTCACCTATCGCCCCATCACTGACACTACTATCCATACCAAAGGGGCCTCAGCCGGCTATCCAATCGAAAATCAGGCGCTTCCATACCTGGACCCCGCGCATCTCCTTCGGCCGTTCTACGTCGCATCGCAGATGACGGTACCGAATGGAGTCGGATCGAGCAACGCGACAAACTATAGGTACGAATCCGCAGCCACCGAGCTCGACGGTCGCGGCTTCACCGGCTTCACCGTGACCCACGCCACAGACGTTGCCCGGAACCGGGAGACCATACGGACCCTGTCGCAAACGTTTCCGAACATGCATCGTGTTGAGCACAGACAGGTGTTCGCCGCAGGCCAGCTGGCAAGCACGTGGAAGCAGACATTCGGTAGCACCCGGAGCTGCGACCATAATCTTCCTATCGCGACGACAATCGATGCCGTCGATTCCTCGTACGGCCTGGATGGGGTCATGAGAAGCGAGCATCTCGCCTACAGCAGCTTCGATTGCTGGGGCCACGCCAAAGTAGTGAGTCACTATCAGAGCGAGACATCCTCCCAGCTAAAGGAAGCCCAGACCCTTACATACCAGATGAACCTATTCGGCCAACCGGGCCAATGGGGAGTCTTTGATCGACTTGTGGAATCGATTAATACGTTTTATGACCAGAGCGCGCTCAATCCAGTCACGCAAACCGATACATATACATACCTAAACAACACAAACTTCCTGCAGGAACACGTCAT
>DATBAI010000072.1:0-18527 GCA_036271595.1 Usitatibacter sp.
CGGCGGCTCCAACGAGATGTTAGGCAGCATTCTTTGCCTCCGACTTTCGGCCCAACAGCTTTCGATACTTCCAGAACAACACCGCGTAGAACAAGACTACCGTCGCAACTCCCGCCAGAAACCACGGGAACCAGCGCGCCGAGTATTCGAAGTACACAAAGATGCCCGCGGCCACAAGAGCCCACGGCCCGGCGTTAAACAGCGAGGTGAACGCGATCATGGTCCAGCGGCGACTCGGCGCGCTTTCTCGGCGAATTTCGACAATTGCTCGCGCCCAGGTGCTGACGAACGAGACAAGAATATGTGCCGCCATAAAGCCACCGAAAATCGCAACCAGGGATGATGTCTCCACGAATGCTGCCTAACGCTTGAGTTGAGCGGCCAGCCACGATGACCGTGCCGCGGCAAGACGCGGCCCACAAACTTGTCCCAGCCGCTCCAACGAGATGTTAGGCAGCACTCGTGACCTCCCACTTGAAGTGGCTCACAAAGTCACGGAAGCACTGTTCGCAAATCCACCGATAGCCATCAAGTGTCGCGTACCCCGTTGGTTAGGGCGTCGGACTCGCCGGATAGCGTGAACTTGGCCGAGCAGAATTCGCAATGGTCGTGGTCATTGGTCGGATTGGCGTTTCCCGGATTAATCGGGCCGTACCTGCGATGAATGAGCTGGGCGTGCATGAGATACCGCTGCTGGTTGGTCAGCCGCCAATCTTTGAAGGGTTCCATTGAGTGCTGCCTAACTCATATTGGTTGGAATCTGATAAGGATCGGAGCGTCCGTTAAGGACTGAACGTCCGTTAACGATTGTCCCCGCAGCCCCGGCGCCAGTCAACGCGTCCCGGCCTGAATTAAACCAACCGAATGTCCGGACCATGGGACGAGAAGTGGCCGCCGTTTTCATGAAACCTCGAGAGACCGCCGACGCTGTTAATGCGAAGCCGTCCAACTCATCCAGCGCCGCCCATCTCCTTCTCCTGCAGCGCTCGCCACTGGATCTTCCCGGTGGCCGATTTCGGCAGCGACTCCTCGAACACCACGACGGCGGGCACTTTGTAGGCGGCCATCTTCGAGCGCGCCCAGGCGATGATGTCCTGTGCGGCGACCTTGCCGCGGCTGGCGGGCTTCAGCACCACGATCGCTTTCACCGATTCGCCCTTGCGCGCATCGCGCGTCGCGATCACGCATGCCTCCTGGATGTCGGGATGGCCATAGAGCGTGGATTCCACCTCGGCCGGCCAGACCTTGAGGCCCGCCGCGTTGATCATCCGCTTCAGGCGATCGACGAGGAAGAAGTAACCCTCCTCGTCCACGCGCCCGAGGTCGCCGGTGCGGAAGTACTTCCTGCCATCGCGCTCGAAGAAGGCGGCTTTCGTCGCGTCGGGCTTGCCCCAGTAGCCGGTGAAGATCTGCGGGCCCGCCGCGACGATCTCGCCCACTTCCCCGGCGGGTAGCTCGGCGAGCGTCTCCGGATCCACCACCATCGCGTCGGTGTCGCAGATGGGGATGCCGAGGCACTGCTTCTTCGGACGGTCGGGCGGATTGATGTGCGAAGGCGCCATGGTCTCGGTGAGCCCGTAGCCCTCGACGAACCGGATGCTGCACATCTCCATCAACCGGGTCGCGACGGCTTCGGGCATCGCCGCGCCACCGCCCGTCATGCGCTGGATGCTGGAGAAGTCGAAGCTCGCCGCGTTGGGGCTCGCCAGGAGGTCCACGACCATCGTGGGGATGAGCGTCCACGCCTGCACCTTGTAGCGCGCGATGAGCGCCCCGGCGGCCTCGCGGTCCCAGCGCGGCAGCATCACCACGGTGCTGCCCATGTAGATGGGCTGGTTCATGCTGCCTTGCATGCCGGTCACGTGGAAGTAGGGCAGGACGCCGAGGTACACGACCTCGGGAAGCGTACGGAACCATTCCGAGCCCGCGACCAGGGTGTGCATCACCGAGCGATGCGTGTGCATGCAGCCCTTGGGGTCGCCGGTCGTGCCCGAGGTGTACGGCATCACGCAAAGATCGTCGGGCCCGGCGGTGTGCGGGCGCGGCTCGAGGCCCGCGGCGAGGGCATCGGACCAAAGCGTCACGTTCTCGCCCGCGATGGGCTGGCGTTCCATGCGGAAGGCGTCCGGCACCTGGAGCGCGGTCGGCGCGCCGAGGTAGTCCTTGTACGCCGCCACCACGACATGCTCGAGCGTGCCGTTGGCGACGAGCGGCTCGATCCTCGGCCAGAGCTCCTGCGCCGCAATGGCTGCCTTCGGTGCGCAATCCTTCGCATAGCGGCGCAGCTCGTCGGTGAGGTTCATGGGATTCAGCGGCACGACTACGGCGTCCGCCCGAAGGATCGCGTAGTACGCGACCACGAACTGGATGCTGTTCTGGGCGTAGAGGAGCACGCGGTCGCCCTTCCCCACGCCGCAGCGCTGCTGCAGGAACCCCGCGAGGCGGGTCGCGTCGCGGTGCAGATCCGCGTACGTGATCGGGCTGTCGTAGCAGACGAAGGCCGGCTTGTCCGGATGGCGCCGCGCGCTGATCGCGAGGTTCTCGAAAACGCTGGTGCGCGGCAAGTCGAGCCGCTGCGGCACGTACTGCGGCCACACCGAGAGGTGCGGGCGCTTCACCGGGGCGGTGTCAGGCATGGCGCGCGAGCTCCAGGCGGCCGATCTGGTTGCGGTGCACCTCGTCGGGCCCGTCGGCCAGCCGAAGCGTGCGGGTATGCGCATACATCGCGGCGAGCGGGAAATCGGCGGAGACGCCCGCGGCCCCGTGCGCCTGGATCGCCCAGTCGATGACCTGCAGCGCCATCTCGGGGGCGGCCACCTTGATCATCGCGATCTCCTTCCGCGCGACCTTGTTGCCCGCGGTGTCCATCATCCAGGCGGCGTTCAACGTGAGCAGGCGCGCCTGGTCGATCATGATGCGGGCCTGGGCGATGCGCTCGAGCGTCACCGTGCGGTCGGCGACCGGCTTGCCGAAGGCCACGCGTGTTTTCACGCGCTTGCACATGAGCTCGAGCGCGCGCTCGGCCACGCCGATGGTGCGCATGCAATGGTGGATGCGCCCGGGGCCCAGGCGGCCCTGCGCGATCTCGAAGCCGCGGCCCTCGCCCAGGAGCAGGTTCGAAGCCGGCACGCGCACGTTGGTGAACTCGATCTCGCCGTGGCCGTGGGGCGCGTCGTCGTCGCCAAACACCGTGAGCGCTCTCAGGAGCTTCACCCCGGGGGCATCCAGCGGCACCAGGATCATCGACTGCTGCTTGTGCTTGTTGGGATCTCCAGGCGAGCTCTTGCCCATGAAGATGAGGATCTTGCAGCGCGGGTCGGGCGCGCCCGTGGTCCACCACTTGCGGCCGTTGATGACGTAGTCGCCGCCGTCGCGCACGATGCTCGACTCGATGTTCGTCGCGTCCGACGAGGCCACCGCCGGCTCCGTCATGGCGAAGGCCGAGCGGATCTTGCCGTCGAGAAGCGGCTCCAGCCACTCCTTTTTCTGCGCGGGCGTCCCGTAGCGCACCAGCACTTCCATGTTGCCGGTGTCGGGCGCGCTGCAGTTGAACGACTCGGGACCGATCTGCGAGCGGCCCATGATCTCGCAGAGCGGCGCGTACTCGAGGTTGGAAAGGCCCGCGCCCAGTTCGGACTCGGGGAGAAAGAGATTCCACAGGCCCTGCCCGCGAGCTTTCTTCTTCAGGTCATCCACGACCCTGGTGGGCTTCCAGGCGTCGCCCGCGGCGCGGTTGGCCGCGACCTCGTCGTGGAATGCCCTCTCCACCGGGTAGACGTTGGCTTCCATGAACGCGGCGAGTTTCTGTTGCAGCTCGCGGGTCCTTGCCGAATACGCGAAATCCATTGTTGTTCTCCTTACGCTGCGCTGCTGGCTGATAGCTTCAACACCTGGCGCCAGCCCTCTTCGGCGATGGCGCGCGTGCGGCCACCCGCGGCGTGAGCTTCCGCGCTCGCGGCGTTGCCCTGGAGGGCGCGAGCCTTCACGCCCTGCAGGATCGCGGCCAACCGGAACATGTTGAATGCCACGTAGTAGTCGAAGTGCGGTATCCCGTCGGCACGCCCGGTACTGCGGCAGTACATCGCCACGTACTCCTTCTCGGTCGGGATGCCGAGCGAGGGCAGGTCCACGCCGGCAAGCCCGCGGCCGTGCGCGCCCTCGGGCATGCGCCAGGTCATGCAGTGGTAGGCGAAGTCCGCGAGCGGATGGCCGAGCGTGGAAAGCTCCCAGTCGAGCACCGCGAGGATGCGCGGCTGCGTGGAATGGAAGATCACATTGTCGATCCGGTAATCGCCATGGACGATCGAAGTGTCCTCGCCCGGCGGGATGTTCGCCGGCAGCCACGCGATGAGGTTATCCATCGCCTCGATCCTCTCTGTCTCCGAGGCATGGTATTGGCGCGTCCAGCGATCGACCTGGCGTGCGAGGTAACTACCGGGCTTGCCGTAGTCGCCCAGGCCCAGCGCCACGTAGTCGATCCGGTGGAGCGCGGCGATCACACGGTTCAGCTCGACATAGTGCGCGCTGCGCTGCTCGTTCGTGAGCCCCGGCAGCGTGGGATCCCAGAGCACGCGCCCCTCGACGTAATCGCAGACGAAGAATGCCGTGCCGATCACTTCCGGATCCTCGCAGAGGCCATGCATCGCGGGCACGGGCACATCGGTGGCGGCGAGCGCCTTCATCACCCGGTATTCGCGCTCCACGGCGTGCGCCGAGGGCAGGAGCTTGCCCGGAGGCTTGCGGCGCAGCGCATAGCGCCGCTTCCCGCCGTCGATGAGGTACGTGGGATTGGATTGGCCGCCCTTGAATTGCGCGACGCCAAGATCCCCGACCGCGGGATCCACGTGCTCGCGCATCCAGGCCGCGAGCCTTTGCGCGTCGAACGCAAGCTGCGGCGCGACCGGCCGCGTGCCGCTGAACTTGTCGAAGTTGCCGCTCACGAGGAGCTTTGTCCTCCGTCGACCGCGATGCACTGGCCGGTGATGTGCCGCGCCGCTTCGGAGGCGAGGAACACCGCGACGCCTTTCAGGTCCTCGTCGCCGCCCAGGCGGCGTAGCGGCGTCGACTTGATCACGCGATCGCCGACCCGCTCGAGGATGCCGTTGGCCATCCTGGTGGGAAAGAAGCCCGGGCAGATGGCGTTCACGTTGATTCCGTGGGGACCCCACTCGGAGGCGAGCGCTCGCGTGAAGTTCACCGCCGCACCCTTCGACGTGTTGTACGCGATGGTGTGCATGTCCGACGGGCCCCCGCGCAGGCCCGCGATGGAGGCGACGTTGACGATCTTTCCGGTCTTCCTCGGGATCATGCAGCGGCGCCCGACCTCGCGGGAGAGATGGAACATCGCGTCGATGTTCAGCGTCATCACCTTGCGCCACGCCTCGTCGGGATAGTCCTCGGCCTTGGCGCCCCAGGTGGCCCCCGCGTTGTTCACGAGGATGTCGATATCGCCCAGCTTCTTCACGACCTCGTCGACCATCGCGGGAATCGTGTCGAGCCTGGACAGGTCGTGCGTCACGGCATGGCAGGCGATGCCGAGGCCGGTGAGGTGCCTCGCGGCCTCGGCGAGCTCGTCGGCCTTGCGCGCCGTGATCGCCACCTTGCACCCCATCTCGCCCAGGCCCTCGGCGATCTGCAGGCCCAGCCCGCGCGAGCCACCGGTCACGAGGGCGACTTTCCCTTTCAACTCGAATAGCTGGCTCGTCTTCATCAGGCCACCTCGAAGAGGCCGGCCGCGCCCATGCCGCCGCCGATGCACATGGTCGTCACGACGTATTTCGCGCCGCGGCGCTTGCCCTCGATCAGCGCGTGTCCCACGAGGCGCGCGCCCGAGACGCCATACGGATGTCCCACCGCGATGGCTCCGCCATCGACGTTCAGCCTGTCGTCGGGGATGCCGAGCCGGTCGCGGCAATAGAGCACCTGCACCGCGAACGCTTCGTTCAGCTCCCAGAGGTCGATGTCGGAGACCTTGAGGCCGGCGCGCTCGAGGAGGCGCGGCACGGCGAAGACAGGCCCGATCCCCATCTCGTCGGGCTCGCAGCCCGCCACTGCGAAGCCGCGGAAGATGCCGAGCGGTGCCAGGCCCTTTTTTTCGGCGAACTTCGCGTTCATCACCACGCAGGCCGACGCGCCGTCGGAGAACTGGCTCGCGTTGCCCGCGGCGATGACGCCGCCGGGAAGCGCCGGGCGGATCTTCGCGACGCCTTCGTACGTGGTATCGGCCCGGATCCCCTCGTCGGCCGCGATGGTGACCTCCTTCGAGAAGAGCCGGCCGCTCTCCTTGTCGGCCACGCCCATGACGGTCGTCATCGGCACGATCTCGTCGTTGAACCGGCCCGCCGCGAGTGCCGCCGCGGCACGCTGCTGGCTGCGCGCTCCGTACTCGTCCTGCTTGTCGCGGGGAATGCCGTAGCGCTTCGCCACGGTCTCCGCCGTCTCCAGCATCGACCAATAGAGCTCCGGCTTGTGCTCGGTGATCCAATGCTCGCGGCGCATGTGGGGATTGGATTCCTGCTGCACGCACGAGATCGACTCGACCCCGCCCGCGACCAACGCCGGCACGCCCTCGGTCATCACGCGCTGCGCGGCCATGGCGATCGTCTGCAGGCCCGACGAGCAGAAACGGTTCACGGTCATGCCCGCGGCGCTCACGGGAAGCCCGGCGCGAATCGCGATCTGGCGCGCGATGTTGCCGCCGGTCGCGCCCTCGGGGAGCGCGCAGCCCATGACCACGTCCTCGATCTCCGCGGGGTCGAGCTTCGCGCGCTCCACCGCCGCCCTCACGACGTGGCCGCCCAGGGTCGCGCCATGGGTCATGTTGAATGCGCCGCGCCAGCTCTTGGCGAGCCCGGTGCGCGCGGTGGAAACGATGACGGCGTCGGTCATTGCAGTGCTCCGTTCAATTGAAGGTTTTGCCTTCGGCGGCAAGGCGCACGAGGAGCGGCGCGGGCTCCCAGAACTCGTCGCCCGTGTGCTCGCGATAGTGCTTCATCGCGCGCTCGACGTTCACCAGGCCCACGGTATCGGCGTAGAGCATCGGGCCGCCGCGGAAGAGCGGGAATCCGTAGCCGGTGAGGTACACCATGTCCACGTCGGAGGCCTTCGCCGCGATTCCCTCCTCGAGGATTCGCGCGCCCTCGTTCACCAGCGCGTAGACGCAACGCTCGACGATCTCCGCGTCGCTCACTTTTCGCGGCGTGATGCCAAGCGCCTTGCGGCCCTCCGCGATCGCCTGGTCCACGGCGGGATCGGGAATCGCGTCACGCTTGCCGGGCTCGTAGCGATACCAGCCCGCACCGGTCTTCTGCCCGAAGCGCCCCATCTCGCAGAGCTTGTCGGGGATCAGGACGCGGCGCGCCTTCGGGTCCTCTGCGTAGTGGCGCTTCCTCACCGCCCAGCCGATGTCGTTGCCCGCGAGGTCGGCCACCCGGAACGGACCCATGACGAACCCGAACTTCTCCATGGCGCGATCGACCTGCTGAGGACTCGCGCCTTCTTCGACGAGGCGATTGGCCTGTCCGCCGTAGTAGCGCAGCATCCGGTTGCCGATGAACCCGTCGGTCACGCCCGAGACGACCGCGGTCTTGCGGATCTTCTTGCCGACATCCATCACGGTCGCGAGCACGTCCTTCGCCGTCTTGTCCGCGCGGACGACCTCCAGGAGCTTCATCACGTTCGCCGGGCTGAAGAAATGCATCCCGACGACATCCTGGGGGCGCTTCGTGGAGGCCGCGATCGCGTTCACGTCGAGGGTGGAGGTGTTCGTCGCGAGGATGGCGCCGGGCTTCGCGACGCGGTCCAGCTCCCTGAACACCTTCTCCTTCACGCCCAGCTCCTCGAATACCGCCTCGACGATGAGGTCGGCATCCTTGAGATCGTCGTAGGAAAGCGTGGGCTTCAGCAGCCCCATGCGCTCGCCCAGCTTCGCTTCGGTGAGCTTTCCCTTCTTCACCGTGTTCTCGTAGTTCTTGCGGATGGTGGCGATGCCGCGGTCGAGCGCCTCCTGCCCGGTCTCGAGGATCGTGACCGGCAAACCCGCGTTGAGGAAGTTCATCGCGATTCCGCCGCCCATGGTTCCGGCGCCGATCACCGCCACCCTGGCGATCGTGCGGCGCGGCGTGTCCGCGGGCACGTCGGGAATTTTCGAAGCGGCTCGCTCGCCGAAGAACGCGTGGCGTAGCGCCCTGGACTCGGGGCCGTTCATCAGGTCCACGAAGAGCTCGCGCTCGATCGCGATGCCTTCGTCGAAGGGCTTGTCCACCGAGGCCGCTACCGCCTCGATGCACTTCAACGGCGCCGGAAGGTTCTTCACCACCGCGGCGACGCTGTTCTTCGCGAAGGCGATGAACGCCTCGGGGTTGTCGTGCTTCACCTTGCGGTCGCGGACCTTCGGCAGCCCGCGATTGCCGCTGACGACCTTCTTCGCGAAGGCGACGGCGCCCTCGGCGAGGTCACCCTGCACGATTTCGTCGATGAGGCCCGCCTTGGCGAGCTGCTCGGAAGCCACGGGAGCGCCGGAGACGATCATGTTCAGCGCCGTCTCGAGGCCCACCGCGCGCGGCAGGCGTTGCGTGCCGCCCGCTCCCGGGAGGAGTCCCAGCTTCACCTCGGGAAGGCCGATCTGCGCGCCGGGTGCGGCCACGCGGAAATGGCAGCCGAGAGGAAGCTCGAGGCCGCCGCCCATGGCGTTGCCGTGCAGGGCCGCGACCACGGGCTTGGGGCTCGATTCGAACGCGGTGATAAGGGAGCGCAATGTGGGCTCGAGGAGCATCCTCGGCGTGTTGAACTCGCGGATGTCCGCGCCGCCCGAGAACTGCTTGCCCGCCCCCATGAGGACGATCGCCTTCACGTTCGGATCGGCAAGCGCGCGGTCCAGGCCGGCCAGCATCGCGGTCCTCACGCCGTGGCTCATGCCGTTCACCGGCGGGTTGTCGAGGATGATGAGGGCGACCTCGCCTCGCGTTTCGTATCGGGCGGTGCCCGTCGCTTTTTCCACTCGCGCTTCTCCCATGTTCAGACCTCCAGCCATTCCTTGCGCACCGCCGCGGCCGAGCGGATCTCGGCGGGCGTGCCTTCGTAAACCACGCGCCCGTGCCCCAGCACGTAGGCGCGCTCCGAGATTTCCAATGCGATGGCGAGCTTCTGCTCGACCAGCAGGATCGAGACGCCCCGGTCGCGGATGGCGCACAGGAACCCCGCCACCTGTTCCACGATCTGCGGCGCGAGGCCTTCCGTGGGTTCGTCGATCAGTACGAGATTCGGGTTGCCCATCAGCGTGCGGCAAAGCGCCAGCATCTGCTGCTCGCCGCCCGAGAGGACGCCCGCGGGCGTCCCGCGCCGCTCGCGAAGCCGCGGGAACATCTCGAAAGCGTCTTCGAACCTGAACCCATGGCCGTCGGCGCCATTCTTCTTGCGCCCGAGCTCGAGATTCTCGTCCACGGTGAGCTCCGAAAAAATGGCGCGGTCCTCCGGGACGCAGCCGATCCCAAGGCGGGCGATCTCGTACGGCTTGAGCCCCGCGATGTCGCGCCCCAGGAAGCGCACCTCGCCCTGGATGCGAACCTGGCCCATGATCGCCTTCACGGTGGTCGAGCGGCCCACGCCGTTTCGTCCGAGGAGGCTCACGATCTCGCCCTTGCGGACCTCGAGGCTCACGCCATGCAGCACGTGGCTCTTGCCGTAGAAGGCGTGCAGGTCGCGCACCTCAAGCATGGGCGGCGGCTCCGAGGTAGGCCTCGCGCACCTTCGCATCGGCGCGGATCTCGTCGGGCGTGCCGCTCGCGACGATGCGCCCGTACACCAGCACCGAGATGCGATCGGCGAGACCGAAGACCACGCTCATGTCGTGCTCGACGATGAGCAGCGTGCGCCCCTCGGTCACGCGGCGGATGAGCTCCACTGCTTGTTCCGTCTCCGTGCGGCTCATCCCGGCGGTGGGCTCGTCCAGCAGGATCACGTCCGCGCCGCCCGCGATGGTGACGCCGATCTCGAGCGCGCGCTGCTCGGCGTAGGAGAGGATGCCGGCGCTCACCTCGGCGCGATGGGCGAGCCCGATGCGATCGAGCACCTCCCGAGCGCGCGCGTTGGCATCGGTCAGCTTGTCCACGCTACGCCAGAACGCATAGCGGTAGCCCAGCGACCACAGCACCGCGCACCGCACATTCTCGAATACCGAGAGGCGATGGAAGAGGTTCGTCACCTGGAAGCTTCGCGACAGCCCGCGGCGATTCACGTCGTGCGCCTTCTTCCCCTGGACCTCCTCGCCATGCAAGGAGATCCGCCCCGACGTCACCGGAAAGCGTGCGCTGATGAGCGAGAAGAGGACCGATTTGCCGGCACCGTTGGGCCCGATCAGCGCGTGGCGCTCGCCCTTTGCGACGCGCAGGTCGACGCCACGAACGATCTCGGTCACGCCGAATCGCTTCTCCACGCCGATGAGCTCGAGGGCCGGCGCGGTCATCGAGCGCCTCCGCCGGCGAGCGCCTGGAGGGCCTCATGCCAGCGCGGCGCCACGCGGCGCCAGGTCCATCGGCACGCGAGCGATGCGGCGGCGAGCACCAGCAACACGCCGATCCAAGGTCCCCACGAATTCGCGTCCAGCTCCCTTCCGAAAATGCGAAACGGGCCCTCGACGTCGCCGGAGGCGTGGTAGGCCATCTCCACCATGGCGATGATGGCGCACAGGGCCACCGCGACCGGCAGTGCCATCGCCGCGTACACGATGCCCGTGCGGCCGAGCTGGCGCGCGTCCCACAGGCGCTTGTGCAGCATTGCCACGCTCGCGAGGCCGCCGGGGACGAAGAGGACGGTCGCGAGGAATACGGCGCCGAAGTAGAAGGGCCACGCCTTGGTGACCATGGCGAGCAGCGTCTGCATCAGGGTCACGACGATCGCGCCGATGAGGGGCCCGAAGAAAAATCCCATGCCGCCCAGGTAGGTCGCGAGGAGGACCAGCCCCGAGGTACGCGCCGAAAGCGATTCCGCGGTGACGATCTCGTAGTTGAGGGCGGCAAGGCCTCCCGCGACGCCCGCGAAGAATCCGGAGAGCGCGACCATCATGAAGCGGATCCGCTGCGGGTCGTAGCCCACGAATTGCACGCGCTCGGAATTGTCGCGCACCGCATTCGCCATGCGGCCCAGGGGAGTGCGCGACAAGGCGTGCATCGCGACGGTGCACACCAGCACCCACGCCGCCACGAGGTAGTACATCTGGATCTCGGGACCGAAGGTGATCCCGAAGAAGTGGGTGCCCGCGGAGCGGTTGCCCGAGACGCCCGCCTCACCCCCGAAGAACCCCGGGAACATGAGCGAGCAGGCGGCCACCATCTCGCCCACTCCCAGCGAGATCATCGCGAAGGTGGTCCCCGCGCGGCGCGTCGTGATGTAGCCCAGCACGATTCCGAAGAAGAGGCCGGCGAGCCCGCCCACCAACGGCATGAGCGTGACCGGCAGCGTTCCATGCCCCAGGTTCAGCGCGTGGATGGTGAAGAGCGCGCCCAGGCCGTAGTACACGGCGTGGCCGAAGGAGAGCAGCCCCGTTTGCCCCAGCAGCATGTTGTATGACAGCGCGAAGATCATCACGATCCCCATCTGGCAGAGGAGCGTGAGCGCGAAGCCCTTGCTGAAGACGAGCGGGGCCACGACGAGCACGGCGGTGTACGCCGCCCAGAGCACCAGGCGCTCGCGTGCGCCGCGCGTCACGATTCGCGCGTCCCCAGCAGCCCCTTTGGCCGCACCACGAGGATCGCGACCATGATGAGGTAGGGCAGGACGGGGGCAACCTGCGAGACCGTGATTCCCTTCACGATGGAATAGTCCACGGCGACGGCGAAGGTTTGCACGATGCCGATGAAGAGCGAGGCCACGAAAGCCCCGGCGAGCGACCCGAGCCCGCCCACCACGACCACCACGAAGACGATCGGCCCCAGCGCCTCGGCCATCGCGGGCTCGGTCACGAACGCGTTGCCGCCGATCACCCCGGCAAGCCCGGCGAGCGCCGCGCCGCCGCCGAAGACGAGCATGAAGACCTTCGGCACGTTATGGCCGAGCGCCTCCACCATGTCGGGCCGGGAGAGCGCCGCGCGGATCACGAGACCCGCGCGCGTGCGCGTAAGCCCCGCGTAGAGCGCCACCAGCATGGCGATCGACATGCCCATCATGAACGCCTTGTAAGTGGGAAACGTCGCCGAATAAAGCGTGAAGAGCGGCCCGTCCAGCGACGGCGGGACCTTGTAGGGAACCGGTAGCGACCCCCACACCAGGCGCACCGCCTCCTCGATCACGAAGGCGAGCCCGAAGGTGAAGAGCAGCTCCGCCACGTGGCCGGAGGCGTGCGCGCGGCGCAGCCCATAGCGCTCCACCAGCGCGCCGACGGCCCCGACCATGAGCGGGGCCACGAGCAGCGCCGGATAGAAGCCCAGCTTGGTGCTCACCACATAGCCGAAGTACGCGCCCAGCATGTAGAAGCTGGCGTGCGCGAAATTGAGCACGCCCATCATGCTGAAGATGAGCGTGAGCCCCGCCGACAGCATGAACAGGAGCAACCCGTAGGTCACTCCGTTCAGGAGCGATGTGGCGAAGAGCTGCAAGCGGCCCTACGAGGGCCGTTGCATCTTGCAGCTGGTGGGCCTCGCCGTGGCCGGCCCATCCAGCTTGATGTCCTGCTTGAAGGAGTAGTCGGTAGTGCCGTCGGCCGTGTTCTTCAACGCCCCGCCCGCCTTGGCGAAGGTGAGCACGAAGAGCGGCTGGATCAGCTGGTGGTCGGAGGCGCGCATCTCGGTGGGACCGAACGGGCCCTCCTCCTTCATCCCCTCCATCGCCTTGGCGACCTTCGCGGGCTCCGTGCTGTTCGCCTTCTTCATGGCGTCCGTGAGGTACGTGAGCGCCATGTGCATGGAGCCCGTGTACGGATCGGTCGTCGCGCCGTATTTCTTCTTGAAGGCCTCGAGGTACTTCTCGCCGGCGGGCGAAACCGCGTTGGCGTTCCAATAGCTCACGACCTTCACGCGATCCACGCCGGACTCGCCGAGCGCGGGCGGCGTTCCCACCACCCCGGCGTAGTACGTGTAGAAGTCGCCCTTGAAGTTCGCGTCCTTGGCCGCCTTCACGAGGAGCTGCAGGTCGCTGCCCCAGTTGCCGGTGATCACCGCATCGGCGCCCGCCGCCTGGATCTTCGTGATGTAGGGCGAGAAGTCCTTCACCTTGGCGAGCGGGTGCAGCTCCTCGCCGACGATCTGCACGTCGGGGCGCTTGGCGGTGATCATCTCGCGCGCGGCGCGCGCCACCTGGTGGCCGAACTGGTAGTCCTGGTTCAGCAGGTACACCTTGTGCACGTTCTTGTCGCCCTTCAAGAGCGAGGTGAGCGCTTCCATCTTCATGTCGCTGTTGGCGTCGAAGCGGAAGTGCCAGAAGCTGCACTTGTCGTTGGTGAAGTCGGGATCCACGGCGGCGTAGTTGAGGAACACGACCGCGTGGGAAGGATCGCGCTCGTTGTTCTTGTTGACCGCGTCGATGAGGGCGCCGGCCACGCTCGAGCCGTTGCCCTGCACGATGTAGTGCACGCCCTGGTCGATCGCGTTCTTCAGGACGATGAGGCTCTCCTGCGGCGAGAGCTTGTTGTCCATCGGCACGATCTCGATCTTCTGCCCGAGGACGCCGCCCTTCGCGTTCACCTGCTCGGCGGCGAATTCCAGCTCGTGGAGCCCGTGCTCGCCCGTAGCGGCCATGAGCCCCGACAGCGGGTCGATGTACGCGATCTTCACCTGGGCGAATGCGGATGTTGCGAAAAATGCGGACGCGCAGACTGCCACACCTAAGACGGACTTGGCTTTCATGGTCTCCTCCTATTTCGCGCGAGTGTATCGCCGGTGCTAAGCTCCCGCAAACAATTGCAGAACTTCCTTCCGCACCGCGAAACATGGACCTCGACTACACACCCGACGAACGCGCCTTCCGTGACGAGGTGCGCGGCTTCATTTCCGCGAGCCTGCCCAAGGACATCGCCACCACGGTTCGCGAAGGCAAGCGCCTGACTCGCGACGATTTTCTTGCCTGGCACCGCATCCTCGCGGCCAGGGGCTGGGTCGCGGCCGGCTGGCCCAAGGAGTACGGCGGCCCGGGCTGGAGCGCCGTGCAGCAGCACATCTTCGACGAGGAATGCGCGGCGGCGGGCGCCCCGGTCGTGATGCCCTTCGGCGTGCGCATGGTGGCCCCGGTGATCCAGCGCTTCGGGAACGAGGAGCAGAAGCGCTTCTTCCTGCCGAAGATCCTCTCGGGCGAGCACTGGTGGTGCCAGGGATACTCCGAGCCGGGCTCGGGCTCGGACCTCGCCTCCCTTCGCACGCGCGCCGAACGCCAGGGCGACCACTACGTCGTGAACGGCCAGAAGACCTGGAACACGCTCGGCCAGTTCGCCGACTGGATCTTCTGCCTGGTCCGCACCGCCACCGAGGGCCGCCCGCAGGAGGGAATCTCCTTCCTCCTCATCGACATGAAATCGCCGGGCGTGACCGTGCGGCCCATCAAGATGCTGGACGGCGAGTACGAGATCAACGAGGTCTGGTTCGAGGATGTGAAGGTTCCGGTCGGCAACCGGGTGGGCGAGGAGAACAAGGGCTGGACCTACGCCAAGTTCCTGCTGGGCCACGAACGCACCGGCATCGCGGGCGTGGGCCGCTCCAAGCGCGAGCTGGAGAAGCTGAAGGAAATCGCGCGCCGCGAGCGCTCGGGCGGCCGGCCGCTCATCGAGGATGCGCGCTTTCGAGACCGCATCGCGCAGGTGGAGATCGATCTCATGGCGCTCGAGGTCACGAACCTGCGCGTGCTCTCCGAGGAGGACACGCGCCGGGCGCCCGGGCCCGAGGCCTCGATCCTCAAGGTGCGCGGCAGCGAGATCCAGCAGGCGCTCTCGGAGCTCCAGATGCAGGCGCTCGGCGCCTATGGGCTGCCATACGTCCCCGAAGCGCTCGACGCACGATGGGAGGGCGATCCGGTCGGCGAGGACTATGCCGCGCCGCTCACCGGCCATTACTTCAACATGCGCAAGACCTCGATCTACAGCGGGTCCAACGAGATCCAGAAGAACATCATCTCGCAGATGATCCTGGGCCTGTGAATCTCTAGGGAACGACATGGACTTCAGCCTCGCCGAAGAACGGCGCCTCCTGCAGGACACGATCCGGCGCTTCCTCGCCAACGAATACTCCTTCGACAAGCGCCGGGCGCGTGCCGCCTCTCCCGAAGGCTTCTCCCGCGAGACGTGGAAGGAATTCGCGCGCCTGGGTTTGGTCGGCATCGCGATGCGCGAAGACGACGGCGGCATGGGCGGCGACGCGTTCGACACACTGATCGTCATGGAAGCATTCGGGCGCTCGCTGGTGGTCGAGCCCTACCTGGCGACGGTCGTGCTCGGGGCGGGGATCATCACCGGGTGCGGATCCGAAGCGCAGCGTGCCAAATGGCTCCCGGCGGTCGCCGAGGGCGAGAAGCTGCTCGCCTTCGCGCATTCGGAAGCCGGCGCGCGCTATGCGGAGAGCTACGTGGCGACGCGCGCCGTAAAGGAAGGCGGCTCCTGGCGTCTGGACGGCGCCAAGGCCGTCGTGCTCAATGCGCAAGACGCCGACGCCATCGTCGTAAGCGCGCGCACTTCGGGCGAAGATTGCGACCGCGAAGGCGTTTCGCTTTTCCTGGTCGAACCGAAGGCGAAGGGCGTGCGCCTGCGAGGCTATGCGACGCAGGACGCGGGACGCGCCGCGGAGCTCGCGTTGAGTGGCGTCATCGTCCCCGCCGACGCACTCCTGGGCGAGGCGGGCCAGGCGATGGCCGCGATCGACGTGACGCTGGACCGCGCCAACGCCGCCCTCTGCGCCGAAGCGCTGGGCATCATCGATGCGCTGAACGAGGCCACGCTCGAATACCTGAAGACGCGCAAGCAATTCGGCCAGCCCATCGGCCGCTTCCAGGCGCTGCAGCACAGGATGGCCGAGATGACGATCAAGGCGGTGGAAGCGCGCAGCATGGCGATCCTCGCCGCCCATGCGATGCGCGAAACCGATGCGCGCGAGCGCGCCCGGCGCGTGAGCGCGGCCAAGGCGCTCATCGGCCAGGCGGCGCGCTTCGTGGGACAGCAGGCGGTCCAGATGCACGGCGCCATCGGCGTGACCGACGAGCTCGTCGTGAGCCACTGGTTCAAGCGCCTCACGATGATCAACGCCACCTTCGGCGATGCGGACCATCACCTGGGCCGCGTGAGCGACCTGATGCTCGGCGGGAAATGAAGGCGGTCGTCTGCCCGAAGCTGGACGACTTCGGCGCGATGGCGGTCACCGACGCGCCGGACCCGTCGCCGGGCGAGAACGAGGCGCTCGTGGAAGTGCGCGCGGCCTCGCTCAACTTTCCCGACGTGCTCATGGCACGCGGCCTCTATCAGGTGAAGCCTCCGGTTCCGTTCATTCCCGGGACCGAGCTCTCGGGCGTGGTGCGAAGCGTTGGAGCCGCCGTGAAGGGCTTCGCGCCCGGCGAGCGCGTATTCGGCTTCGCGGGATACGGCGGGTTCGCCGAGCTTTGCTGCGTCGACACCGCGCGCCTCATGAAGCTGCCCGAGGGCATCGGTTTCGAGGACGGCGCCGCGTTCGGGCTCACGTATGGCACGGCGCTGCACGCCCTGCGCGATTGCGGCAACCTCGCGCGCGGCGAGGTGCTCGCCGTCCTGGGCGCTTCGGGCGGCACCGGCATCGCGGCGATCGAATGCGGCAAGGCGCTCGGCGCCACGGTGATCGCGTGCGCCTCCAGCGACGCGAAGCTCGCCCTTTGCCGCGAGCACGGGGCCGATCACACCGTCGACTACGCGACCGAGGACCTGCGCGCGCGCCTCGATGCGATCACCGAAAAGCGTGGCGTGGACGTGGTCTTCGATGCCGTCGGCGGCTCCTACACCGAGCCCGCGTTCCGCGCGACGGGCTGGCGCGGGCGGCTCCTGGTGATCGGTTTCGCGGCGGGCGACATTCCGAAGCTCGCGCTGAACCTGGCACTCCTCAAAGAGCGCTCCATCGTGGGCGTCTACTGGGGCGATTGGACGAGGCGCGAGCCGGCGAAGCACGCGCGCAACATGGACGACCTCGCGAAGTGGATCCGCGAGGGCGTGGTACGTCCCGCGATCACGGAGCGGATCGGGCTCGCCGAGGTGCCGAAGGCACTCGAGCGGATGGCGCGTCGCGAGGTGCTCGGGAAAGTGATCGTGCTTCCGCGATGACGCGATCCGCGGCAACCGCGACCCGTACCGAAGGAGCCCGGGAAGACCGGCAGTTCGTGACCGCGCTGGCCCGCGGGCTCGAGATCCTGCGCTGCTTCTCGCGGAAGGACCGCGAGCTGGGCAATTCCGAGATTGCGGCGCGTACGGGGTTGCCCAAGGCCACGGTGAGCCGCCTTACCTTCACCCTCACGCAGATGGGCTACCTCACCTATTCGCCCAATACCGGCCGCTACGCGCTTTCGGTGGGCGTGCTGGCCCTCGGGAACGCATACCTGGGCACCGTCGATGTTCGCAACGTCGCGCGGCCGCTCATGCAGGAGCTCGCCGACGGCCTCTCCGCGACCGTCTCGCTCGGCGCGCCGGATCCCTCGAGCATGCACATGGTGTTCCTCGAGATCTGCCAGGGCGCGGGCCAGATGTTCCGCATGAGCATGGAGGTGGGCTCGCGCGTGCCGCACGGCTGGACCGCCATGGGACGCGCCTACCTCGCCGCGCTCGACCCGCACGACCGCGAGGCGCGCCTCGCGCTGTACCGCAAGGATATCGCGCGTCCCGAATGGAACGACATCCGCGACGGCGTCGAGCGTTCCGTGCGCGACTACGAGAAGCACGGCTTCTGCCTGTCGGTCGGGGAGTGGAACAAGGACGTGTGGGCGGTCGGCATTCCGATGGTCTCGCGCAACCGTGGCCGCATCCTCGCGCTCAATTGCAGCGGGCCGATCTTCGACATCACTCGCCAGCGCATCGTCCAGGACATCGGCCCGCGGCTGGTGCAGCTGCGCGACCGCGTCGCCGCCTCGACCGGCGGGGTCTTCTAGCGCACCAGCAGTGTCTCGCCGGCGACGACCCGGTCGCCCTCCTTCACAAGCACCGAGAAGTCATAGCGCCAGGGAATCACCAGGTCAACCTGGGAACCCACGCGAATCATGCCGAATGTGGAGCCACGCTCGACGCGGCCTCCCGCGGGCACGAAGCTGTCGATGCCGTTCACCGTCCGCGCGCCGATCTGGACCACGTAGCACGCGAGCGGGGAGCCCTTGTAGTCTCCCTCGATCTTGGTCACCGCGCGCTCATTCTCGATGATGTGCATGCTGCCGGCGTAGCGCGGCTCGAGCCCGAGGAGGCTTCGCACGTGCATCTCGCCCATGAAGTGGTTGCCCTCGCCGCGGGCGGGATAGCGGTGGACGAACTTCACCGTGCCCGCCATGGGCGCGCGGTTGTAGTGGACGTCGAAGGGGCTCATGAAGATGCCGATGACCAGCTTCGGCCGGTCGAA
>DATBAI010000073.1:0-35933 GCA_036271595.1 Usitatibacter sp.
AGACGCAGTGGCGCTCCGTTGGGTACTGGGAGCGGCTTCCCATTGAGCTCGTAGGCGAGGAGCGTCTGCGGATGCAGGGCATCGTCCATGTCGATGCTTTCGTAGTAGCGGCTCTCCTCCGTACCTTCCATGAGGTCCGCGCAGTGGAAGACCACGAAGCGGGCGCCGGGAGCGGGGCGCGCAAGCTCCAGTACACGCGCGAGCGGCACGCCCGTCCATTGCCCGATGGCGCTCCAGCCCTCCACGCAATCGTGCCGCGTGATCTGCGTACGCGAAGGCAGCGCCCGCAACTCGGCAAGCGAGAGCGAGAGCGGTTGCGCGACCAGCCCGCCAACGGTGAGGCGCCACTGCGCGAATCCGTCGGCCGCGAGCGCGTCGTACTCCTCGGTGTCGGGATCCGAGGTGCCGTTGCTGCGGAACGTGGGCGAGAGATCCTGGAGCGTGAATTCCTGCGCCATCGAGCGGCGACCGCCGAGCATCCGCTGGAGCACGCGGTTCACCGGCTCGGCCTTCTCGAGGATGCGGGCGACCTCCGGCGATCGCGAGATGCGATCGCATCCCGCCGCCGCCGCGCCCGCGAGCGCAGCGAACGCCTTCAACAGCGCGCGCCGCGCGTCATTCATGGCCGGGCTCCCTCGGGGCGTCGTCATCTTTCACGCCGAAGCGGCCCGTGATCATGGACCGCAGCTCGTTCACCGGATCGTTGAGGAGCACCTCGATCACGTGGATCGCGGTGAAGGCGACGAGCCCCATGGCCCCGGCGAAGTGCAGCGTCCTCACCGACTGGCGCCCGCCGAAGAGGTCCACCCATCCCGGCACCAGCGAGTCCAGCCCGGGCGAGAGTCCCATTCCCATGAGGATCGTGAACGGCAGGAGGAAGAGGATCACCGCCAGGTAGGCGAGGCGCTGCAGCACGTTGTAGCGCAAGGCCTCCGCGCCCTGGGCTCGGCGCAGCAGCAGGTGATCGACGATCGAGCGTGGAATCGCATCGAGGTCGCCTCGCGTGGGGCGAAGGTCGCGCTGGAAATGCCGCGACGCGATCGAGTAGGCGAGATAGACGGTGCCGTTCACCACGAGGACCCAGGCGAAGAACAGGTGCCAGCGCCGTCCCATCGAAAGCCACTGCGATGCGGGAAGCGTGGCCCACGAAGGGAATCCATGCACCAGCGAGAAGAGCGGCGGGTGCCCGCCATAGGACTGCCGGCCCCAATAGAGCGCGGGGTGCGCGTTGAAGATCTGCAGGCCGCTCGTGAGGAGGACCAGCAGCGCGACGACATTGATCCAATGCAGGATGCGGATGGCCGGCGGATGCCTCAGGACCGTTCGCATCGCGACGCTACTCGTTCCGGTCCTTCACGAGCGCCAGGTAGTCGCCATATCCTTGCGCTTCCATGCTCCCGCGCGGAATGAACCGCAACGCGGCGGAATTGATGCAATAGCGAAGGCCGCCAAGCTCCTCGGGGCCATCGTCGAATACGTGACCGAGGTGGCTGTCGGCGTTGGTCGAGCGCACCTCGGTGCGCACCATGCCGTGCGAGGTGTCGCGCAGCTCGTTCAAGTGGCCGGCATCGAGCGGCTTCGCGAAGCTTGGCCACCCGCATCCCGATTCGAACTTGTCGCTCGAGGCGAACAGCGGCTCGCCCGAGACGACGTCGACGTAGATCCCCGGCTCTTCGTTGTCGAGGTACTCGCCGGTTCCAGGGGCCTCGGTGGCGCCTTTCTGGGTAACCCGGTACTGCTCGGGCGTCAGCCTGGAGATGGCGCCCGGATCCTTCTTGAATTCGCGCATTCCACGTCTCGGTGTCGAGGGGATATGCCCCTCTTCACCAGTCTAACTCGCGCTCCCGGTGATCAGCCGCCGCGCCGCCGCAACGCGAATGCCCCGGCGCCCGCGAGCAGCAGGGCGAGGCCGATGAGCCCCGGCCCCGATAGCCCAGGGACGGGCGACGCCGAAGCCGCCCCCGGCGCCGCAAACGCGAACACCTGCACGTTGCCGTCGGAAACCTTGTCCGCACCGACGCAACCCGGGCAATACGTTCCGGCGCCGGTCGCCGCATTCCACGTCGTGACCGTGCTCGTGTTGTCGAGAAAGAGGAGGATGCCGTCGGGGCTCTGCTGCGTGGATCCGCTGAGCGGCGCATTCGACGCGAGCACGAAGATGCCTTCCTGGTCGCCAGGGGGCGCAATCGGGGTCGCGGGCCCGTCGACGAAGTATTGATACGTGGTGCCGCCGGTGAGCGGAATGTTGACGGTGAAATCGATCTGGAACATCGGCAGGAAGCCGCCGCCGGCCTTTTCATACGTCTGGCCGTTGGAGTAGGTCACCGCCGTCGACGTGTACGTGGTCGATTGCAGGGTGATCGGTCCGCCCGCGGTACCGCCGCGCAGGCTAAGGCCCACATCGCTGGTCGCCCACACGCGGATCGTCGTCACCGTGTAGGTCCCGGGTGCGAGCGTGAAGTCGTCGCCCGGAAGCCAGGGCGTTTGCGGGAGTGTCTCGATATCGGCCCACGCGAAATTGCTTCGGTTCGCCGCGGCCGCATTGTTCAAGTTCGCCGTCGGCAAGCCGCGGTCGAAGACCAGCACTGGGACCGCCGCGGCAGGCTGTGAACCAATGAGCGCAGCGGCGAGCGCGCAGATTGGAAGAAGGCTCGATGCCCAGTCCTTGAGACCGCGTGCGAATGTTTTTTTCTCGGTGGCTTCGTGGTTCAAAACAATCCCCCTGCATATGGTTGTTGGCCCGATGTGCGCCGCGGAGGAGTCCGGCAGAACCCTTCAACAGTCTTGCGGCAGCATATCACCTGATGACAAATGGGTTCGCTTCCATGTCCCGGGATGATGTTGCCCGCGAGCCTGTTTTCGCCTTGTTGGTTATCATCCCCACTCCTCACCGGACCCTCCCTCCATGCGCATCCTGAAATCGCTCGCTTTCGCCTCGCTCGCCATCGCCTTCAGCGTCACGGCACTGGCCCAATCGCCCGAGCTCACGCTCACGCGCTTCGAATGCGGCACTCCGCAGGCACCGACCGAAGTCAACAAGCGCTTCTCCGATACCTTCGCGTACGGCGACCTGAAGTTGCAGTTCGTCTACAGCTGCTATCTCGTGAAGCACGGCAACACGTACATGGTCTGGGATACCGGCTTCGGGCCTGACGCCGGCCCCACCGCGCCGAAGCAGACGCTGCCCGAGCAGCTGGCGAAGCTCGGCGTGAAGCCCGCGGACGTGAAGTTCGTCGGCATCAGCCACTACCATCCCGATCACACGGGCGGCGCGCGCGGATTTCCGGAAGCGACGCTGCTCATCGGCAAGGCAGACTGGGACGTCCTCACCGGGCCGAAGGCGCCGGAAGCGCTCGCCGCACCGCTCAAGTACTGGATCGACGGCGGCGGCAAGGTCGAACCCGTCGCGCAGGACAAGGATATCTTCGGCGACGGCACCGTGATCATGCTCAACACGCCGGGCCATACGCCAGGCCATCACAGCCTGCTCGTGAAGCTCGCGAAGATGGGGCCCGTGATCCTCATGGGCGACGCCGCGCACTTCCACGAGAACTACGAGACGGGCGGCGTTCCCAGCTTCAACTACGATCGCGCCGAAACCGTCGCGTCGCTCGATCGCATCAGGAAGATCGCCGCGAACATGAAGGCCACCATCGTGATCCAGCACGATGCCCGCGACGTGTCGAAGCTGCCGGCTGCCCCGGAGAGCGCGAAGTAGCCGGTCCGAACGTGAAAGCCGGCTTCGACGTCGCCATCATCGGCGCCGGCGCGGCCGGGATGATGTGCGCGGCCACGGCGGCCCAGCGGGGCCGCCGCGTCCTGCTGATCGACCACTACGCGAAGGTCGGCGAGAAGATCCGCATCTCGGGCGGCGGGCGCTGCAACTTCACCAACCTCCACGCGACGCACGCGGACTTTCTCTCGGCTAATCCCGGCTTCTGCCGCCCGGCGCTCGAGCGCTACACGCCGCGGGATTTCCTCGCGCTCGTGGAAAGCCACCGCATCGCCTGGCACGAGAAGACGCTGGGCCAGCTCTTCTGCGACCGCAGCTCCGTCGAGATCATCGACATGCTCCGGGCCGAATGCGCGAAGGGCCGCGTGGAATGGTGGCAGCCCTGCGAGATCCGCGACGTGCGGCACGATGGCGGTGAGTTTCGCCTGGAAACGCCGCGCTCGCCCGTGTCGGCAAGCTCGCTCGTCATCGCGAGCGGTGGGCTTACGGTGCCCAAGATCGGCGCCACGCCGTTCGCATACAAGGTGGCCGAGCAATTCGGCATCGCGGTGGTGGCGCCGAAGCCCGCCCTCGTGCCGCTCAGCTTCGAGCCGCGCTTCCTCGAGCAGTTCGCGGAGCTCTCGGGGGTCTCCGCCGACGTGGAGGTCCGCTGCGCCGGCGGGCGCTTCCGCGAAAACCTCCTCTTCACCCATCGCGGCCTCTCGGGCCCCGCGATCCTCCAGATCTCGTCCTATTGGCAGCAGGCACGAGCCGCCGAGCCGATCCGGATCAACCTGCTTCCGGGCGTCGATGCGTCCAGATGGCTGTCCGGCCACCGCCGCTCGCGCGCATTGCTCTCGACCCTTCTCGCCGAGCGCATGCCGAAGCGGGTGGCGCAGCGCTGGTGCGCGGCTCAAGAGCTCGATGTGCCGATGGCGCAAATGAGCGACGAGGCCGTGGTGCACACCGCGCGAATGCTCGGCGAGTGGCGCGTGCAACCCTCGGGAACCCTCGGCTACAACAAAGCCGAGGTGACGCTGGGCGGCGTGGACACGCGCGGCCTCTCGCCGGACACGATGGAAGCGCGCAACGTGAAGGGTCTCTACTTCATCGGCGAGGGCGTCGACGTGACCGGGCACCTGGGTGGCTTCAATTTCCAGTGGGCGTGGTCGTCGGCTCGCGCGGCGGGCGCCTTCGCCTAGCCGCTCACTGCTAGACTTGCATTGCAGCTCGTTCACCGGACATGGGGAGGCATTTGAGCAACACGCGCGAGTTCGAGTACAAGGGAAAGCAAGTGAAGATCGCCGCGACGAAGATCGCGAGCGGAAAGTACATCGGTGTCGCGATCATCGATGGCGAAGTGTCGAAGGGTCGCGCGTTGGCCGAGGCCAAGGGCAGGGTGAACGAAGCGCTCGGTGAAGGCGAGAAATGGGCCAGGAAACTCATCGACAGCCAGGGATGACGAGTCGTGGTTCGGCGACACATCGCAAGGAGACCGTGATGAGGACATTCGCACTGCTGGTCGCCCTGGCCGCCGTCGGCGCCCAGGCCGACGTCTACAAGTGGGTCGACGAAAAAGGGCAGACGCAGTACACGGAGACGCCGCCGCCTGCTGGCGCCCAGAAGCTGAACGTCCCGACCGGCGGCCCCGCCACCGCCCTGGACGCGGCGCCCGTTCCGGCTGGCGTGGTAAAGGGTCCGGACACCGGCACCCCGGAGGCCCGCACAAAGCGCTGCATGTTCGAGAAGGACCAGCTGCGAGTCCTGGAAAGGGGCACCGCGGCCTACAGGGACGACAAGGGACAACTCGTGAACCTGGACGCCGCCAGGACCGAGGCCGCCAGGAAGCAGGTCCAGGACAACATCAAGACCTACTGTTCCCCGGGCAAGAGCCCGGAATAGTCCGGACGGCACTAGGGGAATCCTGAAATTTGCCTCAATTTGCGCTGCTAAGTCCTTGTTCTGTAGGACAACCCATTACTGGTGTCATTTGGATTCGACGGTGTCGTAGGGTAATATCCACACCTCTGTCGGAATTGAAGAGATCGGGGTGTCGGACATGAAGCACTTGAATCGCTTTTTCGTCTTGGCCGCCGCGGCATTCGCCGTGGGCGCCGCCGCCCCCGCTTTTGCCGACATCTATTCGTACAAGGACGAGCACGGCGTCGTCCATTTCACGAACATCAAGGGCCTCGATTCCCGCTACCGGCTGATCCGCCGGGAAGAGGCGAATCCGGGAATCCCTTACGTAGGCGGCGCGCCCGCGCGCGTCTTCATGCCCTCGCAGGAGGACATGCAGAAGTACGCCCACATCATCCAGACGGCGAGCAAGGCCTACGGGGTTGAAGCCTCGCTGGTCCATGCGGTGATCTCGGCGGAGTCGGCATACAACCCGAATGCGGTGTCACGCACCGGCGCGATGGGCCTCATGCAGCTCATGCCCGACACCGCGCGCCGCTATGGCGTGCAGAACATGATGGACCCCACCGAGAACATCCACGGCGGCGTGCGCTACCTGCGCGACCTGCTCGACCTCTTCAAGGGGCGCCTGGACCTCGCGATCGCCGCGTACAACGCGGGCGAGAATGCGGTCATCCGCAGCGGCCACAAGATTCCGCCGTACGCCGAGACGCGGCACTACGTGCCGAAAGTGCTCGGCTTCTACCACACATTCCAGAAGGCGCAGAGCTAGCCCTCCGCGCGTTTCATCCACGAATAATTGGGCACAGGGCCGGGTCGCGAGACTCGGAACTGTGCCTTCTTTGCTTATCGTGGAAGTGCCGCTAGGCGGAGATATCGGGAACCAGCTGGTGCTGCAGCATGAAGATCTGGTCCTTCAGCATGAGCTTGCGCTTCTTCAGGCGCTTCAGCTGCAGCTCGTCATGGAGCGGGTTCATTTCGAGGGCCTCGATGGCCCTGTCGAGATCGCGGTGCTCCAGGTTCAGCTCGCTGATTCGCCGCTTGATCTCTTCGCCGCTCTCCATCGTCACGGTAGCCATGGGCGGACGGTCCTCCGGGGGTTTGGAAAACCTTACTCCGCCCGGGGGCCTTTGGCTAGTCCGGATGCTGCGGGAGCGGTGTTGCGAAGGGTCCCGAAATGCGGTCCAATGCTTCAATTGAGCGGTCATAAAAACGGCAAGGCGGGCGGCCTGGCGCATGAACTTTCGACGTAGCGATTTCGACGTCACCAACCGGATCAACACGACCGATCCGGTGTGCGTGAAGCTCGAGGTGATTCGCCTCTACCGGGCGCTGTACGCGCGCAACCAGGCGCCGATGCTGAACCAGGCGTTCGACGACGTCGTGCGCCTCTATCGCGGCATGTTCCCCGGCTATACCGGCTGCGACACCGAGTACCACGACCTCCAGCACATCCTCGACGTGACGCTCGCCATGTCGCGGCTGCTGGACGGCTACGAGCGCTCGCGGGCCGGCCCCGCATTGGGCGAGCGGCTCTTCCAGCTGGGCGTGATCTGCGCGCTCTTCCACGACATGGGCTACATCCGCCGCATGAACGACACGCGGCATGCGAACGGCGCGGAGTACACGACGACGCACGTCTCGCGCGGCGGCAAGTTCCTGCGCGAGTACCTGCCGACGATCGGCATGGAGGACTACGCCGACGTGGCGGGCGCCGTGCTGCACTTCACCGGCTACGAACAGCCCGTGGACACCATTCGCGTCCCGGACCCGATCTTCCGCCTCGTGGGAAGCCTCCTCGGCTCCGCGGACATCATCGCCCAGATGTCGGATCGCTGTTACCTCGAGAAATGCAAGGAGCGGCTCTATCCGGAGTTCGTGGCTGGCGGCATCACGCGCAAGCAGACGGAGGCAGGCGAGGTGGTGGTGTTCGAATCCGCCGAGGACCTGATCCGCAAGACGCCTTCCTTCTTCCGCAACGCCGCGCGCCGCCTCGACGAAGACCTGGGGGGCGCCCACCAGTACGTGGCGAAGCACTTCAACGGCGCGAACCCCTACATGGACGCGCTGAAGCAGAACATCCGCTTCATCGAGACCCACCCGCAGGACGAGGATCTCGTCCTGCGCCGACACCCGCCGAACACGACGCCGCAATAGCGTCAGTTCACCGTAGCGCCGGTCTCCTTCACGACCTTTCCCCAGCGGTCCAGCTCCGATTGCAGCAGCGCTCCCAGCTCCTCGGGCGTGCTGGTCGCCACGTCCACGCCCGCGTTGCGCATCAGCTTGCGTACGTCGGGCGTCGAGAGCGCCTTCGCCACGTCGGTGTTCAGCTTCATCACGATGTCGCGCGGCGTTCCGGCAGGGGCGAGGAGTGCGAGCCAGATCGTGGCGTCGAAGCCGGGCACGCCCGCCTCGGCGAGCGTGGGCACGTTCGGCAAATCGGCCGCGCGCTTGCTGCTGGTGACCGCAAGGGCCTTCAGCCGGCCGCTCGCGATGTTCGGCAGCGCATTGGGCATGCCGACGAAGCTCAGCTTCACGGTGCCGGCGATCAGGTCGTTCATCGCGCCGGTGCTGCCCTTGTAGGGCACGTGGTTCAGCTTCACGCCCGCCATCGTGGCGAAGAGCGCGCCCACCAGGTGCTGGCTGCTGCCGTTGCCCGACGATGCGAAGTCGATCCTGCCGGGATTGGCCTTCGCCTTCGCGATCAGCTCGGCCACGCTGCTGACCCCGAGGCTCGGATGCACGACGAGGACGTACGGGCCCTCGCCCAGCTTGGTCACGGGCGCGAAGTCCTTGATCGGGTCGTAGGTAATCTCGCGGTAGAGGTGCGGGCTGATCACGTGCGTGGTGGAGACGATCACGAGGCTGTAGCCGTCGGGCTTGGCCTTCGCGACGTCGGCCGTGCCGATGGTCGACCCGGCGCCGGACCGGTTCTCGATCACGATGGGCACCCCGAGGGAGGCGCCCAGCTCCTTCTGCAGGATGCGCGCGACCACGTCGGTGAAGCCGCCCGGCCCGAAGGGAACCACGATCCGGACGGGATGGTTGGGATAGGTTTGGGCGAAAGCCGCCGTCGCGAATGCCGCAACGGCCAGGAGGGCGAGGATTTTCTTCATGCTCGGTACACGGGATCGGGTTGAGAGAAGAACGACTCGAGGATGTGATAGACCACGCGATAGTTCTTCTGCTGGAAGCTCGCGTGGGAGATTCCGGCCATCACGGCGAACTGCTTGTCGGCGTTGGGCAGGCGCTTGAAGAACTCGACCAGGTCGTCGAAGCCCGCGATGCCATCGAATTCGCCGCGCATGACGATCGTCGGTACCGGGAGCCGCGTGGGGTCCACCAGCGGCAGCTTCGAGCACATGTCGACGTAGGTGCCGGTCGGCACGGAATCGTCGAGCGCGAGGATGGCGTCGGCGAACGCTTCGACGGTCGCTTCGTCCGCGGTCCCGGGATGGTCGCGTTCGAAGATGCTGCGCACGAACGCTCGGTCGATGGGGCGGCGATGGACCTTCTGGAAGTCGGGAAGCTTCTTGCGGCGTTGCTCCAGCGTGGGGCTGCCTTCGCCCGTCCACACGAAAGCGTCCAGGGCGAGGCGCGCAACGCGGTCCGGATGGCGCTGGGCGAAGAGCGCCGCCTTGAGCGCGCCGGACGAGATGCCGTACATGAGGAGCTTCTTCGTCCCGGTTTTTTCCATCACGTAGCGCGTGCCGGCTTCGAGGTCGTCGGCGCCATTGGAGATGTCGTTGTTCTGCGGCCGCTTCTTGTCGGAGCGCCCATAGCCCTCGTTGTCCATGGTCCACGTGTCGTAGCCCAGCGCGGCGAAGTGCTGCATCGCCGAGGAGTCGGTGCGGCCCGGGACGTAGAGGTCGAACGTCGGCTGCGAGGCCATCGAGGAGCCGTGCACGAAAAAAATCGTTCCGCGCGCAGGAACGCCGGGCGCGGGCTTCCGGTTCCAGAGGAAGAGCTTCACGTCGCCCTTCGTGGTCCAGTGCTCGGTGCCGCCCGTCCAGCTTGTCGTGGAACCGTCCGCCATCGCGTTTCTCCCGGGGTTTCGGGAAGTGTAAAGTACGCTCTCGCTTCCGCTTTTCACCCTTCGTGAAACTGCCTTTCCGCCACGGTGTAGTGACGGGCGCCGATTCCGTGACCGCCATCGTCCAGGAGGCGATGTCGCGCACCGCCGATCCGCGCCTGCGCGAGATCATGGCCTCGCTCGTCGATCACCTCCATGCGTTCGCGCGGGAAGTGAAGCTCACCGAAGCCGAGTGGGAAGCGGGCGTCGATTTCCTGCTACGCATCGGCCAGGCCTCGGGCGCCACCAAGAACGAGGCGATGCTGCTATCGGACCTCGTCGGCCTCTCCACGCTCGTGGTGCTGCTCAACAACCAGCAGGGCCGCGGCGAGACCGATGCGGCGCTCCTGGGCCCCTTCTGGCGCAGCCACTCGCCGGTGTGCAAGCCGGGCGAATCGATCGCGCGCGACTCGCGGGGTGGAGAGCCGCTCGAGGTGACGGGCCGCGTGATCGACCTCGCGGGCAAGCCCCTGGCGGGCGCGATCGTGGATGTGTGGCAGGCCTCGCCCATCGGCCTCTACGAGAACCAGGATGAGGCGCAGCCCGACCACAACCTTCGCGGCCGCTTCGAGACCGACGCCGACGGCCGGTTCCATTTCCGCAGCGTCCGCCCCAAGGGCTATCCGATTCCCATGGACGGGCCTTGCGGCGAGCTCGTGCGCGCGCAGGGCCGCCATCCTTACCGTCCGGCGCACCTGCATTTCATGTTCAGCAAGGACGGCTACAAGACCCTCGTCACGCAGGTCTTCGCCGACGACGACGAGATGATCGAGTCCGACGTGGTCTTCGGCGTGACTCCGGGTCTCTCGGGGCACTTCGAGCGCGCCACGGACGGCACCTGGAAGCTCGACTACGGCTTCGTGATGCAGCCGGGCACGCGCCGCATCCCGCGGCCGCCCATTCCGTGAGCGGCATCCCCTTCGCGCCGGCCGCGAGGCTCGATGGCCGCGCCGCCGTGATCGCCGGCGGCCTGGGCGCCATCGGCCGGGCTACGTGCTCCCGTTTGGCGGCGCTCGGCGCCCGGGTGGTGATTCTCCATCGTCACGGCGACGATGAAGCCTCGGCGTTTCTCGGCACGCTTCCCGGCAGCGGCCATTTCTCCGTGACGGCGTCGATCACCGATTCGGCGAGCCTCGTCGCGGCGGCGGCGCAGGTGAGGTCGACGCTGGATGCGGTCCACATCCTCGTGAATACGGCGGGGTTCACCAAGCCCGTCCCGGTGAACGACCTCGAAGCGCTCGACGACGCGCTGATCGACGCCATCTTCGCGTCCAACTGGCGAGGCGTATTCGCGACCATTCGTGCCTTCCGCGCCCTGCTGGAAGCAAGCGGCGACGGCTTGATCGTGAACGTCTCTTCCGTCGCCGCATTCACGGGCGCGGGAAGCAACCTCGCATACTCCGCGTCCAAGGCGGGCGTCGATGTGATGGGCAAGGCGCTCGCGCGCGCCTTCGCGCCGAAGGTCCGAGTGCTCACCGTTTCACCGAGTGCCGTGGACGCGTCCACGTTCGTGCCGGGACGCGGCGCGGAATTCAACGACAAGGCCGCGGCGGCGACGCCGCTCAAGCGCATCGCCACGCCGGACGACGTCGCGGCGGCCATCGAGGCCTGCGCGACGACGCTTCGCTTCTCCACGGGCCAGGTGCTCGTGGTGGACGGCGGAAGGACTCTCTAGGAACACATGACCGCCAAGACCTTCATCACCTGCGCCGTCACCGGCAACATCACGCGGCCCGACCAGACGCCGCATCTTCCGATCACCACCGAGCACATCGCGAACGAGTGCCTCGCGGCCGCGGGCGAGGGCGCTGCCGCCGTCCACATCCACGTGCGCGACCCGAAGACCGGCAAGCCCTCGATGGATGTGAGCCACTATCGCGACGTGATGGAGCGCATCCGCAAGCGCGACAGCGCGCTCATCATCAACATGACGACGGGGCCGGGCGGGCGCTTCGTGCCCAACGCCGACGATCCGAAGCAGTACGCGCCCGGCACGACGCTGCTTCCGCCCCTCGAGCGCCTGAAGCATGTGGTCGAGTTGAAGCCCGACGTCTGCTCGCTCGACCTGAACACGATGAACTCCGGGCCCGACGTCGTCATCAACACACCGGCCAACGTTCGCAAGATGGCCAAGGCCATGCAGGATGCCGGCGTGCTTCCCGAGCTCGAGGTCTTCGACAGCGGCGACATGAACCTCGCGCGCGACCTCATCGCCGACGGCACGATCAGGGCGCCCGGGCTCTTCACCATCGTGATGGGGGTGAAGTACGGCTTCGCGAGCCTTCCCGAGACGGTTTTCTATGCGAAGAGCCTCCTGCCGCCCGGCGCCCTCTGGAGCGCCTTCGGCATCGGCCGCGCCGAATATCCGATGCTCGCGCAGACCTGGCTCCTGGGCGGCAACGTGCGCGTGGGGCTCGAGGACAACATCTATCTTTCGAAGGGCGTGCTCGCGAAAAGCAACGCCGAGCTCGTGACGAAGGCGCGGCGCATCCTCGAGGACCTCGGCGGAGCCGTCGCGACTCCCCGGGAAGCGCGCGCGATGCTGGGCCTCGCGGGCGCCTGATGGCGAAGGCGCTCAACGTCGCCCGCAAGGCGGAGAGCGCCGACTCGCTGCACGCCGAGCTGGTCGAGTTCGGCTCCAACCGGCCGAGCGAGGGCGACGTGACGATCGAGATCCGCGCCGCGGGCATCAATCCGAGCGACGCGAAGGCGATGCTGGGCATCATGCCCTCGGCCGTATTTCCTCGGACGCCGGGGCGGGACTACGCAGGCGTGGTGATCGAGGGGCCGCCGGAACTGATGGGCATCGAGGCGTGGGGCTCGGGCGGCGACCTCGGCATCTCGCGCAACGGCTCGCATGCGGAGCGCTTGAGGCTTCCCGCCGCCGCGATCCGCGCCAAGCCGCGCACGCTTTCGATGCTGGAGGCCGGCACGGTCGGCGTGCCCTTCGTGACCGCGTACGAGGGCTTTCGACGCAGCGCCTTTCCCGCGCGCGGCGACGTGGTCGCGATATTCGGCGCCAGCGGCAAGGTGGGGCAGGCGGCGATCCAGCTGGCCGCGCGCAATGGCGCGACGGTCTTCGCGGTCGATCGGCGCGGCGACGCGGCGCGCGGCTTCGCGGCCGGGCCCGTGCGCTACCTCGATGCGTCCGCCGGGAAGCCTTCCGAAGTGATCCGCGGCGAGACGGGCGGGAAGGGCGCCGCGATCGTCTTCAACACCGTGGGAAGTCCCTGGTTTGCCGAGGCCAACGCGAGCATGGCCAAGCGCGGCACGCAAATCTTCATCTCGACGCTGGAGCGAAGCGTTCCGTTCGACATCTTCGCGTTCTATCGCGGCATGCATACCTATGTCGGCGTCGATTCCATCGCGCTCGGCGCCGTGGAGTGCGCGCCGATCTTCGAGGCGCTCACGCCGGGCTTCGAGGACGGGACGCTCAAGCCCTTCGCGATCGCGCCCGCGTCGATGTTCGCCCTCGAGCAGGGCGACCAAGCGTACCGCAAAGCGCTCGCCGGAAGCCCGGAACGGCTCGCCTTCGTACCGCATTCGCGCTCACTGGAGATGCCATGAAACGATTCCTCGCCGCGCTCGCCATCGCCGCCGCAACGTGCGTACACGCACAGGGCTATCCCGAGAGACCGATCCGCTTCGTCGTGCCGTTCACCGCCGGGAGCGGCACCGACATCATCGCGCGCACGCTGGGCGAGGCGATGTCCAAAGCGCTTGGCCGGCCGATTGTCGTCGAGAACCGCCCGGGTGCGGGCGGAACCCTGGGTGCGGGCATGGTCGCGAAGAGTGCCCCGGACGGCTATACGCTCCTCGTGCACTCGGCGGGGCATGCGGCGAACCCTGCAATCTATACGGACCTGCCCTTCGACACCGTGAAGGACTTCGCCTGCGTGACCACGCTCGCGAGCCTGCCCAACGTGCTCGTGGTTCCGCCGCAGCGCGGCTGGAAGACGGTGAAGGACCTGGTGGACAAAGCCCAGGCGAATCCGGGCGCGCTGAACTATGGGTCCGCCGGCGTGGGGAGCGCGACCCACATGAACGCGGAGATCTTCCGCCAGGCGGCGAAGTTCGACGCGGTGCACGTCCCGTACAAGGGCACGCCCGAGGCGATGACGGAGACCGCGGCGGGGCGCATCGACTTC
This sequence comes from Usitatibacter sp., assembly GCA_036271595.1. GTDB lineage: Bacteria > Pseudomonadota > Gammaproteobacteria > Burkholderiales > Usitatibacteraceae > Usitatibacter. The sequence continues at coordinate 13,853 of DATBAI010000073.1, forward strand.
TTCTTCGCGCCGCTCGCCTCGGCGCTCCAGCTCGTGAAGACCGGCCGCCTGCAGGCGCTCGCCGTGGGAACCGGCACGCGTTCGCCCCTGCTGCCCGACGTGCCGACCACCGTCGAAGCGGGCTATCCCCATTCGGAATATGTCTTTTGGGTCGCGCTCCTCGCGCCGTCCGGTACGCCGCACGCCGTGGTGGACCGCCTGAATGCCGAGGCGCTGAAGGCGCTTGCGTCCCCCGCGGTGAAGCAGAAGCTCGAAGCGCTGGGTGCCGAGCCGATGCCCATGGGGCCCGCGGCATGCGATGCCTTCATTCGCGCCGAGGTGGTGCGCATGGCGGCGGTGGTGAAGAGCGCGGGAATCAAGGCGCAATGAAGAAGCTTCGCGTCGCGGCGCTCGTCGCACTCGCCGTCCTCACCGGCGCAGCGCACGCGGCTCGCACGCTGAACGCCGTCGTCTTTCCGAGCGGCTTCAACTGGCCCCTGTGGGTCGCGACGGAGAAGGGCGAATTCGCGCGCGAAGGTCTCGAGGTGAAGCTCACGCTGACGCCGGGCTCGGTATTGCAGATGGAGGGGCTCGCCGCGGGCAAGTTCGACGTGGGCATGACGACGATCGACAACGTCGTCGCCTATGATGAAGGCCAGGGCGAGGCGCGGCTTGAAGCACCGGCGGATTTCTTCGCGTTCATGGGCGGCCAGATCGGCGCGGTTCGCCTCGATGCGCAACCCGACATCCACTCGATCGCGGAGCTGAAGGGCAGGTCGCTCGCGGTGGACGCCGTCTCGACGGGCTACGCGTTCGTACTGCGAAAGCTCCTCCAGCACGGTGGGTTGCGGGAGGGCGACTACACGCTGGAGGAGGTCGGTTCCACGGGGAAACGCGCCGTTGTGCTGATGGAAGGCAAGACCGCGGCGACGATCCTCACTTCGCCCCTCGAGATCCTCCCCGAGTCGCGCGGCTTCAACCGCCTCGTGAACGCCTCCGATGTGGTGGGGCCGTACCAGGCGCTGGTGGGCGTCGCGCGCCGCTCCTGGGCGCGCGAGAACGCCGATGCGCTCGTGGGATTCATCCGCGCCTACGTTCGCGCGCTCGCATGGCTGGGCGACCCCGGGAATCGCATGGAGGCGGTCGCCATCTACCGGAAGAATGTCCCCGGAGCCAGCGAGGAAATCGCCCAGCGTGCATGGAATGTGATGCTCGGCGGCTCGGAGGGCTTCCAGAAAAGGGCGAAGCTCGATCCCGAGGCCATCGGTACGGTGCTCGCGCTGCGCCGCGAATTCGGAAAGCCCGGCGTGCCGCTGGGACAGCCGGACAAATACCTCGACGAGACGTACTACGCCAGGGCGGTTCGCTGAGTCTTCCTGGAGTACCCTTCCAACATGACGTTGCACCAGCTGAGGATCCTCGCCGCCGTCGCCAGGCATTGCAGCATCACCAAGGCCGCGGAGGAGCTCAGCATGAGCCAGCCCGCGGCATCGCACCAGTTGAAGCTCCTCGAGGAAGAATTCGAGACGAGCTTCTACGTGAGCTCGAATCTCGGCGTCCAGTTGACCCGCGAGGGCGAGGCGTTCCTCCGCAAGACGGCTCCGATACTCGCGCAGGTCGAGGATGTCGAGCAGAGCTTCAAGTCCACGCACAGGCGCAAGGCGGAACGGCTCATCGTCGGGGGAAACCACACGCTGTCGGTGACCGTTTTGCCCGAGAGCCTCATGGCATTCCGGCAAACCCATCCATGGGTCACCTGCCAGCTGGAAACCAGCGACAGCGCCACGATGGAGCGGCGCATCCTGAACGGCGAGGTGGAAATCGCCGTCATCACGCACCCTTCGTACTCGCACCAGATGACCCTGGAGCCGTTCAGGCGCCACGAGATGATCGCGTTCGTCCCGGCAACGAGCGCTTTGCATGCGCGCAACGTCGCGGTAATGGACATCGCGCAGCTTCCGCTCGTCGTAAGGAGCGGCGGCACCACCGTGAAGGAGCTTCTGCGCCGCGGCTTCAAGCTGAACATCGCGGCGCAGTGCGAAGCGTCCGAAGCCGTGAAGGCGGCCGTCAAGGGCGGCCTCGGAGTCGGACTCCTGAACAGGGACAGCATCGAGCGCGAGCTGGCGAACGGGGACCTGAAGGAGATCTCGGTCCCGAGCCTGCGCGAAATGGTAGTGCAGTCCTTCATCATCTACGACAAGCGCAAGCCGCTTTCGGACGTCGCTTGCGATTTCCGCGAGCTCCTCCTCGGCAACCGCAGCCGCAAGGTCGTCGCGGGAAAGGTCGCCCGGAGGGGGCATAAAGAGAGTGGATTGCCGCCCTCCATAAAAAGAATTTGACGCCCGTACGGGCTTGGTTCAGTTTCTCGACAGGTGTGCAGTGGAACAGCGTTCCTTCATGTGGAACGACCAGAACGACCCACGCGCAACCCGCCGATCAACTGGAGGAGACACCATGCCCTTGAACCGATTCGTCGCCGCGCTCGCGCTAGCCGGCTCCCTGGCGGCGCCCGCATTCGCCGCCGCGCCGTTGCCCATCTACGTCCAGTTTTCGGGCGCCGCGAAGGGCGCGCTGTACAGGCCCGACCCGGCGCTCTTCCCGGCGCCCCACGTAGGCGTCATCGTGATGCACCGGGATTCGAACTACCTCAACCACATCTCGACCAAGGAGCTGCCCAAGCGCGGCTTCGTCGTGCTGGGGATGAACCCGAGGTGCGACAACAACGAGGCGGCCTGCGCGCCTTGGGAAAACAACGCGCTCGACGTGAAGCAGGGCGTGAACTACCTGAAGACCCAGGTGCCGGGCATCACCAAGATCGTGCTCCTGGGCCATAGCGGCGGCGGCCCGACGATGGCGTTCTACGAAGCGGTAGCCGAGGACGGCGTGGGGATCTGCCAGACGTCCAACAAGCTGATGAAGTGCGACAGCACGCTCGCCGGCCTGCCGAAAGCCGACGGCGTGATCCTGATGGACGCGCATCCTGGCAACGGCATCAATGCCGTGCGCAGCATCAGCGCGAACGTGTTGGACGACATCGTGGCGCTCAACGTCTTCACCGTGCCGCCGCTCACCACCCCGACGCTCGATCCGTTCAACCCGCGCAACGGGTGGCAGCCCGGCACGGCGACGAAGTATTCCGACTCGTTCAAGACCAAGTACTTCCGGGCGCAGTCGACGCGCATGAACTACTTCATCAAGGTGGCGCTGGAGCGGCTCGCGCAACTCGCCCCCGGCGAGGATGCGCCCTTCATAGCGCCCCTCGCGGACAATGCGCGCCTTTCGCAGATCGACCTCAGCATCCATCACAGCACGCTGATGCCGCGGAAGCTCCTCAAGAACGACGGCACGATCGAGAGCCGCTTTCCGGTCGTGAGCGTGAGGCCGGTGAGCCTCTCGCCGGGCGACGAGCAGGGGTTCGGCACGACGATGTTCCTCACGCTCAAGTCCTTCCTCAGCGTGCGCGCGATCCGCTCCAACGACTCGTTCAATGACGTGGACTTCTGCTCGAGCAACAACTCGACGCCGTGCAACCTCCAGCAGCTCACCGCTCCGTTGCTGGTCACGACGATGGGAGGGCACTACTTCATCCGCGATGCCGAGCAGTACTTCGATCTCGCGGTGAGCCCGGACAAGGACTTCTACGTGATCGAGGGTGCGACGCACGGCGGCACCGAGTGCACGGCCTGCGAGACCACGCCCGGGCAGTACAGCAACGCCACCAAGAACCTGTTCGACCTGATGGCGAGCTGGATGAACGCGCGGTTCTGAACGGCAGCAAAATCGCGGCCCCTCCTGTGCGAACGCGCAGGAGGGGTTTTGCTACGATGGCGCCATGCGAATCCTCTGCTGTGCCCTGACAACGCTCTTTCCCGCTCTTTGCTGCGCGCAGGCGTCTCCCGCTCCGGAGAAGCGCGACATGGAGCTCGTCGGCGCGGACGCGCTCCAGGCGAGGAGCGCATACCAGCCGTTGGTGCACCGCCAGGGCGAACGCTGGATCCTGTACGTGGGCCACCACGGCGGACGCACGATGAATCCGCTCTCGGGCCAGGTGGAGGATAACGGCACCTCGATCCTCGATGTGACCGATCCGCACCATCCGAAGCCGCTCGCGCACATTCCCGGCGAGCCCGGGTCGGGCGAATCGGGGGGCGCGCAAATGGTTCGCGTGTGCGATGGAGCGACGCTGCCGCACGCGGACAAGTCGAAGGTCTACCTCCTGCGTCCCTTCGGCAACGCGGCCCACGAGGTGTGGGACGTGACGGACCCCGCCAAGCCCGCGCTCCTCACGACCATCGTGAAGGGCCTGCACGGCACGCACAAGAGCTGGTGGGAGTGCGATAGCGGAATCGCCTATCTCGTTTCCGGGGCGGAAGGCTGGCGCACGCGTCGGATGACGATGGTGTATGACCTCTCGGACCCCGCGCACCCGCGGCACATCCGCGACTTCGGGCTTCCCGGCCAGCAACCCGGCACGCAGGGGCCGGCGCCGATCGAGCTGCACGGCATGATCTCCACCGGTCCGAAGGGTAACCGCATCTACTTCGGCTATGGCACCAACAAGGACGGCGTGATGCAGATCGTGGACCGGGAGAAACTCCTGGACGGCCCCGCGGAGCCCACCGACGCCAACCTGCGCTATCCCGAAGTGGGCCGTCTCACGCTGCCGCCCACCAACGGGGCGCACACGACATTTCCCGTGATCGGTGTGGACGTGGCCGAGTTCGCGAAGGACAAGGCCGGCTCGAAGCGCGACTTCGCGGTGATCGTGGACGAGTCGCTGGTGAACGAGTGCCGGGAAGCGCGCCAGATGGTGTGGATCGCCGATATCACCGCGGAATCCCGCCCGTTCAACGTCGCCAGCTGGACCGTGCCCGAGGCGAGCGGGAACTTCTGCTCGCGCGGCGGGCGTTTCGGCTCGCATTCGTCGAACGAGAACATGACGCCCATCTACTACAGGCGGGTCGTCTTCATCGCCTTCTTCAACGCGGGCGTGCGCGCACTCGACATCCGCGACCCGTACCACCCGAAGGAGATCGGCTACTACATCCCGGCGACGAACGAGAAGACCGACAAGCGCTGCGTGGGCTCCGGCACGGACGAGCGTTGCAAGGTGGTGATCCAGACCAACAACGTCGAAGTGGACGACCGCGGCTACATCTACATCGTGGATCGCGCGAACACGGGGCTGCACATCCTCGAGCTGACCGGGGAAGCACGCAAGGCCGCGAATTTCTAGCGGAGGAACTCCTCCAGGATCTTCCGCTTCTCCGCGCAGCGCGGCTCGTCCCAGCAGGGCCCATACCGTTTCACGATTTTCCCGTCCTCGACAATCGTGATCTCGAAGGGCTTCCCCAGCATCACCACGTGGACGTAGTTGGCGAAGGCTTCCGCGAAGTCGTCTCCGGGGTGCGTCGTCGCGTACAGGGTAGGGAAGGGCGTGTGCTCCAGGTGTTCGTAAGTGCGAGCCATGTCCGTGGGCGCAAGCCTCGCGCCAAAGTAGTAACGCACCTGTTTCGCTTCCGGCAGCGTTTCGGCGTACTTGCTCACATACTCGTTCTTCGCCCGGTCGAGCGTCCACGATAGGTCGAAGAACGGATCGCTTTCCCCTGGCGGGACCTGTGACGGCGTGAAGTTCCAGTCGGGATGAAAATGCCCGCCGACCGAAAGCACGTGACCGAGCTCGTGGAGAAGGATGTACTGGATCGCCTGGCGGCGGTTGTCGTGGGCGGCATCCTCGAGCTTCTCGCGCAGCGCGTAACGCGGATCGGGCGTGAAAGGAGAGCTTTCCTTCCACGTACCCCATTCGTTGGCGGTGCGCTTCTCGAGGACGTTCGGGTCGAGCACCACGAACGCGGCGACCTTTCGGCCCGAATCGTCCGCGATCGTGTCGGTAAAGCCCGTGCCACCGAAATCTTCCGCGAGATAGATTCCTGCCAGCCGTTCGGACAAACGCCGCTTGACCGATTGCGGCAATTCGGCGAGCACTGCCCGCACTTCGGCCAGCACCCCGGCGTGCGCAGTAGCCGCACGCGGCTCGGCGGGTATTCCCTGGTTGATCACGTCCAGCGCCAGGAACTGCACCAGCTCCGGCGGGGCCACTCCCGTGCGTTCCTCGACGGGGAGTGCGAAGCGCGATTGCCAGAACGCCATGCGCTTTACCGGGTGGGCGTGGCCGGCCGCCAAGGCACAGGCCTTGGAATTGCGCTCACAAGGGACGCAGAGCGTTTGGGCGAGCACTGTCGTCGCCAGGCACGCCCCCGTGAGGACTGGCGCGAGCACCCTCATCGAGTCGCGGGCTTGGCCGGCGTCGCGATGTCCGCCTCGCGCGCAATGCCCGCCTTCACTGAACGCTTCACCGTGAGCACCATTCCGACGATCATGATGGCCACGATGATGGCGATTGCGGCGAGGATGCGTGGCGACATGACGATTTCAGTCTAGCGTAGAGCGCGATGGATCGCGGCCATGCGATTTACATCACCAGGCGCCGCGAGTGGCGAGCCTATGTGTATTCCTTTTCCTGGCCGCATTTCTGCTCATCGCGAACGGCTAGCGGGAAAGCTGGCCGACAGTCTCGCGAATGACCTTCGCTGCCGGAAACTGTTTGATTCAATTGCTGGCACTTTATTGCGAGTGGCCACGGGACAATGTCTCTCGCCGTGCAAATTTCGGCCCTGAAACCGCGCCAAGGAGACATGCAATGAAGCGTACGTTACTTTTTTCGACCCTCGCGGCGGCCCTGCCGGCGCTCGCGCAGACCGCGCCCACCGCGGCTACCGCGTTCCCATCCAACGTGCAGGCCGATCTCGTGGTCGTGCAGCAGGATTTCACGGCGCTGCATGCCGCCTTCCAGCAACTGAAGGCCGACCGCTCGGCCAATGCGGCGAACGTGCCGGCCGATCGCAGCGCCGCCGCGCTCGCGCGCCTGCAATTGCGCATGGACCTCGGCAAGCTGCATCTGGATGCCGCGCCAGTGCTGCAGGCCGATGCCGCGGCGCTGCAATCGGCGCTCATGAAGCTGCATGCGGACCAGGTCGCGAATAGCGCGGGTGCAGTCACCGCGGACCAGGCCATGGTGAAGACAGCCGCCCAGCAGGCGCGTGCCGACGCCAAGGCGCTCCATTTGGGCGGTGGCCGCGGGCATGGCCACGGCCACGGCAAGAGTTGGCATCACGACTGACCCACTCACGTTGGGTCAGGGCGCCACGCGATAGCGTGAGAGCGCCGCGAGGTCCGGGGCTTCCCCCAGCCCCGGTACCTCGTTCAGCGTGACCCACCCATCGCGAACGCTTCCGGCCGCTCCGCAGGTGAGGGTCCGCAGCTCGTTCGGGTTGGCGTCGATCTCGAGCATCCCGTCACCTCCCGCGGCGGCAAGCAAATGCGCCGAGGCGAGCAATCCGATTCCACCGCCGAGATAGTGCGGGCAGTAACGCAAGCCCGCCGAGAGCGCGCCACGCGCAACCTCCAGGCATCTGGAAACACCGCCCCATTTCGCCACGTCGGGCTGGATCACGCGAAGCGCGCCGGCGGCGAACGCCTGCTGGAACGCATCCAGGCCCACGAGATTCTCCCCGCCGGCGAGCGGCATCGGCGCCTTTGCCGCGAGCGAGCGCCATTCCTCCCAGGGACGGTCGGCTCGCAGAGGCTCCTCGAGCCATGCAAGCCGAAAGGGTTCCATTCGCTCCACCATCGAAGATGCCTGGGCGAAGTCCCATGCCTGGTTCGCATCGGCCATGAGGGTCGCATCGTCGCCGAGGGTCGCGCGCATTTCGCGAAGGTTCGCGAGGTCGCGCGTCTCGCCGAAGCCCACCTTCAGCTTGAACGCGCGATGGCCCTGTGCGCGGCACTGGGCGGCTAGCTCTCCCGGCGCTTCGGGGTTGATGCCGCTCGCGTACGCGCGAACGCTCGGGGATGTACCTCCGAGGTGGCGCCAGAGGGGCACTCCCGCGCGACGCGCGGCAAGGTCCCAGAGCGCGATGTCGATGCCCGCGATGCATTGGTGGATCGGGCCCGGCTCGCCCGATTGGATGGCGAGCACCGCGGTGCGCTCCGTCAGGTTGCGACTCGTCAGCGCGGGATCCAAGCCACCGAGGTCGATCGCGAGGGGCGCGAAAATGCCTTGCAGCAGCCGCGCGCGATGCTCCGCCCCGCAATCGGGAAAGTTGCACCAGACTTCGCCCCAGCCTTGCGCGCCATCGGAATCCTCGATGCGGACGAAGAGGGCGGGGCGCTCGCGCATCACGCCGAAGGACGTCCGTACCGGCTTCTCGATGGGGCATCGGAAGAGGTGCGCCTCGACTTTCGCCAACGTGACTGTCAGGGCTTCATCTCCATCTCGAGACGCACGAAGTCGCCGCGGTAGGTGACCTCCGCGAGATAGATCACCGTGGCATCCGCCGCGCGGAAGACGCGCCGCACACGGGCGACCGGCGAATTCACGGGAACGCGAAGGTGCGAGGCCTCGTCGACGTCGGCCGTTCCGATGGTGAGCGTCTGGCGCGCCTTGGCGATCTTCACGCCGGGAAGCGACATCAAGAGGGGAATCACCAGCTCCTTGCGGAAGCGCCGCGGTGCGCGGCGAAAGATCCGGTGGTCGAGGTAGATCGCGATCACGCAGTAGGGCTCCCCCTCGAGGGCGTGCATGCGCCGCATGTAGAAGTAGCGCGGCGCGGCCTTGCCCTCATCGGCTTCGAGAACGGGCGCGGCCGAAGCCTCGCCGAGATTCAGCAGCTCCGCCTTCGAATCCCGGTAGAGCTGCGCCAGCTCGCCCATCGTGGTGACCGTATGCAGGCGGCGCTTCGAGGGGCTCGCGTCGGTCACGAAGGTGCCTCGGCCTCGCTCGGGCGAAAGGAGGCCATCCCGCGCGAGGACGTCCACCGCCTGGCGCACCGTGACCCGGGCCACGTCGAACTCGCGCACCAGCTCCTCCAGCGAGGGAAGCTTTTCGCCGGAGCGCCACTGGCCGCGCGAGATGCGGCTGCGCAGGATGTCGGCTACCTGCACATAGCGGGGAATGGGGCTGTCGCCGAAGATGCGGTGCATGGCGAATTGACGAAAAGAATGGCTTATAGTACGTTTAGATGTCCTCTCCTTCAAGCCTTCCCACGGGAATGTTGCGGTTCCTACGCGCCGTGCTGCTCGCGTCCGCTCCCTGGCTCGTGATCATCGCGGCCTGGTATGCGGTGGCCTACAGCGGCCTCGTGAATCCGGCGCTCCTCCCCAAGCCCCACCAGGTCCTCGCCAAGTTCCGCGAGCTCGTGGGCGAGCGCCTTCCGGTCGATGTCTGGATGTCCACGCAGCGCGTCTTCCTCGGCGTGACGCTCGGCATCCTGCTCGCCGTGCCGGTGGGCTTCGTGCTCGGCTGGTACAAGGGCGTGCGCCAGTTCATCGACCCGGTGATCAACTTCTTCCGCGCGCTGCCGCCCATTGCGTTGATTCCGCTCGTGATCGTGTATTTCGGCATCGGAGAGCTGGCGAAGGTCGCGATCCTCTTCTATGCGGCCTTCTTCTCCGGCGTGATCGTGATGTACGAAGGGATCGCGCAGATCAGCCCCATTTATGTGCGCGTCGCGCGCACCCTGGGCGCGACCGACAGCGAGATATTCCGGCGCGTCGTGATCCCGCTCGCGCTACCGCACGTGCTCACGGCGCTACGCGTGGCGCTTGGCGTTGCATGGGCGACACTGGTCGCCTCCGAGCTCATCGCGGCGCAGCAGGGCCTGGGGGCGTTGATCCAGAATGCCTCCAACTTCTTCCAGATCGACATCATCTACGTGGGCATCATCTGCATCGGGTTGATCGCGCTCGCGATGGATCTGGCGCTTCGCGCGGCGGCGCGGCGCCTCGTCTCGTGGCAGGAGCGCATCGCGTGAGCACCGTGCAGCCGGTGCGCATCCGCTTCGACCACGTGAGCGTGGAGTTTCCCACCGCCGGCGGCCCCCTCACCGTCGTGGACGACGTGAGCTTCGACATCCGCAACGGCGAGTTCGTCTCGGTCATCGGCCCTTCGGGATGCGGCAAGACCACGATGATGAGCATGGTGGCGGGGTTCCTCCAGCCCGCGAAGGGAAGCGTCACCCTCGACGGCAAGCCCATCGCCGGCCCGGGCCCCGAGCGCGGCGTGATCTTCCAGGAGTACGGCGTATTCCCCTGGCTCACGGTGGAGAAGAACATCGAGTTCGGCCTTACGCTCGCAGCGAACCGCAAGCCCGAGGCCGAGCGCCGCGAAGTGTGCCGGCGCTACATGCGCCTCATGGGGCTATCGGATTTCGCACGGGCCTATCCCAAGACGCTTTCGGGCGGCATGCGCCAGCGCCTCGCGATCGCGCGAGCCTACGCGGTGGCGCCCGAGTTCCTGCTCATGGACGAGCCCTTCGGCGCGCTCGACGCGCAGACCCGTGGCAACATGCAGGACCTCCTGCTCGAGGTGCTCGCCGCCGAGGGGAAGACCGTGATGCTGATCACGCACTCGGTCGAGGAGGCGATCTACCTCTCCTCGAAGATCGTCGTGGCCACCGCCCGCCCGGCGAAGATCCGCGAGATCGTCGAGGTGCCATTTCCCTACCCACGCGATGCGGGTTTGCACGAGAGTCCCGAATTCGGCGAGCTGCGCTCGCATGTCCGCAACCTGGTGATGCAGGAATACGCGGCCCAGCAGAGGCAGGCCGCCCGTAGCTTGAGCTGACACAACGAGGAGGAGACACGCAATGACCATGAACCGCAGGAAGTTCCTTCGCGGCGCCACGACGGGCGCGGCGGCCCTGGGCCTCGCCGCACTGGGCGCACCGGCGCTCGCCCAATCGCGCACCAAGGTGAAGCTCGGTTACCTGCATACCCTCGCGGTGGACGGGCAGATCTGGCTCGGCATGGACCGCGGCGATTTCGCGAAGCACGGCGTCGAGTTCGAGCTGCGCCAGTTCACGACGGGCCTCGAGCTCTTCCAGGCGATGCTGGGCGGGAGCGTCGACATGCTCGCGACGGGCGCGGTGATGTCGAACTTCCCGGCGCGCGGGCAGGGCAAGGTATTCCTCATCAACGACGTGGAGTTCGCAACCGCGCAGCTCTGGGTGCGCCCCGAGGCGGGCATCAAGTCGTTCGCGGACCTGAAGGGCAAGAAGATCTCCACCACGGCGGGAACCACGGCGCACGTCTTCCTGGACACGGCGCTGCGGGCCAATGGCGTCGATCCCAAGGATGTCGAGGTCGTGAACCAGGGGATGGCCAATGCCGTGACGTCCTTCATCTCGGGCGCCGTGCCCGCGGTGGCGCTGTGGGTGCCGTTCAACATCGCGGTGCGTGAAAAGGTGCCCGGCGCCAGGATGCTGGTCGACGCTTCGGCGTTCTATCCGAAGGCCGCGATCGTGGGCGGATGGGTCACGACGGCCGAGTACGAGCAGAAGAACAAGGCCGTGCTGGAGAACATCGTTCGCGGCTGGGCCTCGGCGAACGACTACTTCATCGCCAACTCCGACGCGGCCCTGGACCAGCTCCAGAAGCAGCACTACCAGCAGGTGCCGATCACGGACCTGAAGGAGCAGTTCCACGCGCAGAAGATGTTCACCTCGGCACAGTGGCACACGATGTACGCCGACGGCACGGTCACGAAGTGGCTGCAGCAGGTGACCGATTTCTTCGTGCGCTTCGCAAACATCCAGAACCCGGTGCCGGCCTCGCAGTACTTCGATCCCAAGCTCTACCTGGAGACCATCAAGGCCTAGGGGCGGGTGCTGTCGGTGGCGGGCACGACGCAGGGGTACGACTACGTCATCGTCGGAGCCGGTTCGGCGGGTTGCGTGCTCGCCAACCGGCTCACTGCGAATGCAGCGGTGCGCGTACTGCTGCTGGAGGCGGGCGGGGAGGATCGCAACTTCTGGCTGCGGCTTCCCGTGGGCTATTTCCGCACGATCTACGATCCCCGCTTTTCACGCGTCTTCGATACCGAACCTTGCGAAGGCACCGCGGGACGCAACGTTCCTTGGCCGCGCGGGCGCATCCTTGGGGGCTCGAGCTCCATCAACGGGCTGCTCTATATACGCGGCCAGCATGGCGACTATGACGAGTGGGCGCAGCGCGGCGCGTCCGGCTGGGACTACCGAAGCGTGCTACCGTACTTCAGGCGCTCCGAACGCTACGAGGGCGGCGAGAGCGAGTACCACGGCTCGCACGGCGAGCTCGGGGTCTCGAACCTGCGTAACGACCACCCGTATTGCCGCGCGTGGGTGGAGGCCGCGGTCGAGGCCGGGATGCCGAGGAGCGACGACTTCAACGGCGCGATGGATTGGGGCGCGGGCGCCTACCAGCTCACGATTCGCGGAGGCTGGCGCTCGAGCGCGTCGGTCGCGTTCCTTCGGCCGGTGCTTCGACGGCGCAACCTCACCGTAGCCACCGGCGCGCACGCAACCCGCGTCCTTTTCGAGGCAGGCCGAGCGCGCGGCATCGAGTACTTGCAGGGCGGCGCGACGTTGCGTGCGCATGCGGACAGCGAGGTGATCCTCGCCGCGGGTGCCATTCAAACGCCGCAACTGATGCAGCTCTCGGGGATCGGTCCCGCGGCGCTGCTTTCGCGCCACGGTATCGCAGTGCGCGTCGATGCCCCGGAGGTCGGCGAGAACCTGAAGGATCACTACCAGGCGCGAACCATCGTGCGGCTGAAGGAGCGCATGTCGCTGAACGACCAGGTGCGTAACCCGTTCGCGCTCGCGTCCATGGGGTTGCAGTGGCTGCTGCGCAACTCCGGGCCGCTCACGGTGGGCGCGGGGCAAGTGGGCGGCCTGGGCAAGACCCGGCATGCACCCGACTCTCGCGCGGACGTGCTCTTCAACGTGATGCCCCTTTCGGTGGACAAGCCCGGCACGCCGCTGCATCGCTACTCGGGCTTCACCGCGTCGGCCGCGCAATGCCGCCCGCGCTCGAAAGGTAGCGTGATGATCGAAACGACCGACCCGCTCGCACCTCCGCGCGTCGAAACGAACTACCTCGCCGATCCGCTGGACCGCAAGACGATCGTCGCGGGGCTGAAGATGCTGCGCGAGATCTACGCGCAGCCCGCTTTCCGCGACCTTGTGGCGGCCGAGATGCTGCCGGGTGCGGAGCGGCAGACCGACGCCGCGCTTCTCGACTTCGCCCGTGAAAAAGGAAGCACCGTGTTCCACGCGGCGGGCACTTGCCGGATGGGAAGCGATGAGCGCTCCGTGGTCGATCCGTCGCTCCGTGTGCGCGGCGTGGAAGGCCTGCGCGTGATCGACGCGTCGGTGATGCCCGAGATGGTGTCCACCAACACCAACGCGGCGGCGATCATGATCGGAGAGAAGGGCGCCCACCACGTGATGGAAGGCCCATGACGCAGCCGATTTCGTACCGGGGCAACGTCGCGCTTCTCGCCTGCTGCCAGGCCCTGCTGCTCACGAACAACGTGACCCTCATCAGCGTCGGGGCGCTTGCCGGTTTCGCGCTCGCGGCCAACAAGGCCTTCGCCACGGCGCCGCAGGCCGCGTACGTGCTCGGCGCATTGCTGGGGACGTTCCCGATGTCGGTTTGGATGCGGCGCGTGGGCCGCCGCAATGGTTTCCTCACCGGCGGCTGCTTCGGGCTTGCAGGCTCGGCGGTGGCGACCCTTGCCATGTCGGCGAAAAGCCTGCCGATCCTGTGCCTGGGCACGTTGCTGATCGGGGTCTACAACGCTTCGGGTCAGTACTACCGGTTTGCTGCCGCGGACGCATCGCCCGTGGCGTCCAAGCCGAAGGCGATCTCGTTCGTATTGGCCGGCGGCCTCGTGGGCGGGCTCGTGGGCCCGGAGGTGAGCAAGTTCACCCGCGTGCTGATGGAGCCGATGTTCATCGCGACGTATGCGTCGCTCATCGTGTTCTGCCTTGTCGCGATGGCGATCGTCTCGCGGATCGCGCTTCCGGCAATCACCGAGACGCATGAGGACGCGCCCGCGCGCCCGCTTTCGCGGATCGCCCGCCAACCCGTGTTCATCGTCGCAGCCGGCGCGGCGGCGCTCGGATACGGCACCATGAATCTCCTCATGACCGCGACGCCGCTCGCGATGGGTTTCTGCGGGCTTCCCTATTCGGCTTCGGCGACGGTGATCGGCTCCCACGTGATCGCGATGTTCGGGCCATCCTTCTTCACGGGTTCGCTCATCAAGCGCTTCGGTGTTCTCGGCGTGATGCTCGCGGGCGCGGCTTGCCAATTCGCGTGCGTCGCCGTCGCGCTGTCGGGGCAGCTCGTCATGCATTTCTGGTGGGCGCTGGTGCTGCTCGGCGTGGGCTGGAACTTCCTGTACATCGGCGGCACGACGCTGCTCACGCAGGCTTACCGCCCCTCGGAGAGGGCGAAGGTCCAGGGAGCGAACGAGATCGCCATCTTTTCGGTGCAGGCGGTTTCCGCCCTCTCCTCGGGCATCCTCGTGAACGCCAAGGGATGGGCCACGTTGAACGAGGTCGCGCTGCCGCTCATTTGCGTCGCGGCGCTGGCCATCCTCTGGCTGATGGCGACTTCGCGCGGTGCGCCGGCTACGGCAAGATGAACTGAGGCGCGCGGAAAGACCTCCATCAGGGAGGTGGCGCCCCGAACACGAATCGAACGTGCGACCTGCCCCTTAGGAGGGGGCTGCTCTATCCACTGAGCTACCGGGGCGCTGCGGCGCGAATTATCTCACGCGCCCGCCGGTCACTTGCGCGAATAAAGCCCGATCATCGTGCCCTCGGTGTCGTATACGAGCGAGATGAACCCGTATGGCCCGATCGAGAACTTGTTCTTGTGGATCTTCCCGCCGGCCGGGATCACGCGTGCTTCCTCGACGGCACTGTCGTCGCAGTTGAAATAGACGATCGTGTTGCCGGTTCCCTGGGGAAAGCCCTTCAGGTAAACGAGCGCGCCGCCGGTGCCTGGCGCCTCGGGCTGCATCGGGAAGGACCACATCTCCACGTCGGGGCTCGGTAGCTTGTCGAGCTTGGTCGCGAGTACCGCCTCGTAGAATTTGCGGGCGCGCGCCATGTCCTGCACGTAGATCTCGAACCAGCCGATCGGGTTGGGTTTCATGGAAGCTTCCGGATGGCGAAGGCTGGAAGCCTACGCCGATTGGGAGTAGTGTGGCTTCGGGGGACAGGACCCCCGGGATCACACCCACCAAGACGCCCTCGTCCAATCCTGCGACTCTCGACTACGGACGGAGGGATTCATGGACTTCAATTTCGATTCGGATGCGGTGGGCTCGTTGCCGGCGGGTTGGCACGCGGGCGTGACCGGGCGCGGCGCTTCGCACTGGAGCGTGGAAGCGGACCCCACGGCGCCCAGCGCGCCCAACGTTCTTAAGCAATCGGGGCGCGGCGATTTTCCGTGGTGCGTGCGGCCCGAAGTGGCGCTCGCCGACGGTTTCGTCGAGGTTCACTTCAAGCCGGTGGCGGGCAGCGAGGATCAGGCCGGCGGCATCGTGTGGCGCTGGAAGGACGGCGACAACTATTACGTCGCGCGCGCCAACGCGCTCGAGAACAACGTCTCGCTCTACCACACCACGCTCGGCTCGCGGCGCACCATCAAGTATGTGGACGCGCCCGTGGCGGGCAACAAGTGGCACACGCTGCGCACGGAGTTCCGCGGTACGCGCATCCGCGTGATCCTGGACGGCAAGGGATACATCGAGCTCGACGACGCGCACATCGCGGGCCCAGGTGCGGTCGGCGTTTGGACCAAGGCCGACAGCGTGACGCTCTTCGACGACTTTCGCTTCGGGCCATGACGCTCCCGGTGGTGGGACGCGTCTTCCTCGCGAAAGGACTGCGCGCATTCGGCGACGGATTCGTGAGCCTTCTCCTTCCCGTGTACCTCGTGGAGCTGGGCTTCGGACCGTTGGAAGTAGGTGCGATCGCCACTGCGACGCTATTGGGATCGGGCATCGCGGCGCTTGGCGTGGGTCACGCCGCCCACCGCTACAGCTATCGCACGCTCCTGCTGGCAGCGGCGCTGCTCATGGCGGCCACGGGCGCGGGCTTCGCGGCACTCACCGACTTCTGGCCGCTGATGCTGGTGGCCGTGGTGGGCACGCTGAACCCTTCGAGCGGCGACGTGAGCGTCTTCCTGCCGCTCGAGCATGCGCTCATGTCGCATGTCGTGGCGGACCATGACCGCACGGCGACGTTCGCTCGCTACAGTCTCGCGGGCGCACTGATGGGCGCGCTGGGCGCGTTCGCCGCCGGCGTGCCGCAGCTCGCGCAATCCGCGTTCGGCCTTTCCGCTCGCGGGGCGCTGCAGGCAATGTTCATCTTCTATGGGGCCCTGGGTGCGGCTTGCGCGCTCGTCTATCGCGGAATGGGGAGGGGCGCCGAAGCGGGCGATTCGGGCAAGCCCAGGGTGCCGCTCGGCCCGTCGCGCAACATCGTCTATCTCCTTGCCACGCTCTTCAGCATCGACGCTTTCGGCGGCGGCCTGGTGGTGCAGTCGATGGTGGCGCTCTGGATGTACGGCAAGTTCGCGATCACGCCGGCGGAGGCGGGCACGATCTTCTTCGCGACGGGGTTGCTGAGCGCAGTTTCGTTCCTCGTCGCGGTGCCGGTCGCGCGGCGCTTCGGCCTGGTGAACACGATGGTCTTCACGCACATCCCGGCGAATGTGTGCCTGGTCGCGATCCCGTTCGTGGACGACCTGGCCACCGTCGTGGCGCTCCTCCTCGTGCGTAGCGCCCTTTCGCAAATGGACGTGCCTACGCGAAGCTCCTACGTGATGGCGATCGTCCTGCCCCACGAGCGGCCGGCGGCGGCGAGCGTGACCTCGGTGCCGCGAAGCCTCGCCTCGGCTGCGAGTCCGCTCCTCGCCGGCTGGCTGCTCACGGTTTCACCGTTCGGTTGGCCGCTCGCGGCGGCGGGATGCGTGAAGATCGCGTATGACCTCATGTTGCTCGCGACCTTCCGCAACGTAAAGCCGCCCGAGGAACGCCGAGCTGGCGCCTCGATTACTGGTCGGGATCCGTGAGCAGCTGGGAGAGCCGCTTGGAGGCGTCGGCGAAGAAGGCGGCGAGCTTGTGCAGCACGTCGGATGCATCCGGCGAGCTTTGCCGGCGCCCAAGCTCGAAGGCGTAGGTCGCCACATCCTCGGCATCCACCAGGCGCGCGGGGCGGCAGTCTACAGGGAGCTGGACGATCTCTTCGGGGCTCACCTGGGCGAGGTAATCGCGAGCCACGACCAGGACGGCCTCGGGGCGATCGGCCTGGTCCAACTGTCCCTGCCAGCCGATCGATCGAAGCTTTCGGCCGCTGGCGGGACTCGTTTCGGAGAGTGACATCTGCAAATTCCAATGCTGATACGGCCCGGACAGCATCTCTTAGCCCCGGAGGCAAGTCTGTCCGAATCGTGCCCGACGCCTTGTCAGCGTTGTCCCACGCCGGGCCTGCCGGTCGAGGCGGCCAAAGCCGCTATAATTGCCGGCTTCGACCCGGAGAGGTGGCAGAGTGGTCGATTGCGGCAGACTCGAAATCTGTTGTACGGAAACGTACCGGGGGTTCGAATCCCTCCCTCTCCGCCAATTCCCGCCCGTCAGTGCGCCCGCTCTGTGTCGCCCCTGAGGTCGTAGAGCTGCCCGAACTCGAATACGAGCTCATCGATCAAGCCGGCGCAGCCGTGATTGCAGGGTGGCGGCATCACGACCTCCCAGTTGGGCGCATCGGGGTCGTTGCGATCCACCCGGAAGGGAAGCTGCATGAAACAGTCGGTGCAGTTCGCCTGTCGCCTTCGTAGCTCGCGCTGCAGCAGGACATAGAGGTCCGCCGCCGCCAGTTCGGTCCTGTTTTTCATGTTGTGTCCAATCCTCATATCGATTGGAGGTTGGACCGGGCGGGGCCCGAAAATGCGGGTCTGCTTCGTTGCTGTTGTCACGAGACGCTTCAGTCCTACAGCGTTTCGCGCGCGCCTGAGCCGAATGGATCAGGGCGCATTGGTCTCCACGTGGCGAGGGCCGATGAAGCGGCGTTGCACGTCATAGAGGCGATCTCGCCAGCCGTCGATGCGATAGCCGCCGGCCTCGGCGCGCGCTTCGGTCGCGCGCTCGTCGTAGGGCACCTCGGCGAAGTGGACGCGCATCTCCTGCGAGTCGAAGATCGCGAGCTCGGCCATCTTGCGCGCGCGTTTGCGCGAGGCATCGACGGAGCCCGGGTTCAGGAAGTATTCCCGGTGCGGATCCAGGCGGGTGTCGGCGCCCGCGTCGAGCTCGGATGTGCGCTCGGCGTCGATCTCGAAGACGCGCTGCTCGTGCGTGTGGCCATAGAAGCAAAGCCTGATTCCCGGGAAGTCGCGCCGAAGGTACCGCGCATTCTCGAGGAAGTGCTTCGGGCGAGTCATGTATTGCTGCACGTCGCGGACTCCGCCGTGGGTGAGGAGAAAGCGCTCCTCGAGCACGCGATGCGAAGGGAGGGACCGAAGCCATGCGGCCGTCTCGCGAGTCATGGTGCGGCGCGTGCGCTTGAGAGAATGCATCGCCTTGTTCGAGCAGCGCTCGAAGCCCAGCAGTCCCGTTCCGATGAGATCGTGGTTGCCCGCGATGCAGGCGGCTTCGCGTTCGCGCAGCATCGTGACGCACTCGTCGGGGTCGGCGTTGTAGCCGACGATATCGCCGACGCACAGCACCTGGTCCACGCGCTGGTCATCGAGGTAGGCAAGCGCCGAGACGAGCGCCTCCCGGTTGCCGTGGACGTCGCCTAGGATGCCGTAGATCGCCATTGCCGGACCGTCGAGAGAAGACGCTCGCCGCTTCGGGCGACGCGTCGGGTGAGGCGTAGCCGCCAGAACCGTAGCCATGGCCCCGGGTCGTGCCACGCGAAGACGTTGTAGACATTGCGCGAGAAGACGATCGAGGAGAGCCAACCGAAGGCTCCGAGCGTGCCCTCGCGCCGCATCTGGAGGAACGCGCGCGCGTCGAGCTCGAGCGACAGCCAGCGCCAGGCGGCGCGATAGCGCGAAGGCGCCGAGGGTCTCGCGCCGTTCGCAAGGTACTGGCATGCGACTCCGGGAAGGTTGATCCCATTGGCGGTGCCGAGGTAGTGCCACAGGTTGCAGCGTGCATTCACCTCGAGCAGGTACCAGCGCCCGGTGCGCGCGTCGCGCTTGAAGTCCATCTTGAAGACGCCCTTCAGCGGCACCTGCGCGGCGATTCGGGCTCCCAGCTCACGCAGCTCGTCGTCATGGGCCATCTCGATGAATGCGCTTTCGCCCGCGCGCGGCGGATGCGTTCGGATCTTGCGGCCGATGAACGAGTCGAGGACCGCTCCCGTTTCGTCCGCCACGGCGTGGTAGGACCAGATGCACGTGTCGTCGCCGGGCACATACTCCTGGCAGGTGAGCTCATCGCGGTGCAACGTGACGCCCTTGTGCGCGGCGGCCTCGGCGCCGGTCTCGAACACGAGCGCCTTCGCGTAGCCGAAAATGCTTTTCTTGAGGGACGACGCGTGCCAGTCGGCCTTGGCGGAAGGCTTCACGACCACGGAGCCTTCGAATGCGGCAAGCTCGTCCCATGGGAGCGAGCGGGGCACGGGCAGGCCGCGCGCTTCGGCGAAGGACTGGAATCGGTCCTTCTCGAGGAGGGCTTCGGCCACGCCCGCATCGTTCAGGAGCATCCGGAACACGCGGCCGAGTCGATCGCGATTCGGATAGATCAAATCGAGCGCGTCGTCGCTGCCATACAGGAGGACGGGCATGGCGCCGTTCTCGCGTGCGAGCCGCTCGCCCAGGCGTTCGAGCGCCGTCACCGCGGCTTCGGCTCGATCGAAGGCCGGCAGCAGCACCGCTTGGGTGCAATAGCGCGAGGCGAGCGCGGGTTCCTCGGGATCGGGCGTGGCGACTACCGTCGGGATTCCCGCGAGGCCCAGGCAGCGGACGAGGTTCACGCCGCCAATGAGTACGGCGGTCGGTTGCGGTGAGGTTGCAGGTTGTGGCATCGAGGCGAGCTTTTCGTAGGAGCCGATCCCAATGTAGTGCGGGAGAAATAACTTCCGATGGTGCCGGTGAGCCACGGCATGGTCCGTCCGGACCATCGGGCGGATGCCGGGTTGGAAAGATTGGCGCACTAGCCTTTCGAGCATGCTAGCCGCCATTCATCAGCCGAACTTCATGCCCTGGCTGGGGTATTTCGACCGGATGATCCGGGCCGATCTCTTCGTGCTCCTCGACCATGTCCAGTTCGAGCGGCGCAACTACCAGAACCGCTGCATGATCCGGCTCGAGGACGACACCAAGTGGCTCACCGTGCCCGTGGTGCAGGTCTCGCAGAAGGAAAAGATCGTCGACAAGGCCGTGGACAATCCCGAGGACCTCTCGGGCACGCGCTGGTGGGGCCCCAACCACTTCCAGACGCTGCGCTACGCGTACCGGAGGGCGCCGCACTTCGCGCTCTACGCGCCGAAGCTCCAGGAAATCCTGTCCGCGCGCTGGGACAAGCTCGTGGACCTGAACATCGCCACGCTGGAATTCGTGCGCGAGGCGCTCGAGATCGACACGCCGCTCGTGAGGAGCTCCACGCTCGCCTGCGACGGCCAGAAGTCGGGGCTGCTGCTGGACATCTGCCAACGCACCGGAGCGAGGGCGTTCCTTGGCGGGATGGGCGGCTCGCGCGAGTACCTCGACAAGGATGCGTTCGCCGCCGCGAACATGGGCGTGGAGTGGCAGCAGTTCGCGCACCCCACGTATCCGCAGCCGGGCACGGCGCCGTTCATTAAGGGCCTGTCGGTGCTCGATCTCCTCTTCAATTGCGGTCCGGCGAGTGCCGAGATCGCGCGCAGGCCGGACGTTACCGCCCGTGAGCTCCTTGCAGCCTGAGGACGCCGCGCACTGGTACGCGGACAAGGTCCGGCGTTATGGCTACGACCATCGCGGGCTTGGCTTCGGTAACCGTTCCTCGCAGGAAAAGCGCTTCGAGGCACTGCTCGCGCTCGGCGATTTCGACGGCAGCCGCGTGCTCGACGTGGGTTGCGGCTTCGGCGACTTCCTCGCGTTCCTGCTCGAGCGCGCCATCGAGCCGGTCTATACGGGCCTAGACATCTGCGAGCCGATGATCGAGCGCTGCAACGAGCGCTTCGACCCCGCGCAGGGGCGCTTCCTCGCGGGCGACGCGCTCGAATTCGAGTTCGACGAACACTACGACTACGTCGTGGCGAGCGGGCTCTTCGGATTGGACGCACTGGGCGGGCGCGATCGTATTCGCCCGACGGTCGAGCATCTCTTCAACCACGCCCGGGTGGGCGCCGCGATGAATTTCCTGTCGACCCGCTCACCGCTGCCGGTGGAAGGACGCATCTACGTGGATCCCTGCCGCGCGCTCGAAGCGGCGCTCGACCTCACGCCGGCCGCGCGCATCGACCACTCGTACCTGCCCAACGATTTCACGATGTACCTCTACAAGATCCCCGCCTGGGCGCCGCCCACGGGTGAAAGGAACGCGGCATGAAGAGGGATTGCGACCTGGCGCTTCAACCCCAGAGCCAATCGCTCGCCTCGCGCTATTCCGGGCGCACGGTGCTCGCGATCGGCGCGCACCCGGACGATCTCGAGATCGGCATCGGCGGCACGCTCGCGAAGCTCACGAAGGAGGGCGCTCGCGTGGTGATGGTGATCGCGTCCTGCCCGAAAGACTTCGACGTGCGCATGGCCGAGGCCAAGCGTGGCGCCGAGATCCTGGGCTGCGAGCTCAAGCTGCTGCTGGATGGCGGCCCGCAGCGCCTGGAGGACGTGAAGACGTGCGATCTGGTGGGCATGCTGGACGCCGCGATCCGCGAGGAGGAGCCGGCGGCGGTGCTCACGCACAGCAACGCGGACTTCCACAACGACCACCTGCTGATCTACAACGCGTGCCTGCCGACGCAGCGCCTGCGCTACTTCGACTTCTTCTCCTATCATCCGACCAACTGCCGTCCGGTGCCGGTGCAATTCCATCCGCGCGCCTACGTGGACGTGAGCGAAACGATCGACGCCAAGATGCACGCGATCAGCGCGCATGCGAGCCAATTCGGCGGCCGCGGCCTCGATACCGAGATGTACCGCGAGTTCGCCCACATGCAGGGACGCATGATCGGCGTGCCGTACGCCGAAGGGCTCGATGTGAATCGGATGGTGCTGGCCT